>JAETON010000023.1 GCA_021771695.1 Lachnospiraceae bacterium | reverse complement strand
ATATTATACAGTATCTATAAGTAACGTGCAAGCGTAAATTTGAAAATTGACAAAAAAATAAAGCCAGTAAAGGCTTTGGGAAGTCTTGAGTGAAGTTAGGCTGTCAAACTACCGAGACTATGATACCACATTTGGGACATTTTCCCTTGTGGTATATTAGGACATTATCAAAAATGGCTTATAATTAAAACAAAGAAAACATATAAATATCTTGTTTCAAATCTTCTTTTATGATACACTTTTAAATTGATATATTTTGATTTCACGAAACTTTTAAAGGAGTTGTTATTTCATGGGATGGAATAAAATTACGATAGATACACTGACCTCTGCAGAAGATATGATCAGCTATGAGCTGACAGAATTGGGAGCTTCGGGCGTTGAGGTAGAGGATCATGTATCTTTGACAGAAGAAGAGATGAAAGTGATGTATGTGGATCTTCTGCCGGATGATATTGCCCCGGATGATGGAACAGCGAAGATTCACTGTTATTTTGATGAACAGGAGAACTTAGAAGCAATCACTCTAAAAATTCAAGAGATGCTTCATCGGTTAAGTGAATTTATGGATGTAGGACCGGGTACGATTTCTTTTGATAAAACCAAAGAAGAAGACTGGGTAAATAATTGGAAGAAGTTTTTTAAGCCAATTCAATTAGATGATCAGATTGTTATAAAACCTACATGGGAAACGATTAAAAATCCTAAAAATGATAAGATTGTTATAGAAATTGATCCGGGAACCGCTTTTGGAACCGGATCCCATGAGACGACAAAACTTTGTATTGAAGGGATGAAACCTTATATAAAAGAAAATACAAAAGTTTTGGATGTGGGATGCGGCAGCGGTATTCTATCAATTATTGCCATGAAACTTGGTGCCGGACATGCAGTGCTGACAGATATTGATCCTCATGCAATTACAGCAGCAGAAGAAAATTTTGAAGTAAATCATTTGCCGAAAGATTGTTATGAAGTATACCAAGGAAATATATTGGAGGATGAAGCATTTGCAAAATCTCTTGGTGAAAAATGTTATCCGGTTGTTGTGGCAAATATTCTGGCAGATGTTATTTCGCCATTGATTGAAATTGTGGATCAGTTTTTAACAGAAGATGGAGTTTTTGTTATTTCCGGAATTATTGATACAAAAGAGAAGGAGATTGCAGAGAAGTTAAAATCTTATGATTTCGAGATTCTTGAGACAAGAAAAATGAAAGACTGGGTTTCTATGACTGCAAGAAAGAGGTAAAAGATGTATCGTTTTTTTATTGCGGAAGATCAAATACGCGATGGATACGCATGGATTTATGGAGATGATGTAAATCATATAAAAAATGTTCTGCGTATGAAAGTGGGAGAAAAAGTATTTTTAAGCTGTGAAAATGATTTGGAATATGAGTGCAGTTTGGAAGACTTTGCTTCGGATAAGATAAAAGCCAGAATTTTAGATGTTCATGGAATGGAAACAGAACTTGGAACAAAAATTATTTTGTATCAAGGACTTCCCAAAGGGGATAAGATGGAATTTATCATTCAAAAGGCAGTGGAACTTGGCGTTACTAGAATTGTTCCCATTCGTATGAAACGCTGCGTGGTGAAGCTGGATGAGAAGAAAGCAAAAAAGAAGACAGACCGTTGGAATGCCATTGCGTTAAGTGCAGCAAAGCAGGCAAAGAGAGGGATTATTCCAGAAGTATCTATGATAAAAAATTACAATGAAGCATTAAAGGAAGCTCAGGGGCTGGATCTCCTTTTGGTTCCTTACGAAGAAGCCAGAGGAATTGCTTATTCCAGAGAACTCCTTGAAAAAGCGAAAAAGCAAAAATCTATAGGAATTATGATTGGACCGGAAGGCGGTTTTGAAAAAGAAGAAATTGATGCAGCCAGAGAAATTGGCGGGGAAACGATGACACTTGGAAAGCGGATTCTTCGGACAGAAACTGCAGGCATGACGATGCTGTCTATTTTAATGTTTACATTAGAAGAGGAAAAAATGTCTGATCATTTGGAGGAAACAATATGAGCATTTATTTTGATAATGCGGCAACAACAAAAGTATTTCCAGAGGTGTTGGCTGTTATGCAGGAAGCTATGGAAGTTACCTATGGAAATCCGTCTGCAAAGCATATAAAAGGATTAGAAGCAGAAAATATTATAAAAGAAGCACAAGAAACGATTGCAAAAACTTTGAGGGCAAAACCAAAGGAAATTTTCTTTACGTCTGGAGGAACAGAATCCAACAATACAGCAATTATTGGAACTGCCATGGCAAATCAGAGACAAGGAAAGCACGTGATTACTACGAAAATTGAACATGCTTCTGTTTATGAACCGATGTATTATTTGGAAAGTATGGGATTTGAAATTACTTATCTGGATGTAGACAGTCATGGAATCGTGCAGCTTGAACAGTTAAAAGATGCAATCCGCCCGGATACCATTCTTGTATCATGTATGATGGTAAATAATGAGATTGGTGCTGTAGAGCCCATTGAAGAAATTGGAAAGATAATAAAAAGCGTGAATCCAGATACCATTTTTCATGTGGATGCAATTCAGGCATATGGAAAGCTTCCGGCAGTCCCTAAAAATATGAAGGTAGATTTGCTTTCTATGAGCGGACATAAAATTCATGGACCAAAAGGGATTGGATTTTTATATGTCAAAGAAGGAACAAAAATTCAGCCGATTATTTTTGGCGGAGGACAGCAGAAAGGAATACGTTCCGGAACAGAAAATGTGCCGGGAATAGCAGGTCTTTCTTGTGCATGTAAAAGAATGATTGGAAAACATTATGAAAACGCCAAAAAAATTTGTCAAGTAAAAGAATATTTTCAAGAGAGAATCAATGAAATTGAAAATATCAAAGACAATTCCGGGCAGGCACCGCATATAGCGAGTATTAGTTTTCGGGGGCTGCGAAGCGAAGTGCTGCTTCATGCACTGGAGGATAAAGGAATCTATGTATCTTCCGGTTCTGCATGTTCTTCTAATAAAAAACAAGCTGTCAGCGGCACTTTAAATGCCATTGGAATTTCAAATGATTATAAAGATGGAACATTAAGATTTAGTTTTTCCATAGAAAATACAAAAGAAGAAGTTGATGAAACCATCGAAGCATTAAAGGAACTGGTTCCAATGCTTCGGAGATTTGTAAGGAGATAAAAAAGGAGAAAAAAGATGCAGGTAACAGCCTTTTTAATAAAATACGGGGAAATCGGTATTAAGGGGAAAAACCGATATATGTTTGAAGATGCGCTGATGAAGCAGATTCGTTTTGCTATGAATCCGGTAGGTGAATTTGAAGTAAGAAAAGAGTCCGGACGTATGTTTGTGGAAGGACGCAGTGAGTTTGACTATGATGAAGCGGTAGAAGCACTGCAGAAAGTTTTTGGTATTGTGGGAATCTGCCCAATGGTGATTGAAAAAACAAAAGATATTGAACATGTGAGAAAAACAGTGCTTACTTTTATTGATGAACAATATCCAGTAAAAGATTTTACTTTCAAAGTCCATGCAAGAAGAGGGGATAAAGAATTTCCAATGAATTCCATGGCAATTAATATGGATATTGGAGAAAAAATACTAGAAGCATTTGACGGTGTCAAGGTGGATGTTCATAATCCGGATGTTATGGTAAATATTGAAGTAAGAAAATACATTTATATCTATTCTCAGGAAATAAAAGGACCGGGAGGAATGCCGGTTGGAACCAATGGAAAAGCGATGCTTTTGTTATCCGGCGGAATTGACAGTCCGGTTGCAGGATATATGATTGCAAAACGTGGAGTAAGGATTGATGCTACTTATTTTCATGCACCTCCCTATACCAGTGAACGTGCAAAACAAAAAGTCGTAGACTTGGCAAAAATCGTTGCGAAATATGCAGGACCGATTGATCTTCATGTAGTTAACTTTACAGATATTCAGCTGGCAATTTATGAAAAATGCCCGCATGATGAGCTGACAATTATTATGAGAAGATATATGATGAAAATTGCAGAACATTTTGCAAATGAAAACAATGATTTGGCATTGATTACAGGAGAAAGTATTGGACAAGTAGCAAGCCAGACAATTCATAATCTTGCCATTACCAATGAGGTGTGCGGTATGCCGGTATTCCGTCCATGTATTGGAATGGACAAACAGGAAATCGTAGATATTGCAGAAAAGATTGGAACCTTTGAAACATCAATTCAGCCGTTTGAAGACTGCTGTACGATTTTTGTTGCAAAACATCCGGTGACAAAAGGTAATTTAAAACGAATCAGGAAATCAGAGGAGCATCTAAACGATGTGATTGATGATTTGATGAAAGAGGCTATTGATTCCACAGAAGTTATTCATGTGAAATAAACGGCTGAATGGAATGAAGAACTTCGTCAGCTTGTTCGGAATCTAAAATTAAACGGAAAGGCTGGGATAGGTTCAGACTGAGCATACTCATCAGTGATTTTGCATCAAGGGTAAACTGCCCATCAATAATCTCATAATTACCGGGAAATTTGTTCATTATATCGACGAAAGAATGAAGATCTTTCACCGAATTTAATTTTATCAGTGCGTAACACATAGGATCATCTCCTTAAAAATACAAAAATGCCGCAGGCATCCATTCGTAATAGTTAAGGACAGTGTACTCGCATTTAAAGGAAAAGTCAATAGAAAGGAAAGCTATGAACTTACGTGGAAAAAAAGCAGCAATTGTGACACTTGGATGTAAAGTGAATCAGTACGAGACAGATGCCATGTGGGGAATGCTTCTTGAGGCAGGTGTCGAAAGAGTAACACCCAGAGAGGCAGTGGATATTTACATTGTGAATACCTGTTCTGTAACGAATATGGCAGAACGAAAATCCAGACAAATGCTGCATCGAGCAAAAAAGAAGAATCCCAATGTTGTTGTGGCTGCTGTAGGATGTTATGCTCAGGTAGGAAAAGATGAGCTGAAAAAAGATGAAAATATTGATTTAATTATTGGGAATAATAAAAAGAAAGAGCTGATTCACATTTTGGAAGAATATTTCCCTGACGAAAAATTGCAGCCGGAAGTTTTGGACATTGCAAAAGATAAAGAATACGAAACGCTTCATATCGAACATTTAAATGAACACACCAGAGCTTATATTAAAGTGCAGGATGGATGCAATCAGTTTTGTTCTTATTGTATTATTCCTTATGCCAGAGGAAGAGTCAGAAGCAGAAAACAGGAAGATATTTTGGATGAAATCAGAAATCTTTGCAAAAACGGATGTCAGGAGTTTGTCATTACAGGAATTCATGTAACATCTTACGGTACAGATTTTGGAAATATCACGTTGATAGATTTATTGGAATCCATTGCAAAAATTGATGGGGTGAAGCGGATTCGTCTCGGCTCTTTGGAACCTGGATTTATTACGGAAGGTGTGGTGGAGCGGTTAAGGAAAATAGAGAGTTTTTGTCCGCATTTTCATTTATCACTGCAAAGCGGGTGCGATACAACTTTAAAACGTATGAATCGTAAATATACGACTGGGGAAATCCGCAGAAAGTGTAGTTTGATAAGAAAATATTTTGAACTTCCGGCATTGACAACAGATATTATTGTGGGATTTCCGGGAGAGACAGAAGAAGAATTTGAACAGACCAGAGCATTTTTGGAAGAAATTAATTTATACGAAATGCATGTATTCAAATATTCAATCCGAAAAGGGACGAAAGCTGCCGTTATGGAACATCAAATTGATGATCAAACGAAAACAAAACGCAGCAATATTCTTTTGGAAATGTCCAAAAGACATCAACGGGAATTTGAGGAAAAACAGTTAGGTATGGTGAAAGAAATTCTCATTGAAGAAGCAGCAGATAAAAAAGAAAATATATATACCGGACATACCAGAGAATATATAAAGACAGCGGTTTATAGTGAAAAGCCATTGGAAAACCATATAATTCCGGCTGAATTAACGGCTGTTTCTGAGGATGGATTTGTGGAAGGAAAGATAGTTCCAACGATGGAAATATGTTAAGAACAGGTGAAATTTTGGGTTTACCATTGCTATTTTAAAGATTTTATATTAGAATGAAACTACATGAAAGGGACGTGATAATATGGATAATAATCGTACACAACATTTTTCAGTTGTAAAAGAAGAGTTAGATGTATACATGATTTTAGAACGTGTATACGAAGCGTTACAAGAAAAAGGATATAACCCTGTAAATCAGATGGTAGGATATATTATGTCAGGAGATCCTACGTATATTACCAGCCATAAGAATGCAAGAAGCATTATCAACAAAGTAGAACGTGATGAAATCATTGAAGCTTTGTTTGAAAATTACATTGAGACAAAGTTAAAGTAGATTAGGCTGTTATGAGAATATTAGGGTTAGATTATGGGACAAGAACAGTAGGAGTAGCAGTAAGTGATGAGCTTGGGATTACTGCGCAGCCATTGGAGACGATTACCAGAAAGGATGCGAATAAACTTCGCAAGACTTATGCAAGAATTGAGGAGATCATCCGTGAATACGGCATAGAAACTATTGTTCTTGGTTTCCCAAAGAATATGAATAATACAATCGGCGAACGGGGAAATGAAACAATGGATTTCCGCGATGCTTTAGTGCGTCGTACGAAAGCAGAAGTTATTCTTTGGGATGAGAGGCTTACAACTGTTGCATCAGAGAAGGTATTGATGGAAAGTGGTGTGAGACGTGAAAACCGTAAAAAAGTGATCGATCAGATTGCAGCGTCTTTTATTTTACAGGGATATTTAGATTCCCGCCGGGAAGGATGAAGAACGGAATGAAAGAAAAGAATAATACAATTCTTTGTCTGGGCAATGATGGAGAAGAAATCGAGTTTTTCGTTTTGGAGCAGACGACACTTGCTGGAAAGAATTATCTTTTAGTGGCTGATTCCATAGAGGATGATGGTGTTGTCATGATTATGAAAGAAATCAGTCTGGAAGACGATTTTGTATCTTATGAAATCGTAGAAGATGACGAAGAACTGAAGATGATTTCAAATATTTTTAATGAATTAGTAGAAGATTTTGAAGTGAGTTTGTAGAAAAAAGAGTATAAAACAATCGATTGTCGGAAATGAAAGAAAATGGAGGAAGAAATTTGAGAGACAATCAACAAAGACAACAAGTGAGAGCAAAAAGAGACAGTATTACAAATGATAGAAGATCATACAGCAGAAATAGTTATCAGATGAAAGGACGGCGTGGACAGATGCCCCGTAAGAAACCGAATTCTGTAAAGATTATTCCGTTAGGGGGACTGGGACAGATCGGAATGAATATCACGGCGTTTGAGTGTAACAATCAGATTTTGATTGTAGACTGCGGCTTAGCATTTCCAGATGAAGATATGCTGGGAATTGATTTGGTAATTCCGGATATCACATATTTAAAAGAGAATGCCCAAAAAATACGCGGACTGGTAATTACTCATGGACATGAGGATCATATTGGTTCTATTCCATATTTTGAAAAAGAAATTAATGTTCCAATTTATGCAACAAAACTTACGATGGCATTGATTGATAATAAATTAAAGGAGCATGGAATTTCCAATACAGTAACAAAAAATATTGTAACTCATGGAGATAAAGTAAAACTGGGTGTTTTTGAAGTGGAATTTATCAAAACAAACCATAGTATTGCAGATGCAGCAGCATTGGCGATTACAACGCCAGCTGGTGTTATTATCCATACGGGAGACTTTAAAGTGGATCATACCCCGCTGTTTGGAGAAGCCATTGATCTTGCCAGATTTGCAGAATTGGGAAGCAAAGGAGTTCTTGCATTGATGGCAGACAGTACCAATGCAGAACGCCAAGGGTATACTCTCTCTGAGAAGAATGTAGGGAAACGCTTGGACAGTCTTTTTGCGGAACATTTAAGAGGACGTATGATCATTGCAACTTTTGCTTCCAATGTAGACCGTGTGCAGCATATTATTAATTCTGCACATAAATATGGACGAAAAGTAGCAGTCGAAGGACGAAGCATGGTAAATATTATATCCACTGCTTCAGAATTGGGATATATTAAAATTCCAAAGAACACATTAATTGAAACGGATCAAATAAAAAATTATCCGGACGATCAGATTGTTTTAATTACGACGGGAAGCCAAGGAGAAACTATGGCAGCATTATCCCGTATGGCAAACTCAACTCACAGAAAAGTATCGATTGTACCATCAGATACGATCATTTTTAGTTCCAGCCCGATTCCGGGGAATGAAAAAAATGTTTCAAAAATTATGAATGAACTGGCAGTAAAAGGTGCAAAAGTTGTATTTGAAGATACACATGTATCAGGTCATGCCTGCCGTGAAGAACTGCGCTTGATATATGCACTGACGAAGCCGAAATATGCGATCCCTGTTCATGGAGAATACAGACATTTAATGCGTCACAGAGAGCTGGCAATGGAAATGGGAATCCCAAAAGAAAATGCCTTTGTACTGGAAGAAGGAGATGTTCTGGAATTAAATAAACGGCAGGGAAAAGTAACTGGGAAGGTACAGGCAGGAGGCATTCTGGTAGACGGACTTGGAGTTGGCGATGTAGGAAATATCGTATTAAATGACCGTAAATTGCTATCACAAAATGGCTTGATTATTGCTACCGTAACTTTACAGAGACATGCAAGCCAGATTCTTGCAGGACCGGATATTGTTTCCAGAGGATTTGTATATGTAAGAGAATCTGAAACTTTAATGGAAGGTGCCAGAGAGGTTGTTTTGGAGGCAGTAGAAGAATGTTTGGAACGAAATATTTCGGACTGGGCAAGAATTAAAACAAGCATTAAAGAAGCATTGAGTAATTACATTTGGAAGAATACAAAACGTAATCCAATGATTCTGCCGATTATTACCGAGGTGTAGAAAAATATGTGTAATGCCGAAGATAAAAAGTTTTATAAATCGGAATCATGGCAGTTGTTTTTTAAAACAATGATAAGAGTGCTGATTATTTGTGCAGTTTTTTGTGTGTTTTACGGTGCCTATTTTATGGCGGAGCAGACATTTTCTAATCCGGCATATGATGTCAAAAGACATCAAAAGATAACGATTACAGTGACATCTTCTGACTCGGAGGAAGATATAGCGGAACAATTAAAAGAAAAAGAATTGATTTATGGGACTTATCGTTTTCGGATTCGGAAATATTTTTCAAAATACAAAGATCGATCCTTTATCCCTGGAGAATATGAGTTTACGCAGGCACAGGGGATGGATGATATTATGGGAACCCTCTGTGGGGATCATGATGTAAAGGAGACCATGCAATGATTGTGGATCAGAATATTACTGATTATATCCGCTCATTGATGAAAGAAGAGAAGAATCATTTAAGAAAAATTGAATATGAGGCCAGACAAAATCATATACCGATTGTAAAACCAGAGACAAAAGAATTATTAAAAACGCTGGTTCTCTTAAAAAAACCGATGAAAATCCTGGAAGTTGGAGCAGCTGTAGGATTTTCTTCTCTTTATATGAATGAATACCAGCCGGAAGGCGGAACAGTCGTAACCATTGAGCGGAATGAAAAAAGAATAGGAAAAGCAAGAGAAAATATTCAGATGATGCAAAAAGAAGGAGAGGTTGAGCTTTTAGAAGGTGATGCAATTGAAATTCTAAAAGAGCTTGACACAACTTTTGATTTTATTTTTGTGGATGCGGCAAAAGGCCAGTATATTCATTTTTTGGATGATGTTTTAAGGCTTCTTGCACCAGATGGACTATTGGTGTCTGATAATGTTTTACAGGATGGGGATATTGCAAAATCCAGATATGCCATTGAACGGAGAGACCGCACCATTCACAAAAGAATGAGAGATTTTTTGTATACAATTAAGAATCATCCACAGCTGGAAACGACGATTCTTCCAGTTGGAGATGGAGTGGCAATAAGTATAAAAACAGGAGAAACCAATGAGAGAGATTGAATTATTGATTCCTGCAAGTAATCTGGAAGTATTAAAGGTGGCTGTTTTATATGGCGCAGATGCGGTATATATCGGCGGCGAAATGTATGGATTACGAGCAAAAGCAAAGAATTTTTCTATGGAAGATGTAAAAGAAGGAATCGCATTTGCACATACCCATGGAGTAAAAGTATATATTACAGCAAATATTGTGGCACATAACGGAGATATGGAAGGGATTCGAGAATATTTCCAAGAATTAAAGGAAATCAAACCAGATGGTTTGATCATTTCTGATCCGGGAGTATTTATGACTGCCAAAGAAGTATGCCCGGAGATTGAGCGTCATATCAGCACCCAGGCGAATAGTACAAATTATGCAACTTATAATTTTTGGTATGAGCAGGGAGCTTCTCGTGTTGTATCAGCCAGAGAGTTATCTTTGGAAGAAATCAAAGATATTCGTGCTCATATTCCAGAGGATATGGAGATTGAATCCTTTATCCATGGGGCTATGTGTATTTCTCATTCCGGACGCTGTCTTTTGAGCAACTATTTCACTGGAAGAAATGCCAACAGCGGAGAATGTACGCATCCATGCCGATGGAAATATGCGGTAATGGAAGAAACAAGACCAGGAGAATACATGCCGGTTTATGAAAATGAGCGGGGAACTTATATTTTCAATTCCAAAGATTTATGTATGATAGAATATATTGATCAGATTATAGATGCAGGGATTGATAGTCTGAAAATTGAAGGACGTATGAAAACTGCATTGTATGTTGCTACGGTTGCCAGAACATACCGCAGAGCCATTGATGACTGTAAAGAGTCTGTAGAGAAATATAGGGCAAATATGGACTATTATAAAGAGGAAATTGCAAAATGTACTTATCGTCAATTTACGACAGGATTCTATTTTGGAAAAACCGATGAAAATTCTCAGATATATGACAGCAATACTTATATTAAGAATTATACTTATATTGGAATTGTACAGGGACATAGTGATAAGGGATATGCTTTATTGGAGCAGAAGAATAAGTTCTCTGTAGGAGAAACTATAGAAGTGATGATTCCAGATGGAACCAATAGAGATGTGGTTGTCAAAGCCATTGAAGATGAAAAAGGAAATCCAATGGAATCTGCACCACATCCAAAACAGATGATTTATGTAGATTTTGGGGAAGAAATTAAAGAAGGATATTTGTTGAGAAGAAAAGAATAGGAAAAGCACTTTTCTAGGTTTGTTATCATAGTATGGTAAAAAGGCTTAGAAGGGTGCTTTTCTTTTGCAAGCATTTCTGGAACCATTATCACCGGAAGAAGAACGACACTATTTGAAGCTAAGCCATCAAGGAGATATGGAAGCACGGAATCTGTTGGTGGAGCATAATCTTCGTTTAGTTGCACATATTGTGAAAAAATATCATAATTTTGACCGGGATAAAGATGATTTGATATCCGTAGGGACCATTGGGCTGATTAAAGCGATCAATACGTATAATGTAGAGAAGGGGCATCGGCTGGTAACTTACGCCTCGCGGTGTATTGAAAATGAGCTTTTAATGATGCTTCGTCAGGAGCGGAAAACAGCCAAAGATACGTCGTTATATGAACCCATTGGAGTGGATAAAGAGGGAAATGAGATACATTTATTAGATATTTTGGGTGCAGATGAAATTGATGTGATACAAAAGATGGATCAAATGGAAAAAATAAAAAAAATATATAAAGTTTTGGGAGAAATGGAATCGTCCAGAGAGAAGGATACCTTGATTATGCGTTATGGATTGTATGGAGGAAATCCAATGACACAGAAAGAAGTTGCCGCAAAACTTGAAATTTCCAGATCTTATGTCAGTCGAATTGAGAAAAAGGCGATTGCATTATTAAAAAAGAAGATGTAAACAGAAATGGCAGTAGATGTTTGATCCGCT
The DNA here is from genome assembly GCA_021771695.1 of Lachnospiraceae bacterium. Taxonomy (GTDB): domain Bacteria; phylum Bacillota; class Clostridia; order Lachnospirales; family Lachnospiraceae; genus Anaerostipes. Next base: position 27,042 of record JAETON010000023.1, on the reverse strand, counting down.
GCCATATTTTTTGACAAATATTTTGGAAAAGAATACAATAAGTGCATTGACGTGAATTAGCATGAAGGAGCAGAAGGATGACATTAACACAATTAAGATACGTAATTACCATAGCAGATACAGGTTCCATGAATGAGGCGGCAAAGAAGTTATTTATTTCTCAACCGAGTCTTTCTTTATCTGTGAAGGATTTGGAAGAGGAAATAGGAGTAGAGTTATTTCGGAGAAGCAACCGTGGGGTATCTTTAACTTTAGAAGGAACTGAATTTTTAAGTTATGCAAGACAAGTTGTAGAACAGTATCAGCTTATTGAGTCTCATTATATTGACAAGAAAAATGTCAAGAAGAAGTTTGGCGTTTCCATGCAGCACTATACATTTGCAGTGAATGCTTTTGTAGAGATGGTCAAACAATTTGGAATGGATGAATATGAATTTGCAGTTCGGGAAACGAAAACGTATGAAGTAATTGAAGATGTGAAAAATTTTCGCAGTGAGATTGGGATTTTGTATTTGAATGATTTTAACAGAAAGGTATTGATGAAATTATTTCATGAATTAGATTTAGAATTTCATCCATTATTAGAATGCGGTATTTATGTTTATATGTGGAAAGGGCATCCATTAGCAGAAAAAGAGGAAATTTCTATTGAGGAACTGGCAGATTACCCGTGTCTGTCCTTTGAACAGGGAAATTATAATTCTTTTTATTTTGCAGAAGAAGTGCTGAGTACCTATGATTATAAACGTTTGATTAAAGCAAATGACCGTGCAACAGTGCTGAATTTAATGGTTGGATTGAATGGATTTACTTTGTGTTCCGGCATTATTTGTGAAAGTCTTAATGGATCAGATTATTGTGCTGTGAAATTAAAATCAGAGGAGAAAATGACCATTGGATATTTGAAACGAAAAGGAATTGCAATCAGCTCATTGGGAAAAAAATATCTGGAAGAAATAAAAAAATATCAAAGTATGGAATGTCTGCTATAATTAAAACCTATAGCAGGTATTGTTTATTTCATATTAGACAGATAGGAAAAGTTATGATAATATATCCTTGTAAACAGATAGGAAATAAATGAAATAAAAATAGAAAAGGAGAATGATAATATGAGTAAAAAAATTTCAAGAGAGAATAGAAATCTAAAATTTGAAACATTGCAGCTGCATGTAGGACAAGAAACACCAGATCCGGCAAGTGATGCCAGAGCAGTTCCGATTTATCAGACAACATCTTATGTATTCCGTAATTCTAAGCATGCAGCAGACCGTTTTGGTTTAGCAGATGCAGGAAATATTTATGGAAGACTTACAAACTCTACACAGGGCGTATTTGAAGATAGAATTGCAGCTTTGGAGGGCGGTGCTGCAGGTCTTGCAGTGGCTTCAGGTGCGGCAGCAATCACATATACCATTCAGGCATTGGCTGCACAGGGAGAACATATTGTAGCTCAGAAAACAATTTATGGCGGAACATCCAATCTTTTGGCTCATACACTTCCTTTGTATGGAATTCGTGCTGCATTTGTAGATGCACATAATCTGGAAGAAGTAGAAGGTGCAATTCAAGAGAATACGAAAGCAATTTATTTAGAAACTCTTGGAAATCCCAATAGTGATATTCCTGACCTGGATGCGATTGCTGAAATTGCTCACAAACATGGACTTCCGGTTGTAGTTGATAATACATTTGGTACACCTTATTTAATTCGTCCAATAGAACATGGCGCAGATATTGTCGTTCATTCTGCAACAAAATTCATTGGAGGACATGGAACATCTCTTGGCGGCGTGATTGTTGACGGTGGTACCTTTGACTGGGCAGCAAGTGGAAGATATCCTTGGATCTCTGAGCCAAATCCAAGTTATCATGGAGTGCGTTTTACAGAGGCAGCAGGTCCGGCAGCATTTGCAACCTATATTCGTGCAATCTTACTGCGCGATACAGGGGCAACGATTTCTCCATTTAATGCATTTATTCTGTTACAGGGAACAGAGACACTTTCTCTTCGTTTAGACCGTCATAATGAAAATACAAAGAAAGTCGTAGAATATTTGGTACGTCATCCATTGGTTGAGCATGTAAATCATCCTTCTCTGCCGGATCACCCGGATCATGCTTTATATGAAAAATATTTTCCAAATGGAGGAGCGAGTATTTTCACATTTGAAATCAAAGGCGGGCAGGAAGAGGCACATAAATTTATTGATAATCTTGAAATTTTCTCTTTGCTGGCAAATGTAGCAGATGTAAAATCTTTAGTGATTCATCCAGCCACAACAACACACAGTCAGTGCACGGAAGAAGAGTTATTAGATCAGGGAATCAAGCCAAATACCATTCGTTTATCCATTGGTACAGAAAATATTGATGACATTATTCAGGATTTAGAGGAAGCATTTAAAGCTCTTCAGTAAGAGCAAGTAATTACATAAATTTTAGAGAGCGGGTATTCCCGCTCTTTGGTATTTTTTAAAGAAAGGATTGGAAGATATGACAAGAGAAGAAGCATGGGAATTTTTAACGGAATATAACAAAGAAGAATTTCATTTACAACACGCACAGATTGTAGAAAATACAATGAGATATTTTGCCAGAGAATTAGGATATAAAGAGGAAGAGGAATTCTGGGGAATCGTAGGATTACTTCATGATTTGGATTTTGAGCAATATCCAGAAGAACATTGTATCAAATCACAGGAAATAATGAGAGATCGTGGAATTGATGAACGAATCATTCATGCAACAGCTAGTCATGGATATGCAATTACAGTAAATATTCAACCAGAGCATGAAATGGAAAAAGTATTATATGCGGTGGATGAGTTGACAGGATTGATTGGAGCAGTTGTTTTAATGCGTCCGTCAAAAAGTGTGCAGGATTTAAAAGTGAAATCTGTCAAGAAGAAGTATAAAAGCAAAAATTTTGCAGCAGGCTGTGATAGGGAAGTCATACAGCGGGGAGCTGATATGCTCGGATGGACATTGGAAGAATTAATACAAAGATCCATTGACGCATTAAAAACATTTCAAGACTAATTTTCTTTCGAGAAATACAGTATAAAATAGTGTATTAGGTATATTTTGGGATACTTTCTATGAAAAAAGTGCGTACTTGTGAAAAATGAACAAAATGTTATGATTATTTCAGGGTGATAAATTCATTCCTGCCTGCAGGGAAATTAGAACTTATAATTTATGATAGAAAGGATTTAGAAATGGAATTTTTAGATATTGCAAAGCAAAGATATTCTGTTCGTTCTTATCAAGACAAAAAAGTAGAAGCAGAAAAGGTACAGAAAATATTAGAAGCTGCACATATCGCACCAACAGCAGCAAATTTGCAGCCGATACGTCTTTTGGTGATTCAAGAGAAAGAGAGGGAATGCAAAAGCTCTCCAAAGCGGCAAATGTGTATGATGCACCATTGGCAATTGTTGTATGCGCAGACCATACAAAGACTTGGACAAGACCGTTTGATCAAAAACAGACTGGTGACATTGATGCATCCATTCTTACAGATCATATGATGCTGGAAGCAACAGAACTTGGTTTGGGGAGTGTGTGGATTTGTTATTTTAAACCAGATGTGTTAAAAAAAGAATTTTGTATTCCAGAAGAGTGGGAGCCGATTAATATTTTGGCGATAGGATACAGTAATGAAAAGGCAGCAGCACCTGACCGGCATCGTAACATGAGAATTCCGATAGGAGAATTGGTTTCTTATGATAGTTTAACGTAAAAGCGGCATACTGCCGGTAAGTTTATTCACTTTTATATTTTGGAAAGAAGATTGGATCTAAAAAGGCCAGCCAGTGTCCAAGCAGCCGTGCAATGAAACCTACAAACAGGGCGGCAATAATAGTTCCTTCCCTTACACCGAGGAGTTGTCCTGCAAATATGAAAGACAGAAGTCCTGCGAGGATAGTCATGGATACATCAAAGATAATTTTGGTTACACCAAATTCTGTGTGCCAAACAAAGACGACTGCACGGACAAAAGATTCTCCGGGAAGCATTGCAACATTTGCGAAAACTTCTGCATAAACGCCAAAACCGAGAATCGCACACCCAATTAATAAATAAAAAAATTTAGACAGATAAGATATTGGAGTTACGAAATTTAAGAGTATCATAGATAAATCAATAAAATATCCAAAGGCAATGGAAATTGGAATCTGAAGGAAATGTTCTAATTTAAAATTTTTCCGAAGAATGAATAGTTGAAGTAAAATCAGCAGTAAGCTGAAATAAATTGTAAACTCACCTAATGTAAATGAGAAATTAAGGCTTAATACATAAGGAATAGATGAGATTGGAGAGGTGCCGAGATTTGCTTTTGTAATCATAGCAACTCCCAAAGAATTAATAAATAATCCAATAAAGAAAATAAGGTATGGTTTTAGTTTTTCTTGCATTTTTATTGTCTCCTTCTAGTCATATTTTCATATATTTTTGCAAATGTATTCATAAACGCAGATTTTTGGTCGTCAGGAATGTTTTCAAATATTTCAGATTCCAAAATTTCAAAAGAATCTGAAACAATATGTGATAAGTTTTGTCCTTTTTGGGTTAGAAAAACATAGAGGGAACGGCGGTTTCCATTCAGATTTTTTCGCTCAATCAGTTTTTGTTTTTCCATACGGTTTAAAACAGAAGTTAAAGATGCAGGCTCAATATGACATGCAGATGCGATTTCTTTTTGTCCGGCACCGTCATGATCTTTTAAATAATCTAAAATTTTTGGCTGCCCGAGAGATAGTTCGGTATCTTTTAATAATGCCAGCAAATCTTTTTGAAGCATCATATGATTTGCCATGAGAAGAAAGTGATAAGTATAATTCATAAGAACCCCTTTTAATGTTAGAAAACTAATAATTAGAATTCTAATTATCTGCTTTTGCTATTATAAAATAAAAAGAGTAATAGGTCAAGAAGAAATTTATAAATGGAAAAAGGACATGATTTTTTGTCATGTCCTTTTTTAGAGAAACGATGAATATTATATGTATTGAAGGTTTACAGATAATCAAGGTCTGCAAGAGTGCTTAAAATATTATGACCTTCCTGTACACCGTCAATAATTCTTCTAGCACGGACGCTGTCACCAATGTTTAGAATTTCTACATCACTGTCGGAGAATGCGTCGCGTACTTCATCAAGGATAGGAGCGTTAGCTCTCATTCCAAGACATACAAATCCATAATCAAACGGCAGTTCCTTTTCTTTGCCATCTGCTTTTACAACGAAACAGTCAGCTTTTACTTCACAAAGAGCAGTGTTTGGCATCTGATTTACGCTGTATTTGTTCATCAATGCAGTGGTTCCGGATTTTGAAACAGGATCTAATTCTTTTCCAATCTGAGGCATCATTTCTACGATGCTGACATCTGCACCTTTTGGAGCAAAATATTCTACAACATCAAGACCTACTGCACCACCGCCGATAACAACGACTTTCTTTCCAGAACAGTCTTCTGGATATGCAGAAAGGTTGTTGATCATTCCAGTGATAGATGCAACCTTAGAGCCTTCTTTATCAATATGGTCATGGAGTCCTTTAATTGGAGGAAGTAAAGGATTGGAACCAGTTGCATTGACAATAATATTTGGATGCAGTGCCTTAATGAATGGCAGAGTTGCTTCCTGACCTTTAAATATAAATAAATTTGATAACTTAGAAGCACGATTTACCAAATAAGTTGGGAAATCAGCCAGACGTTTTTTATCTGGAATCTTAGAGATTTCTACAGATAAACCGCCTAAATGTTTATTTTTTTCAAATAAGAAAGTTGTACATCCAACCTCTGCAGCAGTACATGCAGCTTCCAGTCCAGCAGTTCCTCCGCCGATAACAATAACGTTACATGGTTTATTCACTTTCTTCTTTTTATAGTCAAATCCAGAGTTAATGGTTGGATTGATGGTACAGCGGATTGGACGGTTGACTCCGATACGGTTTCCGGCACATCCAATGTTGCAGGAAATACATTTGCGGATTTCATCTTCACGTCCGGATGCAACTTTCTTTACCCAGTGAGGATCAGCGATTAATCCACGGCCCATACCGATGATATCTGCATCACCGCGTCCTAAAATATCATCTGCGATACGAGGATCACGAATATTACCCATCGTTACACAAGGTTTTTCAAATTTTTCTCTGACAGCTTTTGCCATGTAAGAACGCCATCCATCTTTTAAGTAATTTGCATCAATCTGATACTGGATAGAACTGTTTAATCCGGCAGATACATCAAATGCGTCAACTTCATTTTGGAAATAAGAGAGAAGTTCTAACGTATCTTCTAAAGTATTTCCACCTTCTACAAATTCATCTGCACTGATACGAACAAAAATTGGGAACATTGGTCCGACATTTTTCCGAACTTCTTCGATTACCATCTTTGCAAAACGGGCACGGTTTTCCGGACATCCACCAAATTCGTCCGTTCTTCTATTGGTAGTTGGAGAAAGGAATTGGCTGATTAAGTAAGAATGTCCGGCATGGATTTCAACACAGTCAAATCCTGCAGCTTGTGCACGTGCTGCAGCTTCTCCATATTTTTTTGCAATTGTATAAATTTCATCTTTTTCCAATGGGCGGGGAATTTCTCCGCCGGCTTTGGAAGGAATATTGGATGCAGAAACTGGCTGCATATTCGTTCTTTTGGATTGAGCAGAAGCACCAGCATGGTTTAACTGAAGTCCAATACATGCTCCATGGGAATGGATCGTTTCACAAAGTTTGAAGAAACGAGGCATGTAGTTATCATGGTCAATACGAATCTGAGTTGTACCATTAGAACCAAGAGGGGAGTCTACACTGGCATTTTCTACCATAATCAGACCAACACCGCCTTTTGCTCTTTCTTTATAATAATCAATATGCAAAAAGCTCATTTCACCAGTTTGTTCACCATAGTTTGTTCCCATAGGAGTCATCATGACACGGTTTTTCATTGTCATGTTCTTAATTGTCAATGGGGAGAAAATGTTTTTATAATTACATTTCATAGAATTGAAACCTCCAAAAATAAAATCTTGTTTTCTGTTGAGGCTGTTATCATTATAATTTGGGTGTTTTTTAATGATGAGTTTATTATAACACCCAGTCAAATATTTAACAAATTGATATTTTTAGAAAAATCAATAAAATTTATCTATGGTTTCTTTTACGAATTGAATAAACTTGGAAACCGCAGGAATTATTGGAGAATCTTTTAAATATGCCATATAAACCGTATGATACGGTTTTACATTATCTAAATGCAGAATTTCAACGTCATATTCCCTAAGAGATTCTACATGGGCTACAAACCCAATTCCAAAATCTTCAGCAACAAGAGAGGCAATGGCATTTTCATCTGGCGTTTCAAAAGCTATGGAAGGAGAAATATGATTTTGTTTGTAGATAGAAGCTGTATACTGCCCAAGACCAGAAGTTTTGTCGTATCCAATTACGGGATAATCCATTAAATCCTCTAAGACAAGAGGTTTCTTTTTCTTTAAAGGGTGTTCCAGCGGAGTGATTATTACCATTTCCTGATTGATGATGGGAATGAATTCGATGTCTGGTTCATCTGGTACATAAGAACCAAAAACAATATCATATTTCTCTGATTTTAAATTGGTAATCAGTTTATTTGTAATATCTTGATTTAAGGAGAAGGTAATATTTTGATTACAGCCTGAGTTTAAAAAATTCCGTACCATGTGGGGGATATACGATTTTGCTAAAGGAAATACATAACCGATATCTATGTGGCCGCCAGAGGCGTTGGATAAGGATTTCATTTTGGTTTTTGCAATTTTTACCTCTTCAAGAATTCGATTGACGTGTTCCAAAAAAACCTGACCGTATTTAGTTAGTTCGATATTTCTTCCAATTCGTTTAAACAGCTGAATTCCTAATTCTTCCTCCAAATTTGACATAGAACGGCTCAAACTTGGCTGTGAAATATTTAATTCTTTTGCAGCTTGATGATAATGTTCAAGCTGAGCAATTTTTTGAAAATAGTATAATTGATTTAAATTCATATATCTGCTTTCCTTATTATATATTTTTTTCTGAAGTTATTTTAACACGAATAATAGCAAAAAGCTATTAAAAATTAACAAAAGATATATTAGAAGTATCAATAGAACTGCGTTATAATACAGACATAAGGTTGTTAAAAAATTAACTTTTGGGTGGCGCAACGTAACAAAATTTAATGTAAGGAGAAATAAAATGGCAGAAAGAATCACAGGACATACAGAATTAATTGGATTAATGGCATATCCAATCAGACATTCCAGCTCACCGGCAATGCATAATGAAGCATTTGCTACATTAGGACTAGACTATGCATATCTTGCATTTGAAGTTGACAATGATACATTAGAGGATGCAGTAAAAGGCCTTCGTGCTTTGAAATTGGTAGGTTCCAATGTATCTATGCCGAATAAAACAGTGGTTGGACAGTATTTGGATGAACTTTCACCAGCAGCAAAAATGGCGGGAGCAGTCAATACAATCGTAAATGAAAATGGAAAATTGATTGGACATATTACCGATGGAATTGGTTATATGCAGTCTTTAAAAGATAATGATATTGATGTAATTGGTAAAAAAATGACAATTACAGGAGCAGGCGGAGCTGCAACAGCAATTGAAATCCAAGCTGCTTTAGATGGTGTAAAAGAAATGTCAATCTTTAATATCAAAGATAAATTCTGGGAGAATGCAGAAAAGACAGTAGAAAAAATCCGTGAAAATACAGATTGTATCGTAAATCTTTATGATTTGGATGATAAAGAAAAATTAAGAGAAGAAATTGCAGACAGCTATTTATTTGCACAGGCAACAGGTGTTGGAATGAAACCGTTAGAAGGACAGTCTGTTGTTCCAGATAAATCATTCTTCCGTCCGGATCTGATTGTAACAGATACCATTTATGCACCAAGAGAAACAGCATTATTAAAAATGGCAAAAGAAGTTGGATGTAAAACAATGAATGGTCTTGGAATGATGTTATTCCAAGGAGATGCAGCTTTCCATTTATGGACAGGAAAACATATGCCAATTGATCATATGAAAGATGTTTTGGATATTAAATACGAATAAAAGAGAGATATATTGAGAGGAAAACAAAATGAATAAAAAATATTTACCAAGTGCATTAATTCTTTATTTGAATTATTTTATCCATGGAATTGGATGTTCTATTTTAAGTCAACAGGTTGTAAAGGAAATGTTAGCTGCGCAGTGGGGATTGTCTGACGTTATGGCAGTTACATCGATTGCAGCAGCATTGGGACTGGGACGTTTGATTTCTCTTCCGTTTGCAGGACCTTTATCTGACAAATTAGGACGTCGTCTTTCTGTATTAATCGGATGTGCATCTTATGTGATTTTCTTTGTAGGAATCGCATTTTCACCAAATACAACCGTTGCTTATGTGGCAGCAGTTTTAGGCGGCATTGCAAACTCTTTTCTTGATACAGCAACATATCCGGCAGTGGCAGAAATTATTTATAAATTTACAGGTATTGCAACCATGGGAATTAAATTATTTATTTCTGTTGCACAGTTATTAATGCCATTCTTCTTAGGTGTTGTGGCAGGAACTTCTATGTCTTATTTGATGCTTCCATTGGCAGCAGGTATTGCAATTGCAGTTCTTGGAGTATTAGCAGTTTTTGCACCATTCCCAGCAGCATCTGAAAGTGGAAAATCAGAATCTTTCTTAGACAATTTAAAAAATGCACATTTTTCAATCGAAAGTGTAGCTTTAATCCTGATTGGATTTACAAGTACAGCAACTTTCCAGTTATGGTTAAACTGTGCTCAGACATTTGGAACAGAAGTTGCTGGAATTCCATCAGAAAGTGTATCCATGATGCAGACATATTATTCTGCTGGAACGATGGTTGCATTGTTTGTAACAAGTTTATTAATCACAAAATTTAAGCAGGTAAGATTCTTAGTAATTTATCCGGCAATTTCTGCGGTCATGCTGGTACTGGTTTACATAACAAAGACACCTATGATATGTTATATAGGAGCTTTCGTTATTGGTTATGCAGCAGCAGGAGGAGTGCTCCAGATGGCAACTGCAGTAGTCAATGACTTGTTCCCTAAAATTAAAGGTACCATTACAAGTCTTGTTATGATTGCATCCAGCTTATGTAATTATACAATTTTAAGTGCAGCAGCCAAAATGACATCAACCCAGGTAATTACAATGAATATCGTTATCACAGTTATTGGTGTTTTATTAGCACTTTTTGTAAATATGAGATACGGAACTTTATTAAAAAATGCAGAGGAAGCAGCAAAATAATAAGCAGCAGACAATAGGAGGAAATTGTCGATGAATCCAGTAGAAGTAAGAAATATTAAAATCGGTGAAGGAGTACCAAAAATTTGTGTACCAATCGTTGGTGTAACAAAAGAGGAAATTATCGCAGAAGCAAAAACTTTTGACAGCATTCCGGTAGACGTTGTGGAATGGCGCGTAGACTGGTTTGAAGGTGTTTTTGAGTTTGATAAAGTAGAAGATGTTCTGAAAGATTTAAGAGAAGCATTAGGGGAAACTCCAATTCTCTTTACTTTCCGCACATCCAAAGAGGGTGGAGAAAAGGCAATTGAAGCAGAGCTTTACAAAGAATTAAATATCAATACGGCAAAAACAGGATATGTGGATCTTGTGGATGTAGAAGTTTTCACAGGAGATGATATTGTAAAAGAAATTGTTGCAGCAGCTCATGAATGCGGTGTAAAAGTTGTGGCATCAAATCATGATTTTGATAAAACTCCAGAAAAAGATGATATTGTAGGAAGATTGCGTAAAATGCAGGATTTGGGAGCAGATATTCCAAAGATTGCAGTGATGCCGCAGAATAAAAAAGATGTTTTGACATTGTTATCTGCAACAGAAGAAATGGCATCAGAGTATGCAGATCGTCCAATTATTACTATGTCTATGGCAGGAACAGGAGTTATCAGCCGTCTTTGTGGAGAAGTCTTTGGTTCTGCTCTGACTTTTGGTGCAGCAAAGAAAGCCTCTGCACCAGGACAGATGGGAGTCGATGATTTACAGACAGTTCTTCAGTTACTGCATAAGAGCTTATAAAAGCATTCAGAAAAAGCAGTTTCTTTTTGAAACTGCTTTTTCTTTTGATATTCCCCACTTATGATTGATAGATAAAATTTATGGAATTGATAGATAAAAAGCATTTGTTGAATAGGTATAGGTAAAGTATAATTATAAAAGGTGTTGTTAAAAAAATAACGTAAATGTAACAAAGGTGAAAAGAGGTTAATCATGTTAAAATGGCTGGATGAAAACTTAGAAGAGTTCCTTATGGTGTCATTGTTAATTGCAATGACATTGATTATGGGAATTCAGGTTTTTGCACGATATGCCCTTGGTGCATCTCTGTCATGGTCAGAGGAAATCACCAGATACTTATTTATATGGTCTGGGTTTATCAGTGTAAGTTATTGTACAAGAAAGTGTATTTCTATAAAAATTGAACAGTTTGTTGCCATGTTTCCAAGGAGAGGAAAGGCAGTATTTAAGGTAGTAAATCATACGTTGGAACTTGCTTTATTCTTTTATTTGATTCCATATGCATTTCTTTATTTAAAGAGTGCCATTGACAGCGGCCAGGTAAGTCCTGCCTGCGGAATTCCAATGTATTATATTCAGGCAGCGCCATTATTTAGTTTTGTTTTGGTTGCCTTTCGGATTATTCAAAGATGGATTATTGAATTTAGAATTGTCATAGGAAAAGATGAGGAGGAGAAGATATGTCAGCATTAGTTGTATTCTTTATCTTTTTTGTATGTTTAATCATTGCAATACCAATTTCCATTGGATTAGGGATTGTATCTGTACTTCCGGGAGCTTTTGATCCCTCTTTTACAGCAAGCGGACAATTTGTAATCCGTTCTATGCTGGGAGGTATTGATAGTTTTCCTTTGTTAGCAGTACCAATGTTTGTTTTGTCTGGAATGATCATGGCAAAAGGCGGTATTTCAAAAAAGATATTTGATGTATTTGTATATTTTATTGGAAAACTCACAGCAGGAATGCCGTGTGCAGTCATTGTAACCTGCTTATTTTACGGGGCGATTTCAGGATCTGCACCTGCTACAGTAGCAGCTGTGGGAAGCATGACGATACCGATTCTTATAAAATTAGGATATGATAAAGTTTTTGCCACATCCATTGTAGCAGTAGCAGGCGGTCTGGGGGTAATTATTCCACCAAGTATTCCATTTATTATGTTTGGAATGGCTTCTGGTGAATCCGTCAGTGATTTATTTATTGCAGGAATTGTCCCTGGAGTTTTTATTGGATTGCTCTTAATGATTTATGCAGTATTTTATTGTAAGAAACATGGAGAAGATAAAGAGAAAATTTATCAGGCAGTAGATGAACTTCATAAAAAAGGGTTTTTTCAAGTATTTAAAGAAAGCTTTTTTGCACTGTTAAGTCCAGTGATTATTCTTGGATGTATTTATTCCGGTGTTGCATCACCAACAGAGGCGGCAGTGATTTCTGTATTTTATTCTGTGGCAGTTAGTCTGTTTGTATACAAATCTATTAAAATAAGAGATTTGTGGCAGGTTATGGTAGAGGGAGTTCGCACGTATGCCCCAATTTTATTTATTTTGGCCGCATCGGTAGCTTTCTCAAGAGTATTGACGCTGATGAGAGTTCCGCAGTCTGTCAGCCAGTGGATTTTAAGTAATTTCAGCAATAGTGTAGTTATTTTAATTGTAATTAATCTTTTCCTTTTATTTGTAGGAATGGTGATGGATACAACACCTGCTATCTTAATTTTGACACCGATTTTACTGCCGATTGCAACAGCAATTGGGATGAATCCAACGCATTTTGGAATTATGATGGTAGTAAATCTTGCCATTGGATTTGTAACTCCGCCGATAGGAGTCAACTTATTTGTGGCATCTTCATTAACAGATATTCCGGTAATGGAAATTGCAAAAAAGGCAATGCCTTTGATTCTATGTTTTTTGATTGCATTGCTTTTGATTACATTCATTCCACAGATTAGTCTGGTATTATTGGGAGGTGCATAAAATGATAAAATGGAGAAAAGGACTTGTACTTGTCTGTGTTGCAGCTATGGTTTTTGGAATGACAGGATGTAAGAAAAAGCAGTCCAAGGATGAAGTGCAAAGATATGCGTGGCCGCTCGGTACATCTAGCCCGGAAGATACGGTAACACAGATCTATGCTGAAAAATTTGCCAAAGAAGTGAAACGGCTGAGTCATGGAAAAATGAAAATTGAAGTTTATCCAAATAGTACATTGGGCGGTGACCGGGAACTTTTGGAAAGCTGTAAAGACGGAGATATCCCTTTTGTTGTGCAAAATACCGCACCACAGGTAACATTTTTACCGGAAACAGCGGTCTTTGATCTTCCAAGCGCGTTTACTGATATTGAGGAAGTTAGAAAAGCTGTAGATAATCCGAATTTTTATCAGAAAATGGAAAAGGTATATCAAAAGGGCGGGTATAAACTGCTTGGATATGCGGATCAAGGATTTCGTGTCATGTCAACCAATAAAGAAGTAAAAGACTTCCGTGATTTTAAAGGACAGAAAATCCGTACGATGGAAAATAGTTATCATTTGGATTTTTGGAAAGCTCTTAAGGCGAATCCAACCCCAATGACTTTTAGCGAAGTATATATTGGGCTTCAGCAGGGGACCATTGATGCACAGGAAAATCCATATGAAGTGATTGTATCCAGCAAATTATATGAGCAGCAGGATTACGTTGTAGAGACGAATCATTTACCACATTATATTTCTCTCATTGTAAGTGACGATTTTTTTCATGATTTATCGAAGGAGCAGCAGGAAATCATTACAAAAGCTGCTGCAACAGCAAAAGAGTATGCAAGAAATGCATCGGATGAGCGAATTGCAGATCGTATGAAAATTATTAAAGATAGTGGAACGAAGATTGTATCTTTGGATGAGAAAACACAAAAAGCGATTCAAAAAGCTTCTGAACCAATTTATGAAGAAATTGAACAAAAAGTAGGAAAAAATTTGGTGGATTCTTATTTACAAAAATAAAATATAAATTGGAAAAAAGTGGTTCAAGATGTATAAAATATGTTTTGAACCACTTTTAGTATAGTTATAGATTAAGAACAGGGTTTTATCATGCAGAAATCTGGATTTTCATATGGCGGATTCTTAGCGGCAGGCATGGATGATGCCAAATACAGCCCTAAAGATGTACCAGGGCAAAATATTGCATCTGAATTTTTGGGATGTATCATACTGTAATCGGAATTGATTTCTAAGAGGCTGTTTTTTCCGGAAATTAAGTGGTTGATTCGTATAATGTCTGAGTAGAAGTCTAAAAGGATAAATGGGAATTTTTGAAAATACCTGGCATTATAAACATAATCTGCTATTTGGGCTTGATATTCTTGGCTGCATGAATCATCTGCCATTAAAATCACGAAAGCACTGTCGTAAGTAGAAAAATAATCAATCCATTCATCAGTGATTGGATGGTTTGAATCGGCAGAGGTATATGTGTGATAGATGCCGTATAAGATTTTCCTATTCTTTAACAAAGATATATTCCGGAGACAGCAGGAACTGTCAGAATCCAAAACAGCTACGACATTTTCATATCTTTGCAGCATATTAATATAAATAGGTGCAAGGAGCTGGTCTGGAAGAAACCAGAAAAATGTGTTATCTGGATGGGAAGCAAATAAGTTAAAAATCTCACCAGAGATTGGATGGGCAGTTTCCTGTCGAATGCAGAAAGAAAAAATACCTATGCGGTTTCCTTCACAAATAAATTGATGGATGGATTTTAAATTCAATCCATCAGAATCTGCCGGATTCCAGCGGAATATAATATTCCAAGGAATGCAGTATCCTGTTTTCTGCATAGTGCTGCGGATAGTTTGAGCACCATAAGTCCATGAATTGTATCCTAAATTAATGCCGAGATTCTTAATGGCGGAGTGGGAAGTTTGTTTTAACAGCCGTTGGATCATAAAGTGGTATTGGCTGTCTTCATTTGTGAGAAGATGCCGGATGATCGAAAAAACAGGTGCCTGAAAACGACTGGACAAAAAGCGATGAGAATGCATCATCAAAGCCTGCAGAACAGCTTCCGGGTTTTTTGACATTTCTTCAATCTTACGTTCGACAATAGTATCAATATGAGCACTTGTAACATGATATGGATTCAAGAAATTCCCCCCTTTCCTGTGAGGTGAAGGTAAATATGAAAATAATAATTCAATTATTTATATTATACATTAAAATATATAAAAATGAAAGAGAGAAACAAAAAATCATCCTGTGAATTTCGTGTTGCACAAAAAGGCAGGCTGTTATAAAATAAAAAAGAGAAAAAAGGAATGGAGATTGAAGATGTTTCAAAAGTTTTATCCGTCAGAAGACATTCAAAGCACCTATGATATTGATTTTGAAGAATATTATCAGAAAGGTTATCGTGGTATCATTTTTGATGTAGATAATACATTGGTGCCGCATGATGCTCCAGCAGATCAAAGAGCGAAAAAGTTATTCCAGAGATTAAAGAAAATCGGATATGAATTTTGTTTTACCAGCAATAATAAAGAGCCAAGAGTTCGGAGGTTTTGTCAGGATGTCGGCGGGTGTTATTACATATATAAGGCAAATAAGCCAAGTACCAAAGGCTATGAAAAAGCGATGAGACTGATGGAAACCAATAAGAAAAATACTCTTTTTGTAGGGGATCAGCTGTTTACAGATGTTTATGGGGCAAATCGTACAGGAATTCACAGTATTTTGGTAAAACCAATGAATCCAAAAGAAGAGATACAGATTGTTTTGAAACGATATCTGGAAAAAGTAGTTCTCTGGAGATATCGAAAAAGAAAAAATAAATAAATGAATAAAAAACAAATGCCGGAAACACTCAGCTTCCGGCATTTGTTTTTTATATGTTTAGATGAAATTTTGTCTTTCCAGAGCAACTAAAATATCTCGTCCTTCTTTGACACCTTCAATCATACGGCGTGTCTTTGCACTGTCTCCAATGTTTAATACTTCGATACCTTCATAAATGAAGTGATCGTATAATTCTTTCAGTGCCGGAGTTGCAGATTCCATTCCAAGGCAGATAAATCCGTAATCGAAATCCAGTTCCAAGTCTCTATAATCATGTCTGACAATAAATTTATCTTCTTTTACTTCCAAAAGAGAAGCATTTGGATACTGTTTTACTTTATATTTATTCAACATGGCAATAGAACCGGTTCTTGTAATAAAGTCAAGAGTTTCACCAAAGTGAGATTTTTGTTCCACGATGGTAAGATCTGCTTTTCTTGGAGCAAAGAATTCTACAACGTCTAATCCAACGTTACCTCCTCCGATAACAACGACTTTTTTGCCGCTTAAATCTTCCGGATAAGAATCTACATTATCTACCAAGTCAAAAATAGTAGAAACATTTCCTTTTGCTAAGTTTTCTTTTAATCCTTTAATATCTGGAAGAAGAGGATTAGAACCTGTTGCATTTACTACAATATCTGGTTTGAATCCTTCCACCAGTTCAACGGTAGCTTCAGTATTTTTGCAGACGAATAAATTTTTAAGTCCGGCTGCACGGTGTTCTAAATATTTCGGGAAATAACCAAGACGGCGTTTGTTTGGCATCTGTCCGACGCGTCTTGCAAGTCCGCCAAGATTTCCTGTTTTTTCAATTAAGACAGTTGCACATCCAACTTCTGCAGCAGTACATGCAGCTTCCAGTCCGGCAGTTCCACCGCCGATAACAACAACGTTGCAAGGCTTCTTTAAAGAATTTTTCTTATAATATTCTCCAGATACGATAGATGGATTAATTGTACAGCGGATTGGTTCATCACTTAATGTAGCCGTACATCCATTGTTACAAGAAATACAGCGGTTAATATCATCGGTATTTCCAAACTGTACTTTATTTACCCATTCCGGATCAGCGATCAAACCGCGTCCGATGGCAATAAAATCGGCTTCTCCATCTTCCAAAATACGGTTTGCAATTTCAGGTTCACGGATATTTCCGCTGGTCAGACATGGTTTTCCGGTCTTTTCACGGATTGCTTTTGCCATGTAGGACTTCCAGCCGTCTGGGAGATAATCTGCATCATTTTGATATTGGATAGAACATGTTAATCCGGCAGATACGCTGAAAACGTCAACATATTCTTTAAAGTATTCAATAATTTCTAAAGTATCTTCCAGTGTATTTCCACCTTCTGCCAATTCATCTGCACTGATATTTAAGAAAATAGGGATGTTTTCACCAACAGTTTCATGAACGGCTTTTAATACCATCGTCAAGAAACGTGCACGGTTTTCTTTAGAACCGCCGAATTCATCGGTACGGTCATTGGTTAGCGGAGAAAGGAACTGATTTAACAAATATCCATGTCCTGCTTGAATCTCAACAGAATCGAAACCGGCAGTGACAGCACGGCGTGCAGCTTGTGCAAATTTATCAACAATGATAAGAATTTCATCCTTTGTCAGAGGTCTTGGAATATCTCCGCCGGCTTTGGATGGAATATCAGATGCAGAAACCGGCTGAATATTTGTCAAGGTTCCATTTGCAGATGCACCTGCATGATTTAACAGGATGCTGATTTTAGAACCATATCCATGAACAGTTTCACAAAGTCTGTAAAGTCCCGGAATATAGGTGTCATGGTCAATACGGAGCTGATAAGATCCAGATGCTCCCTGAGGCGAATAAACACTTGCTCCTTCAATAACAATTAAACCAGCGCCGCCCTTTGCACGCTGTTTATAATATTCAATGATTTTTTCGTTTACTTCTCCAGTATGTTCAGCAAAATTTGTTCCAATCGGAGTCATAACAATTCTGTTTTTTACTGTCATGGATTTTACTGTATACGGTTCAAATAATTTACGGAAATTCTTTGCTGCCATATTTATTTTTCCTCCAACTTTAAATAATCTTTTCTTACATAATTATAGCAAAGTGTGTATACAAATGCAATGAAGAATATGTTATACTATTCATAAAGAAAAATTATGAATTCGTGGAGGAAAGCCTATGAATTTGAATCATTTATATTACTTCCGTGCACTTGCAAAAGAAGAACATTATACCAAAACGGCAGAGATGTTGTCGATTACACAGCCAAGTCTCAGTCATGCGATTTCGTGCTTGGAAAGTGAACTGGGATTGAAATTGTTTGAAAAACATGGCCGGAATGCCAGATTAACAAAATATGGAGCATTGTTTCTTCGATATGTAGAACAATCGCTGGCAATGCTGGATGAAGGAAAACGAATTCTCACGGAGTCTTCGGGATTAAATGGAGGTTTTTTAGATATTGGATATATTTATACATTGGGAAGTCATTTTATCCCGCAGATCATCAATGATTATATGAAAAAGAAAGGAGAGAACAAAATTAAGTTTTCTTTCGGACAGGGAACGACGAGTCAGGTAATTAAGGAGTTAAAAAATGGGAAATATGATTTTGTATTTTCTTCCTTTATAAGGGGAGAGGATGATTTGGAGTTTTTTCCGGTGGCAGAAGAAGAATTAGTCCTTATTACACCGAAAGAGCATCCGTTATCAAATCAAGAATCCATTCATTTAGCGGAAACAACAGATTATGATTATGTATACTTTTCAAAAAGCAGCGGACTGCGTCCAGTCATTGACCGTTTGTTTGCGAAAATAAAATGCCAGCCTAAAATTGCTTATGAATGTGAAGAGGATTCTTCTGTGGCTGGTTTGGTGGCAGCGGGATTTGGAATTGCCATTATGCCCAAAATTCCGCTTTTGGATACGATGAATGTTTGTATTCTGCCAATTTCAGCTCCAGAGATTCAAAGATATATTTATCTTGTGACTAGAAAGAAAAAATATCTTGCACCTGTAGCAGAAGATTTTGTTACGTTTGTAAAAAATCACTATTCGGTTTGAAATTGAGCCGGACATTATGATATACTTAACAGAGATTGCCGTAAAAAGCATGGGAGACTAATAGAAAAGGAATAACTTATCAATGAACCAGTTAGATGAAATCAGAGAAAGACTGGATCTTTGCGATAAAAAGATTGTTTCGGTCTTAGAAGAACGAATGGATATTATCAAAGAGATTATGGTCTATAAAAAAGAAAACGGGCTGCCGATTTTGCAGCCGGAACAGGAAAAAAGACAGCGGAAGATGCTGCTGACTCATGTAAGTGAGAATACCTATAAAGATGAAATTATAGACATTTTTGCTTATATTCTTGAAAACAGCCGCCGTATTCAGGCAAAGACTTTATTTACACATAATATTTTATTAATTGGGTTTATGGGGGCAGGAAAGAGTACAGTATCCAGCTATTTAAGTAAGATTTTAGCGTCGCCGCAGGTAGAGATGGATGAGGAGATTGTCAAGAAAGAAGGAATGTCCATCAACAAGATTTTTGAAGAATATGGAGAGACATATTTTCGCAATTGTGAAACCAACCTTTTGATTGAACTTCAAAAACGGAATAATCAGATTATCTCTTGCGGAGGCGGGGTTGCACTTCGTGATGAAAATGTAAAAGAAATGAAAAAGAATGGAAAAGTTGTTTTATTGACGGCTTCTCCGGAAGTGATATTAGAACGTGTAAAGGATAGTGATGAACGTCCGCTGCTTCGAGGAAATAAAAATACAGAATTTATTTCTAAGATGATGAATGAGCGCCGTCCAAAATATGAAGCAGCAGCCGATGTTATTGTAAATACGGACAAAAAAACTGTAGAGGAAATTGCAGAAGAGATTGTAGTAAAACTAACAAGAGAAAATTAATTTTTATATATATTTAAACGTTTATAACAGAATGGAGGATAAGATATGCATTCATTTACACAGTATATGCCAACAAAGATTGTTTTTGGTAAGGATACGGAAAACCAGGCAGGTGAATTGGCAAAACAGTGCAAAGCATCAAAAGTATTCGTTGTTTATGGAGGCGGAAGCGTTGTCCGCAGCGGCTTATTAGACCGTGTAACCGCATCATTAGAAGCAGCAGGACTGGAATATAAAGTTCTTGGGGGAGTACAGCCAAATCCTAGATTATCATTTGCCAGAGAGGCAGTAAAACAAGCACAGGAATTTGGAGCAGATTTTTCACTGGCAGTCGGCGGTGGAAGTGTAATTGATACAGCGAAAGCTGTAGCACATGGTGTTGCAAATCCAGACACAGATATTTGGGAATATTGGTGCAAAAAACAGACAGTTCCTGCATCCATTCCGATTGGTGTTGTTTTAACATTGGCAGCAGCGGGAAGTGAAACCAGTGATTCAGCGGTTCTTACAAATGAAGAAACTCAGATCAAGCGTGGACTTTCTACAGACTTGAATCGCCCTGCATTTGCAATTATGAATCCGGAACTTACATATACATTGCCGAAATATCAGGTTGGATGCGGCGTTGTAGATATTATGATGCACACAATGGACCGTTATTTCACACAGACAGAAAATAACGAAATGACAGATGTTATTGCGGAAGGATTATTGCGTACAGTGATTAAGAACGGTGCAATTGCAATCAAAGATTCCCACGATTATAACGCAATGAGTGAAATTATGTGGGCAGGAAGTATTTCACATAATGGCATGACTGGACTTGGAGCAGTGACAGACTTTGCTGTACATCAGTTAGGACATGAGTTAAGTGCAAAATTTGATATTGCACATGGGGCAAGCCTTTCAGCAGTATGGGGTGCATGGGCATCATATGTACGTCCTGCAAAACCGGAAAGATTTGCACAGTTTGCCAAGAATGTATGGGGAATTGAAAATGATGATGCAGATGCAGCAGGAAAAGAAGCTATTGAAAAAACGGTTGCATATTTTAAATCTTTGGATATGCCGACATGCTTTAGTGAAGCAGCAGAGATTGGAGTAAAAACAGACGAGGAAGTACATAAAATGGCATATGGATGTTCTTATGAAGGAACAAGAAGTATTGGTAATTTCAAAAAATGTGATATCAATGACATTTATGAAATTTATAAACTGGCAAATAAGTAGTTGCTTCGACTGTATATTTATTATAAAATAGTAGAAGATTATTGAAGGAGGACAAATATAAATGGTTACCGCAGGAGATTTTAAAAACGGATTAACAATAGAATTTGAAGGGAATATCTATCAGATTATTGAATTCCAGCATGTAAAACCTGGAAAAGGAGCGGCATTTGTACGCTGTAAGATTAAGAATATCAAGAACGGCGGAGTTGTAGAAAAGACATTCCGTCCAACAGAAAAATTTGAAAATGCTCATATCGAACGTAAAGAAATGCAGTATTTATATAATGATGGAGAATTATACTATTTTATGGATAACGAAACATTTGACCAGATTTCTCTTGGACAGGATGTAATTGGAGATTCCTTAAAATTTGTAAAAGAAAATGAGAATGTTACAATTGTTTCCCATGCAGGAAATGCATTTCAGGTAGAACCGCCGATTTCCGTAGAACTTTTGGTTACAGAATGTGAACCGGGAGTAAAAGGAAATACAGCACAGGGAGCTACAAAACCATGTATCGTAGAAACAGGTGCTCAGGTTATGGTTCCATTATTCGTTAACGAAGGCGATACGTTAAAGATTGATACAAGAACTGGGGAATATTCTTCTAGAGTTTAATGCAAAGTCAGAAGAATCGAGGGATTGTTTGTATTATATTGTCAGCATTTTCCTTTGCTTTAATGGGGTTTTTCGTAAATCTGGCAGGGGATCTGCCGTCAATTGAGAAAAGTTTTTTTCGGAACCTTGTTGCTGCGATTATTGCATTTTTCATGCTGGTGAGAAGCGGTGAGAAGTTTCAGCTTCAAAAAAAGAATTTACATTGGTTTATTTTAAGGTCCCTATTTGGGACCTTAGGTATTTTCTGCAACTTTTATGCTGTAGATCATATGCTGCTTGCCGATGCTTCCTGTTTAAATAAGTTATCGCCGTTTTTTGTTATTGTTTTTTCTTATTTAATTCTAAAGGAACGAATCACGCTGCCTCAGATGTGTTGTGTTATTACAGCATTTATCGGCAGTATGTTTATTGTAAAGCCATCCTTTGCTTCCGGATCCCTCGAAGCATCGATGATTGGTTTTTTTGGAGGCATGTTTGCAGGGCTTGCTTATGCATGTGTACGTAAATTAGGACTGCGTGGGGAAAGAGGACCGATGATTGTATTTTTCTTTTCGACGTTTTCTATGTTAGCGTGTATTCCGTTTATGATTGCTGATTTTCAGCCAATTTCAGCTCAACAGATGGTATTTTTAGTGCTGACTGGTTTGGCAGCAGCAGGCGGACAGTTTGGAATTACTGCTGCGTATACTTATGCGCCGGCAAAAGAAATTTCAGTTTATGACTATACACAGATTATTTTTTCAACCCTTCTTGGATTTTTCTTTTTTGAACAGGTCCCGGATGGATGGAGTTTTTTAGGATATGCGGCGATTGTAGGAGCAGCAATATTTATGTTTATATACAATAAAAACCGCGGAGGAGAGTAAATGAAATTTATTTCTTGGAATGTCAATGGCATTCGAGCATGTGTGAAAAAAGGATTTTTGGATTTTTTTCAAAAAACAGATGCGGATATTTTCTGCATTCAAGAAAGTAAAATGCAGGAAGGACAATTGAATCTTGATTTAGATGGATATTATCAGTACTGGAATTATGCCGAGAGGAAAGGGTATTCCGGAACAGGTATATTTACAAAAATAGAACCAATTTCTGTTTCTTATGGAATGGGAATCGAAGAACATGATAAGGAAGGCCGTGTTATTACACTGGAGTTTGAGGATTACTATTTTATTACCGTTTATACGCCGAATTCTCAAAATGAGTTAAAGAGGCTTTCTTATCGTATGAAATGGGAAGAAGATTTTCTTGCATATTTAAAGAAATTAGAAGAGATGAAACCCGTCATTTTCTGCGGCGATCTTAATGTTGCTCATACAGAGATTGATTTAAAAAATCCAAAAAACAATCGTAAAAATGCTGGATTTACCGATGAAGAACGAGAGAAAATGACCACTTTGCTGGATGCCGGATTTGTGGATACTTTCCGATATTTTTATCCGGATCAAGAGGGTATTTATTCTTGGTGGTCTTATCGTTTTAATGCCCGAAAGAATAATGCAGGATGGCGGATTGATTATTTTATTGTTTCTGAATGTTTGAAAAATTGTTTAAAAGATGCAAAAATTTTGACGGATGTTATGGGTTCCGATCATTGTCCGATTGAACTTGATTTTGAATAAGGAGGAAGTTTATGAGCAGTGTGATATGGAAAATATTGTTTGGAGCTGCGGCAGTAATAACATGTATTGTCATTGTGTTTACGGCAATGTTTATTTATCTGTCTGTTCGTGAATACAAGCCAAAAGAAATCGAAAATGTAAAGGTTCAAAATAATGATACGAAATTAAAAATACAAAAGAATCAAGAAATATCTGTTTTGACATGGAATACAGGATATGGTGCTTTAAGTGAAACAGAAGATTTCTTTATGGATGGCGGTAAAAAAGTGCGTCCGGATTATGAAAATCTGATTCGTACCAATATTGCTCAGATGAGAAAAGTGATCGCAAGAACAGATTCTCAAGTTGTTTTTTTGCAGGAAACAGATCAAGATTCTAAACGTTCTTATCATTATAATGAGGCAGCAGCTTTCAAAAAAGGGTGGAAGGGGAACACAGCTTATGTAAGAAATTTTTTGTGCGACTATATTCCATATCCTATGCCAACGATTGGGCAGGTAGATGCCGGATTGATGATGATGAATCAGTTTCACGTATCAGACGCACAGAGATATGCACTTCCAACACCATTTAGCTGGCCAATCCGAATCTGCCAGCTAAAAAGATGCTTGCTGATGGAAAGAGTTCCAATTGAGGGAAGCAGGAGAGAAGTTGTTTTTGTTAATCTGCACTTGGAAGCGTATGATGACGGGAGTGGTAAAGCAAGACAAACAAAACTTCTGGCAAAAATTCTTCAAAAAGAGTATGATAAAGGAAACTATGTCATTGCCGGAGGAGATTTTAATCAGACATTTCAATCCGTAGATCAAAAGAAATATCCGATTTGGGATGATGAAAATTTTCAAGCCGGAGTCGTAGATGAATCCGTTTTCCAAAAAGGATGGAAATTTGCATCAGATGATTCGATTCCGACCTGTCGTTTATTGAATCGTCCCTATGACCGAAAGGATAAGAAAACACAATTTTATGTAATTGACGGGTTTATTTTGTCGCCAAATGTAGAGATGACCAGTGTCCGGACATTAAATGAAGACTTTAAAAACAGTGACCACAATCCGGTACAAATAAAGATAAAATTAAAATAGGAGGCTTTCTGATATGTATGTAGAAAGTATGTTAGATTTGATTGGTAATACACCATTAATTAGTTTTGAGAAGACCATGGGTTATAAAATATTTGCCAAGGCAGAATTTTTGAATCCGGGAGGAAGTATCAAAGACCGTGTGGCAAAGAATATGCTTTTAGAGGCAGAAAAGCAAGGAAAATTAAAACCCGGAATGACAATTATCGAACCGACATCTGGAAATACCGGAATCGGACTGGCATTCTGCGGAGTCCGCATGGGATATAAAGTGATTATCGTAATGCCGGAAAATATGAGTGAAGAACGCAGAAAATTGATAAAAGCATTGGGAGCAGAATTAATTCTGACACCTGCCAAAGAAAATGTTGATGGTGCTGTACAGAAAGCACAGGAAATAGCAGAGTCTTCCGATGAATATTTTATGCCGCAGCAGTTTGAAAATATTGCAAATACTGAGGCTCATTATAAAACTACAGCCAAAGAACTTTGTGAACAAATCGGACAGAAAGTTGATATTTTTGTTTCTGGAATTGGAAGTGGAGGAACGATGGCAGGGATTGCAAAATATCTTTTAGAGCAGAATCCGGATACAAAGATTGTTGCAGCAGAACCGAAAGGAGTTTCAGCAATTCTTGGGCAGGAGCCTGGGCTTCATCAGATTCAAGGAATTGGAGACGGATTTATTCCGGCGATTTTGGATGTAAATGTGATTTCAGAAGTGGTAGAAGTAGCGGATGAGGATGCAATAGGAACTGCTAGAGAATTGGCAAGGGTACAGGGAATTTTATGTGGAACTTCATCTGGTGCGAATATTTATACTGCTAAAAAAATGGCAGAAAAATATGGAAAGGATAAAGTAATCGCAACGGTTCTTCCAGACCGTGCAGAACGTTATTTTAGTGTTGGATTATTTTAATCTGTTTTTCTGAAAGGAGTATTATAAATTATGGAACAGTTAAAAAATAAGAACCTATTTTTGGATATGACACAGACCATCGCAGGAGAATTGTTTGAACAGACAACATACCCATGGGAAATTCTTCCATTAATTCATGATTTTATTTTAAAGACAGGACCATCTCTTTCCAAGGATGAGTATGAACAGGTGGATGAGAATGTATGGATTGCCAAAACAGCAACGATTGCCAAAACAGCAACGATTTGCGGTCCTGCAATTATTGGACCAGATACAGAAGTACGTCCGGGTGCATTTATTCGTGGAAATGCGTTGATTGGGGCAGGGTGTGTGGTTGGAAATTCTACAGAAATTAAAAATGATATTTTATTCAATCATGTTCAGGTGCCTCATTATAATTATGTAGGAGATTCTATTTTAGGTTATAAGTCTCATATGGGAGCAGGATCTATTACATCCAATGTTAAATCTGATAAAACAAATGTTGTCATTAAAAATGGCGATGAGCAAATCGAAACCGGAAGAAAGAAAATTGGTGCTGTTTTAGGGGATCGTGTGGAAGTAGGATGCGGTACTATCTTAAATCCGGGTTCCATCGTAGGGCATGATACGAATATATATCCGTTGTCTATGGTCCGTGGATATATTAAACCAGAAAGTATTTATAAAAAAGCAGGAGAAGTTGCAGAAAAATACTAAATACTGGAAAGGAAAAGCATATGAGAAAAAAGAGATATATTCTGGCAGCAGTCATTCTCTGTATTTCACTTGGAACGGCAGGATGTTTAAAGCCGTCAAAAGAAGATGTGGTGGAATCTGATTATTATCAGGAGTTAAAAGAAAAAAATGAAAAACTTTCCAATCAATTGAAAAGCAAGCAGAAAGAAAATGATTCTCTAAATAAGAAAATTAAAGCAATTCATGAAACATCCGGTGATCAGAAACTTGCTGATTATAAAAAGAGGGTAGAAGACAGCAATATTGTGAAGGTTAATTTTGTATCAAAAGCGGTCAAAGAACAGAGTTTTGCAGTGACAAATATACCCGTATGTGATTATGTGAAAGGCATTGTTGCAGGATGTTATCGTATGATTGGAATTACACCAAGTGATTTGGAAAAGAAATATGATGAGGTGTATTCTTATGCGTTAATTGATGAAGACAATACAACTTATGAATTTAAAGTTTATGGAAATAGTTATATTGTTTTTGATGATATTCCAGCAAATGTATATGCTTACAATCAGGCGTCAGTTGTAGGAGACGGATTGATTGATGCCAAACTTCAGAAAAAATATGAGAATTTTGTACAAAGAATCAGTGATGCACAGATTATTGTATCTGATCAAAAGATGAAATTGAATGATACTGCCATTCGAGTTTCTAAAATTCTTTTGAAGAGTGAAAAAATTGCGAAAATAAGTGATCATACGGATGAATGGAATGAATATCGGTTTTATACGTATGGAACTTTAACAAAAGTTTTAATCGGCAGTGATGATGTCATATGTGTTGAAAATAAGGAAGGACAGCAGAGTTTTTACAGATTGTCAGCAAAGAACATAAAAAAATTAAAAAAACTTTTGAAATAAAAAGGAGTTGTTGCAAAACACAGTGAAATCTGAATGATTTCACTGCTGGAGCACAGCTCCTTTCCTTATGATCAGAAAATCCGGCTCAGAACCGTAAAATGGTTCTGTCTCCGGATT
>JAETON010000079.1 GCA_021771695.1 Lachnospiraceae bacterium | reverse complement strand
AACCGTATTGTTTCAAGGGATATTATTCTAAATGATTTATGGGATGGAACAGGAAATTTTGTTGATGACAATACTTTATCGGTTTATATCCGGCGGCTTCGTGAAAAAGTAGAAACTGACGCTTCACACCCACAACACTTAATCACAGTCCGGGGATTTGGCTATCAATGGAAAGAGGTGTGCGTATGAGCATATTTCGTGACAGGCAGATTAAAAACTTTTCTCTTTTCATTATCATATATGTTGTTTTGTTTTTTGGGGTGGCGGCATGGTTTTCTCAAACCCAAATATCCGCTTCAAAATCCATGTATATAGAACATGACAGGGCTATTGTATCTTCATTGTTGGAACAAGGTATTTCAAAAGAAGTGATTGCAAATGCGGTTTCTTCCAAAGAAGCCAGTACAGCAGGAGTGGAATTGCTAAATGATTGGGGAATTACCCGGAATGTAATGGGCAGCTTGCTTCCCCACTTCTCTCAATTCCAATATCATTTTTTATCTATGATGTTTGGAGGATGTATTGGCTTAACCGCAGTTCTTTGTTTTGCGATTTTTTTCTTCTTGCAGATGAGGAAAAAATTATACCAGCGGGCAGAAAAAATCATAGACAGTTATATTAACAACGATTACTCTTGTCATTTACCGCAAGACAGCGAGGGAGATATTTTTTATTTATTTGCTGCTGTTGAACAGCTTGCTACTATGCTGCAAGCAAAAAACGAAACAGATCATAAGACAAAAGAATTTTTGAAAAACACAATTTCAGATATTTCACATCAATTAAAGACTCCGTTAGCAGCATTGATGATGTATCAGGAAATTATAGAAACTGAACCGGATAATGCCGATACGGTAAGGGAGTTTTCAAAAAAAATCGGAACCGCCCTAAAACGCATGGAGCAGCTTATTCTGTCTATGCTGAAAATTACCCGTTTAGATACTGGAAATATTCTTTTTGAAAAAAAATCCTGTTTTGTGCAGGAGTTAGTTGAAAACGCTATTAACGAACTCACGACAAGGGCAGCATATGAAAATAAGCAGATAATTGTAAAAGGAACACCAAATCAAACAATTATTTGTGATATGGACTGGACAAGTGAAGCGATTGGAAATCTTGTTAAAAATGCTTTAGACCATACAGAACCGGGTGGAATAATTCGCATTACTTGGGAATGTACGCCAACTATGATACGGGTATTAGTTTCCGATAATGGAAATGGAATTGCTCCGGAAGATATATACCACGTTTTCAAACGTTTTTACCGAAGCAAACATTCTCTAAATATGCCGGGGATTGGGTTAGGACTTCCTCTTGCAAAATCTATTATAGAGGGACAGGGCGGGTTTCTTTCCGTACAAAGTGTTTTACATGAGGGAACCACTTTTTCAGTTTCTCTCCTTACGAAATCGTAAGGTTAAATTCACTGAATTGTAAGCTGCCTCTGTTATCCTTTTTGAGAAAAGGAGGTTATCAATTTATGGAAATTTTAAGAGTTGAGAATTTGTGCAAAACTTATGGTAAAGGAGAAGCAGAAGTAAACGCCTTAAAACATGTGTCTTTCTCCCTTGAAAAAGGCGAATTTGCCGCTGTTGTAGGCGAATCCGGTTCTGGAAAAAGCACCCTGCTAAACTGTATCGGTGCTTTAGATACGCCAACTTCGGGTTCCATTTTTATTGACAGGCAGAATCTGCTTTCTATGAAAGAAGAAAAACGGACGATTTTCAGACGGCGTAATATTGGCTTTATCTTCCAGTCTTTCCAGCTTGTAGCGGAACTGGACGTAGAGCAGAATATTATGTTTCCCCTGCTGTTGGACTACCGTAAACCAGAGCCGGACAGAGTAGATGAAATCCTTAGTCTGCTGGGGCTTGCTGAACGCCGCCACCATTTACCGAGCCAGTTATCCGGGGGACAGCAGCAAAGAGTAGCGATTGGAAGGGCACTGATTACACATCCGAAACTTATTTTAGCAGACGAACCAACAGGAAACCTTGACAGTAAAAACAGCCATGATGTTATTGATATGCTAACCAGTGCTTCAAGGCGTTTCCAGCAAACTATTTTAATGATTACACACAATAATAATTTAACTGCTTTGGTTGACAGGGTATTTCGTGTAAGCGACGGTGTTCTTACAGATTTGGGAGGGACAGCAAATGAAACATTATCTTAGACTTGTTCCCATATCTGCAAAAATTCACCGCAAACAAAGCAAAATGACACGTATTTGTATTACCCTTGCAGTTCTTTTGGTTGCTGTCATGTTCGGGCTTGCTGATATGTATTTACAGGGTGTTACCGGGCATCAAATGGAGGAAAGTGGGAACTGGCATTATGAGTTTCATTCTATTGATACACAAACGGCTTCCTTTATTTCAGCACGTCCGGAAACAGCAGTTTCCGGGTGGCATAATACGATTTCTTCCGAAGCAGGATGTTCTATAAAAGAACAGCCTATTGCAATCAGCGCACAAAATAAAAGCGTTTTTGAAAATATATTTCTGAATGGAATTACGGAGGGAGAATATCCAGACACGCCAAACGAGATAGCCATATCTTCTTCACTAAAAAATACTGCTTCTGTTTCATTGAATGGAACGGTTGAATTATATAAACCAGACGGAAGTGTAACGGATTATCTGGTAGTTGGATTTTTAGATGATACAGATACCTCACGCTTAATTTCCGACGATATGCCGATTGCAGTAATGACACCAGAGGGATTGGGGATGCTTGCTGTTCCTAATGCTAATGAAAGTTATATTGTTCAATTTTCACGTTTATGCAATATGCCGGACACAATCAATTATGTAAAGGCAAGCAATAATCTGTCTGATGAACAGATAACCAGGAATATCCCTCTTTTGAGTATACAAGGACAAATAGAGGGAAAAACAGGTGTAAATCAGATTTATCAAGTAGCTTTTATTCTCTCTGTTATCGTTATGCTAACCTGTATTCTGATGATTTCAAGCAGTTTGAATAGTAATGTCGCAGAACGGACGGAATTTTTTGGTATGCTCCGGTGTTTAGGCGCAACAAAACGGCAGATCATGCGATTTGTGCGTTTAGAGGGCTTATATTGGTGCAAAACAGCTATACCTATTGGAATTATATTCGCCATAGTGGTTGTCTGGATTTTGTCGGCTGCTATGCGGGTAATAAATCCTCAATGGTTTTCATCTATGCCAATTTTGGGGATCA
Source organism: Lachnospiraceae bacterium (assembly GCA_021771695.1). Taxonomy (GTDB): domain Bacteria; phylum Bacillota; class Clostridia; order Lachnospirales; family Lachnospiraceae; genus Anaerostipes. The sequence goes on along the minus strand of JAETON010000079.1, from coordinate 279 downwards.
GTTGGATAAGTATCATTGCAAGCATTCTGTTAGGACTTCTGACTGTTTTATTGGCTGCACGTTCTCCGGCAAAGAGAGCGGCGAAAGTTTCCCCGCTTACTGCTGTATCGGGAAATGCCGGGCAAACAGCTTCATTCCGTAAAGCTGCTAATACAAAGACATATAAAATTGAAACTGCATTGGGTATTCATCACGCAAAAGCAAAGAAAAGGAATTATATTTTAATGACAGGGGCATTTGCTGTCTGCATTACGTTGTTTCTTTCATTCAGTACCCTTG
>JAETON010000078.1 GCA_021771695.1 Lachnospiraceae bacterium | reverse complement strand
TATTATCGGTATGATCGGGAATCGGCCCAAGAAAAATAATACGAGAATTTTTATTGATTGTATAATTAGATATACCATTTCTCCGAATGTGATATCCCTTCTCCAAATGCTCATGTACGGTAAAGAAGCAAGCAACCGAAAACAAGAGATAGACCGCCAGCACCACACTATTCCGAACCAAAAAACCAAAGACCAAAAGACAAGCATTATGGAAATGTGTATAACTGGCTATTCCGTCATGGATAACTCTATTCACAGCACATGGAAAAGCGAAAGAGCCGCTTTCCCACATCCTGCAAACAGAGTTACCCACAACTCCATAAAACAGCCAGTTATGCACATTCCCACAATGCCGACTACTACGGAATCCCTCTCATTCCTTATATCCTTAATGACATAAGAACATACATTATTCCCTTGTAATACTCTCAATTTCCCGCTGATAAAATTCAATCTTTTCGTCTAATTTTTTCATGTGTTCCTGTAATTGATTGATTTGTTCGTTAAGGGCTTTTCGATGAGAAATGAGCATTTCCATTCTTTCAGACAAAGTAGGCTCACCCTTTGAGCGTAATTCAGCGTAACGTTGGATTTCTTTGATTGGCATACCCGTGTTTTTTAGACGCTTGATAAAATCAATCCAAGCGAGGTCTTTATCAGTATAGCAACGGCGGTTACTGGAATTGCGCCCCGGTGTAATTAAATGCTCATGCTCATAATAGCGCAAGGTATGTATTCCTAAGTTTGTCAGCTTTGAAAATTCACCTATGGAATATTCCAAAAAAATCACTTCCTATCCCTTGACATAGAGTTTACTCTACATTGTATGCTTGCATTATATCAAAAACAAGGAGGCTTTGTAAATGGTTCACAACACAGAAAAATATACCGTGATTACCGGGGCAAGTTCGGGTATTGGCTATGAAACAGCAAAAGCATTTGCAGGACGTGGCAGCAATTTAATTTTAGTAGCCCGCAGAAAGGATAGGCTTGAAGCATTGAAGCAGGAGATTTTATCGTGCTATCCGTCACTGAATATTATCATCAAGGCTACAGACCTATCTATTTCCGACAATGTTTTTCGGCTGTATGAGGAAATTAAGGATTATCCGTTGCAGACATGGATTAACAATGCTGGTTTTGGAAACTACGACACCGTAAGCCATCAAGACTTGAGTAAAATCAGGCAAATGATTCACTTAAACGTGGAAGCCCTCACGGTTCTTTCTTCACTGTTTGTACGAGATTTCAAAGATGTAGAGGGAACACAGCTTATCAATATTTCTTCTGCTGGCGGCTATACGATTGTACCTACTGCCATTACTTATTGCGCAGCTAAATTTTATGTCAGCACGTTTACTGAGGGATTAGCATGGGAATTAAAGGAGAATGGCTGCAAAATGCAAGCAAAAGTATTAGCCCCGGCAGCAACTAAGACGGAATTTGGAAAAGTCGCTAATGATGTAACCGAATATGATTATGATAAGACCTTTGGCACATATCATACCAGCGCACAGGTAGCTGAATTTTTGCTTAAACTTTATGATAGTGACAAAGCGGTAGGCGTAGTGAATAGAAAAAATTTTATATTCGAGCTTAAAGAGCCACAATTTGATTATGCGGGGAACTCCAATCATAATCAAAATATAGAAAAATAAAGGAATTTATAAATCTGTCAGCTCTAAAAAGTTGGGCAATGCAAAACATCATGTTTTCTATTGTCGAATTATGAGATAATGCGTATAATAGCAAAGCGAGGAGGTTTTGCTAATGAAAATGCGTACAGAATATACCTGTCCTTTGGAACTTGTGCATGACATGATAAAGGGGAAGTGGAAGCCGATTATATTATGGCGGCTACGTTTAGGGGCTACTTCTCTTGCAAAGCTGGAAAGAGATATAGACGGAATTACACAAAAAATGCTGTTAGAGCATTTGAAAGAACTGATTGACTACGGCTTTGTTGAAAAAAAATCTTTTGAGGGCTATCCCCTTCATGTTGAGTATTCATTGACAGAAGATATGGGGGCGCAGATATTAGAAGCATTGAGAATCATGCAGCACATAGGGATTGATTACCTAAAAAGAAATGGAATGGAACACATCTTAGCGGAAAAAGGTGTTATTCCAGATTGACACCCACAAAAAAGTGGGTAATTTACGATTCAAAATCGGCTGCTTATAATATTTCCATAAAATTGATTGGAGGTATTAAACATGAATGTAACAAGCAGCGGAATTATTAACGGCATTATACAGCCCCAATATGGAGGACGTGGAACACAATTTAATGAGAACCACATCCCTACCTTTTCTTTGCCTTTTAAGGTGGAAAACGCACCCGAAAAAACCGTATCACTTGCGATAGTATTGGAGGACAAGGACGCTTACCCAGTAACAGGCGGCTTTGCGTGGATACATTGGCTTGCGGCAAACATAACCCGTTTTGAGATAAAGGATAATGAAAGCCAGACCGCAACGGATTTTGTACAGGGAAGAAATAGCTGGACGAGCATACAAGGTGGGGAACAGTCTATTGAATTATCTTCTTACTACGGTGGTATGACACCGCCCGACCAGCCGCATATTTATGAGCTTCATGTATATGCAATAGATAAAATATTAGATATAAGTCAAGGCTTTTTGTTGAATGAGCTTTACCGGGCAATGGAGGGACATATATTAGCGCAATATACGCTCAAAGGTATTTATGAAAACTAACTTTGTGAGAGTTGGAGGACGCACAGGAAAAACTGTAATAGCAGTGTTCTCTTGCTTTCTTATTGACACTTTAAGAGGAAACGGCATTCCGTTTTATGCTGCTATTGCTGCTATATTATGTATGCAGCATAATTTCAAAGACAGTCTAAATACTGCTTTGACCCGTGAAATTGCAACGGTAATTGGCGGAATTTTTGGAGCGATAATTTTATCTTTTGAAAAGAATGTTTATTGTATTCCTAATGAGTTGTTAAGATATTTGTTTCTCTCAATTTCGCTTATTCCAATCATCAATTTTTCTGTATGGATAAAGCAGGAAAAAGGAACATTCCTTATGTGTGTTGTTTTTCTTTGTATCACAGCCACGCATGGAAATGATGAAAATCCTTTAGCTTTTGCCATTGACCGAATTATTGATACTACAGTCGGTATTTTTATTGCTTTATTTATAAACCAATTTCCAAAAAGCAAAATGTAGTTGTAAACCAAGCACCGCCCTATGTGGGAGAAAGGGGGAATTTCCATGACTTGTACAGAAGCATACAAGGAGCATATCGAATATACATTTAACGCCTTTTGCAAAGTTGTCATACGCTATGCTGCTATCAACGCATGGCGTAACAGGGATAAACGGCGGCAAAGGGAAATATCTTTTTTGAAGGTTCTATACTGAATGTTGGGGTGTGCTGAAAAGCACACTTCCAACATTCTTTTCGTTGTAATAAAATACATCTATAAGAAGTCTCCTAAACGCATTATCCCGACCAAAGTTTAATGTTACGGAGGTGACCCCTTATAGATGTACCCTAA
>JAETON010000077.1 GCA_021771695.1 Lachnospiraceae bacterium | reverse complement strand
AATGCACTCTCCTTTTTCTTTTTGAAATACTTTTTGAAATTCCTAATTGCATTACGAGGTAATTATACTTCCTATAAGGGAAATTATGGGCAGTATTGGATGGTGCGGAAATGCGTTGAAAATCTGGGAATAAAAGTCGCAAAAATTCATAAAATCTTAAATAATATCCCAGCTTTTTCATGAGGGATACGGTTGCGGTATCTGAGTTAAAATGTTATACTGTGTAATAAAAGTAAACCATAAATTGATGATTTATGGTAATATGCATTATGGAGAGGGATAACTATGTCGTCAATAAAAACTGATAAAAGAAAGAACAGCAAAAGTGATTCTGCGCTTTTATCGCATACAATAGATATTTTTACGTTTTTGATTTTATGTTTATTTCCACTTTTTGTAATGGATCGATATTATAATATATTACAGGCGAAATATTATTTTTATATTGGCTCGGTGGTCCTTTTAGTGGTTGCTGTTATTTTTGCTGGTTGTATAGAACATAATAGGTTGGAACAGTATTTTACTTCTTTTAAGTGGAACGAATTTATAAGGAAATTTTCTGTCACTGATGTCGCATTGCTGGTCTTTCTAATCATCGCGGGTATATCAACGATAAGTTCCGATTACGTATATGAATCTTTTTGGGGGAATGAAGGGCGATATTCAGGGCTCTTCTTACTCTGTTTGTATGGTGTGGCGTATTTTTGTGTTACCAGATTTGGTAGATTAAAAAAATGGTATTTGGATGCATTTTTAATTGCAAATCTGCTTGTCTGTATATTTGGGATTACTGACTATTTTAAGATGGACCTTTTACATTTTAAAGTGGGAATGCTGGAAGAACAGAAATTCATGTTTACCTCAACGATCGGTAACATTAATACGTATACAGCACTGGTAGGGATGGTGACAGCAGTATCGGCAGTACTATTTGCAACAGAAAACAAATGGAAAAAACAGTGTTTTTACTTTGCGAGTCTTGTGATTAGTTTTTTTGCCTTAATAATGGGAATCAGTGATAACGCCTATTTATCATTGGCAGCTTTATTCGGTTTCCTTCCGCTTTATCTGTTTAAAGATAAGAAGGGAGTGAAATCATACTTAATGATGCTTGCAACCTTTTTTTCGGTAATCCAATGCATTGACTGGATTAATGCTGGAATGGGTGACCGGGTACTTGGGATTGAAAGTGCTTTTAATATCATAGTCAAATATGATGGACTGTTATCGATTGTAATACTCCTTTGGGTTATTTGTATTATTGTATATGGACTAGATTATGCAAATACAAAAAAGAAAAAACAGGATGCAGAAATCCACATTCATGATTCTGAAGGAAATGAGAGGAAATGGACCGGGTGTGGAGTACTGCGGATAATTTGGCTGGCGATAGTGATAATCTGTATTTTAGGAGTTGGATATGCATTATTTGATGTTAATGTCCAGGGGAATACGGAACGATATGGAGCTCTTGGGGGATACCTGCTGTTTAATGATGACTGGGGGACTCACAGAGGCTACATATGGCGTAATGCTATGGAATGTTTCGAACAGTTTCCAATAATGAAAAAAGTATTTGGCTTTGGACCTGATACTTTTGGAATTGTTTTATTAGATAAGACGCAGGGAAATATATATGGTCAGATTTTTGATAATGCTCATAATGAGTATTTACATTATCTTATCACTGTAGGAATTACAGGATTAATTGCGTACCTTGTCTTTATAATCTCTTTTATAGTTCGAGTTATTCGTAAAGCTGGAAAAAATCAATATATCGTAGCGGCATTTTTTGCAGTGATATGTTACAGTACACAGGCATTTGTCAATTTGAACTTACCGATTGCAACTCCGATTATGTGGATGTTTTTAATGCTGGGAGAGTTGGGGATACGAGAACACTGCAGACAGGTTGGAAGTAAGGATAAAGGAAAATGAGAAATTACGAGCAATATAAGAGGCTGATAAAATTATTTTCATCTTCTGTGATCGTACTGTTGGAAGTTGGGGCCTACTGGATTGTATGGCACCGTTACTACAATAATCTTATAATAGCCCCATTTTTTAGACGGGGAAACTGGTTAATGGTAGCAGTATACGGAATTCTTTTACTATTTTTCCTAAAAACCTATGGAGGATTGAAGATTGGCTTTTACAAGACAGGTAATGTGATATATTCACAAATACTGTCAATTATCTTTGTTAATATTATTACGTACCTCCAGATCGCATTACTTGCGTTAGGGTTTCCGCCAGTAGGAGTAATGTTTCTTATGACGTTGACTGACGTTATATTAATAGTTTTATGGGCATTGATTTTTCAATCTGTATATGAGAAGATGTTTCCTAAAAAGCGAATGCTGCTTGTATATGGAGATATTCCGGCGTTCCATTTACAGGAAAAGATTAATTCACGGGAAGATAAGTACCAGATATGTGGAGCAGTACATATCCGAATTGGTATAAAACGGATTATGGAGATGGCAGAAGATTATGATGCTGTAATCATCGGAGATGTTCCATCACATGAAAGAAATTGCTTAATGAAGGAATGCTTTGGGTCATCAATAAGGAGCTATACGGTTCCTAAAATCTCGGATATTCTTTTGAGCTCATCGGCAGAGTTGAATATTTTTGATTCGCCGTTATACCTTTCCAGGAACGAGGATTTAAAGGTTGAACAGAAGTTTTTTAAAAGGCTGATAGACATACTTTTTTCCTCTTTGGGATTGATTGTTACCTCCCCATTCTGGGCAGTTATTTCCTTAATGATTAAGTGCTCAGACCGGGGGCCTGTGTTCTATAAGCAGCTACGCTTGACTAAAGACGGAAAGGTCTTTGAGATCTATAAATTTCGAACAATGGTACAAAATGCAGAAGAAGATGGCGTCGCCAGATTGGCATCAGAATCTGACGACAGAATTCTTCCCGTGGGACGTTTCCTCAGAATGACCAGATTAGATGAGCTTCCCCAGTTAATCAATATATTGAAGGGGGAAATGTCTGTAGTAGGGCCGCGTCCGGAACGTCCAGAACTTGCTGCTGAAATTGAAAAAGAAATTCCGGAATTTGCCTATCGCCTTAAGGTTAAAGCTGGCTTAACAGGATATGCGCAGGTATATGGAAAGTATAATACGACTGCATATGATAAGTTGAAACTCGATCTTACTTATATAAGGAAGTATTCGGTTTTTCTGGATTTGAAATTGATTCTTATGACTCCTAAAATTATGCTTTTGAAAGAAAGTACAGAGGGAGTAAAGGAAAGTCCGGCTGAACAATCTGCCAGAGAGGAAGCGGCAGCATCAAGCATAAAGGATTGATTTAGGATCATATGGTCGTTAATGGAAAAAATGTAAGAAGTAAATTGACACATTTTGTTTGAAAAGTTGATTAATAAGAGATTAGGTGGTATACTATCCGAAGGTTTAGGTCGCATAAGCGCGATTATGGGAAGTACCACAGAAAGGGCTTAAATGGCTGATATCACGCAAGAAGGCACCCAGACAGGCTGTATTCGGGTTCTGCACTTTGTCTCCACTCTGAGCCGTGG
>JAETON010000022.1 GCA_021771695.1 Lachnospiraceae bacterium | reverse complement strand
GCTTAGACAAGGGAGTGCCTAAGAACAAAATACCGCTTTAGACCTACGAAAGCCCCAGCAAAAAGCCGGGGCTAATGTTTCAATTATTTTGGGACATTTTCAAAAACGGTTGACATAGCAAAACCAACGAAAATTCGCAGTTTTTCCAATATAAAAATTCATTTTTTATTATATCAAATAAGTAATAACCGGCAAAGTAATCAATGATAAAATAGTCGTCAATGCAACTCCTCTGCTGCATACGGAACTATCTAATCCGTAGTCTTCTGCCAAAATAACAGGCATACTCCCATTGGGCATTCCAAACATCAAAACCATAACCCCGGCTACTACCGTGTCTAAATGAAAATTTCTGATTAGAAATGCTGCTGCCACTGGAATCACCAGCATTTTTAAAAAAGTAAACTGATACAGTTTCCAATCCGTAAATATTTCTTTTAAGTTTCCCCGTGCCAAGGATATCCCGGTAATCATCATAGATAATGGCACCGCCGCATTTCCAAGAGAAACGATAAAATCTACAACCATTCCATGAACAGGAATTGGTACTAGAAATAAAAACAATGCAATCATACACGAAATCATTCCGGGATTCAACATCTTCTTTAATTGAAAATGATATTCATTTCCAGAAGATTTTTCTTTTTCAAATACATAGATTCCATAAGAATAAAACAATATATTATATGTCATCATATACATTGCCACATAAAAGGCTGCCTCTTTTCCATATAATGCCTGCGTTAAAGGGATTCCCATGAATCCTAAATTTGAAAATATCAGCATGATTGAATAAATCATCCGGTTTCTTGGCTCAATCCGAAGAATTCTTACAAATAACGGACTAATTGCAATTAAGGCCGCAAACATAAAAACAGCTAAAAATGCATCCATCAATACCAATTCTACAGATGGACGATGCTGCGTTCCAATCACTGTTGCAATAATCAATGGCGGATTAAACACATTTACAATCAAACTGGAAATCTGGCTGGATCCTTTATCTGTTACCCACTGCTTTCTATATGCAATGTACCCAATGAATATAAATCCAAAAAGCACTAAAAGTTTTTGAAAAATAATAATACTGTTTTCCATCTTCTTTCTTTAATCCTCTGTTTCTTCCATATATTCAATTCCGATCAATGTCAAACCTTTAGCAGGCAGTTTTGGTCCAACGGGTACTCGTTCTTCGCTGGATAAGATTTCTTTTATCCATTCCGGTTCTTTTTTTCCTCGTCCTACTTCCAATATCGTTCCTGCCATGAAGCGTACCATATTATAAAGGAAACCGCTTCCAGTAACTCTCATGGTAATATATGGTCCATTCTGTGTTACATGACAGTCATAAATTTCTCTTACATAGGACGTTACCTGTGCTTTGCTGCTGCACATGCTAATGAAACAATGTTTTCCTTCAAAATATCCTGCTGCTTGATTCATTTTTTCCACATCCAATGGTACATATACAAAATGGTGATGCCTGCTGGTTACCGGATTATCATAATGCGCATGATAAAATGTGTAATCATATGTTTTTCTTGTATCCTGGTGTCTTGGATGGAAATCCAGCGGTACTTCTTTTGATGACTGGATCACAATATCCTTTGGCAGTCTGGCATTTAATGCCTTTGCCATCCTCTCTCCCGGTATCCGGCTTTCTGTATCAAATACCGCAACATTCCCCAATGCATGTACTCCGGAATCTGTTCTGCTGGCTCCAATCACATGAATATCCTCCCCTAAAAGCCCTGACAAATGTTGATTTAATACCGCCTCAATTGTAATATCCTCCGGCTGAATCTGCCAGCCGCAGTAATTTGTTCCATCATATGCTACTTCTAATTTTATTCGTTTCATCTTCTATCTCCAAGGACTGAAAAATCCCAAATATATCATTGCCGCTAAAAATACCAATAGAATCAAATAAGCAATAAAATCTCTTGTTTCATAAATTAACGGCTTCATTTTCGTCCGCCCCTGTCCCCCATGATAACATCTGGATTCCATCGCAAGAGCAAGATCGTTGGCGCGGCGCACTGCAGCTACAAACAATGGCACAATAATCGGCACCATACTTTTCATCCTTTTCAGCAGTCCGCCAGATTCAAAATCAATTCCTCTGGCAGTTTGCGCTTTCATAATCTTATCCAATTCCTCTGTTAAAATTGGTATAAACCGTAGGGCTATGGACATCATCATTGCAATTTCATGGACAGGAATTTTAATTTTATTGAAAAATCCTAACGATTTATCTAACCCATCTGTCAACTCATTTGGTGTTGTCGTAAAAGTTAAAAGTGAGGTTCCCAATACCAGCATAATTAAGCGGCTGCCCAAATATACTGCTGTTTTTATTCCTGCTCTGGAAATTCGCAAAACACCTATTTTAACCAAAGGTTCCCCTGGAATGAAAAATATATTAATTCCCACAGAAAACACCAAAATTACCGCAACTGCTTTCAACCCTCTTACAATAAACTTCACTGGAACTTTCGATATTCCGATTACCGCAATTAAAAACAGCAGAGACATCACATAACTAACTGGAGATTTATGTAAAAACAATGTTACTACATATACCAGCGTTCCAAATAATTTCACACGCGGATCTAAACGGTGAATCATTGAATCTGTCTTATAATATTGTCCAATTGTAATATCTTTCAGCATCACTAACGCTTCTTTCTTAATACTTTCAAAATTGCTTCTTTTGCTTCTTCCATCGTCAATATGTCTTTTGAAACCGTAAATCCCCGTTGATTCAAATCCTCTGCCAAATAACGGTAAAATGGTACAGACAATCCAACCTCTTCTAATTCCTTTTGATGAGAAAAAACTTCTCTTTTATCTCCGTCAAATAAAACTTCTCCATGATTCATTACAATCATTCTCTGTACATAAGATGCAACATCTTCCATACTGTGGGAAACAAATATAATTGTCATTTTCTTTGTTTCATGAAGTCTTTTTAATAAATTTAAAATCTGTCCGCGTCCTACAGGATCGAGACCTGCTGTCGGTTCATCTAAAATAAAGTATTCCGGTTCCATTGCAAGAATTCCGGCAATGGCAACTCTCCGCTTCTGGCCTCCAGATAATTCAAATGGAGACTTCTGAAGCATTTCTTCTGACATTCCCACATCAAGGAGTGCTTTTTTCGCAATTATTTCTGCTTCCTCTCTTGTCTTTCCAAAATTCATTGGTCCAAAACATACATCATCCAAAATCGTTACTTCAAACAGCTGATGTTCCGGATACTGGAAACAAATTCCAACTTTTCCTCTCAGTCCCCGTAAATCAAAATCATTTTCGTAAATATTTTTCCCGTCAAAATACACGTTTCCATTTGTTGGCTGCATTAATCCATTAAAATGCTGAATTAATGTTGATTTCCCTGATCCTGTATGTCCTGCAATTCCGATAAATTCTCCCGGATTAATTTCAAGATTTACATCTTTTAGGGCATAATTCTTCTGGTTGGAGTTATCCTCATATATATAATCCACATGTTCTAAACGAATTGACATAATTCCTCCACAAGTTCTTCTCTTGTTGTAATTGTCTCAGACAATGGAACTCCTTCTTGCCGAAGCTGCCATGCAAGCTCTGCAGCATAAGGAACTTCTAATCCTAACTGTTTCATTTCATCTACTTTAGAAAATACTTCCTTAGGTGTCCCATCCATAGCAATCCTTCCATGATCCATTACAATGATTCGATCTGCCAATAAAACTTCCTCCATATGATGGGTCACCATCAACATCGTAATTTTCTTTTCTCTATTCAATGCCTTTACCAGCGACAGCACATGTCTTCTTCCTTTCGGATCAAGCATCGCTGTAGGTTCATCCAATATAATGCATTCCGGCTCCATTGCCATAATACCTGCAATGGCAATCCTCTGTTTCTGTCCTCCAGATAAATGATTGGGACTGGCTTCTTTATAAGCGGTCATTCCAACACCTTCCAATGCACTGGTCACGCGATCCCATATATCTTCCACAGGCATCCCCATATTCTCTGGTCCAAAAGCTACGTCCTCTTCTACAATCGTTCCAACAATTTGATTGTCTGGATTTTGAAAAACAATTCCAGCATTTTGACGAATATTCAATAAATTCCTTTTATCCCTCGTATCCATACCTTTTACATAAACTGCACCTTCTGTCGGCATCAGCAATCCATTGATATGCTTTGCCAGCGAAGATTTTCCAGAACCATTTTTTCCAAGAATGGCAATAAATTCACCTTTTTCTACCGAAATATCTATATCATCAATCGCTGTAACTTCCTGCTTATCTTCTTCCGAATCTCCAACTGTAATATATTTGTGTACTAAATTTTTAACCTGTAATATTGACATTGATTTCTCCTTAACTCATTGGATACTATTATACAAAAAAGATGCTCCCAGTTCAAGGAACATCTTTTCATTGTGTTGTCGATTTGGAATATTAATTAAACTAATTCAAGTAATACTTCTAAAGCTGCATCACCCTTACGCTGTGCAATCTTAACGATTCTTGTGTAACCACCGTTACGGTCTGCGTATTTTGGTGCATACTCTTCAAATAATTTCTGTGTTAAGTCAACTTTCTTTGTATTAGCTTTCTTTCCTGCTGCTTCTTCCGGAACTTCAGTTACAGGATATAATACCTTTAACATCTGTCTTCTTGCATGTAAGCGGGATGGCATATCTTTTTTGATTTCTTTCTGAACTGTTTCATAAACAGTTACTTTTTTACCATCTACAACTTCTTTCACGCGTTTTCCGTCTTTATCTTTCTTTGCAGCTTTTGCATCAACAGTTACTGTTTCAAAGTTATCTTTTTCTTTTACTGCTAAAGCAATCAGTTTTTCAGCTACTTTACGGATTTCTTTTGCTTTTGCTTCTGTTGTAACAATCTTTCCATAGTGTAAAAGATTTGTTACTTCTGCACGAATCAGTGCTTTTCTCTGAGAAGAAGTTCTTCCCAATTTTCTATACTTTGCCATTTCAATGACCTCCTGTGTTTTTTCGCCATGCTTACTTCTTCCTTCAGCCTAGGCGGGTCTGGTTATTATTCGTCTCCTGAACTCAAAGATAATCCAAGTTCATTTAATTTTGCTAAAACTTCTTCTAATGATTTACGTCCAAGGTTGCGGACTTTCATCATATCTTCAGAAGTTTTATTTGTTAATTCTTCTACAGTATTAATGCCGGCTCTCTTCAAGCAGTTGTATGAACGAACAGATAATTCTAATTCATCAATGCTCATTTCCAGAACTTTTTCTTTTTCGTCATCTTCTTTTTCTACCATAACTTCAGCAGTCTTGGCATTTTCAGAAAGATCAACAAATAAGTTCAAATGCTCACATAATACTTTTGCAGCTAAGCTGACAGACTCATCCGGAGTCAATGTTCCATTGGTAAATACATCTAATGTCAGCTTATCATAGTCTGTAATCTGACCTACACGTGTATTTTCCACTTTCAAGTTCACTCTTTCTACCGGTGTATAAATTGCATCAACTGCAATCTCATCGATAGCTTTTCCTTCTTTGTCTGCTTTATCAGCTCCAACATATCCACGGCCTTTTGTAATCGTAAGTTCCATATCCAGCTTGCTGCTGCTATCACTTAAAGTAGCGATAACCAAGTCTGGATTTAAAATCTCAATATCACTATCAGCCTTGATATCTCCGGCAGTAACAACTCCTTTTCCTGAGAACTCAATATAAGCCTGTTTTGGTTCCATGGATGAGCTGTTGTTTTTAATTGCCATTGACTTAATATTCATGATGATTTCAGGCACATCTTCCTTGATTCCTGGAATTGAGCTGAATTCATGCAATACACCTTTAATTTTTACAGAACTTACTGCTGCTCCCGGTAAAGAAGAAAGCATGATACGTCTTAAGGAATTCCCAAGAGTTGTACCATAACCTCTTTCCAAAGGTTCTACAACAAAGCGTCCAAAACGATTGTCTTCTGAAATCTCACTAATCTCAATATTTGGTTTTTCAAATTCAAACATATGGGCCCTCCTTTTGGCTTAGGATTGACTTGAGGGTTATTATTTAGAATATAACTCGACGATTAATGTTTCATTAACTGGTACGTCGATTTCATCTCTTGCAGGGAGTTCTTTTACAGTTCCTGTAAAGTTCTCATGGTCAGCTTCTAACCATGATGGAACCATTCTACCATCAGTAATCTCTAAGATTTCTTTATATCTTGGAGAATTCCTATGTTTTTCTTTGATTTCAATCACATCACCAACTTTTACCTGATAAGATGGAATATTTACCTGTTTTCCATTTACAAGTACATGTTTGTGATCTACAATCTGTCTGCATTCTTTTCTTGTTCTTCCATATCCAAGACGGAACATTACATTATCAAGACGAAGCTCTAATAATGTCATCAGGTTTGTACCTGTCTGGCCTTTCATCCTTTCTGCTCTTGCATAGTAGTTTCTGAAAGGTTTTTCTAATACACCATAAATGAACTTCGCTTTCTGTTTTTCTGTTAACTGAAGTCCATATTCGCTTTTCTTTCTATTTGCTCTTGTTAAAGATCTATTTGATTTTTTATCAATTCCTAAAAAGACCGGATCTAAACCTAAGGATCTGCATCTCTTTAAGACTGGAGTTCTATCAATTGCCATCTTTTCATATCCTCCTAATTAAACTCTTCTGCGTTTTGGCGGGCGACATCCATTATGTGGAACAGGTGTTACGTCACGAATACTTGTGACTTCCAATCCTGCTGCTGATAAAGCACGGATTGCTGCTTCTCTTCCTGAACCAGGTCCCTTAACCATTACGTCTACTGTTTTTAATCCATGCACTAATGCTGCCTTTGTAGCAGTTTCTGCTGCCATCTGAGCTGCGTATGGTGTAGATTTTTTAGATCCTCTAAATCCTAATCCACCTGCACTTGCCCAAGAAAGAGCATTTCCCTGTGCATCTGTTAATGTAACAATTGTATTATTAAAAGATGACTGAATGTGTGCCTGTCCGTGCTGTACATTCTTCTTCACACGTTTTTTTGCACTTTTCTTTGTAACTTTAGCCATAATTACGTATACCTTTCCTTTTTCATTTCATTTCAATAAGGTTTCTTTATTCCTTATTTTTTCTTATTTGCTACTGTTTTCTTAGGACCTTTACGTGTTCTTGCATTTGTCTTAGTCTTCTGTCCACGACAAGGCAGTCCCTGTCTATGACGTTTTCCTCTGTAGCATCCAATTTCTTTTAATCTCTTAATGTTAAGAGCGATTTCTCTTCTTAAATCACCTTCTACTACCTGTGTTTCGTTGATAACTGCACTTAATCTTTTTACTTCATCGTCAGTTAAATCGCGAACACGTGTATCAGGATCAACGTTAGCTTCTGCCAAAATACGTTTAGAGCTGGAAAGACCAATTCCATAAATATAAGTAAGTCCAATCTCTACACGCTTTTCTCTTGGTAAATCAACACCTGAAATACGAGCCATGTTTTTTCTTCCTCCAAAAATAAATAATTACGTTGTCACATTAAGGGCAATCCATATATCCGCGTACGGTGAAATGACATATATGTCTCTTCCTTAATCATCTTTTTCTATCTATATAAATATCAGTATGAGCGTACCTGTACTCACACTGCAGCCGCCTAAATAAATGTGTGTATATTCCTATACACCACAAAAACACCATGTCTGCCAAACTTCAGCATACCGGTGAATTACAATGAAACAGAGAGTTTACAATTCATCAACAAACTGCAAACTATCCCTGTCTCTGTTTGTGTTTTGGATTCTCACAGATTACTCTGACAGATCCTTTTCTCTTAATAACCTTGCATTTTTCGCAAATAGGTTTTACAGATGCTCTAACCTTCACTTGAATTCTCCTTTCAAAAAACGTTCGTATTCGATTATATCATCATGTTTTATATTTTTCAAGACTTTTTTTACTTGTCTCTCCAAATAATTCTTCCTTTTGATAAATCATATGGAGATAATGCTAATGTAACTTTGTCTCCAGGTAAAATTTTAATATAATTCATACGCAGCTTTCCGCTGATATGTGCCAAGATTACATGTCCGCCTTCGATTTCAACTTTAAACATTGCATTTGGTAACTTTTCCAATACGATTCCTTCAACTTCAATTGCTTCTGATTTTGCCATTTTTCATCCTCCTTATTCAGATAACGTCAATATTTCATATCCATCTTCTGTAATTGCGATGGTATTTTCATAGTGTGCGGATAAGCTTCCATCTTCCGTAACAACGGTCCAATCATCATCTAACCATGCTACATCAAACATTCCGGCATTTACCATTGGCTCAATGGCAAGGGTCATTCCCGGTCTCAATTTGATTCCCCGTCTTCTTTCCTTAAAATTCGGAATCTGCGGATCTTCATGGAGATGCGTTCCAATTCCATGTCCGACTAAATCTCTTACAATGGAATATCCATTGCTTTCAACATGTTTTTGAATTGCTTCCGAAATATCAAATAAATGATTTCCCGGTTTTGCAAATTTAATACCTTCAAAAAAGCTTTCTTTTGTTACTTTAATCAGATGAGCAGCTTCTTTTGATATATTCCCCACGCCATAAGTTCTTGCGGCATCTGAATGATATCCTTCATAAATTAAGCCGGCATCCAGGCTTACAATATCGCCTTCCTGTAAAATACGATTTCTTTTTGGAATTCCATGAACTACTTCATCATTTACAGATACACAGATTGATGCCGGATATCCATTATAATTCAGAAAATTTGGAATACATCCATAAGCACGGATGGCTTTTTCACCAAATTGGTCAATCTCTAATGTAGAAATCCCCGGCCGAATAATCTCGGCCAGTTGATTATGTACATCGCAAAGAATCTTCCCTGCTTCTCTCATCAATGAAATTTCTTTTTTTGATTTTATCGTGACTGCCATTTTTATGCCTCTAAAATAGATTTAATTTCATCAAAAACAACCTTAATATCCTGTGTTCCATCAATTTCATATAAAGAACCTGCTTCTTTATAATGTGTAATCAGCGGAGCAGTCTGTTCATGATATACATCCAGACGTTTCTTTACAGTTTCTTCTTTATCATCATCTCGAAGAACTAATTCTCCGCCGCAGGCATCACAGCTGTTGTCTTTTTTCGGAGGATTATATACAATGTGGAAAATTGCTCCACAGTCTTTGCATGAACGTCTTCCAGACATTCTTTTCACAATATTTTCATCAGGAACTTCAATATCAATTGCAAAATCAATCTTTGCATCTTCTTTTGCTAAAGCACCATCCAGAGCATCTGCTTGTGGAATTGTTCTAGGGAATCCATCTAAAATAAAGCCCTTTTCACAATCATCTTTATGAATGCGGTCAACTACCAAATCACAAACCAATTCATCCGGTACCAAAAGCCCCTGATCCATATATTCTTGGGCTTTCTTCCCTAATTCTGTCCCTTCCTTAATGTTAGCTCTGAAAATATCTCCTGTGGAAATATGTGGAATGCCGTAAGCCTCTGCAATCTGTTTTGCCTGAGTTCCCTTTCCTGCTCCCGGAGCACCTAACATAATAATTTTCATAATAACCCTCCTTTACTACATAACATTTACATTGTACGCAAATAAGCTGTAGTGAAACTACAGCTTATTTTTTATACTTACTCACTTAAAAAACCAGAATAATTCTGTACTAACAATTGTGATTGAATCTGTTTGATTGTTTCAAGAATAACACCTACTACGATAATGATGGATGTTCCTCCAAATGAAACGCTTGCACCAAATACTCCATTAAAGAAAAATGGTACAATTGCAATAATTGTTAGTCCTGCAGCTCCTATAAATATAATATATTTTAATATTTTATTCAAGTAATCCACTGTAGGTTTTCCCGGTCGGATTCCCGGAATAAAACCGCCCTGCTTTTTCATGTTATTTGAAATTTCCAACGGATTAAATGTAATAGATGTATAGAAATATGCAAATAAAATGACTAACGCAATATAAATCACCAATCCCAGTGATCTTTTTGGATGGGCTGCATCAAACCAGGTAGACGAGTTCAAACTTGTTAATACTTTTCCAATAAATCCATTATTCTCATAACGGAACAAATTTTGCAGCATTACTGGAAACTGCATAATGGATGAAGCAAAGATAATCGGGATTACCCCTGCTGTATTAACTTTTAAAGGAATATTGCTTTGTTGTCCGCCAACCAGCTTTCTTCCCTGCATTTTTTTAGAATACTGTACCGGAATATGTCTTTCCGCATCAGATAAAATAATAACAAATACAACCATTGCAAGGATTACTCCTGCGATTACGCAGCCTGCAATCAGTGCAGGACCAATCTGTTTTCCTTTCATAAACTGGTTGTAAAGAGCTGCAAGGTCTCCAGGCATACCAGATACAATATTGATTAACAGAATAATAGAAATACCATTTCCAATTCCGCTTTCTGTAATTCTTTCACCAAGCCACATAACGAGAACTGCTCCTGCTGTCAGGGCAATTACCATGGTGACGATGGTAAAGTTTGTATAATCGGTTCCTAAGGCTCCTTTATTAGCAAAACCAATCGCTAATCCGGCACCTTCAATCACCGCAAGAACAACTGTTACATATCTTGTAATCTTTGCCATTCTTTTCCTTCCATCTTCTCCATCTTTCTGCATTTCCTCCAATGCCGGAATGACAATGGTCATCAACTGCATAATAATAGAAGATGTAATATATGGAGTTACACTCAATGCAAATACTGACATCTGCATAAAAGAACCACCGGTGAAAGAGTTCAAAAGGCTGAATGAATCGCCTAATGTACTCTTTAAATATGCACTAATTTGTGCACTATCAATTTCCGGTATTGGTAATTGTGATCCAAAACGTACTACAATTAAAATAAGTGTCGTAAATATTAGTTTATTTCTTAATTGCTTATTTTTAAAAGCGCTGACTACAGCGTTTGACATATTAGATCACCTCAGCTTTTCCACCCAGTGCTTCGATTTTTTCTTTTGCACTTGCGCTGAATGCATTTGCTTTTACATTCAGTTTTTTCGTCAGTTCTCCATTTCCTAAGATTTTTACGCCATCTCTGGCATTTTTTACGATTCCTGTTTCGATTAATGTTTCTACGGTTACTTCTGCACCATCTTCAAATCTTTCCAGAACAGATACATTAATTCCAACGATTTCTTTAGAGTTTCTGCAAGTGAAACCTCTCTTTGGAATACGTCTGTATAAAGGCATCTGTCCACCTTCAAAACCTGGTCTTACTCCACCGCCTGAACGAGCTTTCTGTCCTTTATGTCCTTTACCTGCAGTTTTTCCGTTTCCTGAACCATGTCCACGGCCTCTTCTAAACGCATCGCTGTGTTTAGAACCTTCTGCAGGGCGTAAGTTTGATAATTCCATTCCTTAGCACACCTCCTTGCCGAATAATTTAGATTTCTTCTACTTTTACTAAATGTTTCACCTGGTGAATCATTCCGCGTGTTGCTGCGTTATCCGGCAGCTCAACTGTTTTGTGAAGTTTTTTCAATCCTAAAGCTTCTACAGTTTTCTTATGTTTTGGAATTGCACCAATTGTTGATTTTACTAAAGTAATTTTTAATTTATCTGCCATTTTCGATTTCCTCCTATCCTAATAGCTCTTCTACTGATTTACCACGTAGTTTTGCTACCTGTTCCGGAGTCTTTAAGTTCTTTAATCCTTCAATTGTTGCAAGTACAACGTTCTGTTTATTGTTAGAACCTAAAGATTTTGAACGAATGTTTGTATATCCTGCAAGTTCAAGTACAACACGAGAAGGACCTCCGGCGATGATACCAGTACCTTCTGGAGATGTCTTTAATAATACAGACGCTCCACCAAAGTGACCTGTAAAGTCGTGTGGTGTTGTTCCCTTTTCATCGATTGGTACTGCAATTAATTTTTTCATTGCAGCTTCTTTTCCTTTGCGGATAGCTTCAGGAATTTCAGCAGCTTTTCCTAATCCAGCACCAACATGACCATTTTTATCCCCTACAACAACTAATGCTGCGAATCTCATGTTACGTCCACCTTTTACAACTTTTGTAACCCGTTTGATGGATACAACTTTTTCTTCCAGCTCTAACTGACTAGGGTCAATAAGTGTATGCTTCATTTGACTTCCTCCTATTAGAATTTCAGACCAGCTTCACGAGCTGCATCTGCCAATGCTTCAATTTTACCATGATAAATAAATCCGCCTCTGTCAAAGACAACTTCTGTAATACCTTTTGCCAAAGCTCTTTCAGCGATAACTTTTCCTAAGTAGCTGGCTGCGGCAACATCATTTGTTTTTTCCAGTTCTGCCTTTACGTCTTTCTGAGTTGTTGAAGCAGATACTAATGTATTTCCAACAGTGTCGTCAATAATCTGAGCGTACATATGATCATTACTTCTAAATACACTTAAGCGAGGTCTTTCGCTTGTTCCATTGATTCGGTTACGAAGCTTATAATGTTTTTTCGCACGAATCTTACTTCTTGATTCTTTTCTAATCATCCTATATCACTCCTTTATTTTGCCCCGGTTTTACCAACTTTACGTCTAATAACTTCATCAGCATACTTGATACCTTTTCCTTTGTAAGGTTCTGGTTTTCTAAGTTCTCTGATTTCAGCTGCGTACTGTCCAACTTTTTCTTTGTCAATACCTTTTACAATAATAATGTTCTGTCCTTCCATGACTGTTTCAATTCCTTCCGGATCAGCCATTACTACTGGATGAGAGAAACCAAGGTTAAAAGTGATTTCTTTTCCTTTTTTCTGTGCTCTGTAACCAACACCGTTGATTTCCAGTTTCTTTTCATATCCTTCAGATACACCTGTAATCATGTTGGCAATTAATGATCTTGTCAGACCATGTAATGATTTCATTTTCTTTAAATCATTTGGTCTTGTAACAACAACCTGATTATCTTCAACTTTGATTGTCATTTCTACTGGTAAATTCTTTTCCAGTGTTCCTTTTGGACCTTTTACAGTCACTTTGTTTTCTTCTTCAATCTTTACCTCTACTCCTGCAGGGATATCGATTGGCAATCTACCTATACGAGACATAGGTTACCTCCTTAAATTGTCGGAAAGGGCTTGCCCTTTCTGTTTTCAGAATGGTCCGAGTATTATGCTTTTATATAATACATCTAAGTAGTCACAGGTATCTTTCCTCAACTAAGCACATCCTTCGCCGTAGGCTTGGATTTGCTAAGGTTCGGGAAGGGCTTTCGCACTAAGTTCAAGCTGCGTCCTGCGGACTTGCTTTCTCTAAGTGCTCAATGCCTACCATACAAATGCTAATACTTCTCCACCCACGTTTTGTTGTCTTGCTTCTTTATCTGTTAACAGTCCTTTGTTTGTTGAGATAATTGCAATTCCAAGCCCTCCTAATACTTTTGGAAGATCTTCTGCTCCAGCATATACACGGAGACCTGGTTTTGAAATTCTTTTAAGTCCTGTAATGATTTTTTCGTTTTTATCAGCACCATATTTTAATGTGATTACAATTGTACTGAATGAACCTTCTTCTTTGATGTCATAAGCTTTGATGAAACCTTCTTTTAATAAGATTTCAGCAATCGCTGTCTTCATCTTAGAAGCAGGAATTTCTACTGTATCATGTTTTGCAGTATTTGCATTACGGATTCTTGTAAGCATATCTGCAATAGGATCGCTCATTGTCATTTCTATGTTCCTCCTTCCTAATTCTTACCAGCTTGCCTTCTTGACACCTGGAATCTGTCCTTTGTATGCTAATTCACGGAAGCAAACTCTGCAAATTCCGTATTTTCTTAAATATGCATGTGGACGTCCACAGATTCTACAACGGCTATATTCTCTTGTTGAGAATTTTGCTTTTCTTTTTTGTTTTGCAACCATTGACTTCTTAGCCATGGGAAACCCTCCTAACTATTTCTTAAACGGCATACCAAATAAAGTTAATAATTCACGAGCTTCTTCATCTGTATTCGCTGTTGTAACGAAGATGACATCCATACCTCTGACTTTATCTACTTTATCGTATTCGATTTCTGGGAAAATTAACTGTTCCTTAATACCTAATGCATAGTTACCTCTTCCGTCGAAAGAGTTCTGGTTAACTCCTCTAAAGTCACGTACACGAGGTAAAGCTAAGTTAATCAGACGATCAGCAAATTCATACATTCTTTCTCCACGTAATGTAACTTTACATCCGATCGGCATACCTTCTCTTAACTTAAAGTTAGCAACAGATTTCTTTGCTCTTGTTACAACTGCTTTCTGTCCTGAAATCTTTTCAAGATCAGCAATCGCAGAATCTAAAAGCTTTTTATTTTCTTTTGCTTCACCAACGCCCATATTGATAACGATTTTATCAAGCTTTGGTACCTGCATAATATTCTTATATTCGAATTTTTTCATCATAGCATCTTTAATTTCGCTGCTATATTTATCATGTAATCTACTCACCTGCGTAAACCTCCTTTCCTAATTAGTCAATGACTTCTCCGGTTGCACGTGCAACACGAACTTTTTTACCATCAACTACTTTGTAGCCAATCTTTGTTGTTTTTCCATTATGCACATACATTACATTGGAAACATCCATTGGTCCTTCCTGGCTTACGATTCCACCCTGCTGGTTTGCAGGACTAGGTTTTGTATGCTTTGTGATCATATTGGCACCTTCAACAATGACAGTACCTTTTTTCTGATCAACAGCAATTACTTTTCCTTCTTTGTCTTTATCTTTACCAGCGATAATTTTTACTAAATCGCCTTTTTTAATTCTAATTGCTGACACAGTGTTTCCTCCTTATAATACTTCTGGTGCTAATGAAACAATCTTCATAAATTTCTTGTCTCTAAGCTCTCTTGCCACTGGTCCAAAGATACGAGTTCCTCTTGGATTCATATCATCTTTGATAATTACAGCAGCATTTTCGTCAAATCTGATGTAAGAACCATCTTTACGACGAGCACCTTTCTTTGTACGAACTACAACTGCTCTTACTACGTCACCTTTTTTTACAACACCGCCTGGTGTTGCATCTTTAACCGTAGCGACAATCACATCACCGATGTTAGCATATCTTCTAGTAGATCCCCCTAACACACGGATGCAGAGAATTTCTTTTGCTCCTGTGTTGTCGGCTACTCTAAGTCTTGATTCCTGCTGGATCATGCTTTTTCTCCTTTCCAACTGAACAAAAAGATTATTTTGCTCTTTCGATAATTTCTACAAGTCTCCATCTCTTGTCTTTAGAAAGAGGTCTTGTTTCCATAACCTTTACTCTGTCTCCAATGTTACATTCATTCTTTTCGTCATGAGCTTTTAATTTGTAAGTTCTCTTAACGATTTTCTTATATAAAGGATGTTTTACGTTGTCTTCGATTGCAACTACGATTGTCTTATCCATTTTATCACTAACAACTTTCCCTACACGGGTTTTTCTTAAATTTCTTTCCACAACAAATTCCTCCTTTCGAATTTACTAAGCATTTGCTTTTGCTGTAATTGCACCCTGAATACGTGCAATATTTCTTCTTACTTCTTTGATTCTGCTTGTATTCTCAAGCTGATTTGTTGCATTCTGGAATCTTAAATTGAATAATTCCTTTTTCGCAGCTACTAGCTCATTGTTTAATTCGTCTAATGACTTATTATTTAATTCTTTTACAAAATCTTTAGTTTTCACTGTTGTCACCGCCTTCTAAAGCTTCACGAGAAACAATTTTACACTTTACAGGTAGTTTGTGTACAGCAAGACGTAAAGCTTCTCTTGCGATTTCTTCGCTTACGCCAGCAATTTCAAACATAACTCTTCCTGGTTTTACAACTGCTACCCAATATTCTAAGTTACCTTTACCTTTACCCATTCGAGTTTCAGCAGGCTGTGCTGTAACTGGTTTATCAGGGAAAATTTTAATCCAAACTTTACCACCACGTTTAATATAACGAGTCATAGCAACACGGGCTGCTTCAATCTGGTTTGCTGTGATCCATGCTGGTTCACATGCTACGATACCGTAATCACCGTAAGTAATTTTATTTCCGCGTAATGCTTTTCCGCGCATGCTTCCACGGAACTGTTTACGACGTTTTACTCTTTTTGGCATTAACATTATTTATTTCCCCCTTCCTTTTTTGATGGAAGTACTTCACCATGATAAATCCAAGTCTTAACTCCGACTTTACCATAAGTTGTATCTGCTTCAGCAAATCCGTAATCAATATCTGCACGGAGTGTCTGAAGAGGAATTGTTCCTTCGCTGTAGAACTCTGTACGAGCCATATCCGCTCCGCCTAAACGTCCAGAAACAGCAGTCTTAATTCCTAAAGCACCAGCTCTCATTGTACGCTGCATGCATGATTTCATTGCACGTCTGAAAGAAATACGGTTTTCCAGCTGCTGTGCAATATTTTCTGCAACTAACTGAGCATCTTTGTCTGGTCTCTTAACTTCCTTAACATCGATCAGTAACTTTTTATCTGTCATTTTCTGGATTTCTTTTTTCAGCTGTTCAATAGATGAACCGCCTTTACCAATCACTACTCCAGGTTTTGCTGTATAAACAATTAATTTTACTCTGTCAGATGCTCTTTCAATTTCAATTCTTGAAATTCCAGCACTGTACAGTTTTTTCTTTACATATTTTCTGATTTCATCGTCTTCTACAAGGTTATCTGCAAAATCATCTTCTGCATACCATCTAGAATCCCAATCTTTAATAATTCCGACTCTCAGACCATGAGGATTTACTTTCTGTCCCATGTTTGCCTCCTTCTATCTTTCATCAAGCACCAGTGTGATGTGGCTCATTCTGTGTTCAATTCTATAAGCTCTACCCTGTGCTCT
Source organism: Lachnospiraceae bacterium (assembly GCA_021771695.1). Lineage (GTDB taxonomy): Bacteria > Bacillota > Clostridia > Lachnospirales > Lachnospiraceae > Anaerostipes. The sequence continues at coordinate 24,247 of JAETON010000022.1, read as the reverse complement.
AGGTTTTACTCTCTTCATTGTAGGTCCTTTATTTGCATAACATTCTGCAATGTAAAGGTTTTCTGGGTCCAATCCGTTATTATTTTCTGCATTTGCAATTGCAGATTTTAATAACTTTTCAATTAATGTTGAAGCATATCTTGGATTGTAAAGTAAAATTCCAAGCGCTGTTTCTACATCTTTTCCTCTGATTGCGTCTAATACGAAAGCTGCTTTTGTTGTAGAAACTCTAGCATTTCTTAATGTAGCTTTTGGTCTTGTATCTTTGTTTGCATTTCTCTCTTTTTTATACTGAGATCTGCTATATTTCTTAGCCATTTAAATGAAACCTCCTTCCAAACTTGATTATTTCATTCCGGATTTTTTCTCAGATTTATGCCCACGGAAAGTTCTTGTTGCTACGAACTCTCCAAGCTTGTGTCCAACCATATCTTCTGTAATGTATACTGGCACATGTTTTCTTCCATCATGGACAGCAATTGTATGCCCTACAAATGATGGGAAGATTGTAGAACGACGAGACCATGTTTTGATAACGCTTTTGTCTCCTGATTCGTTCATAGCGTCTACTTTTTTCAGCAGACTCTTATCTGCAAATGGTCCTTTTTTAAGTGAACGAGCCATAAGTTACCTCCTTGTACTATTTAACAGTTTTACCATCTCTTCTTCTTACGATCATCTTGTTAGATTGTTTATTTTTCTTACGGGTCTTCAATCCTAATGCAGGTTTACCCCAAGGTGTGCATGGTCCCGGACGTCCGATACCAGTTTTACCTTCACCACCACCATGTGGATGGTCATTCGGGTTCATAACAGAACCGCGGACTGTTGGGCGGAATCCCATGTGACGTTTACGACCTGCTTTACCAATGTTCACAAGATCATGCTCGATGTTTCCAACCTGACCGATAGTAGCTCTGCAAACAACAGGTACCATTCTCATTTCACCAGATGGTAAACGAAGTGTTGCATATTTTCCTTCTTTTGCCATTAACTGTGCTGAGTTTCCTGCGGAACGTACCAGCTGTCCACCTTTTCCAGGATACATTTCAATATTGTGGATTTCTGTACCAACCGGAATGTTTGCCAATGGAAGGCAGTTTCCTACTTTGATTTCTGCTTCCGGACCATTCATAACAGTTGTTCCAACTGCTAACTTGTTCGGTGCAATGATATATCTTTTTTCACCATCTGCATATGTTAATAATGCGATGTTTGCTGTTCTGTTTGGATCGTATTCGATTGCTGTTACTGTTGCTGGAACACCATCCTTATTTCTCTTGAAATCAATAATTCTGTATTTTCTTCTAGCTCCGCCTCCGCGGTGTCTTACTGTAATTTTACCCTGATTGTTACGACCAGCGTTCTTCTTTAAAGAAGTTACCAGAGATTTTTCTGGAGTTGATTTTGTAATTACATCAAAATCTAATCCGGTCATATGTCTTCTAGAAGGTGTATATGGGTTATATGATTTGATTCCCATTTTTATCTCCTTTCAAATCTGATTTATTATCACGCTTATACTGCGTATAGTTTTTAGCTGCTAATTCTTATAGCCCCTCAAAAATTTCGATATCAGCACTTTCTGCTGTCAACTGAACGATTGCTTTCTTTGTCTTAGCAGTTTTTCCAAAAGTCATTCCACGTCTCTTTGTTTTTCCATCATAGTTCATCGTGTTGACTTTTGCTACTTTTGTTCCTTCAAACATTTTTTCCACTGCTTCTTTAATCTGGGATTTCGTTGCAGATGGATGAACTAAAAAAGTATATTTCTTTTCTGCCATGGCATTCATACTTTTTTCAGTTACGATTGGCTTTAAGATAACGTCATAATATTTAATATTTGCCATTATGCATATACCTCCTCAATATTTGCAACTGCTTCCTTAGAAACAACTACAGTGTCATATTTCAAAATATCATACACATTAATTGTGTTTGTCAATGCTGTTTTTACACCAGGAATGTTTCTAGCAGATAAGATTAAGTTATCGTTCTTATCACCCATAACAACTAATGCTTTCTTTACATTAAAGCTGTCTAACATGTTTTTCACATTCTTAGTCTTGATTTCATCAAATTTAAATTCATCGACTACAATAAATTTGTCAGCCTGTACTCTGGATGTTAATGCAGATTTCAATGCTAAACGTCTTTCTTTTTTGTTTAATTTCTTTGTGTATTCTCTTGGTGTTGGAGCAAATACAACTCCGCCGCCTGTCCACTGTGGAGCACGGATAGATCCCTGTCTTGCATGACCTGTTCCTTTCTGTCTCCAAGGTTTTCTTCCACCGCCGCGGACTTCAGAACGTGTTTTGGCTTTCTGAGTTCCCTGACGATTATTTGCCAACTGGCTTACGACTGCCAGATGTACTAAATGTTCATTTATTTCTACGCCAAAGATGCTGTCGTTAAGATCTAATTTGTCAACTTCTTTGCCTTCCATATTTAATACAGATACTGTTGCCATCTTATATAGTCCTCCTTTCTTCTAAAGACCTACGCCTTTACTGATTCTTTTAACATTACTAAAGATTTCTTAGGTCCTGGTACAGCACCTTTTACTAAAATAATGTTTGCGTCAGCGTCAACTTTTACTACTTCCAGATTCTGAATGGTAACTCTTTCAGCTCCCATATGTCCCGGCATTTTCTTTCCTTTGAAAACTTTGCTAGGATCAGAAGCAGAACCATTGGAACCTGCATGACGATGATATTTAGAACCATGGGCAGATGGACCTGATTTCAAACCGTGACGTTTGATACCACCAGCATATCCTTTACCTTTTGATGTTGCTGTAACATCAATTTTATCTCCTGCCGCGAAGATGTCAGCCTTGATTTCCTGACCAACTGTATATTCTTCTGCATTTTCAAATCTGAATTCTCTCACGAATCTTTTTGGAGATACTCCAGCTTTATCGAAATGTCCTTTCTGAGGTTTGTTGATTCCTTTTTCTTTCTTATCAACAAATCCAACCTGAACTGCACTGTATCCATCATTTTCAACTGTCTTTACCTGAGTAACGACACAAGGTCCTGCCTGTAATACAGTTACTGGAGTTAACACTCCATCTTCATTGAAGATCTGAGTCATTCCGACTTTTGTTGTTAAAATCGCTTTTTTCATTTTGATTGTTCCTCCTATTTAATCTACAGCGGATTATAACGTGTTACGTTGTAATCATCCTAGACGCTACAAGCTTAAGGGGATACCTCATTTACTCATAACCCTTTGGGATTACTATTTTGTCTTCATCTTGATGTCGATGTACACACCAGCTGGTACTTCTAATTTAGATAAAGCATCAACTGTTTTCTGTGTTGGTGTAATGATATCAATCAATCTTTTATGAGTTCTCTGCTCGAACTGTTCTCTGGAATCTTTGTACTTATGTGTTGCTCTAAGAATTGTAATAATTTCTTTCTTAGTTGGCATAGGTACCGGTCCACTCACCTTAGACCCTGTCTTTTTAACTGTTTCGATAATACTCTTTGCGCTTGCATCGATTAACTGATGATCATACGCTTTCAATGTAATTCTCATTACTTGACTTGCTGCCATAAAAAAAGCCGCCTCCTTTTCGCACTATAATTTTCTTGTAGCACGACAAGTGGTGACTGTACACTCCTCCGTGTGTATCGTGAAATCTACACACTGCGTCTCTATCGCATGTCTTCATCAATAGATTGTAATTCGTACAGTGACTTGTCGCCAGTTTTAACAACTTGACATTCGCTCCACGGAAAACCTGCATCGGCTTTTACCGATACAGCAACCTCACGCTTCAACGCTATCAAGGTCACAACGATTTGATTATATACGAACTATTCTTGAATTGCAAGACATTTTTTCAAATTTTTAATCCATGCACAAAAATAAAAACAAAAGAACAAGTTCCCTCTATATTATTATAGAAGAAACTCGTTCTCTTATCAATTCATGTTCAATAATCCGAGTGCTTTTTTCGGTTCTTGGCACTTTACAAAATATTCTACTTTCTCATCATCACCGAACAGCTCTGCACATTTCATCAATATATCCATATGTTCTTCTCTCCTTCCTTATTTGCAGCACCCTCTCCATTACAAATAATTTCCAAAGCGATCCCTTTTTGGTTCTTTTCCTGCTGCAATCAATTCATCTAGCAAAAGAAAACGATAAGTTCTTCCATCATCTCCAATTCGAATCTGCTTTTTTGTTAATTCCCGAATCTGATCCATTTCATCCAACGTTAATTCAAAATCAAATAACTCCATATTCTGACGGATACGGTCTGGATTTGAAGATTTTGGAACAACACCAAAACCATTCTGTACATGCCACCGCAGCACCGTCTGGGCAGGTGTCTTCCCATGATGTTTTGCAATCTCACAAATAACCGGATCTTCCATGACATTTCCGCTCGGTATCTTTCCTGTATTTCCCAGTGCACTGGTTTTTGGATCCTGTCTCGTCTGACCGCCTGCAGACAACGGACTCCACGAAACAAGGAAAACCCCATTCTGACGGCAGTAATCCACCACTTCATACTGCATAAGATATGGATGCATTTCAATCTGATTCACCATTGGCATAACTCCCGTTTCTTGTGCACAGGTTTCCATATGTTCCGGATAGAAATTGCTGACTCCAATGGAGCGAATCATTCCTTCTTCACACATACGCACCAATGCTTTCCAAGTGGGTACATACATGTTCTCTCCCGGCCAATGAATCAAAAATAAATCTATATAATCCAATCCCGTTCTTGTTAATGTTGCCTCTACTGCCTGTAAAGTATGATCGTATCCTTGAAAACGGTTTCTTATTTTGGATGTAAAAAATACATCTTCTCGTTTCCTGCTGGATTGCCGAATCCCCTCTCCAACTGCTTCTTCATTTAAATATACCTGTGCTGTATCAATCGCCGGATACCCTATATCCAAAGCATATTTTACCATCTCTGTACACTTTTCATCTTTCAATTTCCATGTCCCAAATCCTAAAACAGGCATTTCTACACCATTACTTAATTTTTTTACAGGAATCATATCAGCATCCTCCTTTTGATACGAAAAGGGTGTACTGCCTTCTCATACAGTACACCTTTTTAAATTCAATTTTATTTTGCATATACTACATCGCAAGTTTGAAAATCTCAACAATATCTTTTGTATATAATTTTTTCACCCATCCAATGCTTCCGTCCTCATGAACAACACGGACACGTTTCGCCATTTTCTCCATAACAGCTTCATCCAAATTTTCTACTCCTGGAACTTCGCTTAATTTTGTAGGAACCCCTAAACTTTGGAAGAATAATTCCAAACGGTCAATGGCTTCTAATACGGTACGTTCCGGATTTTCATAATCCATCGCAGCTCCCATAACTCTTGTTGCCCATTTCAGGAAAAGTTTCATATTATCTTTGTACACATATTTCATCCATGCCGGAGTAATAACCGCCAATCCTGCACCATGTGTTACGCTTTGATATTCCCCAGACAATTCATGTTCAATAAAATGAGATGCCCAGTCACCAGTTCTTCCCATTCCAGTTAATCCGTTATGAGATAATGTTGATGCAACCATAATATTTGCTCTTGCATCGTAATTTTCAGGATCATCTGACAAAATTCTTCCACATTCCATACAAGTATGGAAAATTGCTTCACAAAGATAATCTGTTAAAATGTCATTTTCTTTTTCCGGTGTGAAATATCTTTCAAAAGAATGTGACATAATATCGATAATTCCACAAGCAGTTTGGAAAGGAGGCAGTGTCATTGTTAATTCTGGATTTTCAATAGCAAATACCGCACGGTTAATATCATTATCGCAAAAACGTTTCAAATTTTCATCCGCTTTTGTAATAACACAGCTGTTAGAAGCTTCGCTTCCTGTGGCAGCAATCGTCAAAATAACACCAAGAGGGGTACTTTTTGTTGGCACATCATGTGGAATTCCATCTTCTTCAATAAAGAAATCCCATACATCTCCTTCATAAGGAAGTCCCATTGCAATTGCCTTTGTAGAGTCAATGACACTCCCGCCGCCAATTGCCAAAAGGAAGTCTACCTTTTCCTTTTTACAAAGCTCAATTCCTTCATATACCAAATCCAAATGTGGATTCGGGACAACTCCGCCAAGCTCTACTACTTTTAGTCCATCTGCACAAAGCATATCAATTACTTTATCTACGAATCCATTCTGCTTTACAAAACCGCTGTCATGATGAACCAAAACTGTCGTTCCGCCAAATTCTTTAATCCATTTCCCAGTTTCTTTTTCTGCATCTTTTCCAACAATTAATCTTGTCGGACTAAGAAATGTAAAATTGTTCATTTCTTCCCCCTATGTTGTGCTATTCCATATTTGCGTGGCGTTTAAACAAATCCTCATTTGTCTGATTGGTTAATTTCATTAAATCCATAACCATTGCATCATATGTAATCCAGCATAATTCTTCAAAAGATGAACCAGAAGCCTGTACGGATGCTTTTCCTTTTCCTTTTACCTTTTCAGTTTCACCTGGAATCTTAATTGCAGCATCTGACATAGAACCAATGGTATTTTCCGGGAACATGGTAAGTGTTGCAACTTTAGCTCCCTGTTCTTTTGCTTTTTTAGAGTTTGATACAAGGCTTGCTGTATTTCCTGAACCAGAACCTACAATCAATAAGTCTCCTTCCTGAATCGATGGAGTTGTCGGCTCTCCAACAAAATACACGGTATATCCAAGATGCATCAAACGATTGGAAAATCCTCTTGCAGCAAATCCGGAACGTCCTGCTCCGCCGATAAAAATTCTATTTGCTTCTGTAATCAGTTTTTCCACTGCTTTTAAATCATCATCATTTATCTGTGCTGCATTTTCTTTTAATTCATCAAGAATTGCAAAAATATTTTTACATTCTGTCATGATTTAACTTCCTCCCGTCTCTTATAACATAGCCTCTTTGATTGCTTTTGCTTCTGCAACTGGATCTTCTGCACGTCCGATTGCAGAACCTACAATTACAATGTCTGGTTTTAATGCTGCATATTTACCGATTGTCTTGCTGTTGATTCCTCCAGCTACTGCAATCTTAGATTTTTTAGCACATCCAACCATAACTTCTAAATCCTGAATTGGTTCTCTGCCAACTGCTTGTGCATCTGCTCCTGTATGTACAGCCAGTACATCAACTCCAACTTCTTCTAATTCTGCTACTTTTGCAGGAATGTCTTCAATTGTAATCATATCAACGACTAATTGTTTTCCATAATCCTGTGTTGCTTTAAAAGCACCTTTTACTGTTAATAAATCAGCAGTTGCACATACTGTTACATAATCAGCTCCAGCTTTAATAGCATTTTCTGTTTCCAGATATCCGCCATCCATAATCTTGCAGTCTGCCAAAACTTCTTTATCAGGATATGCCTTCTTAAATGCTTCTACTGCACTATTTCCAGCATCCAGACAAAATGGAGTTCCAATCTCGATAATATCTACATAATCTTTTACTTTCTCCATTAATTCCATTGCTGCATCCATTTTCATTTCATCCAAAGCCAATTGTAATTTCATGATTCTTCCTCCTAAAATTTTATAAAATATACATGGTTGTTTTATATTTCTTATTTCTATTTATACTGTGCTTTTAATTCATTATAATTTTTTACAATTTCTTCAAACATTCTGCTTCCTGCCTCAATTCCTGTATAATAAGGTACAGCTTTTTCAATTCCATTTTCCTCCACATATGCAAGTAATTCTACAGACTGCTCATCATCTTTTACATCAAATAAAAATGCTGCTGCAATTCCTTTCAATAACATTGCATTTGCAAGTCCGGCTTCTTCACACTGGGAAGCAGGTCCTACTAAGCGGTCGCTTGGTCCTAATTTACGGATTGGTGCTCTGGAAATACGTGATACGGTATCTATAATTCCAGGTGTCAAGAATCTATTTACTGCAAATTCAATATAATCTGCCATTTCCTGGTGTGTAAATCCGTGTTTCTTCTCTAATAATGCTGCAACTTCAAACATAACGTCTTTTGTCATCTGTACATTTTCTTCAGATGCAAAATAATCCTGAATAATTTCATATCCCATTAAATGAGCCATATATCCAGACCATGCATGTCCACAGTTAATTGTATAAAGTTTTCTCTCTAAGAATTTCTGAAGATTGTCTGTATATTCTGCACCTTTGATTGGCGGGTTCTCCGGATCTGTCAGTTTATTTACTTCTACTGCCAGTTCGTGATCCTTTCCTATTTCAATTCCGTCTCTGCCATCACGGTCAGTCCCGAATACCATACGGTCTACTGCTGTGTTTGGTACTGCTGCGATCTGATCTAATTCTTCTTCTGTAATCAATCCAGTGCTTACTAATTCTTTCTTCAGCATATCTCCGCAGAATAATGCATTTTCACATGGAATGACATTCATTCTTTCTTTTCCTGCATCTAATCTTGCTTTTAATCCTTTTGCAAGATTTCCTGCGATTTTCGGAAAGTTGTCTGCTAAAACTGCTGTAGTTACTAAATCTGCATCTACAATTGCCTGTACGACTTCGTCCGGCTGTGTAATTGGAGATAATGCAGAAACCTTGTCGATTTCTTTTCTCTTATAATCTTCTTCAATCACATACAAATAGTAATTGTGATATTTATTCAGTTCTTCATTTAATTTTTCATTGACATCAACGAAAATAATTTCATACCCCGTGTCGCAAAGAAGGTCTGCAATAAATCCTCTTCCGATTTTCCCCGCACCAAAATGTACTGCTTTCATTTTATTTCCTCCATAAAACTAATTTTTGCTTATATTTCTATTCCTGGTGATTTTGCTTCATAATCTAATAATTCTTTCAGCTCATCATCCAATTTCATCACGGTCAACGCTGCCCCGTTCATATCTAAAGAAGTAACATAGTCGCCTACAAATACCCGGTAAATAGACAATCCCTGCTCTTTTAAATACGCTTCAATATCATCGTATAAAACATACAGTTCCATAATCGGTGTTGCCCCTAATCCAGAAAGTAATACTGCTACTTCATCACCGCTGTCCGGCTCCAAATCATCAATGACTGCTTTTGCCATATTTCTTGCAATATCTTTGGCAGGTTTTAATTTCTGCACATTGATTCCCGGTTCTCCGTGATGCCCGATACCGACTTCCATATCACCGTCAGCGATTTGGAAATTTGGATGTCCAACCGCAGGAATTGCACATGGTTCCAATCCCACGCAAATACTTCTTGTGTTATCTACAACCTTCTGTGCAGTCTCAATGACTTCATCCAGTGTTCCGCCCAATGCTGCTTTGGCTCCACCGATTTTCCACATAAAGACTCCGCCGGCAATTCCATGGCGTTTTTCTTTTGTTTTTTTTGGTGAAGATGCCACATCATCCGTTGCAACAACATATTTTACGGTAACTCCCTGTTTTTTTGCTTTACGGACTGCCATTTTTACATTCATGTTGTCTCCGGCATAATTTCCAAACAAACATGCAACACCTTTTCCTGCGTCAACTTCCATGAATGCATCATAAAATGCCTGTGCAGATGGTGATGAAAATACTTCACCGACGGCAACTGCATCCATCATATTTTTTCCAACATATCCGAGAAATGCCGGCTCATGTCCGCTTCCTCCGCCGGTTACCAATCCAACTTTCCCTTCTACCGGAGCATTTTTGTATTTTACTACACGGTCATTGTTCTCTGAGCGTACAATCAAATCATCATGAGCTTTTACAAATCCTTTGACCATATCTTCTACAATATAATCCGGATCATTCACAAATCTCTGCATTTTTTTCTCCTTTTACTCTAAATTGGTATGACGTGCCACCATTTCTTCACTGGTCTGATTTAAATCATCCATCAAAACCATAATAATGCTGTCATATGTCAGCCAGCTCATCTGTTCAAACAGATTTCCCATTGGCTGATTAGATTCTGCCAGATTCTTTTCTCCTTCTGCTTTCTTTGGTGTGGAACCCGGAACTGTGACAATAACATCTGCCATCTGTCCAATGGTATGTGTTGGGAACATTGTAACTGTTGCAATTTTGGCTCCAACTCCTTTTGCTTTTTCTCCCATAACAATCAAACTCTGTGTTGTTCCAGAACCAGAACCAAGGATAATCAAATCTCCTTCTTTGATTGGCGGACAAGAAATTTCTCCAACAAAATGTACATCAAATCCCATATGCAGCAAGCGGTTTGTAAATGCTCTTGCAGCAAGTCCTGATCGTCCTGCGCCTGCTAAGAAAATCTTGTTTGCTTCTTTAATTGCATCTGCCAGCGCCTGTACTTCTTCTTCCTGTACCATTCCTGAGAATTTTGATAATTCATCGGTAATAATCCTTAATTTTTTTGCTTCCATGCTCTGCGGCCTCCTCGCTATGTATTTGTGGTGTTACTGTTCTGAATGTTGCATTTTTATGTGCATTTTTGTTGCTTTATGATGTTATTTTATTATTATATCGCTTATTTGTCAATATGTATTTTGCATTTTTGTGGATTTTTGAGTTTTTTTGTGTTTCTTGTACATTGACGAATTACATTTCATATTGTAAAATAAATATATACACAGGGAGGAGATTCACCATGGGAAAATTAATTGCTGCAGAACGGCAAAAAGAAATATTAAAACTGCTTCATGACAATGGAAGCGTAAAAATCGGACAATTAGCGGAAACCTTTCAAGTATCCAGAGAAACAATCCGAAGAGATTTATCCTATTTAAATGATATTGGAGCTGCGCAAAGAAGCCATGGAGGTGCAACATCCATTTATGAGTTCGGCAACGTTCCAATCGAACCTAGAATTAACAAAGATGCTGATATCAAAATTAAACTTTGTGAAAAAGCTTTAGAATTCGTTCCACAGAAAGGTGTTATTTATTTAGATGCCGGAAGCACTATTGTACACCTTGCAAAGTTATTAAGCCAGCGTTCCAATCATACCATTGTTACATCTTCTTTAAGTGCTGCCAATGTTTTAATCAATAGTGATAATACAACGATTATTACCGGCGGACAATTAAATGCTTCTAATATGTCAGCAGAAGGATTTCAGACAACCAATTTTATCAACAATTTAAAAGTTGCTGTTTCATTTTTAGGTACGAATGGTTTTGAGCAGCATAAGGGTCCGGCAGTCTCCGCTTTTGCAGATGCTCAGGTAAAACAAGCGATTGTTCCAAATTCTAAGATGAATGTTGTCATTTCCGACAGCTCCAAAGCTTCCACTTCTGCCTTAGTTCAATATGCCAGCTGGAGGGACATTGATCATTTCATAACAGACAGTAATCTGCCAAAACCAATTTACGATTCCATCAAAGAAATGACCGATGTTATTTTAGTAGATATTTAATCAAATAGTTGTACAAAAAAAGATTCAGACACTTTCGCATCTGAATCTTTTTTTATGAAACATTTTTATATATATCGTTCTATGACTTCTTTTACCGTTGACATCTTATTATATTTCCATGCATCTGCACCACAGAATAACAAAGCATCATCTATTTTTCCTTCTACTGCATTGATTAAACCTTGAGAGATACAGTAAATCGTTTCCTTTGCATTACACCTTTCCATACATCGGTAACACTGCTTTGGTGCAATCCGTCCTTTTTCTTTCACCAAATCCATAAATTTATTCCGGATCGCACGTCCCGGCATTCCCACCGGACTCTTTACAATCATAATATCTTCCTGCTTACAATTTAAATAAGTGTCTTTGTATGCCTGACTTGCATCACACTCTTGTGTAACTACAAAAGGTGTCGCAATTTGGATACCGGAAGCTCCCATATCCATATAATGATTCATTTCCTCTTTCCCTGAAATACCACCTGCTACAATAACAGGGATTTCTTTTCCATACTTTTCTTCATACGGTTTTACCATCTGAAGAATCTTCTGAACATCCTCATCGTGCTTTTCGTCTACCTGAGGATCCATCAAGTCATCATATTTAAAGCCCAAATGCCCTCCTGCTTTCGGACCTTCAATAATCAATGCATCCGGTGCTGTGTGATGTTTTTTATCCCATAATTTTAAAATCACTCTGGCTGATTTTGCAGGTGACACAATCGGCACCAATTTAGCTGCAGAACCTTTGGCAATAGCCGGCAGTTCCGTTGGAAGTCCTGCTCCGGTAATAATCATATCTATCCCATTGGCAATGGCTTCTTTTACATAGGCCGCATAATTTCTCGTCACAGCCATAATATTTATTCCAAGAATTCCGCCGCCCGCAATCTCTCGTGCCCGCTTAATGTGTTTTCCTATGGCACGTAAATTTGCTTTTTCAGGATTCTCTTTAAAGTCCGGTTCCTGATAGCCGATCTGGGCAGCAGACAATACCCCGATTCCGCCTTCTTTTGCTACAGCTCCTGCTAAAGAACTTAGACTGACTCCAATCCCCATACCTCCTTGGATAATGGGAATTTTAGCTGTTAAATTTCCTATTTTTAATTCTTTCAAAGGTTTCCTCCTTTAAAATTTGCGGAAACGGTCATAGCGCTCGTCTACAATCTCCTCCTGGGTTTTTTGGTCATATTTATTTAAAAATCCACAAATCATTGTCCGCATCTTTTCAGAAATATCCATAATATTGTCAAGACATGCAGGTTCTGGTTCTTCTATAATTTGCTCAATGATTCCCAGTTCTTTTAAATCTTGTGCTGTGATTTTCATAACTTTTGCAGCTTCTGATGCACGGTTTCCATCTTTCCAAAGAATTGCAGCAAACCCTTCCGGAGAAAGGATAGAATATGTAGAGTTCTCCAAACTCCATACTTCATTTCCAACTGCCATAGCAAGAGCTCCTCCGCTCCCGCCTTCTCCAATCATAATAGAAAGAATCGGCACCTTGATATTTGACATTTCAAATAAATTTTTCGCAATTGCTTCTCCAACTCCGCCTTCTTCTGCTTCAATTCCGCAGAAAGCCCCCGGTGTATCGACAAATAGAATAATCGGACGATGGAATTTTTCTGCCTGTTTCATTAATCTTAGAGATTTTCGATATCCCTCTGGAGAAGGCATACCAAAATTTCTCTTAATATTTTCTTTCGTTGAACGCCCTTTCTGCTGTCCAATGACAGTTACAGGTCTTCCGGCAATGGATGCCAGTCCCCCTACAATCGCTTTGTCATCCCCAAAAAGTCTGTCACCATGCAAAGACATATATCGATCAAAAATAGCAGTAATATAATCAAGGCTTGTTGGACGTTCTGATGATCTTGATATTTCAACCCTTTCCCAAGGCGTAAAATTATTACTCATACTCACAACTCCTTATTACAGTGGCTAATACTTTCCGCAGATTTTTACGTTCTACGATCTTATCTGCAAATCCATGTTCCAATAAAAACTCTGCACTTTGAAATCCTTCCGGCAGTTTCTGTCCAATGGTTTGTTCAATCACCCTAGGACCTGCAAATCCAATCAATGCCCCCGGTTCTGCTAAAATCACATCACCAAGCATTGCAAAACTGGCTGTAACGCCTCCAGTTGTCGGGTCTGTCAAAACAGTAATATAAAGCAGCCCTGCTTCGTCGTGTTTCTTTAATGCTGCCGAGGTTTTCGCCATCTGCATCAAAGATATAATTCCTTCCTGCATTCTGGCACCGCCGGAACAGGTAAAAATAATCACTGGAAGTCTTAATTTTGTTGCTTTTTCTACTGCACGGGTAATCTTTTCTCCTACAACTTCTCCCATGCTTCCCATCATAAAATCTGCACCCATGACAGCAATCACTACATCTTTTCCACAAATTTTTCCTTTTCCTGTAATAACTGCTTCATCCAGATTGGTGACTGCCTGCTGCCGTTCTAGTTTCTTTTTATATCCTGGAAATTTCAATGGATCACTGGTCTCCATTTTTTCATCCCATTCTTGAAATGTATTTTTATCAAGCACCATGGCAATCCTCGTTCTTGGCCGTACTCTAAAATAACTTCCACAATATGGACATACATAATAATTTTCAATAATATCTTCGTTATATACTGTTTTTCCACAATGAGTGCATTTCTGAAACAATCCGTCTGGAACTTGAAATTCCAACAACGTATCTTTTGCTTTTCGGACTCTTTCCGCCTGTTTCTTTTCCTGCGGCGTCAATGTCCTCTTTTTAAACATTTCTTTTAATGGCATATTTTCTCACCTGGCTTCCCTTGTCTCCTATTCCTCTTCCTGTTGCTCTCTAAGTTTTTGGAATCTTTCGATAAATCCAGTATCTACCTCACCTTTTAGAAATTCTTCGTTATTAATAATCTCATACTGATAATCAATATTGGTTTTTATTCCTTCCAAAACCAGCTCTCCCAATGCATTTCGGAGTTTCCGCAATGCCAGCTCCCTGTTTTTATCATACACAATCAATTTTGCTACCATCGAATCATAATATGGCGGTATCGCATATCCAGAAAATAATGCAGAATCAATACGAACTCCTTTTCCTCCTGGAAAATGTACATTCGTAACTGTTCCCGGACTTGGGCGGAAATCATGTTCTGTATCCTCTGCATTAATTCTTACTTCAATTGCATGCCCACGGACACTGATTTCATCCTGACCATATGTTAAATGCTGTCCTGCTGCAATGCGGATTTGCTCACGAATCAAATCAATTCCAGTTACCCACTCTGTTACCGGATGTTCTACCTGGATTCTTGTATTCATTTCAATGAAGTAGAAATCTCCATGTTTATCCTTCAAAAACTCTATGGTACCGGCACTGTAATATCCTGCTGCTTTCGCCGCTTTTATTGCAACTGCCCCCATTTTCTCACGCAGTTCTTCGTTAATTGCCGGAGATGGTGATTCTTCAATCAGTTTCTGATGTCTTCTCTGAATAGAACAGTCTCTTTCACCCAAGTGGACCACATTTCCAAACTTATCTGCAAGAATCTGAAATTCAATATGCCGCGGGTCTTCGATATATTTTTCAATATACATAGTGCCGTCGCCAAAAGCATTTTCTGCTTCCAGCTTTGCAGTTTCAAAAGTATGTACAAATTCCTCAGAGGAATAACATACGCGCATACCTTTTCCACCGCCTCCTGCAGAAGCCTTAATCATTACCGGATATCCCATGCTGTCTGCAATTTCTTGTCCTTCTTCTGCTTCATATACTGCATCTTTTGTTCCCGGAACGACTGGCACACCTGCATCCATCATTGTCTTTCTCGCAGCAGATTTATTTCCCATTTTATCAATAATTTCTGCTGATGGTCCAATAAATGTTATATTACACTTTTCGCACATTCTTACAAACTTACTATTTTCTGATAAAAATCCAAATCCCGGATGAATAGCATCCGCACCAACTGCCAGGGCTGCACCAATGACACGTTCCATATCCAAATAACTATCTTTCGCAGGTGCCGGACCAATACAAACAGTTTCATCAGCAAGCTGTGCATGTAGTGCTTCTTTGTCCGCTTCAGAACAAATCGCCACAGATAAAATATCCATTTCACGACACGCACGGATAATACGAACTGCGATTTCTCCTCTGTTTGCAATTAATATCTTTTTAAACATTAAGATACACCCTCTCTTATCCAATCATAAATGTGATTTCACCAGACGCAACAACTTTTCCATCTACAGATGCTGTTCCTTTTCCAACACCGACTGGTCCTTTGATTTTAATCATTTCAACTTCCAATGTCAGTACATCTCCCGGAACAACCTTTCCACGAAACTTTGCTTTATTAATTCCGCCAAGAAATGCAATCTTTCCTTTATTTTCTTCTGCGGAAAGTGCGCAAACTGCTCCTGCCTGTGCCAAGGCTTCCATAATCAAAACCCCCGGCATCACTGGTTCCTGAGGGAAATGCCCTGCAAAAAACGGTTCATTATAACTGACACATTTTTTTGCCTTAATACGTTTTCCTACTTCCATTTCCTCTACACGGTCCACTAATAAAAAGGGACTTCTATGAGGAATCACATTCATGATTTCTTTAATGTCTAACATAACTGCGTCCTTTCTATCGAATTACAACCAAAGGCTGTCCGTATTCTACCATTTCACCATTTTCTACTAAAACAGCTTCTACAGTTCCATCAAATTCACTTTCCACTTCATTCATCAGCTTCATCGCTTCCACAATTCCAATGACTTGTCCTTTTTTCACAGTATCTCCAACAGACACAAACGGCTCTGCTCCTTCTGACGGAGCTGCATAGAAAGTTCCCACTAATGGAGCTTTCACTTCATTTCCCTGTATTTTTTCCTCTTGATCATCTGTCTGAGTCTCAGGCGCAGCCGGCATAACCGGTGCTGTTGCCGCCGGGATTGCTTCTGCCGTTACCACTTTTGCTTCGTTCTTTGCTATACGAATGGAATAGTCGTCATTCTCAAATTCAAATTCATCTACATTTGCTTCTGATACTGCCTGTATCAGTTCTTTCATTTCTTCGATTTTCATATGAATCCTCCTAGCCCTCATACTTCTTTACAAGAAGTGCTGCATTATGTCCTCCAAATCCAAGAGAGTTACTTAATACATAATTTACTTTACGGTCTGTCACAGGCTCCAGTGTATAATCCAAGTCACATTCTTCATCCGGCACTTTCAAACCTACCGTTGGATGAATATAATCTTCCTCAATGGATTTTACGCAGGTAATAAACTCAATCGCTCCTGCTGCTCCAAGTCCATGTCCAATCATAGACTTTGTAGAACTTATTTTTACATTATATGCATGTTCTCCCAATGCTTTTTTTATTGCCATTGTTTCAAATAAATCATTTGCATGGGTGCTTGTTCCATGGGCATTGATATAGTCAATTTCTTCTGGTTTTACCCCTGCTTCTTCCATTGCAAATTCCATTGCTCTGGCTGCTCCTTCCCCATCTTCTGCCGGAGAAGTAATATGATAAGCATCGCTGGTTGCACCATATCCCACTAATTCTGCTAAAATCTCTGCACCCCTTGCCTGTGCATGTTCCAAACTTTCTAATACAACAATTCCTGCACCTTCTCCAATCACAAAGCCGTCACGTTCTTTATCAAAAGGAATAGATGCTCTTTTGGGATCATCGGATGCACTCAATGCTGTCAAAGAACCAAATCCTGCTACACCAACAGGTGTAATGGCAGCTTCTGTTCCTCCAGCAACCATAACGTCTGCCTCTCCAACCTGAATGGAACGATAAGCCTCTCCTATAGACTGTGTTCCTGTTGCACATGCAGTTACAACGTTAATACTTTTTCCTCGAAGTCCAAAGGCAATGGAAATATTTCCTGCTGCCATATTAGAAATCATCATTGGAACCACCAATGGTTTCACTCTTTTCGGACCTTTTTCCTCGATAGTCTTTGTTGTCTGTTCTACGATTTGAAGACTTCCGGTTCCAGATCCTACAGATACCCCGATTCTTGCTGTATCTTCTTTCTCTAAATCTAATCCCGAATCTTCAATGGCTTCTTTTGCCGCCGCCACTGCATACTGTGAAAACAGCTCCATGCGTCTCGCAGCTTTTGGACTCATATAATCTTTCGCCTTGAAATCTTTTACTTCCGCTGCCAGATGAGATTTATATTCTGCAGCATCAAAATGTGTAATTGGTGCAAACCCAATTTTCTGCTCTTTTACACCACTCCAGAAATCTTCCACGCTGTTTCCCAATGGAGTAATGGCTCCCATACCGGTTACAACAACTCTTTTCATTTCTCTCATGTCTATCTCCTTTACATTCCCATTCCGCCATCAACACTAATGGTCTGTCCTGTAATATATGCCGCCTTATCGGATGCCAAAAATGCAACCGTTTCCGCAATATCTTTTGTTTGTCCCATTCTTTTTAATGGAACTGTACTTAAAATGCTTTCTTTAACCTCCTCAGGAAGTACATCCGTCATTTCTGTTTGTATGTATCCCGGTGCAATGGCATTTACCGTAATTCCTCTGGAACCAAGTTCTCTCGCCAAAGATTTTGTCATACCGATAATTCCTGCCTTTGATGCACAATAATTTACCTGTCCCGGATTTCCCATAACTCCGGATACAGAAGACATATTAATGATATGTCCATACTTCTGTCGAAGCATAATCCTTGATACATGTTTCATACAGTTAAATGCACCTTTTAGATTTACCTCAATGACTTTATCGAATTCTTCTTCGCTCATTTTTAAAATCAAATTATCTTTCGTAATTCCCGCATTATTTACAAGAATATCAATGGAACCAAATTCTTTCTTTACAGAAGTCATCATTTCTTTGGCTGTCTCGAAATCAGACACATCACCCTGATATGCTTTCGCCTTACCGCCCGCCGCAATAATTTCCTCTACTACAGCCTCTGCTTTATCTTTTGAACCGCAGTAATTTACAATCACTGTTGCTCCATATCCTGCAAGTGTCAATGCAACTTCTTTCCCAATCCCGCGGCTGGCTCCGGTAACTACTGCTGTTTTTCTTTCTAACATTCGAGAATCTCCTTTACTTTTTCCAAATCTTCTACTTTTGCAATATTGATTGCTTTTACTTTGCGGTCAATCTTTCTCATAAATCCGCATAAAGTTTTTCCCGGTCCAATCTCAATAAAAGTATCTGCTCCATCAGCAATCATTCTTTCTATAGATTGTTCCCAACACACAGAAGAATAAACCTGTCTGCCCAGCAGTTCTTTTACATCGTCTTTTGACGTTACAAACTCCGCCGTCGTATTTGAAACATATGGTACTTTTGGATTACAAACTTCTACATCCCTCAGTACATCCAAAAGTTTCTCTCCGGCAGGTTTTAACATTGGAGAATGAAATGGCCCGCTGACTTTCAAAGGCAGCACACGCTTTGCTCCAGCCTCTTTTAATGCATCTCCGGCTTTTGCTACCGCAGCAGTTTCTCCAGATATAACAATCTGTCCCGGACAGTTATAGTTAGCGATTGTAACTACTCCTTCAATATTAGGTAAAACCGCTTCAATATCTTCTTTTTTCATTCCAAGAACCGCAGACATAGCTCCTTTGCCGGCAGGCACTGTATCCTGCATCAGAATTCCTCTCTGGCGTACTACCTTGACAGCATCTTCAAAACTCATAACACCGCTGGCTGTCAATGCACAATATTCTCCAAGGCTCAATCCCGCTGTCATATCCGGCTTTATGCCCATTTCTTCCAGTTTCTTTAAAATGGCTGTACTTGCTGTCACCATTGCTGCCTGTGTAAATTCTGTAATATGAATATCGTCATTTTCTTCAAAACAAAGTGCTTTTACGTCAATATCCAGCACTTCATTGGCTTTTTCAAAAACCTCTTTACTGCATGAAAAAGAATCATAAAAGTCCTTTCCCATTCCAACATACTGTGCTCCCTGCCCTGGAAACATAAATACGATCTTACCCATAGTTTTACCTCACTGATCTGCAATTTATTTTGAATCTCAAAATATTATCTTCAAAAAATTGACTTATAACATATCGTTATAAGCCAATCTCATAATTTTCTAGTCTTCAACACCTTTGTCTTTTAAGTAATTGATAACATCTTCTACGGTGTTCAGTTCTGTCAGA
The DNA here is from genome assembly GCA_021771695.1 of Lachnospiraceae bacterium. Classification (GTDB taxonomy): domain Bacteria; phylum Bacillota; class Clostridia; order Lachnospirales; family Lachnospiraceae; genus Anaerostipes. The sequence continues at coordinate 4,711 of JAETON010000022.1, read as the reverse complement.
TCTTCAGACGGAATTTCAACGTCATATTCGTCTTCTAAAGCCATAACCATCTCAAATAAGTCTAATGAATCTGCATCAAGGTCATCTTTGAAAGAAGCTTCTAAAGTAACTTCATCTTCACTTACATCTAGCTGCTCTGCAATGATTTCTTTCATCTTCTCTAACATAATCATTCTCCTTCATAACATCCTAATTAGTTTGATTCTCAAAGTATACATTCTTTTCATGCTACTTGTCAAGTTTTCCTGTAGATTTACTCCTATATTATACGAAACAACCACGAAATATGCAAGTAAATATATCCGCCGAATTTCCACAGTCTTCCTTACTTTTTTAATACATTTCACAAAATAATCATAGTTTTATCACACTTCTTTTGACTTTTTCGTTTAAATTGTATAAAAACCAAATCAAAGGAGGAAGCAAATTGATAGAAGTAAAAAATCTTGTAAAAAAATATGGAAGCCGTACGGCTCTTGACCATCTATCATTTACACTCAAGGAAAATCAAATCTACGGTTTTCTTGGTCCCAACGGAGCAGGAAAATCCACTACAATGAATATTTTAACCGGATATATTGGAGCCGACAGCGGTGAAGTCCTTATCCATGGACACAATATTTTGGAAGAACCAGAGGATGCGAAAAAATCAATTGGATATCTTCCAGAAATCCCACCCCTTTATCCGGAAATGACAGTATGGGAGTATCTTTCTTTCGCAGCAGAATTAAAACATATTCCAAAGAAGCAGCGGACAAAGGAAATCCAAAAAGTTTGTTCCCTTTTAAAAATTGAAGATATTTCTCATCGTCTGATCCGTAATCTTTCCAAAGGCTATAAACAGCGGACCGGACTTGCCTCTGCTGTACTAGGCTTCCCGGAAATTATCATTTTAGATGAACCAACGGTTGGGCTGGATCCAAAACAGATCATAGAAATCCGTCAATTTATTCGTACTCTTGCAAAAGAGCATACCGTGATTTTAAGTTCCCACATTTTAGCAGAAGTACAGGAAATCTGCGATTACATTTTAATTATTTCCAATGGAGCCTTAGCAGCCAGCGGTACACCCGGACATCTGGAAGAACTGGCACATGGCAAGGAATCCATTGAACTTACCATAAAGGCAGACCGCAGCAAAATCTTATCGGTTTTAAAAAACATTTCCAATCTCCATAGGATTACTTGGAAGCATGAATCAGAAGATTCCTGCGATATTCTAATCGATACCTCAACAGATGTACAAAGAGTATGTGAAAATATTTCTCTGGCATTTGCTCATCAAGGAATTCCTATCACACATTTATCTATTTCAAAGACAACCTTGGAAGATGTTTTCCTAGAATTAACTAAAACAGTCCCTCAACCGAAGAAAGGAGTCAAAAAGCATGACCGCAATTTATAAAAGAGAGCTTCGTTCCTATTTTACATCCATGATTGGATGTATCTTTGCAGCATTTTTAATTGTTATCGGTGGAATTTATTTCATGGTATATAATCTGAACAGCGGCTATCCATTTTTTTCTTATTCGCTTTCCGGAGTTATTTTTATGCTTCTATTTTCTGTTCCGGTTTTATCTATGAAATCTTTTGCAGAAGAACGTAAAAATAAAACGGATCAGCTCCTGCTGACTTCCCCGGTTCCTCTTTTTCAAATTATCTTAGGAAAGTATTTGGCAATGACTACTGTTTTTGCAGTTCCCTGCTTCATTTATTGTCTGTTTCCAATCATTATTAAATTTCAAGGAAATGCACATTTACTGGTTGATTATTCTTCCATACTTGCATTTTTCCTGCTGGGATGTGTTTATATTGCTATTGGAATGTTTCTATCCTCATTAACAGAAAGTCCTGTAATCGCAGCCGTCAGCACCTGTGGTGCTTTGTTCCTGCTCTATATGCTGGATAACCTTTTAAATTACATTCCAACCAGTGCCATTAGCGGTCTCATCGTAATCCTTGTTGTTTTGACAATTATTTCTGCCATTGTATTTCAGATGACTAAAAATCCAGTCATTGCAGGCAGTATGGAAGGCATTGGTTTCATTACAGCTATTACTATTTATCTTATGAAAAAAACTCTTTTTGAAAATCTTGTTCCTAATATTTTAGAACATTTTGTTTTGACTGATGTATTTTATAATTTTGCTCAAAACTATATTTTCGACCTTGGAGGACTTTTATTTTATCTTTCCATCATAGTCTTGTTTATCTTTTTAACGATACAAACATTTCAAAAGAGACGATGGAGTTAGGAGGAATTTCACGTGGAAAAAATCAAAAAAATATTTCAGACAACCCATTCCCAAAAAGGCTCTTACAGTGTTGCAATGACTGTTATCGTCTTGGGAATCATCTTTATTTTTAATCTAATTATCAGCCAGCTGCCCCAAAACATCCGGCAGTTTGACATCAGCGACACAAATATTTACGACATATCGTCAAAAAGTAAAAAACTTATCAAGAACCTAGATGATGAAGTGATTTTTTATGTAATTGCCGAAAAAAGCTCTGCAGATGACCGTATCAAAACTTTTATCAACAAATACGCATCTTTATCCGGTAAAATAAAAGTGCAATGGATTGATCCGGTGCTTCACCCTTCTGCACTTACCAAATATAACACTGAAGAAAACAGTATTGTGATATCCTGCAAAAGTACAGACCGGCAGACAGCCGTCTCTTTTGATGACATTTTAGTTTCCGGATCATCTTATTACAGTACATCCACTTCTGCCTCTCAATTTGATGGGGATGGACAGTTCACCAGTGCTGTAAATTATGTTACAAATTCAAAAGAATATAAAGCTTACTATACTTCTGGACATGGAGAAACTGCACTTTCCTCCTCTGTCACCAGCCTGTTGGAAAAATCCAGAATTTCTTCTGCTGAATTAAATCTGTTAACCACATCTTCTATTCCGAAAGATTGTGACTTGCTGATTTTAAACGGTCCAACCAGCGATCTGACATCAGATGAAACAAACGTATTATCCAAATATCTGAAAAACGGAGGGAAAGTGGTAACACTTCTGGCCTATACAGATAAAAAAATGACAAATCTCTATAATCTTTTAGAAGATTACGGAATGAAAGTCTCTAATGGATATATTGCTGATACCCAGCAATGCTATCAGGGTAATTATTATTATTTGATTCCAAACCTTTCTGTCAGCGGAGATTTGGCTTCTGGAATCAGCTCCAATTCTGTACTGATAATAAATTCTAAAGGTATGACGCAAACAGATCCTGTAAGAGATACCATTACAACAACCAGTTTCATGACAACATCTGAAAATGGATATGCAGTAACGGATAAAAAGCAGACACAAGGCACTTATGTACTGGGTGCTTATGCAACAGAAACTGTTACTATAAAAAATGAAAACGGCAAAAAAGAGAAAAAAGAAAGCCGATGGACTGTTTTCGGAGGAAATATGCTGATTGACGAACAAGTGACATCTTCTTTCTCCTCTTTGGAAAACCTGACTCTATTTACCAATGCGGTAACTGAAAATCTAGACGATGCTGACAATATTTCCATTTCTCCAAAAAGTCTGGAAGTATCTTACAACACCATTGCTCATCCAGGAATCTTCAGCCTTTTGATTATTTTTGTCATTCCTCTTGCAATTGTCATTGGTGGTTTTATCGTATGGTTTGGCCGCAGAAGAAGATAAGGAGGCAGCTATGAAACAAAGAAAAACTCTTATACTTTTAATTTTGATATTTACAGGGCTTCTTACCTTTTATACCGGAATTAGAATATATCAAAAACATCAATCTGCAAAAAAAGATTCTGAAAATACAATCATAGTAAAGAAACTATCTTCCCTTACCTCCATTTCTTATAATAATGGAGAAGATTTAAGTTTTGTAAAAGAAAATGGAACTTGGTATTATACAAAAAACAAAGACTATCCAATTACACAGTCTTATCTAAAAGAACTGGCAGCTCAATTTCAAAAAGTCGAAGCTGTCCGAGAGTTAAAAGATGGGGACAGTCTTTCAGATTATGGTCTTGAACAGCCTTCTTACACTTTAAAAGTAAAAGACAAAAAAGGTATAGAAACTACCTATTATATTGGAAATGCTGCAGGTGAAAACTATTATCTGACTCTGGATAATAAATCCAAGATTTATACCGTATCTTCCAATATTTTATCCAGCCTCTCCTACTCACTGGACGATATGATTGAAACAGATACCTTCCCTTCTTTAAGTACTGGCAATCTGAAAAAAGTGATTGTCACAAAAAGTGGTAAAAAAACCACTTATACTTCCAAATCCAAAAAAGGATTAGACGGTATTGCCGGAGGTTTGGGAGTTTTCACATTTGGAGACTGCCAAAACTATTCTGTAAAAAGCACGGAACTAGCCAAATACGGATTCGATACTGATTCACGTATCACTGTAGAAATCTCCTATAAAGATACCGACACAAACAAAAAGAAGAATCTAACACTTTACATCGGAAAAACAGACAAAGACAAAAAGAATTATTATGTAAAATTGAAGGATTCCAAAATGGTATATTTCAGTGATGCTGACGTAGTGAAAAACATTTTAAATCCTGAATAAGTTCACATCTGTTTCGACTACAAGCCATCCTGCCAGACTCGCTTTCGCTCGTTGGCACGGCTGTCGCCTGTTCAATACTATCCTGTTCCGACTACAAGCCATCCTGCCAGACTCGCTTTCGCTCGTTGGC
>JAETON010000021.1 GCA_021771695.1 Lachnospiraceae bacterium | reverse complement strand
AGCACCCTGTATTACTACAACGCACCGAGTTTGACTACACGGCTTACTGGTAATTACCGTGGCTGGACTTGCACCAGCTGGTGTGACCCAGCTTCGCTGGGCACGCTCCTATAAAGTAAAAAAGGTGCATGATATTCATTCTTTCTTTACCATGCACCTAAAGACGCTATTAAGTTATTTCATTAAACTATCTTTAACAACTGCACCAGCTTATGCGGTTCAGATCCTTTTGATGCAGTCTGCCTTGTATCAAACTGCTTAAAACCATAATTTTCATAAAAGGAAAGCAGCTTTGCATTATTTTCCGCTTCCACAAATGCCACCATGCCGCCCGCCTGATACTGCAGAGCCTGTATCTGCCTGATTGCCGCTTCAAGCAGTTCCTTTCCTGTTATTCTTCCTTTTGCCCTGTCACTATAATTTTTTCCAAGCTGTGCAATCAGGTAAGCAGCCAGATTATAAGTCTGTCCTTCTTTGTCCATCTCACTAAACCTTGCAAGTTTGCGCTTTACCGTATTGCTGAACGGCTCCGCCTTTACCACAAGCGGTTTTATCGTGATAGAAAAATAACCCAAAAGCTCCGCATCTTCCAATGACAGCACTAAATATGTAACCGCCTGATGTTTCTTCGCAAATTCGATTGACTGCCGTTTCAAAAAGTGCCCAACATCCGGATTTAACGGACAGGAAAACTCGGAAAGAAGCTGTAACAGCTTATCCTCTCCGAGCCGTCCATCATCATTCTCAAAATACTCACGAATGTTCAGCACGATAAAATTATTTGTCTGCTGCATCCGTTTTCTTCCTTTTCTCCATGAATTTTATTATTTCATCCGTTCCATGCAGATAAGTCACATTGATTGGGACACGAGGTGTCCTGTCATTGGCAGATGCTTCAACCGCATCAGCAAACATCTCCACCTGCTTTTGACCTGATATAACAAAATTCTTAGTGATACTTGAAGTTGCCATAAAAAACACCTCCTTTGTTAGTATGGCTTTTCCGTAACAGTTCATACTTCCCTATTTACATTCTATTATCTTATTGCGGTTAATGCAACAAAATTTTTATGAATTTTTGATGTCTTACAGCATTTCCTCCTTTCCTTTTGCCTTCTCAATACTTTGTTTTCCCGTTCCTGCCACCTGTGCCTTGTACGCTTCCAGCTTCTCCTTTAGCGATGTTTTCTGTGCAGGCTTGTCAGCCATTGCCGCCACGGGTATCAGCCCCTGCGGGCTGATACTGCCTGCAATCTGAACCGGATACAGTACTGGCTCATCAGCGGCTTTTTCTCCCGTTTCCGGTTTTTCAGAAAGGTTATCCTCCTGACTGGACTTCTGGACATCATGTCCAGAAGTTTCCAGCCTTCCGCTTTCTTCCTCCCCGGCATTATCAATGTCGGTGGTATCGTCCATGCCAATTGCATCATCTCCCTTTTCGTCCATGTTGAGCAGTGCATTTAAGGCAGAAAGGCGTTCCAGCTTTTCCGCAAGCTCCGCCTCCTGCGCAAAAGGCTTGTTTACCTCTGTTTTTGCTGTTTCAAGCTGATGCTCCACGTTTTCCAGTTTTGTCCTTGCTTCGCCAAGCTGTTTCGGCATGGATTCCAGTGCATGGTTGATGCGGGCAAGGTTTCCGAGAGGGTCTGAGCCGATCTCAAGGTTGTGCGAGAGCTGCCCTTTCAGGTTCATCACAAATTTGTGATTGAAAGCATCAAAGAACACCGCCATCTTAAACCCTGCATATTCCCCAACTGTGGCAGGCACATTGACGGTTTTCATTTCCTTGCACATCCCTATAAGTGCGATTCCGGCTTCCTTTTTGTCCGTATAAGTCTTTTCCCCGATTTTCATAACAAACTGCTCCTTGTCTGCCAGCCCTGATGCAGACACTCTGTTTTGATGTACCCGGACTTAATGTCATAAATCTGGCTGAAATGATTTCTCGTATCCTCTGATATGCCGAGAATGTAAATCAATGCCTTGTGGTAACAGTCCTGATACCTTGCCTGCCCTAACTTCTCATAATAAAACTTCGCATGTTCCTCATTTGCAAAAACCATGTGTGTGTTGTCGGTGCTCTGCGCCCCTGCTCTTAACGCTGTGTCTGTCATAATGCTTTCCTCCATTCTGATTTTATTTGACCATAACAAAAAAGGACATCTTCTTAGATTTCTCTAGGAAAATGTCCCTCTTAGTACGAATTATTTTGTTGAACTCGGAAATAGCTATTTGACACTTTTCGGGTATTATCGGGTACTGTCTAACCAAAATTTATGTTAGCAGGTGTGTTAGTGGACTTGGCTCAAACCCCTGAAACCCTTGATTTTACTGGTCTTTTCCACCTAACGACTTCATCGTCGGGAATAATAATACATCCCTGATGGCCGCAGAGTCTGTCAGCAGCATTACCATACGGTCAATTCCAAATCCGATACCACCTGTTGGAGGCATACCGATTTCCAACGCATTTAAGAAATCTTCATCGGTTGTGTTGGCCTCTTCGTCTCCCTGAGCAAGCTGTTCTTCCTGTGCCTTAAAACGTTCTCTCTGGTCAATTGGATCGTTTAACTCAGAGTAAGCATTTGCCATTTCCCATCCATTCATAAAGAACTCAAAACGTTCTACATATTCTGGATTTTCCGGTTTCTTCTTTGTCAAAGGTGAAATTTCAATTGGATGATCCATAACAAATGTCGGCTGAATCAAATGTTCTTCTGCATATTCTTCAAAGAATAAATTCAGAATATCACCTTTCTTATGTCGCTCTTCAAATTCCACATGCTTTTCTTTTGCAATCGCTCTTGCTTCTTCCAATGTATGGATTTCATTAAAATCTACACCTGCATATTTCTTTACTGCATCAACCATAGTGATTCTTTCAAATGGTTTTCCCAAATCCATTTCAATTCCGTTATAAGTAATGGTTGTACTTCCTACAACTTCTTTTGCCAGATAACGATAAAGATTTTCTGTTAAATCCATCATTCCATTGTAATCTGTATATGCCTGATATAATTCCATGAGTGTAAATTCCGGATTATGTCTGGTATCCACACCTTCATTACGGAATACACGTCCGATTTCGTATACTCGTTCCATTCCGCCTACAATCAGTCTCTTTAAATAAAGTTCCAGAGAAATACGAAGTTTCACATCTTCACTTAAGGCATTAAAATGTGTTTCAAATGGTCTTGCAGCAGCTCCGCCGGCGTTTGGTACCAGCATCGGAGTTTCTACTTCAATAAATCCTTCATTGTCAAGGAAAGAACGAATTTTGCTGATGATTTTGGAACGTTTTAAGAACACCTCTTTGGATTCTTCATTCATAATCAAATCCACATATCTCTGACGATATCTTGTATCCGTATCTGTCAATCCGTGGAATTTTTCTGGAAGAGGACGTAAGCTCTTGGATAATAAAATAACTTCCTCTGCATGGATGGATTTTTCTCCGGTTTTTGTAGCAAAAACCTTTCCTTTAATTCCAACAATATCCCCAATATCCATCTTCTTAAAATCTTTGTATTCCTCTACTCCGATTTCATCTCTCGCAACATATGCTTGAATACGTCCCTGCAGATCCTGCACATTACAGAAAGATGCTTTTCCCATGACACGTTTGAACATCAATCGTCCGGCAACGGCTACTTCCTGCCCTTCCAGTTTTTCAAAATTATCCTTAATCTCCATGGAATGATGTGTCACATCATACTTCATGATTTCAAAAGGATTCTTTCCTGCTTCCTGCAGATCAGCAAGTTTTTGTCTTCTCACTTTGATTAATTCGTTTGTATCTTTATTCTGTGCTGCCACTGTTCCTATATCCTCTTACTTTCTCTGTACATCAATTACTCTGAATTCATTTACCTGATTAATACCTTCTACCTGAACGACATCTCCAATTTTGGCACCAAGTAATGCTCTTCCAATCGGTGCTTCATTGGAAATCTTATTCTGTAAGATGTCTGCTTCTGTAGAACCTACAATATGGTATTTTACTTCCTGTCCAAGGGAAATATCTTCTAAAAGAACTTCACATCCAAGGCTGATGACACCTTTTTTGAATTTCTCGTCGATAACTTCTGCATTTTTCAGAATCTGCTCTATTTCCTCGATACGTGCTTCCATATCACGCTGTTCGTCTTTTGCTGCATCATATTCTGCGTTTTCTGACAAGTCACCCTGTTCTCTTGCTTCTTTGATTTTTTGGGCAACTTCTTTACGTTTTACAACTTTTAATTCCTGTAATTCATCTTCTAATGCCTTTAAACCAGCCGGTGTTAATATATTCTTTTTTACCTCTGCCATGACACTCTTCCTTTCGTTCTAAATGTTAACTGATTAATTATAGCTTACATAAGTTTCTTTTGTCAACAATGGCTTATATCAATGAAATCAAAAACTCATTGTTTCATCTAAATATGTTAAAAGCAGTTCTTCTAATTCCTGATATGTCTTTGTGTGGTTGACTTTGTCTCTTAATTTTGCTGCTCCAGGGAATCCGAAAGTGTACCATGATACATGTTTTCGCATTTCACGGATTCCAATGTATTCTCCTTTGAAGTCAATCATCATTTGCCCATGCCGAAGCATCATATCTACTACTTCTTTTAATTCTGGTCTTGGAAGTTTTTCTCCGGTTTCAAAATAATGAATCATTTCTTTGAAAATCCACGGATTTCCTTTGGCTCTCCTGCCAATCATAAATCCGTCACAGCCGGTTTCTTCTTTCATACGGACCACATCTTCCGGACAAGCAATATCCCCATTGCCAATCACAGGTATGGAAACAGCCTCTTTTACTTGACGTATAATGTTCCAGTCCGCTTTTCCAGAATAATATTGTTCTCTGGTCCTTCCGTGTACAGCAATCGCTGCCGCACCGTTTTCCTCTGCTATCTGTGCCAGTTCTACTGCATTCATATGTTCATCATCAAACCCTTTTCGAATTTTCACAGTTACCGGAATGTCAACCGCCGAAGAAACTGCTTTGATAACTTCCCCTGCCAATTTAGGTTTTTTCATTAAAGCCGAACCATCCCCATTGTTAACGATTTTTGGTACTGGGCATCCCATATTGATATCAATAATCTGAAATTTTCCATCATTTACTTTTGCTGCCATCTGCCCCATAATTTCTGGATCGGAGCCGAAAATTTGAATAGCTGCCGGCTGTTCTTTTTCCTCTGTTTCCATTAAAGGCGCAGATTTTCGGTTTCCGTAATACAGTCCTTTTGCACTAACCATTTCCGTACACATAAGCCCTGCTCCCTGCTCTTTGCACAACAATCGGTAAGGCAGATCGGTCACCCCTGCCATCGGAGCCAGTACAAATGGATTCTCTATTCTAATATTGCCAATAATCAAAGGTTTCAATTTATTGTTTTTCATAAATAATCTGCAATCCCTTCAATGTCAGATTTTCATCATAATAGTCAATCTCATCCACCGTTTTAGCAACCATTTTTCCAAGCCCCCCGGTAGCAATTACTTTCATATCCTGAAATCCTGTTTGTTCTTTCATCTGGCGAATGATATGTTTTGCCTCTCCAATCACACTATAGAACAAACCTGCCTGCATACTGCTGACTGTATTCGTTGCTAAAATCGTATCCGGTGTTACGATTTCAATTTCAGGAAGTCTTGCTGCCCCCTGTACCAAAGCATTGGCAGAAGTGCGGATTCCCGGCACAATCACTCCTGCCAAAAATGTTCCATTTTTAGTAACTACATCATAGGTCGTTGCAGTCCCATAATCAATCACCAGAGCAGGACCTCCATAAAGGTGATAACCTGCAACTAGATTGACGATTTTATCTGCTCCTACTTCTCGTGGATTCATCCTGCCAAGATTAATTCCTGTCTTGACACCCGGTCCTACAATAATCGGTTTTATATTAAAATACTTAATCAGTCCGCTTACCAAAGAATGCATAATATTCGGCACAACAGAACAAACGACAACTGCTTTTACATGTTCTTTGTCCAATCCTTTTTCACGAAGTAAATCTGAAATAATCATGCCAAATTCATCTGAAGTCCTCGGCAGTTTCGTTGTAATACGGAAAGATTCTATAATTTCTTTTCTTTGAAATACTCCAATTGTGATATTTGTATTTCCAACATCCAATGCTAATAACATAACTTATACCTCTTCTCCCAAAAAGAATACTTTGTAATACAGCTCTAAAGATTCCCATAAATCCTGCCGTTCCTGCTGCATCTGTTTCATCTTTAATGCACTTCCAATCTCGTCATAAAAAAAGTCATTTTCTTCTGCCCTTGTTACAAAGGATAATGTACCATCCTCATCATATTCCAGTGTCAAAATTCCTCCCACTTCTTCTGTATAAAGAACACAGGCAATTTTTAATTCATTTTTGATCTGATCTGGCAGTCCTTGAAAATCTTCATTCAAATAATATTTCTTTTGATATGCATTGGACCCGCAGAGAGTTATTTTTTCCTGATACATCATTTTCCTCCATTTTTATACATATCCAAGAATTCCTCGCACAGATACCTCACCAGATAATACAGTCTGTTTTCTGCCATAATCATCTTCTACCATCAATTCTCCCTGATGATTAATTCCTCTAGAAAGAAAAATCTCTTCTTTGGTGCCGCGAATAACCTTAATTTTCTGATCCATATGCACCAGAAGACGATTATAGTGGTCTGCAAACTCGGATAAATCTTCTGTTTTTAAAAACTTTTCATAATATTTTTCAAAATATTCCAAAACTTTCGCTGCCAGCGGTGCTCGATATAGTTTCTTTCCGCTTTCTATCTGCAAAGAGGTTGCCTTATCTTTTAAATCTTCTGGAAATTTCTGAATATTTACATTAATCCCTAACCCAACTACAATATAATTCACTTCATCCATCTGCATACTCATTTCCGTTAAAATTCCGCAGACTTTTCTTCCATCAATAATAATATCATTGGGCCATTTAATCTGACTTTGAAGCCCTGTTGTTTCACCGATTGCTGCTTCCACCGCTAATGCCGTCAAAATTGTCAGCATAGAACTGTGCTGTGCTGCAATATCCGGACGCAGAAGAAAACTCATCCAAATCCCACAGCCGGCTTCGCCAAGCCAGCTTCTTCCTCTCCGTCCTTTTCCCATGGTCTGTTCCTCACAAATTGCTGTTGTTCCATGAACCGCACCAGCTTCTGCAAGCCTGCGGATTTCTAAATTCGTTGAGTCCAGACAATCATAATATTTTAATTCTTTTCCAAGCCAGCGGGTATGTAACGAGCTGGAAACCGCATCTACAGACAAAATATCAGGACTGGCTGTCAATCGGTAACCTTTATTCGTCACAGAATCAATTTCATACCCTTCTTCTCTTAACCTTTTTATGTGTTTCCACACAGCTGTTCTCGAAACATTAAACTTATTACAAAGTTCTTGGCCGGAAACGTAATCCCCAGCCTTTTTTAACTCTTTTAGAATTCTGGTTTTCATAATTCCTTATCTTTATTCTCCTAAAGTGGCTACCATCACTGCCTTAATTGTATGCATACGGTTTTCTGCTTCATCAAAAATAACTTCTGCATGTTCCTCAAAAACATCTTCTGTAATTTCATTTCCCTTCACTGCCGGCAGACAATGCATCACAACAGTTGTATCTTTTCCTGTCATTTCCACCATGGTACGGTTTACCTGATATGGCCTCAGCAATTCCATACGTTCCGCAGATTTTTCTTCTTCTCCCATAGATACCCATACATCTGTATAAATACAATCTGCATCTTTCACCGCTTCTTCCACATTTTCGGTAAATGCCAGCTTTGCACCAGAAGTTTCTGCATATTCCTTACATTGTGTAATCAATTTTTCATCCGGACGCAGGCTCTCTGGAGAAAGGCAAGTGAAATTTACACCCATTTTCGCACACCCAATCATCAAAGAATTGGCCATATTATTTCTTCCATCCCCGACAAACACAAAATTCAGACCTTTCAATTTTCCAAATTGTTCCGTCAAAGTCAAAAAATCTGCTAAAATCTGTGTCGGATGGTATTCATCTGTTAATCCATTCCATACAGGAACACCGCTGTATTTCGCTAATTTTTCTACATTCTTATGCGAAAATCCACGGAATTCAATTCCATCAAACATTCTTCCTAATACTCTTGCTGTATCCTCTACGGATTCCTTGTGTCCCAGCTGAATATCATCTTTTCCTAAATATTCCGGATGTCCGCCTTCATCAATACATCCAATGGTAAATGCGCATCTGGTTCTTGTACTTGGTTTTTCAAATAATAAAGCGATATTTTTCCCTTTTAAGCTGTTTCCAGTGATTCCGTTTTTCTTATCTTTCTTTAATTTTGCAGCCAAATCAATCAAATATCCGATTTCTTCTGGTGTAAAATCTTTTAATGTCAGAAAATTTCTTCCCTTTAAATCCATCTTTTGTTCCTCCATTTTTTCATATACCGTCATGCTTCATTGTTTTTATTCGTCAAAGCATATATAAAACTATTATATCCAAACGTGCAGATGAAAACAACCCTAGCGTGGCTGGAATTGCAGCATTTCCCTGCATTTCTCTGTGATTTCCGCTCCCAAGGAAGCATGTCCCTCCACAGATAAATGGCATGCATCCAGCTTCGACGGCTTTGCATAAAGCGCCGCATCCATAAACTCAATCTGATATGTCTCTGCCCATTGCTGATAAATTGGAGCCAATCTTTTCGAATATTGAATTCCTCGTTCAAACCCCATTTCCTCGCCGCTTTCAATATCACACAAATTATCACCTAAATGTATTGGAGAAACAAGCAAAATCTTAGAAGGTTTTCCATCTTTCCTCTTCTGAGGAGTTATCTCTAAAATCATCTTAATTAATCTCTCAATTGCTTTTCCAATATCCGTCGGCGTTGCTTGAAAACGAATCTTCAAATCATTGGTTCCAAGCATCAAAACAACCAAATCAATCGGTCCATGGGTATGCAGACACGGATCTAAATAAGCTGCCCCATTTCTCCCCGGACGAATCTCATCTTCAAAACAAGTCGTCCTTCCATTTAACCCCTCTGGAATCACAACTGCCTGTCCCTTCAAATTCTCCTGCAAAATACTCGTCCACCGCTGCCCATACGGATATCGAAACCCATCCTCCGGGTTATAACCATAAGTATTTGAATCACCATAACATAAAATTGTTTTCATATAGTCCTCCCAGCTATTATTCTAATCCATGAAAAAAGACATCCCAAGCAAAATTCTATGATAAAAAAATATCCTCGCAGCAACAATCTGCAGCGTGATACATAGCATCTCGCGAAGCCGTTGCTAGAGGATACTTTTTTATTCTTTTATAAAACCTGATTTAAGAAGTTGATTGTTCTTTCTTCTTTTGGATTTCCAAGGACTTCTTCCGGAGTTCCCTCCTCAACAATGTATCCTCCATCCATGAAGATAATACGGTCTGCAACTTCTCTTGCAAATCCCATTTCATGGGTTACAACAACCATGGTCATACCCTGTTTTGCCAGAGTTTTCATTACATTTAATACTTCACCGACCATTTCAGGATCAAGTGCAGAAGTCGGCTCATCAAACAACATAATATCCGGATGCATTGCTAATGCTCTTGCAATGGCAACACGCTGTTTTTGTCCACCGGATAACTGTGCCGGATATACATCCGCTTTCTCTGCCAGACCTACATCTCTCAAAAGGCTGGCTCCAACTCCATCTGCCTGCTCCTGTGTCATTTTCTTTAATTCCACTGGTGCCATCGTAATATTTTCCATAACTGTTTTATGTGGAAACAAATTAAAATGCTGGAATACCATTCCGATATTTTCACGAACTTTATTAATGTCCGTATTCTTATCTGTAATATCATATCCATCAATGATAACTTGACCGCCCGTAATAGACTCCAAACGATTTAAGCATCTTAAAAATGTACTTTTTCCGGAACCGGAAGGTCCAATCAGACAAACAACTTCTCCGTCTTTTACTTCGACATCCATGCCCTTCAGCACTTCTAATTTTCCAAAATTCTTTACCAGTCCCTTTACGATTACTTTATTTTCCATATGACATTCTCCTTTCCAGAACTTTTGCAACCTTAGAAAGGATTGTACAAATAATCAAATAGTAAACTGCTGCAATGATATATACTGTCAAAACCGCTGCAGATTCGTTGGCTGAAATCATCTTTGCATTCATTGTTAATTCACGGATTCCAATAACAGAAATCAATGATGTATCTTTCAAAGATATAATAAACTGGTTGATAATTGATGGCAGCATTGTACGAATTGCTTGAGGAAGAATAACTTTCCTCATAGCTTTTCCATAAGTCAATCCTAAACTTCTGGCAGCTTCCATCTGCCCTTTATCTACAGACTCAATACCGCCTCGGACAATCTCTGCCATATACGCACCGGCATTTAAACTCAGCGCTATGGCACCGGCAGTAAATACACCTCCCAGTTCATTCCAGCTGATATTAAATACCGGCTTCAAAATACTCATTCCAACACCATAATACATAATGAATACCTGTACAATCAATGGTGTTCCTCGAATAATGTCAATATAAATACTGGAAATAATATTTAAAACTTTGTTCTTGGCAATGCTGAACATTCCAAAAATAATACCAAGAATACTAGCACAAACGAGTGATACTAAAGTCAACTGTAATGTAAGAATTAATGCCTCATTGAAAGTCGGTGCATATTTTGTAAACAACTGTATAAAATTCATGTCAAAACCTCAGTCTACTTTTCTTTTGCATACTTATCAATAATCTTCTGGTATTTACCGTTATCTTTGATCTTCTTTAATCCACTGTTAAATTTCTCTAATAATTCGCTGTTTTCACCTTTTTTCACTGCAAATCCATATTCACTACCATCATCAGAAATAAATGGAACCTGTAATTTCTGTCCTTTTTCTTGAATTTCATAATTCATTACAGGGAAATCTTCAAAACATGCAACAGCATTTCCAGATGTAACTTCCTGATACATTGTCGGAGAGGCATCAATCTGTTTTACTTTAAAACCATATTTCTTAGCCATCTTCTCTGCATAAGATGCACCTACTGTACCAACCTTAGCTACTACATTCTTTCCTTTTAAGTCTTCTAAAGTTTTGATCTTAGATCCTTTTTCTACTGCAAAACATACTTTAGATGTATAATATGAATCAGAGAAATCATATTTTTCTTTTCTCTCATCTGTAATAGACATACCTGCAATCATTCCATCGCTCTGTCCGGATTCTACTGCTGCCATGGCTGCATCAAATCCAACAGCATCTACTTCATACTTCAATCCTTCTTCTTTTGCAATTGCATCTAACAATTCCAAATCAATACCTACTCTGTCCCCATCTTCATTTTCAAATTCAAATGGTGCAAATGTTGTATCAGACGCGATCTTATATGTTTTTTCTTCTTTGCTGTCATCTGACTTGCTTCCGCATGCCACTAGGCTCAATCCCATAATGGCTGCTAACGATAATGCCAATACCTTTTTCAATTTCATGTCGTGTTCCTCCTAAATTATAATATTTCTGTTAGCTTCTTTTAACGTATTAACGTATTATAATGTATTATACATTAATTTCATCATTTTGTCCAATTTCTGTCACAGATTTCACCATTCCTGCCAAACTCTGAATTTCAGAAGGGATTATAATCTTCGTTGCTTTACCATCTGCCGCCTTTGCAAATGCCTCTAAACTCTTCAGCTGAATCACCGCATCGTCAGCTCCGGCATTTTTAATAAATTCAATACCCTGGGCATTTGCCTGCTGAATGGCACGAATCGCTTCTGCCTGTCCTTCCGCCTCACGAATAGTTGCTTCTTTTTTCGCTTCTGCACGTAAAATCGCAGATTCCTTTTCACCCTGTGCTTCTAATACTACAGATTCTTTCTTCCCTTCTGCACGAAGAATTGCAGATTTTTTCTCTCCTTCTGCGATTAAGATTGCTTCCCGCCGTTCACGTTCTGCTTTCATCTGTTTTTCCATGGCATCTTGAATGGCTGCCGGCGGAATGATATTTTTCAATTCCACACGATTTACTTTAATTCCCCAAGGATCTGTAGCAACATCCAGTGTTGCACGCATTTGTGTATTGATTGTCTCTCTGGAAGTCAATGTTTCATCCAACTCCAAATCACCAATTACATTACGAAGTGTCGTTGCTGTCAGATTTTCAATCGCCATAATTGGATTTTCTACACCGTAACAGTAAAGTTTTGGATCTGTAATCTGAAAATACACAACAGTGTCAATCTGCATTGTTACATTATCTTTGGTAATTACCGGCTGCGGTGGAAAATCTACAACCTGCTCCTTTAAATTAACTCTTCTTGCCACTCTGTCAATGAACGGAACTTTGACATGCAGCCCCACAGACCATGTCCCGCGGTAAGCACCCAAACGTTCTATAACATAGGCATGTGCCTGCGGTACAATACGAATCGTTGACACAATCACCATCGCAACAAAAACAATTAAAATTGCAAATAAAATAAATCCCATAATATTACTCCTCCTTGTCCTCTGCGGCTTTTACAATTAATTTCACCCCTTGAATTTCATGAATCAAAACTTCCGTATCTTCTTCTATTTCTTCACCATTCAAAGATTTTGCAGACCAATCCATGCCGTTAATAAAAACGGTTCCTTTTCCCATCTTGTTTTGAATTCTTTCTTTGACAACCCCTTTCTGTCCGATCAATGCTTCTGCATTTGTTTTTTCCACCTTACTGTTTAAATATTTTTTTGCCAGTGGGCGGGTTAATACAAATAACAAACATGTAACTACAACAAATACAATCAGCTGTACATACAGCGGGCCTCCTGCAAATGCTGCAGCTGCCGCCAAAAGTGCTCCACCTGCAAACCATATACTGGTAAGTCCCAGCGTTAAAATTTCTACCAGAAGAAATCCTGCTGTGGCTGCCAGCCAGTAAATTGCATACATTTTATTCTCCTCCTTCCTCTCTCTGGCGTCTGGCTTCGTAAACAAGAAGTCCTGACGCCATTGCAGCATTCAATGATTCTACTTTCCCACACATTGGTATTTTAATCATTTTATCTGCCGCTTTTGACATGTACCTGCTTAAACCATTTCCCTCATTTCCAATAAAAAATGCCGCAGCACTCTTAAAATTCTCTTTGGTATAGTTTGTTCCGTCAAGATGTGCTGCATACGTTGCAATCTGATTTTTTTTCAAAAAATCAATGGCTTCTTCTGCTTGTTCAATATATATAAACGGAACTCGAAACACAGAACCCATCGTGGATCTTATAACTTTTGGATTGTAAATATCTACGGTATCTTTGGTCATAATCACCCCGGTAATTCCTGCACCTTCTCCTGTGCGTAGAATCGTTCCCAAATTTCCGGGATCTTGTATGTTTTCCAAAACAACAAGCAGCGGCTTCTTATCTTTGGTTCCCAAAAGATCTTCCATCTGATATTCCTGCATTTTTACCAGTGCTATAACTCCCTGCGGCGTCATGGTGTCTGAAATTTCTTTCATAATCTGTGCAGATACTACTTCCGGTTCCTGCTCCGCAAATAAATCTCTATGAGTCTCCCAGAATTCTTCTGTTACAAATACTTTAAAAAGCCGTTCTTTCGGAATTTCTTCAAACATCCGAATTCCTTCCACAATAAATAGTTTCTGTTTCCGCCGTTCCCTTGCATTCTTTTTCAATTTTAAAATTTGTTTTATTTGTTTGTTTTGATTTGTTGTAATCATAATGCTCCTTAACGAAGTTTTTCCAAATAATCTTTTTTTCCAATTAAAATTAAATTATCTTCTTTTTTCAAAGGTTCTATGGGGTTCGGTGCACCATCAACCCCCCGGTTACTCTCAATGGCAATAACATTAATATGATATTTCCCACGGAAATCAATTTCTGCTAATGATTTCCCTACCCATGATTTTTGTACCGGAATTTTTACGATACTGGTATCAGCAGACAGATCAAACAAATCTGTCATCCGTCCTCCCAGAAGATTATTGGCAATTCTGGCCCCCATTTCTTCTTCCGGATAAACAATTTCATCTGCGCCGACTCTGGTGAGAATTTCACCTTTTAATTTTCCATCTGCTTTTGCGAGAATATATGGAACACCAATTTCTTTTGCAATCATCAGTGCCATGACACTTGCATCCAAATGTTCTGCTGTAGCAATTACCAAAGCATCCATTTCTTCCAAACCAATGCTGTTCATAACCTCTTGATCTGATACATCTGCACATACGGCACAAGTGACTTCCTCTGCAATTTCCCGTACCAAATCTTCATTTTTATCTACGGCAAGCACTTCTGCTCCGCCTTTCATTAAATTACGCGCAATACTGCTGCCGAATTTTCCAAGCCCCAGTACAGCAATTGATTTTCTCATACCAATTCCTCCAAAATATCCATCTATATTTCAAAAATTCTCAAAACATTTTCTCACAGTACCAACTCTTCCTCTGGATAAGAAAACGTACGTTTTTTACGTTTTTTATGTCCTACATAAAATCCAATTGCCATAGATATTGGCCCTACTCTTCCAAGGTACATTGTAATAATAATTACAATCTTCCCAAGCAGATTAAGATTCGGCGTCATTCCTTTGGTAAGCCCTACGGTTGCCAATGCCGAAATACATTCATAACAAGTATCCATAAAATTTCCATCATCCACTAAAAGAAGCAGCAAAACAGAAAGCAGCAAAACACATAAATTAATCATAATAATTGCCAGTGCCTTTGGCACCAATACACTCGGCACCCTCCTTTTAAATAAACTGACTTCATCTTCTTGTTTTGCTACAGAAATAACACAATAAACCAAAATCGTAAATGTTATTGTTTTTACGCCTCCTGCCGTACCTACCGGAGAACCCCCGATAAACATTAAAATCATCGAAATCAAAGAAGATCCTTCCGATAATGCATCCTGTGCCACTGTTTCAAATCCTGCAGTACGTGTTGTCACAGATTGAAACATGGATGCCATTAGTTTTTCCCATATATTTAAATGTTTCATAGTAGCGGGATTCTGAAATTCAAATAGAAAAATCAATAACGTCCCGGAAATAATCAAAAATAATGTAGCCGAAATGACAACCTTAGTGTGAAACCGCAGCTTCTGCCATGCTCTCCTTGGCGTACATTCTTTATGAATCAATGATTTCAGTCCATGAACCATATCTTTCCAAACAATAAAGCCCAATCCGCCCAGAACGATCAGTCCCATAGTCGTAAAATTGATAACAGGATTGGTAATATATGCTCTTAGACTATCTCCTCGTACAATATCCATTCCCGCATTACAAAATGCAGAAACAGAATTAAAAACAGACGCCCAGATGCCATATCCCCAGCCAAACTCTGGTATAAACTGTGTAGCATAAAAGACTGCTCCAATTCCTTCCACCAGAAATGTTCCTTTAAAAATTTTCTTCACCAGAACCACCAGCCCGGACATAGTGTTTAAACCTAATGATTCCTGAATTAATATCCGATTGCTTAATGAAACCTTTTTTCCTAACAAAAACAGCATCCCTGTAGTAATTGTAATCACTCCAAGTCCGCCAATCTGAATCAAAATCATAATGACACCCTGTCCAAAAATACTCCAGTGAGTCATCGTAGTTTCTACCACCAGCCCGGTAACACAGACGGATGTAGTTGCAGTAAACAGTGCATCGATATATGGTGTCGGCTGTCCGCTTTTTGCTGCTATCGGAAGCGTTAAAAACACGGATCCGGCTAATATTGTCAGCAAAAATCCAAGTAATATAATTTGTACTGGTTTTAAAGATTTCATTTTTGTCGTCCTTTTTGCCTAATTTAAAATATTTCCATAAAATTAAGAAAAAAATCCCGTCTGACAGGATTCCCCAATATTTGAAAGAAGAGAAAAGCAGGTCTGTCCGAAAGGAAATGCCCTGCTTTTCTCCTAATGTCTTAAATCTTATTTTCCTAATAAATGTGCAATTTGTAATTGATAATCATCAATATGTTTCTCCATTGCAAGACCTTCCATAATGTCCATATCCATGAATTTTCCATTCTGATATCCAACAACACGATTACTCTTACCAGCACATAAAAGATCAACTGCATATGCCCCCATCATAGATGCATAAACTCGGTCTTTTGCAGTCGGGCTTCCACCACGCTGCATATGCCCAAGAATGGTTGCTCTAGTCTCAACACCGGTTGCAGATTCAATTCTCTTTGCCATGCTGTAAGAATGTCCAACACCCTCAGCATTCACTACTAAATGGTGAGACTTTCCACGTGCTCTATTGCGAAGCAGATGCTCAATAATCTGCTGTTCAACCTTCGGCAGATTTCCATCAAAACTTTCCGGAATCAGAATATCTTCTGCTCCAGTAGCAATACCACACCATAATGCAATATAACCGGCTCCACGTCCCATAACCTCTACGATACTGCATCGTTCATGAGATGTAGATGTATCACGGATTTTATCGATTGCGTCCATTGCTGTATTTACTGCAGTATCAAAACCAATGGTATATTCTGTACATGCAATATCTAAGTCAATGGTTCCCGGAACACCGATGGTATTAATTCCAAGTTCTGCCAATTTTCTTGCCCCCTGGAAAGAACCGTCTCCACCAATAACAACTAATCCTTCGATACCGTGTGCTTTACAAATCTCGGCACCTCTTTTTTGTCCTTCTTCTGTTCTGAACTCATCACATCGTGCAGTAAAAAGAATCGTACCGCCTCGTGAAATACTGTTTGAAGTTTTGGTCGGGTTCAAATCAATAATATCTTCATTCAGTAATCCATTATACCCTTTGCGGATACCCTTGACATTCAAACCTCTTTCAATACCGATTCTTGTTACAGCTCGTACTGCTGCATTCATTGCCGGTGCATCTCCCCCGCTGGTCAATACACCAATTGTTTTTACTTTTGGTTTTCCCATGTGTCATATCCTCCAATTTAACTCACACAATTCCTAGCTAAAGTTATTCTAATCCATTCAGTCAATTTTTTCAATAGTCTTTGTTATAATCCTAACGATCTGAGGCAAATATTCTCTTTTCCATACCGTTCTTCCAAAGTATAAATCAGTTCTTGATCTGATGCTGCCATCCAATGATGTCCTAACCGATTCACTGCCTTTTCTTCCCGACAGTAAATTACCACTGCATTTTTTCCAGGATATGCCTGCAATTCTTCTTTTAAGTTTGCTTCCTCTTTAAAATAAGATTCTTTATTTGAAAATTGAATCCATATCTCTTTTGGCAGCTCCTGAAATGACATAATCTGATTGCAAATTAACTTGCTTTCTTCCTCCGAAACAGATGCCGTTCCTTTGACTAAAATTTTGGCATCCTCTTTTAACAGAGATTGATATGCTGCATATTGCCGTGGAAATACAATAACCTCCACCGTTCCCCTTAAATCTTCTAACGTAAGAAATGCCATATTTTGATTATTTCTAGTCAGTTTTACATTCATATCACTGATGATTCCACCCATAATGCAGCTTTGCTGGTCATGGATAACGGTTTTGCCGGTTTCTTCATCCATCACAAAATCTGAAGTATCTGCATTGGTATTCTGCTCCAGCATGGAAATGTCATCATCCAGCGGATGTCCGCTGACATAAATACCAAGCACCTCTTTTTCCATGGAAAGAAGCTGTTCTTTCTCATATTCTCCCACATTCGGATAATGAATCTGGAATGGTGCCTGTTCTTCCTCTGACAACAAATCCATAAGATTCATCTGCCCTGCAATTTCGTGCTTACGTTCTTTTTGGATACTTTCCAAAACTCCGGCATATACAAACATTTGCTGTTTCCTTGAAGCACCAAAACCATCCAAAGCACCTGACTTAATTAAATTCTCTATGGTTCTTTTATTCATTTCTTTACTGGAAAGACGTTCTGCCAGATCATTCAAATCACGAAAAGCACCTCTTTCCTGTCTTTCTTTGATGATTGCTTCAATCACAGGTTTTCCAAGGCTCTTAATCGCCGTCATCCCATAACGGATATTTCCATGGTCAACAGAAAAATCCCCCTCTCCCCGGTTAATATCCGGCGGCAGAATCTGTATTCCCATTTTTCGGCATGCATAACTGTATTCTGCAATTTTAGATGTATTTCCAAGAACGGAAGTTAACAGTGCCGCCATAAATTCCACCGGATAATGGCATCGTAAATATGCTGTCTGATATGACACCACTGCATAGGCTGCCGCATGAGATTTATTAAATGCATATTTTGCAAAGTCCAGCATTTCATCCCAAATGTGATTCGCCGTTTTTTCATCAATTCCATTATGAATGCACCCCGGTATTCCTTCTTCTTCATTTCCATAAACAAAGTTCTGGCGTTCCTTCATCATAACATCGCCTTTTTTCTTGGACATGGCACGGCGTACCAAATCACTTCGCCCAAGGGTATAACCGGCAAGTTTCATAACAATCTGCATTACTTGTTCCTGATATACAATACAGCCATACGTTGGTTCCAAAATTTCTTCCATTTCCTCACATTCATAATGAATGCTTTCGGTACTGTTTTTTCCTTCCACATACCTTGGAATAAAATCCATCGGTCCCGGACGGTACAAGGAAATACCGGCAATGATGTCTTCCATATTTGTCGGCTTCAATTCTTTCATGAAACTTTTCATTCCTGAACTTTCCAGCTGAAATACACCTTCCGTATGCCCGCTGCCGATCATTTCATAAACTTCTTGATCATTTGGATCAATGGTTCCAATATCAAAATCAGGAACTCTTTTCCGTACCAAATTTACTGCATCTTGAATCACAGTCAATGTACGAAGCCCTAAAAAGTCCATCTTTAACAGTCCCAGTTCCTCTATGGTTGTCATCGTAAACTGTGTTGTCACTGCATTATCCGCCCCCGTCGCCAGCGGCACATACTCATCAATAGCCCGTTTACCGATTACCACTCCGGCAGCGTGCATGGAAGCATGGCGCGGAAGACCTTCCAAACGTTTGGACATATCAATCAAATATTTTGTTTCTTCATCTTCTGCATACACCTTTTTTAAATCAGGACTGGTTTTTAATGCCTTATCAATGGTAATATTCAGCTCATTTGGAATCATCTTTGCAATCCCGTCGACTTTTGTGTAAGGAATGTCCAAAACCCTTCCCACATCACGAATGACCGCTCTAGCCGCCATTGTACCAAAAGTAATAATCTGCACCACTTGATCTTTTCCGTATTTTTTTACCACATAATCTATAACTTCCTGACGTCTTTCATAACAGAAATCCACGTCAATATCCGGCATGGAAACACGTTCCGGATTCAAGAAACGTTCAAACAACAGCTGATAGCGAATCGGATCAATATCTGTAATCTCCAAACAATAAGCAACAATACTTCCTGCTGCTGAACCTCTTCCAGGTCCTACTGCAATTCCATGCTCTTTGGCATAATGAATAAAATCCCATACAATCAAAAAGTAGTCAACATACCCCATGCTTTCAATGGTATTTAATTCATATTCCAGCCTTTCTCTCAATTCGTCTGTCACTGCCGCATAACGCTGCTTGATTCCTTCTTCACAGAGATGTTTTAAATACGTAACTGCCGTATATCCTTCCGGCACGTCATATTCCGGCACTTTCTGCTCTCCAAAAACAATTTCGACGTTACATCTTTTGGCAATCTTTTCTGTATTCTCTAATGCCTGTGCAGCATATGGAAACAGCCGCTGCATTTCTTCTGGAGATTTTAAGTAATACTGCCCGCCTTCATAACGCATACGGTCTTCATCTTGAACCTTCTTGCCAGTCTGAATACAAAGAAGAATATCATGAGCCTCCGCATCGTCTTTATAAGTATAGTGGATATCGTTGGTTGCTACCAGCCCGATGCCTGTTTCCTGCGACATTTTTAATAATGCTGTATTTACCTTTGTCTGTGCATTAATCCCATGATCTTGAAGCTCTAAAAAGAAATTTCCTTCTCCAAAAATTTCCTGAAGCCCCAACGCAGTATTTTTTGCTTTCTCGTAATCATCTTGACAAATATAGGATGCCACTTCTCCTGCAAGACATGCACTTAATGCAATCAGACCTTCGCTGTAACGTTTTAAAACTTCATAATCAACTCTTGGCTTGTAATAAAATCCTTCTGTAAATCCTCTAGATACAATCTTCATCAGATTATGATACCCTGTATCATTTTCTGCAAGCAGCACCAGATGATAATATTTATTGCCTTCCTGGCGGCTGTCCTTATCAAACCGGGAACCTGTCGTCACATAAATCTCACATCCGATAATCGGCTTAATCCCTTCTGCCCTTGCTGCTTTATAAAAATCAATCACACCGTACATCGCTCCATGGTCGGTAATGGCAATACTGTCCATTCCAAGTTCTTTGGTCTGATGTACTAATTCTTTGATCTTACTGGAACCATCCAGAAGGCTGTATTCTGTATGAACATGTAAATGTGTAAAACTCATAATCTACTTAACTCCTATGATCTGGTCATAAATCTGATGTCCGGTTTCCAGAATTTCTCCTTCTACCGTAAAAGAAAATTTTGAAGCTCCAAGATTCTTACAAAATGTCTTTGCAACAGCTTCCATTTTTAATGATTCTTCCGCTGTCCCCATAACTCTAAAATAACTTCCAAAGGCTTCATTAAAATCAATGATGATCATTTGATCCTTTTTTTCATAAGATAAAATTTTGATGTCTTTATTTAAAACTCCCTTTTCTTTTAAAGCCGACAAAAGTGTTTTTTCATTGATTCCTTCCAGTTTGACACGATATTCCTCTAATCTCTCTGCCTGCTCATCTGGAGAATAGATATATCCGGCAGTAAAACTTTTCTCTCCTGCCTGCTCTGCCGTCTTTTCCTCTGTCGTTTTTTTCACCATGCCGCTCTTTTTCCCACATCCTGCGAAAGCAGCAGCAATCGTAAGCAGCAATATCCATACAAGCCATCTTTTTTTCATAATGTTTCCCCTTTCATTATTTCATCTTATAATTTTAACATATTCAGCGAACTTATGCTATAATCTCAATAGAGAACAAGTCATGATACTTAGAATTGAGGTTTTACATGGAAAATATAACAATCAAAGATATTCTTGCCGCCACTGGCGGCACTCTTTTATGCGGTGATTCTTCTATGGTAATTGACCGTATCAGTACAAATTCTACGGAAATGGGACCCAGCACTTTATTTGTCCCAATTATTGGTGAACATGTAGATGCACATATATTTATATCCAATGCCTTGAAAGAAGGAGGTGCCTGCCTTACACAGGAACATGATACAGCATCAGGAAATTCCCCTTATATTAAAGTTCCAGATACATTAAAAGCTATGCAGCAAATTGCCGCATATTATCGAAACAAAATGTCTCTTCCAATTGTGGGGGTTACCGGAAGCGTTGGAAAAACAACAACTAGAGAAATGATTGCCCACGTTCTGCGTGGACGATATAAAGTTTTTGAAACCATCGGCAATCAAAACAGCCAAGTAGGGGTTCCTTTAACTCTTGACCATCTTTCCTCCAGTGATGAAATTGGTGTACTGGAAATGGGTATGAGCGAACCGGGACAAATTACAATTCTTGGAAATATGATTCATCCCAATATCGGTATTGTAACAAACGTTGGTGTATCTCATATTGAAATGATGGGCTCCAGAGATAATATCTGTAAAGAAAAATTAGATATTCAAAACGGACTTCCCGATGATGGGATTCTATTTTTGAATGGTGACAATGATATGATTCGTAAACATCTGGATTATGTAAAAAAACCATACGAATTTTATGGTTTTGCTAATGATTGTACTTATCGCGCCGAAAAAATCGTGGAAACGGGCAGACAGACACATTTTGAGTTCCATTATAACGGCATGATAGAACCAATCACGCTCAATGTTTTAGGGGAACATAATGTATCCAACGCACTGGCAGCAATTGCCATCGGGCTTCGATACAATGTTCCAATGGAAAACATCAAAGAACAATTATCCACATTTTCCGGACAGCGCCAAAATATTATCCACAAAAATGGTTATACCGTCATTGATGATGCCTATAATGCCAGCCCGGACTCTATGAAAGCCAGTTTAAAAATACTGTCCAATTTCCAAACCTCCGGGAAAAAAATTGCTGTTTTATCCGACATGCTGGAACTTGGACCAGACTCCCCAAAATATCATAGAGACGTCGGTGAATTTCTTGCTTCCACAAACGTTACAGATCTCTTGATTACTGGTGAGCTCTCTCTGGAATATATCAAAGCTGTTCAAGAAAAGAACCCATCCATTCATACATGTCATTTTGCATCTAATGATGCACTAATTTTATATTTGCAAAAATTTATTTCAAAAGATGATGTAATTCTTGTAAAGGGTTCCAACGGAATGAAATTGAAAGAAGTTTCCAATGCTCTTATGGAACTATTCTCTTAAAATAAACTTTGTACGAAAAAATATACACTATTTTCTCTTGACATTGAAATTTCAGAGGGCTACAATGAGTGCCAACGAAATACAAAATGCAATGAGCAAGACACATCGGTGAATATTTCCTCTCTCAGAGAGCTGTGTTTGGTGGAAAGCAGCAGAGACCATTCATTGACATCCCTTGTGAGCAGTCAGCTAAACCCAAAGTTTTGTTAGTAGGTGTGACCGGTTTCCTTCCGTTACCAAGGAGTGTATTTATATTTTTTATAGATACAGCAGAGAGATTACAAAATTTTGTAATAACAGAAGTGGTACCACGGAAATTTCCGCCTTCTAAATACGAAGCATGTATTTAGAAGGCATTTTTTATTGCAAAATTTTTTCTTACAGACGGTATTTTGTATTTTTATAGCAACTAAAGTTTTTCATTTAAGAGGAGTGATTAAAAATGAACAGTTTAACAATCGTAGCTATTGCTATCATCGCGTTAGCAGCCGGTTATATCTTTTATGGACGCTGGCTTGCAAATACATGGGGAATCGATCCAAAGGCAAAAACCCCTGCTTATACACATGAAGATGGAGAAGATTATATCCCAACACCAAAACTGGTTGTTTTCTCACATCAGTTTTCATCTATCGCAGGTGCCGGACCTGTAACCGGACCAATTATTGCAGCAATGTTTGGATGGCTGCCAGTACTGCTGTGGCTGATCATCGGTGGTATTTTCTTTGGAGCCGTACAGGATTTTACTTCTTTATATGCATCTGTCAAAAACGAAGGGAAATCTATGGGAGTTTTAATTGAAAAATATATTGGAAAAACAGGAAAAAAATTATTCCTGCTGTTTGCATGGCTTTTTACCTTATTGGTTATTGCCGCATTTACAGATATGGTTGCAAATACATTTAACGGCTTTACGTTAGAGGGTACGAAAAGTGCACCAAATGCTGCCGCTGCTTCCATTTCTATGTTATTTATTATTGGAGCTGTCCTATTTGGCTTATTTACAAAATACTTCAAACCAAATCAGACGGTTGAATTTATTGCCGGTATTGTTTTATTAATCATTATGGTTGCCGCTGGAATTGCTTTCCCATTATACTTTAACAAAAATGTATGGGTTGCCGTTGTTATGGCGTATATCTTTCTGGCATCTGTCATGCCGATGTGCTTACTGATGCAGCCTCGTGATTATTTAAGCACTTTCCTTTTAGTCAGCATGATCATTGGTGCTGTACTTGGAGTTGTTGTTGCACATCCTGCAATGAACTTACCTGTTTTCAATGGCTTTAATGTCGCCGGAAAGAGCCTGTTCCCTACATTATTTATCACCATTGCCTGTGGTGCTGTTTCTGGATTTCATAGTTTGGTATCCTCTGGAACATCATCCAAAACTGTCAACAATGAAAAAGATATGCTTTGTGTTGGATATGGTTCTATGATGGTTGAATCATTACTTGGTGTCATTGCATTAGTTGTTGTTGGAGCTGCCGCTGTTGGTGGAAAAATGCCGGAGGGAACTCCTTTCCAGATTTTCTCTGCAAATGTGGCAGGATTCCTAACACTTTTGGGAATTCCACAGCATGTAGCTGTATGCTTTATGACAATGTGCGTATCGGCACTGGCACTGACATCTTTAGATTCTGTAGCAAGAATCGGACGTATGTCATTCCAAGAATTATTCCTTGGTGAAGCTGCTGATGGTTCCGATTTAACCGGAATACGCAAACTCTTTACAAATAAATATTTTGCAACTATCATCACATTATTCTTTGGATTCCTGCTATGTTTGGGCGGATATAATAATATATGGCCTTTATTCGGAGCTGCTAACCAATTATTAGCATCACTGGTATTAATCGCATTATCTGTATTCTTATTAACCACAGAAAGAAAAGGATGGATGCTGTATGCTCCTATGTGCATCATGTTAATTGTGACTTTCACTGCTCTTATTCAAGCAGTTATTGGTATTTTCCAGAAAATTTTTGTAACTGGCGGATTCGTATTCATGATTGACGGACTGCAGTTAATTGTTGCATTACTTTTAATGGCATTAGGATTTATGGTTGCAGTATCCTGCTTTAAAAAACTGCTGCACAAAGATGAGAAAAAACATAAAACAAATGTAAATCGTCCAGCAGCAGCAAAATAAGAGAAAACTCAAATATATCCCGCAAAACAGCTTGTGCACTTCGCTTGTGCAGATGAATCTTGCGGGATATATTTTCATTCTAAATTACGATTCTTTCACGACGATAGTATGAACATTCTATTTTCCTGTTAAATAGTACACTGCAAGCTGCGTCCGGTCTCTTAAATCTAATTTTTCCAATATATTGCTGATGTAGTTTCTTACGGTTCCTTCACTTAAAAAGATTTCTTCTGCAATTTCCCTATTGCTCATCCCTTCTGCAACCAATGCTATCACCTGCAGCTCTTTTGGACTGATGTCATAAGCTTCATAATCAAATTTATTTTTTGCCTGCAAAAGACTGGGAATCTTCGATGTAATTTCTGTTCCGAATACCGTCTGCCCCATGCAGACAGCTCGTACCGCCGGCAAAATACTGTTGTAATCTTGTTTTAAAAGATATCCTTTTACCCCATATTTTAAGGCTTTTACGATATATTCATCATCTGAGAAAGTGGTAAGCAGCAATATTTTTGCATCCGAATCATATGCAAGGATTTCCTTGGAAGCATAAAGGCCGTCCATTTCTTTCATTCGGATATCCATTAAAATAACATCGGGCTTTAATTTTTTATATAATGTGACTGCCTCTTTTCCATCCTGCCCAATTCCCGTTATCCTTACTTCTTTTTCCATTTCTAAAATAGTTTTCAGTGCCCCGGAAACCAAAACATCATCATCTACAATTACAATATTCATATATTCTCCTCCTTTTTCGGCACTGTAATATAAATGCAGAATCCCCTTTGCCTCTGAATCTGCATCGTTCCACCTATAGATTCCACTCTTTCTTTCATATTTCCAATTCCCATCCCTTCTGCTTTCTCCATCACTTTTTCCAATGCCGTCTCTCCATTATCTTTTATAATCAGCTGAAATAATCCCGGATGCTCTCTTACTATAATTTCTACATTATCTGCATTGCTGTGCTTCGCAATATTATGTAAAGCTTCTTTTACAATAGCAATAAAACTATATTTTACTTCTTTCGGTACATCATATCCCATATCATATTCCAAATCTACCGGACAAAATGTAAATTCTTCCGCTAAAGATTGCAACACTTCCTGCAGATTTACAGACTCATCATGAAGATCGTGGACACTTTCTCGTATACTGGTCATTGCTGTATTCAATGTGTTTTCTAATTGATCTAAAGGCTCTGTTAAATTTCCCTTTCCATGAACCGCCTTTGCAGCTCCAACCATAAGAATGGAACGTGACAGCATATGTCCCACATTATCATGAATTTCTCTGGCAATCCGGTTTCGTTCCTTTAATGTTGCTGTATAAATTTCATAATCCTGCTTTTCCAGCAGAATTTTATTTTTCTTTTTCAAAATCAGATTCATTTCTGTACTGTCATCACGAATCCGTTTCATTTTATACTCCAATGCTTCATATTTCTTTATTCGATCCTGCATCATCCCGCTTATCATACATCCAATTCCAAGAAAACATAAAATTTCTAAATGATTTAAAAAATAATACAGACATTGTCCGAACACGACAACAGACAAAACATATCGTTTGTACTCCAGCATTCCATATATAATAAGCGGCAAAAAGAACATATATTGCGGAAAGAAACATGCTGCACACAAATATCCTATCGTCATTCCCAAATTTACTTTTTCAGATGCCATATAAAAGTTTATCGAAGCATAAATTATGGCAGCAAGAAATGCTGTTATAAATGCTGTATCTACAGATTCCATCCATACAACATTCAAACAATATAAAAGCAAAACAGCTTGATCCATTACTCGTTTCATACTTTAATTTCTCCTAAATGACATTTGTCATAGAATTTCTGATTTCCGACACTACAATTATAAACTTGGCAGATTTATACTACAAGTAACAAATGTAAGAAAAAGAAATGGAGGGGATACCTATGATCCATATTGAAAATTTAGTAAAACGTTATGGTGACCTTACTGCTTTGGATCATCTAAATCTTGACATAAAGCAGGGAGAAATCTTTGGACTTCTTGGTCCCAACGGTTCCGGCAAAACTACGGTCATTGGATGCTTGTTAGCTTTGCTTAAATATGATAAAGGAACCATCACCATTTTCGGAAAAGAAATGCATCCGGACAGTTATGAAATCAAAAAAGAAATCGGTGTTGTCATGCAGAATGTTGCTGTTTTTGAGCAAATGACCGTCTGGGAAAACATTGATTATTTCTGTGGTTTATATGTCAAAGATAAAACAAAGCGAAAAAAATTGACCGAAGAGGCGATTGCTTTCGCCGGTTTGGAAGACTACAAAAAAATGCGTCCCAAAAAACTTTCCGGCGGTCTTCTTAGAAGACTGAATATTGCCTGCGGTATTGTTCACAAACCAAAACTAATTATTATGGATGAGCCAACCGTTGCTGTTGACCCGCAAAGCCGTAACCGGATATTAGAAGGAATTGCAGAGTTAAACAGGCAGGGGTCCACTATTATTTATACTTCTCACTATATGGAAGAGGTTGAACAAATTTGTTCCCGTATTGCTATCATTGACCACGGACGGGTTCTGGCATCCGGGACTACCGAGGAACTAAAGAAAATGATTAAAACCGGTGAAACGATTACCATGGAAGCAGTTGCATTATCGCAAAAAGCTCTTGCTGATATCCGTAATCTCCCTCATGTATTTGCTATTTCCTATGAAAATCAAATTTTAAAGCTCCGCCTTACAAGTGCAAAGCACAACTTAATCCGTATATTAAATTATATGCAGGAACATGATATAACTTTTGGCCGGGTATTTTCAGAGCTTCCAACACTAAATGATGTATTTCTTGAAATCACTGGAAAAGAATTAAGAAACTAGGAGGATTGTTCTATGCTGCATTTATTTAAATACCGCTTTTTACAAGTAATACGAAAAAAATCCGATATGTTTTGGGCATTGGCTTTTCCTTTAATTCTGGCAACTTTGTTCTACTTTTCTTTTGGAAATGCCGGACTCGCCGCATCTGGAGACTCCGACTGGGAAGCTGTCAATGTTGCAGTTGTTACAAAAGATACTTCTTCTGAAAATGCACAGGCTTTTTGGACGTTTTTAAAACAGTTGGATAAAGACACCATCAACATCAAACAATCTTCTGCTTCCAAAGCTGTAAAAGCACTGGAAAATGATACGGTTCAGGGAATTTATTATATACAGAAAAATCCTTCTCTAACTGTGAAAAAAAATGGTGTAAATGAGAGCATTTTAACGTCTTTGTTAAACAGTTATAATCAAAATTCTGCTATGATACAAGACATTGCTGCCACACATCCGGAAAAACTTCCTGCAGCATTAAAGTCTTTATCTGATTACAAACCTTTGATCAAAGAAGAATCTCTTGGCGGAACAACTTTAGACCCCAATGTACAATACTTTTTTGCACTGATTGCTTTTGCCTGCTTATCGGGTGTTTATCTTGGTGTACGTTCAAGCTTTGATGCACAGGCAAATTTAAGTCCGTTAGGTGCCAGACGAAGCATTACTCCTACTCATAAATTCACGTTAATCCTCATTGATATGCTGGTACTTTGCTGCATCCATTTTTTTAATATTTTGGTACTGAACTTTTACATTATAAAAATACTCGGAATCAGCCTAGGAAATCATATTACTTTACTTCTTCTCGTAGATTTTATGGGTAGTATGATCGGTGTATGTCTGGGACTGGCTTTTGGCTGTCTCAGCAAACTATCTGTTGGAATCAAAATGGGAATTTCCGTAGGCATTACATTGTTTCCTGCATTTCTTGCCGGCCTTATGTTCGGAAATATGAAAAATATCATTGAACTGCACTGCCCAATTATCAACCGAATAAATCCGGCAGCTGTGTTAAGCGATGCATTTTACTGTATGGGTGTCTATCATGACGCTGCCCGTTTTTACCGTTGTATCATTACTTTAGCCATTATGAGTATATTTATGTTATGCATTGCATTTTTCGGAGTAAGGAGGGAACGTTATGACAGTATTTAAAGGATTCTTAACAATCACCAAACGTAATCTTTCTATTGTAATTTTATATTTTGCAATTTTTTTAACCATCAGCTTCATCATCCAAAAAAGTTCTAATCCAACAGAAACCACAAGCTTTTCACAAGAACGTTTAAATATTGCTGTCATTGACCGGGATGGTGGAAAATTGGCTGAAGGGCTCACCAAATATCTTGGGAAATTCCATAATATTAAGGATATCCCTGATGATCAAAGTATCCTTCAAGACCGGCTGTTTTATCGGGAGATTTACTATGTCGTAACAATTCCAAAAAATTTTGAATATCTGTGTCTGGAACAGGGCAAAAAACTTCCTGTTACCAAAGTACCCGGCAGCACCAGCGGCTACTATGTAGATCAACAAATTCAAATTTTTTTGACTGATGTTAATATTATGGTAAAAAGCGGTTTTTCTCTTTCCGATGCAGTTCAAAAAGTACAGAAAAACGTTTCACAAAAAGCCGATGTCAGCTTGCTGGATACGAATAACGCCAACGGAGAAACTCCAGATTATGCTTATATGTTCCAATATATGCCTTATATTCTGCTGTCTATTTTATGTTACGTTTTAAGCTTTATTATGCTTTCTTTTATGCAGCCAGATATGAAAAAACGAATGTTATGTTCTGCTGTTTCCAGCCGTCATCAAAATTTGCAATTAGTGCTTGGATTCGCAGTCATTGGTATTGGTACCTGGATCATCTGTACCTTAATGCCAATCTTTATGTACAAAAGAGAATTCTTGGAAAGTGCTAATTTTCATTATTACTTAATGAATTCTTTCTGCATCATGTTAGTATCTTTAGCACTGGCATTTCTCATCAGCATGCTTGTTCATCATGAAGATTTAATCAGTGCTGTAGTTAATGTTATTACCCTTGGAATGTCCTTTATCTGCGGCGTCTTTGTTACTTTAGATATTATGAACAAAACCATAAAAACATTGGCACATTTCCTGCCTGTGTACTGGTATGAAATCAACAACAGCCTTTTAAGCAGAAATGAAAGTTTGAGCCCCGTTCAACTTTCTTCCCTTTGGAAAGGTTATGGAATGCAGCTTCTTTTTGCCATAACCTTCTTATCTGTTGCATTAATTATCAGTAAATTAAAACGGCAGACCGAACAATAAAACAAAAAAAACGTGTAAGTTAAAATTTTCTAAAACCTACACGTTTTTCTGCTATTTAAAAGAATTTGTCAATATATCCCTGCACAAAAATAAAAATAACAATGAGCGGCAGTATATATGTCACATACATTCTTGTCCATGATGGAAATTTAATTCCTTCTCCCGCATTTGCTTCTTCTTTAAAGTTCTTCCATCCCCATCCATATCTTGTAACACAGAACAATAAGTATACCAAAGAACCAAGCGGAAGGATATTATTACTTACAATAAAATCTTCTAAGTCCTGAATGGTAGAACCTGCACCCAATGGCTGCAGAAAACTCCACACATTAAATCCAAGGGCACACGGCAGGGATAAAATAGTGATGATAATTACATTAAATATAATGGATTTCTTCAAACTCCATCCCCATAAATCCTGTGCAAAAGAAAGAATATTTTGAAATACTGCAATAATAGTAGATAGTGCTGCAAAACTCATAAACAAGAAAAATAATGCTCCCCAAATACGGCTTCCCGGCATTTCATTAAACACATTCGGCAGTGTAATAAATACCAGATTCGGTCCGCTGTCCGGACTAACTCCAAAGGCTGAACAAGCCGGGAAAATAACCAAGCCGGACATAAGAGCTATCAGCGTATCCAATACCGCAACATTAATCGCTTCTCCTGTTAATCTGCGGCTTTTATCAATATAACTTCCAAAAATGGCAATCGCTCCAATTCCAAGACTTAATGTAAAAAAAGACTGTCCCATTGCCGCAAAAATCACAGTACGGATTCCATGTTCTTTCATTGCTCCAAAATCAGGAACCAAATAAAATTTTAGACCTTTTGCTGCACCAGAAAGAGTTACACTCCGAATAATTAAAACGATAATTACAAAGAATAAACATGACATCATAATTGTTGTAATTTTTTCCACACCTTTCTGCAGACCAAGGGAGCACACCAAAAATCCAAGAATAATTACAACGAGCATCCAAAAAATCTGTGTTCCCGGATTAGACAGCATATCTCCAAAAATATTTCCTACCTGTGCAGGCGTTTTTTGTACAAAATCACCTTTCAGCATCTTGAAAAAATAGCAAATCATCCATCCTGCCACAGTCGTGTAAAACATCATAAGCAGATAATTTCCTGCCATTCCAAAGTAACTATACCAATGCCATTTACTTCCTGACGGCTCCAGCTTTTGAAATGAAACCGCAATACTTCGCTGGCTGGCTCTTCCAACTGCATACTCCATTACCATAATCGGCAGCCCTAATATAAGGAGGAAAAATAAATAGACCAATACAAATGCTGCACCTCCATATTGTCCCGCAATAAACGGAAATCTCCAAACGTTTCCAAGACCAATGGCACATCCGGCTGAAATCAGAATAAATCCGATTCGTGATGAAAATTTTTCTCTTTTTTCCACAATATTCTCCTTACTTTTTCATTTATTCACAAGTTCGTATTATATCATATCTGTTGTGGAAATCCCACTTATTCTTTTGGAAAATAAAAGAAAAATGTTGTTCCTTTTCCCAAAGTACTTTTTACATCAATCGTTCCATTATGAACCTTTACAATCCACTTTACCATAGACAAACCAAGCCCCGTTCTATTATTTTCATTAGCCCGGCTTTTATCTACACGATAAAAACGATTCCATATTTTATCCATATGCTCCGGTCCAATTCCTATTCCGTTGTCTTCTACTTGCCCTCTTATCCGATGATCTGCCTGCGTTATTAAAATTTTTACATATCCATTTTCTTTTCCATAAAAAATGGCATTACTGATTAAGTTCATCATCATCCGCATCAACAGCGTCTGATCCCCTCGAATGATTAAATTCTCATCCATTTCTGTATAAATTTTGATAGATTTCTTTTCTGCCTCTATTTCCAGTTCTTCTGCTACTATTTCTGTCAGCATTCCAAAATCAATCTCTTCAAATTTTTCTGCATTGACAGTTTTTTCTTCTCTGGCAATCATTAATAACTGAGAAACTAATTGAGAAATCCGCTGGCTTTGTTTTAATAATATTTCCACTTCTTCTTTCTGTTCTTTTGTAAGTTCCCCATTTTCCAAAAGATATTCACATTGAGAAATCAAAACTGTTACCGGCGTACGCAGTTCATGAGATGCATCTGCACTAAACTGCTTTTCATTCTCAAAAGATTGCTGCAGGCGCTCAAACATTTCATTAAAACGTTCTGTCAGATAATAAATTTCATCCTTTACTTTCGGCATAGGCAGCCTTTTGGACAAATCATCTCCACCACTGATTTCATCTGCCCTTCGGCAAATATCATCTACCGGCTTTAATGCCCGCTGAATCATTACATATCCTATCCATCCAATCAACAAAATCAATCCCGGAAAAATAAATAAAACAGCTCGTATTGCCAAATTCATATAAGATTCTATATTATGAATAGACGTAATTCCCCGAACCCACAATGCCTTACCATTTCCATAGGAATAAACACCATCATAAATCATCCACTCCTTGTGTCCTTTTTTCACACTTCGGGACTTATGCGACTGCAAACTGGTTTGTTTTGGAAAATCTACCGGCATACTGCCATATAAAAGCCTGCCTTTTTCATCATACACACAGAACATAACTCCATCATCATAAAATTCTGTATCGCTATCTAAATAATAGGTATCATCTTTAAAAGTGATATTTCCCACAAATCCTGTAACTGCTCCCTGAACTTCCTCTTCTGTTGCAGATAAGCCGATTTTATTGACGAAAATAAGCACTGCTGCCAAAACAGTGCCTAATATAACCGCTACAATTCCTGTATACCAGAAAGTAATTTTTGCTTTTATTGAATGTCTTTTCATGATTCTCCCCTCAGCACATAACCTGCTCCCCGTACAGTATGAATCAGTCTCCGGTCAAATCCTTCATCAATTTTTTTTCTTAAATACCGAATATAAACATCAATCACATTAGATCCGCCTTCAAAATCGAAATCCCACACATTTTGTTCAATCTGACTTCTGGAAAGCACAATATTCTGATTCCGCATCAAGTATTCCAAAACCATAAACTCTTTGCTGGATAACTTTATTTCTTTTTCTGCTCTCCATACTCTTTTCATGTCTCTGTCTAAAACCAAATCTGCAACGGTCAGACGATTGGACGTAAACTTGGGTTTTCTCCGCATCATGACACGAATTCTTGCCAGCAGTTCATCAAAAGCAAACGGTTTTACCAAATAATCATCTGCACCTAAATCCAAGCCTTTTACACGATCTTCAATCCCGTCTCTGGCAGTCAGCATTAATACAGGAGTATCATCCCCCTGCTCTCTGATTTCCTTCAAAATAGCAAGTCCGTCTTTCCCGGGAACCATAATATCCAGAAGTAATCCATCGTATTGAGTCATTGCAATGTAATCCATGGCCTCCAATCCATCACCGCAGGCATCTACGCTGTAATGTTCCTTGGTTAGACGCTTTTTTAATATTTCTCTTAAATCTTTTTCATCTTCTACAACTAATAATCTCATAATGTATTTATTATAATACAATCCAATTTCCCCTTCAAGAATTCCTGTTCTAGAAAAATGAAAAATTCTTTTATTTTTTAATTTTCTTTTAATCTTTGGGTATTATGATAAATATAACATAAAAAATAACGGAAAGGAGTTTCATTATGAAAACAAAATCAATTTTATTCATATTTTCTATTTTAACTATCTTTGCTTTCACAGGATGTGCCAATACGGAGAAAGATACTGCAGAGGCAACTACTACTCAAGAAATTGCAACAGAACAAGAAACCTCCGATGAAACAGATGCAGCAGAAGCATCTGCCAGCGCAGCATCTGACAACAATTATGATTTTTCTTCTTATGAAAAACGTATCAATACTGTAACAAAAAAAGTTAACAATGCAAAAACCAGTTCAAACTCTAAAACAAATCAAAATCGATTTTATAATCTAAAAAAACAAATTGATGATATTGAAAATGATTTAGATTCTTTAGATGATACTTTTGAACATTCCTATGAAGCCGGGGAAATGTCTTTTGAAACCTATAAAACCCGTGAACGTTCCATTGAAAAATTAGAAGATAAACTAGACATGGCAGAAGATGCATTAGAAAACAAGTTTGGAATTGATGATTAAAGAAAGGAGTTTAGCATGAAAAAATTAAGAAAAAAAATTAGTATTTTATTAACCGGAGTTTTACTTTTAACTTCCCTGCTGGCCGTCAATGTTTTGGCAGACATGGATCCAAAACCAACTAATATTAAAAAATTAAACTATTCTTCCCGTACTGTGAAAATCGGAAGCAAATTCAAACTCCGCGCTTATGCATCGCCAAGAGATTGTGAAGATGATTATTTAAGATGGAAAACCAGCAATAAAAAAATCGTAGCATTTGAAGACCGTGACCGCACTGGCAATGATATGGAATTTATTGCTAAAAAAGCCGGAAAGGCAACCATTACATGCTATATTTCCGGTACAAACATTAAGAAAACCTGCAAAGTTACAGTAAAAACCTCTGGAAAAGCAAAAATCGTTGTAGATGACAAATATATAGAGATTGACAAAGGGGAATGGGAAGATATTGAAGCAAGACTTGTCGGCGGAAAATATAAAAACCGTGGGTTACGTTATAAAGTTTCTAACAGCCGGATTATCAAAGTAAAAAAAGGAAAAGTTTATGGACGCAGAGTCGGCAAAGCAAAAATCACAATTACTGCAAAAGCTAATAAAAAAATTAAGAAAACAGTATATGTAAGGGTTGAGAGGGATTAATTTTATAATTTTGTGAAATTAAGCATGTAAATTTTTAAAAATTTTTTATTCGGTGCCTCATCTTTGAGACACCGAATTTTTCTGTCAATAAATCCTATACCCTCTTAAAAAACTCTTATGTTCTATAATTCAATGATTTAAAATGCCATTTATTGCATATACTGATCTAGGGTGATTAATATGAATCAACTAAAAAAATATACAATCATTGGTACGCTTTTTGTTTTAATTACGGGAACACTATCTCACTTTATTTATAGATGGAGCGGAAACAACTTTATCGTTGGTTTCTTCTGTCCTGTAAATGAATCGACATGGGAACACATGAAATTAGTGTTCTTTCCAATGCTGCTTTATTCTATTTTTATGTACAAAAGTCTGAATGAAAAGCATCCTTATATTCTTTCTTCTTTATCCATTGGAATTTTAATGGGAACATTTCTGATTCCTGCTATCTTTTATACTTATACCGGTATTTTGGGTTACAACATTTTTATACTGGACATTGCTGTTTTCGCATTAAGTGTGCTATTGGCTTTTTACTCAATTTATAAGCTCACACTGTCACATAAAATAACGTCTTGCATCCCACTATTTTGTATTGTTATATTTATTATTATGGCATGTTTTATGATCTTCACCTATTATCCGCCTCAAATTGGATTGTTTGCTGTTCCTGCTTCATAAAATTATTATCATTTCCCTTCTTTTAATTCTCCTCCCATTCTTCAAATGCCTCATGGCTTTTATAAATACTCATCACTTTTTCATCATAAGAAACCATAAATCTTTTTAAACGCCTTTCCCCAAATTAAAGGTACTCAATATTCAAAAACTCTATAATATATACAAACGTAGAAAAAAACAAGTTCAAAATACTGAAACATTTACAAAAAAATTAGAAGCACCTATTCACAGGTGCTTCTAATTTTTTACAAACAACGTATTTACGCCATTCCTAGACAGCCGAAAACCGGACTTGAACCGGCGACCCCTTCATTACGAGTGAAGTGCTCTACCAACTGAGCTATTTCGGCATATATGAAAGCATAGACCAATCTATGCTCCTTTTGTAAGATAATTTTCTATCTGTGCGACAGCCTCTTCTTCATCTGCCCCATCTGCTACAACTGTCAAATCCTCAATCTGATTTAACCCAAGGCTCATCATACCCATAATACTTTTCACATTCACCTGTACATTTCCAGTCTCAAATAAAATCTTGCTTTCAAACTGACTTGCCATCTGCACGAGAAAGGCGACTGGTCTGTCTGCTTCATTTAATGCCTGAACTTTCACATTTTTAGAAATCATCCTTTTCCTCCTAATCTCATCTCTTCTGCCATCTTACTTATTTTCTTCAAACGATGATTGACTCCGGATTTTCCTACTGGAGGATCCAGCATGTCTCCAAGCTCCTTTAACGTAGCTTCAGGGTTCTCTAAACGTAAATAAGCAACATCTTGTAATCCTTTATTCAAATGATGAATACCTTTATGCTGTATGATATATCGAATGTCTTGTGCCTGTTTTACAGCAGCGGAAACTGTTTTATTAATATTGGCTGTTTCACAGTTCACCCGGCGGTTTACTGTATTACGCATCTCCTTCAGAATTCTTACATTCTCAAGTTCCATTAAAGCTATATGCGCTTCCATAATATTCAAAGCATCTACAATCTTAGAACCTTCTTTCATATAGACCACATAATACTTCTTGCGCAAAACAATTTTAGCATCCAATTCAAAAAAATTCAAGACCTCTTTTAACTGCTCTGCAGTCTCCTCATCACTTGAAACAATTTCCAAATGATAATTCTTTTCCGGATCACTCATGGAACCTGCCGCCTGAAATGCACCACGGATATATGCCCGCTTACAGCATGTATTCTGCAAAACCATTCCGGTTTTATCTGCCTCCATCAGTTTTACTGCTTTCAATATTAAAACAGAATCGTGATGATTGTCAACACTAACTGTGTAATTTCGACTTCTTTTCAAGAAATCATTTCGACTGACTTGTATCCTTGCTTGAATTTTAAACAAATCTTTTACCAAGGTATAAAAGCGTTTTGCCACAGATACTGTCTCTGTATGAATCTGAATTTGAAACTTATCTTCTTCTCTTATGACATCTCCGCAAAACCGTATAAAACCTGCAAGTTCTGCGATTTTGCAATGTCTGGCTCCTGTTTCGTTTCTGGATAACTCTTCTTTTACATTGCTTGAAAATGACATTTCTTACCTCGTTATATCTCTATGCTCAACTTTGATAGAATATGGCAAATGCTCTAATTTTTCTGCCAATGCATTGGCAATCGTTACTGAACGGTGTTTCCCTCCGGTACACCCAATTCCAATTACCAGATTATATTTCCCTTCCTTAATATAATTTGGAATCAAAAATTCCATCATATCGTCCAATTTTTCAAGGAACAGCACTGCTTCATCATATTTCATAACGAAATCTTGAATCGCTTTATCATTCCCTGTTAATGGACGAAGTTCCAAATCATAAAAGGGATTTGGAAGAAACCTCACATCAAATACAAGATCTACATCTGCTGGAATTCCAAATTTAAAGCCAAAAGACACCACTGCTATTTGAAATCTTTCCGTAGTCTCTCCATCCACATAGATACGTTCAATTTCCTCTTTTAATTCACGAATTAACAGCTGACTGGTATCAATCACATAGGTTGCACTTTCCAAAAGGAATTTCATAGCCTCCCGCTCTTTTGCAATTCCATCCTCTACCCTCCCATTACGGGATAATGGATGATTTCTCCTCGTCTCTTTATAGCGTTTTAATAAAATACGGTTGCTTGCATTTAGAAAAAGAATCTCAAAGGAAATGCCCATCTCTTCAATCTTGCCAAGCATTGCCTCCAATTCCCCAATTCCCTCTCCATTTCGGATGTCAATTCCAAGAGCCACATTTTCAACTTTTGCTGTTTTATCCAATGTCATCTGTGCAAATTTATCCAATAATGCCACTGGAAGGTTATCCACACAAAAATATCCTACATCCTCCAGCATTTTTAATGCACTGCTTTTTCCTGCTCCCGACATTCCTGTTACAATTACAAATCTCATAATATTTCCTCTTTAAAAACGTCCAACTCTTTTCACTTCCGGCTCAATGTCTACACCAAACTGTTCCTTTACTCTTTTTTGCACATCTTGGATCAACTGCATCACATCTGCCGCCGTTGCATTTTCCTGATTGATAACAAACCCACAATGCTTATCGGAAACCCGTGCACCGCCTACCTGATAGCCTCGAAGACCGGCATCTTGAATCAGTTTCCCCGCAAAATACCCTTTCGGACGCTTAAAGGTACTTCCTGCACTTGGATATTCTAATGGCTGTTTCGTTCTTCTGGCAAGTGCGTATTCTTCCATTTTCTCCTGAATTTCTCTTGTTTTTCCTTTTTGCAGTGAAATAGTCCCGCTAAGAACAACATATCCATTTTTTAAAATATTACTGGTGCGGTACCCCAGTTCTAATTCCTCTGCCGAAATTGTCTTTACTTCACCTTCCTTTGTCAAAACAGTGATTTCTTTTAATACCTGCACCATCTCACCGCCGTAAGCTCCTGCATTCATGACAACTGCTCCGCCAAATGTACCCGGAATTCCTCCAGCAAATTCAAATCCTGTCAATTCTTCCGCCAATGCTGTTTTTGCTGCAACACTAAGCAGCGTTCCTGCTTTTATTGTAATCTCATTTCCATCAACGGAAACCCCGCTGAAATTTTTATAAATCTGGAGAACAATCCCTTCCATCCCCTGATCTGCAACCAAAAGATTACTTCCATTTCCAAGAACGAATATTGGAATTTCCTGCTCTCTGGCAATTTTACATACCTTTTCTATATCCTCTATCGTCTCTGGCACGATAAAAACATCTGCAGGTCCTCCAATACGGAATGTCGTATGATTCTTCATCGGCTCATTGAATAAAATTTTGTCTTCTGAAATTACCTCTTTTAACTGATTCATCACCGTATCCATGATTCCTCCAATATTTTTCATTACAGCAGCACCAGACTAGCTGCACCATATATTCCTGCGTCATTCCCAAGAGTTGCTAATACAAATTTTCCATCTTCGGCTTTCCCAAAAGTATATGCAGCATAATGTTTTTCAATAGCATCTAACAAAATCTGTCCTGCTTTGGATACTCCGCCGCCTATAACAAATACTTCCGGATCCACCATCAATGCAATATTTCCAAATGCCAATGCCAGTTTCTTACCCAGACCATCTACCTGTTTCATGGCAAATGCATCGCCTTCTTTTGCACAATCAAAAATATCTTTTGCTGTGATATTTTCTAAATTCCGAAGTCCTGAGTCCTGATTGGTTTCTTTTAATGCTTTTTCCGTTTCATAGACAATCCCCGTAGCAGAAGCATACAGTTCCAGACATCCGGTCTTTCCACAATTGCATACTCTGTCATCGAAAGGGTCAACTGTCATATGTCCAATTTCCCCGC
This sequence comes from Lachnospiraceae bacterium, assembly GCA_021771695.1. Classification (GTDB taxonomy): domain Bacteria; phylum Bacillota; class Clostridia; order Lachnospirales; family Lachnospiraceae; genus Anaerostipes. The sequence goes on along the minus strand of JAETON010000021.1, from coordinate 3,986 downwards.
CATACCCGCGGCTTCCGTCAATAATCTTTCCATTCACAATAATTCCACCGCCGACACCTGTTCCAAGAGTTACCATCACCGCATCTTTATAATCTGCGGCGGCACCCATCCACAATTCTCCAAGAGCCGCTACATTTGCATCATTACTGACTTTTACAGGACAGTCAAGCCTGGCGGAAAGTTCTTCTCCCACATTGACACTTCCCCATCCGAGATTGACACACTCATTTACTTTTGTAAATTCTAAAACAGCTCCCGGAACTCCAACTCCTGCTCCCAAAAGGTTTCCTTTCGTGATTTCATGTTTTGCAATATTTTCTTTTACCGCCTCTGCGATATCTTCCAGAATATATTTTCCGTTTTCCTCTGTTCTAGTCGCAATTTCCCATTTTTCAATCAATGTGCCTTCTTCTGAAAACAGACCTAATTTTACAGTAGTTCCTCCAACATCAATTCCATATAAGTATTTCATCTTTTATACCTCCAACTGCCCCGTTACTCTTTTATATAATTCCTGTGCTGCATTATATCCCATCTTCTTCTGTCTATGATTAATTGCCGCGGCCTCTACAATAATCGCAAGATTTCGTCCCGGTCTGATTGGAAGAGAATGTGCCACAACCTTATTCCCTAAATATTCTACATAGTTTTCTTCTAATCCCAAACGGTCATAATCCGCATCTTTGTTCCAGTCTTCCAGCTGAATTACCAAATCAATATTCTGAGTCATCTTCACACTTTCTACACCGAACAAATTCTTTACATCAATAATCCCAATTCCTCGAAGTTCAATAAAGAATCTTGTGACTTCCGGAGATGTCCCTACCAATGTATCTTTGCTGACACGTTTAATCTCTACAACATCGTCGGAAACTAAACGATGCCCTCGTTTAATCAGCTCCAATGCCGCCTCACTCTTTCCAATACCGCTCTCTCCGGTAATTAAAATACCTTCTCCAAATACATCAACCAAAACTCCATGTATAGAAATACTTGGTGCAAGAACAACTCTCAGCCATCGAATCACTTCTGCCATGAATTCTGACGTCGTACTGTTTGAAATTAAAACCGGCACTTTGTATTTCCTTGCCACTTTTAACATTGGCCCATATGGTTTCAGTCCCCTGCAAAAAACCAAACATGGGATTTTTTCCCCGAAAAATTGTTCAAAAATAGCATCCGCAGCTACTTCATCCTTAATGATTTTCTGTAAATACATATATTCAACCAGCCCTACAATTTGTACTCTCTGGCTGGAAAACTGCTCAAAATATCCCGCCAGCTGCAGTGCCGGACGGTTAATCTCTGCCTGTGTAATAAATATATCTTTCGTATTGATTTCTGGTAAAACTTCTTTTAATTTTAATTCTTTCACCATGTCATGCACAGAAACTTTATGTTCCTTATTCATCGCTTTTTCTCCCTTCCGTGGCCCCGCGCTGCCTAATTATTTAACTGTTATATTTTATTTTATCATATTTTGTTCCATAGAAAAATGAAAAAAATCATAGACTGCTGCAGCTGTCTTTTGATCCATTCCCGGAACCTGCATTAATTCCTCTTTTGAAGCAGTTTTAATCATCGAAATATCTTTAAAATGCTTCATCAGTGCTTTCCTTCTTTTCGGTCCTACACCTTTAATATCATCCAATACTGAATGAACCTGTCCCTTTGCTCTTAGAGAGCGGTGGTATTCAATTGCAAAACGATGTGCCTCATCCTGAATTCTGGTTACCAGCAAAAATGCTTCACTATTTCTTGGAAAAATGATTTCCTCATTATTATAATACAATCCCCTCGTTCTATGATTGTCATCTTTTACCATTCCACACACTGGAATATGAATATCCAGTTTTTCCAATACTTTTAATGCAATGTTGACCTGTCCTTTTCCGCCGTCCATCAAAAGCAAATCCGGAAATTTCGTAAAACTTCCAAGCTGGACATCTTTTCCCTCTTTTTCCATTTCTTCCAATTCTTTCTTTCCATGAAGAAATCTTCGTGTCAACACTTCTTCCATACTGGCATAATCATTTGGTCCTTCAATGGTTTTCAACCGGAACTTTCGATAATCCCGTTTTCTGGCTTTCCCTTTTTCGAAAACCACCATAGATGCCACCGTTTGAAATCCACTGATATTAGAAATATCAAATGCCTCCATTCGTTTCAGTCCCCGGATTCCAAGAAGCTGCTCTATTTCATGAACCGCACCAATGGTACGTTTTTCTTCCCGTTTTATTTTTTCCCGATCCATGCGCAAAATATTTTCGGCATTCTCTTTTGCCATTTCTACCATCCGATGTTTCTGTCCCCTCACAGGAACCTTTAACCGGACTTTCCCGTCTCTTTTTTTACTTAACCATTTTTCGATAATTTCCATATCTTCAATTGGATATTCTAAAAAAATCTCTGCCGGAAGATACGGTGTTCCTGCATAAAACTGTTTAATAAATGCTCCAAGAATTTCTTCATCTGCTGTTTCTTCATTTAAATCCATATGAAAATGCTCTCTGCCCAAAAGTTTCCCTTGCCGGATAAAAAATACTGCCACGACAGCATCCTGCTTGTCTTTTGCCATGGCAATCATATCCCGATCCTCAAATCCTTTGGTATTAATTTTCTGACGATCCATAATCTTCTCAATGCTTCGCAGTAAATCACGGTATTCCATTGCTTGTTCAAATTCCAACTGGGCAGATACCTCTTCCATCTTCTTTTGAAGCTCCTGTGCAACCTCTTTATAATTTCCATTCAAGAAACCCAGTGCTTCTTCGATCTGTTTTCCATAATCTTCTTTGGAAATGTACCCTTGGCATGGTCCGTTGCATTGTTTGATTTGATAATAAAGGCACGGCCTGTCCTTCCCCATATCTTTCGGAAGTTTCCTGTTGCAAGTGCGGATTTTAAATATTTTCCGCAGAAGTTCTATCGTATCATTCACGGCTCCTGTACTGGTATAAGGTCCAAAATATTTACAATGGTCCTGCTTCATCTTTCTTACCAGCATAATTCTTGGAAAATCTTCATTGGTCGTCACTTTAATATATGGATAATTCTTGTCGTCTTTCAGCATCGTGTTATACTTCGGACGATGCTCTTTAATCAGATTGCTTTCCAATACCAGTGCTTCCAATTCTGAACCTGTAATAATATATTCAAACCACGCAATATTTTGCACCATATGCTGAATCTTAACTGATAAATTCCTGCTGTCTTGAAAATATTGACGTACACGGTTACAGAGCTTAAAATCAGGACTACCGGCTTAGCCGGTAGTTTGTCCTGTCCCTATAAGGGACTGTTACCTGCTTGCATCTAAAGATGCTCTGAATTCGTCCGCCAACCGCACTTCGTTTTCTGGATTGCCCGTTAACGGGCTTTATTTTTCCCTATTTTACTGGCTCACCCGTAAACGGGTCGATATATTCTTTTAGTGTCATTTGATCATATTCTATATCTTCTTGTAATTGGTTCCTTATATACTCTTCAATTTTTTTCGCATTTTTTCCAGCCGTATCTACATAATAGCCACGACACCAAAAATGCCGATTCCCATACTTATATTTTAAATTTGCATGTCTATCAAATATCATAAGAGAACTTTTTCCTTTTAGATACCCCATAATCTGTGAAACACTATATTTTGGCGGAATTTTTAGTAACATATGAACATGATCCCTACAACATTCTGCTTCTATAATTTCTATCCCTTTTCTCTTACACAACATACTTAAAATTTGTGCCACATCCTGTTTTATTTGCCCATATATTATTTTTCTTCGAAACTTTGGTGCAAAAACAACATGGTACTTACAATTCCATGTTGTATGTGATAGACTATTATTATCCATTTGGATACCTCCTATGTTTATAATTTATTTCGGTTGGCGAACCTTCATAAATTATAACACAGGAGGTTTTCTTGAAGCTAAAGCTGTCTCGGAACACACCTGCATAGCAGGTGGTTTATTTTTATGTTCATACAA
>JAETON010000020.1 GCA_021771695.1 Lachnospiraceae bacterium | reverse complement strand
AATAGTTCTAATATTGCTAAATCTCTCACATTTGAGCAAGTATCTCTTAACTTTTCTAAATTCTCATCTGTAAATGTTTCTTTAACTTTTTTAGTTGCTTTTACTTTATGAATCCTCCTAACTGGACTTTTAACAATATAATCTTCGTTTTCTAACCAAGCAAAGAAACTTGATAATGTTCTTCTTATATTGTCTATTGTTACCATACCTGCATTCGAATTACTTTTATAATCTGATAAATAATTTCTTAATATTTCAGTAGTAATTTCATCTATTGGAAGATTTATTGTCTCTAACATTTTGCTTATATTATCTTTATAGTAATTTAAAGTTCTATTTGAGCAACCTTCAATTTCTTTAGATGATATAAATTTATTTAATATATCTGTATTATTCTTTTGTGTTTCTTGCTTTTTAGTTTGTTCTATAATTTCAATTTGATAATTTAAGCATATTTCTGTAAGCATTTCTTTTAATCTTATTCTTTGGTTATTGTCTAAAAAATTTTCTGTTGTATTAATTACTTTTTCTACGAATAATTCTCTCATGACAATTCCCTCCTTACATTTTTTATTTGATAGTTTACAATATATAGAGCTCTACTTATATTATACAATAATTTATTTAATTCACATAATTAAATGCATGAAAGAAATTTATACAATAAAGTTTTTTATAATAAAATAATAGAAATGAGCATATTAAAAACAATATACTCATTCTAAATTTAACTTCATTTTCCTTTATAATTTTAAACACAACCTCAGCAACAACTTACTATCTTGTATTTCTATTATATCACAAAAGACAAGTAATTTTTTACTTGATTACTTGCCCTTTTTTAAGTTTTTAAGAATTTTATTTTTTTAATTTATAGAATTGTTTACCTTTTCAGCTGAAAAATTGTAGTTTCCCATATATTCGTAAATCAAGTCTCTTTGCTTTAAGTATTTAACGGTAACCATTGCAAGTACAATAATTAAAATAACAATAACACCTATAAGGATTTTACTTAGTTTATTCATCGATTACCTCCTCAAAACGATATTTTTGAGTTACATTCGGATATTTTGCATGGTCTACTTCAGATAAAAACATAGATTTCTATCTATACTTTTTTCCCTTTATATTAAACATTAGTAAAAATTGCTTCAAATTCTGTTGATTCAATTTTCTCTTTTTCTAATAAAATTCCAGCAACAGCGTGTAATTTATCGATATGATCAGTTAAAATTTGTTTTGCTTGCTGATAAGCCTGATCAATAATACGTTTTACTTCTTCGTCAATGATGCTAGCTGTTTCTTCGGAATAGGTTTTGGATTGAGCAAAGTCTCTTCCTAAGAAGACTTCTCCTTGGTCTGAACCTAACATTAATGTTCCAATTCGTTCACTCATTCCGTATTTGGTTACCATACTTCTAGCAATTTGGGTTGCTCGTTCAATGTCATTGCTTGCTCCTGTTGAAATATCATTTAAAATTAGTGCCTCAGCCACACGTCCACCAAGTAAAGAAACGATGTTTTCTTCCATTTCCGTTTTGGACATGAAGTTTTTGTCTTCTGTTGGACGATACATGGTGTATCCTCCTGCCATTCCTCTTGGAACAATGGATATTTGGTGAACTGGGTCTTGCGTTTCTAAGTAATGGCTAACTACGGCATGACCTGCTTCATGATATGATACTAATTTATTTTCTTTTTCACTTCTGACTCTTGTTTTCTTTTCTGGTCCCATAGTTACTTTTACCATGGCATCTTCGATTTCTCTCATTCCAATTTCAGTTAAATTTCTTCTGGCTGCTAATAATGCTGCTTCATTTAATACATTTTCTAGGTCAGCTCCTGAAAATCCTGATGTGTTTTTGGCAATGATTTTTAGGTCAACATCATCTGCTAGATGTTTTTTTCGACTATGAACTTCTAAGATTTGTTCTCTTGCTTTTACGTCTGGTGCTCCTACTACGATTTGACGGTCAAACCTTCCTGCACGTAGTAAGGCTTTGTCTAATACATCTGGGCGGTTGGTTGCTGCTAATACGATAACGCCTTCGTTGTCTGAGAATCCATCCATTTCCACTAGCAATTGGTTTAGGGTTTGTTCTCTTTCGTCGTGTCCTCCCCCTAGACCTGCCCCTCTTTGGCGTCCTACAGCATCAATTTCATCGATGAAAATAATACATGGAGCATTTTTCTTGGCTTCTTCGAATAAGTCTCTTACACGAGATGCACCTACACCAACAAACATTTCTACGAAGTCAGATCCACTGATGATAAAGAAAGGAACTCCTGCTTCACCTGCTACTGCTTTGGCAAGTAATGTTTTACCAGTACCCGGCTGGCCTACTAATAATACTCCTTTAGGAATTCTTGCTCCCATATCGGTGAATTTCTTTGGATTTTTTAAGAATTGAACAATTTCTTGCAATTCTTCTTTTTCTTCATCTACACCAGCTACGTCTTCAAACGTAATTTTGTTGCGATCAGCAGGTGTCATCATTCTCGCTTTGCTTTTTCCAAAACTTAAGGTCTTTCCTCCTGGTTGATTGTTTCCTGACCCTCCCATCATGAAGAACCAGAAAATGAAGAAAATAATTAATAATCCAAATGGTGTTAATAAACTAAGAATCGTAACAAATATAGATTGTGATTTTTCTTCTAAGGTAAATGATCCATTTTTGATAAACTCTTCTGAGTAGTTCATGAAGTTTTCCATATTAGGTATATTTACTTCTTTTTTGATTTTATCATCTGATAACGCCACAGTAGCTGTTTTACCATCTGCCTCAATCTGAATGGACTCTACTTTTCCTTCATTCATTTTGTTGATTAAATCTGAATACTTTAATTTTGTGTTTGAATTTTCAATGACGGATGATAAGACAATTAGGAAAATAATTCCGATAATTAACCACATCGCCAATGTCTTTATGCCATTTTTCAAAATAATTCCTCCCTTTTCTTGAAGTTACCATTCTTTAGGAAGAAGGCTTACTTCTAGCAATTTAACGTATTTGCTTGGACTATACCATAGATTTTTTCCTTTTTCAAGTGTTTTTTTGTAACTTTTTTGTGACAACTTTCAAGCAGTCTCTAAGCCTTTACGGATCATTACTCTTGAACCCAAAAAGAAATTTGACCCTTTTTTACGAAAACTTTTATTTTTTTATTTGGCATGAGCCATTTGTTTCCTCTATTATTTTGTGCTAGTTTAATGATATCTTCTATATGTATTTTTTCTATCCCTTGGGCAGTTCCTAAAAGCCTTGTTATAGTATATAAAATGATTCTTGCTTTTATCACTTTTTCTTGGGAATTGAACTTTGGCAAAGATAAAATAATGGTATGCTTATCCTCTGTTTCCTTGATTTCCGTATAGATTTTTTGTACTTGTTTATCCATATATTCTTCTTCTTCGGTAACGATTTTAGCTAAGCGATCCATGGTTGTTAAGATATTCGGATTAAATTCTTGTTGTAAATACGGAATGACCACATTACGTATTTTGTTCCTCGTATACGTATTGTCAAAATTAGTTTGATCAATTTTAGGTTGAAGGTGGTTTTCTTCACAAAATTGTTCTATTTCGTCTCGGTTACATTCTAATAATGGTCTAATGTATTTGCCGTTTCGTATTGGTTCTATTCCCTTCAAGCCAGAAATACCACTACCACGAAGTACATTCATGATCATTGTTTCTACTTTATCGTTTTGGTTATGAGCAGTAGCAATTTTATTGGCTCCAATTTTTTTAGCTACTTGATCAAAAAAATGATAACGTTCCTTTCTTCCTGCTTCCTCCATTCCTATTTTTTTAGTATGAGCAATATTTGCCACATCTATACAAACAGAATAAAAATCAATTTCATTTTTTTCGCAAATATCACGAACAAACTCCTCATCTCGAACAGCTTCTGGGCGGATCCCATGATTAACATGAGCAACAGCAAACGTAAATGGCAACTCATTTTCAAGCATTTGCCTCATCTCTTGAAAAAGAGTAAGCATAGCCAGTGAATCTGGTCCACCAGATACGCCAAGTAATATCTTATCCTTTGGCTCAATTAGGTTATATTTTTTTATGGTTTGGAATACTTTTTCTTTCATGTATGATTACCCTTTCTCTAGGGGACGCCCTTTTTTTCCCTATCTAAAATTTCCCTATTGTTTTTTCCTAGTAAATTAAATTGAAACAATTAATTTTGCCACTTGTCTCTTATCTCTTATCTCTAAATTAAAATATCTATATCATTAATTTGTAAATAGGGAAAAAAACAATAGGGAAAAAAAGGGCGTCCCCTTTTTTTCCCTCTTCTCTCTTCCCTTTTCTCTCTCCCTCTTTTTTAGTCATCAAATCGTCTTTCTAGGTTGACGAATTTGGTGTAACTTCCTAGCCATCCTAGGTCTACGGTTCCTGTTGATCCTCCTCTGTGCTTGGCTATGATGATTTCGGCTATGTTTTTCTTTTCGCTGTCTTCGTTGTAGTAGTCGTCACGATAGAGGAACATGACGATATCGGCATCTTGCTCGATGGCCCCTGATTCACGTAAATCAGATAACATTGGTCTATGGTCTGGTCTTTGTTCTACCGCTCTAGATAGCTGGGATAGGGCGATGACTGGTACACTTAGTTCTTTGGCTAGTATTTTTAGGGATCGGCTGATTTCTGATATTTCTTGCTCTCTACTACCGTTTCGTTTGTTACTTCCTTGTACTAATTGCAAGTAATCGATAACTACCATACCGATGTTTTTTTCTAGTTTTAGTTTTCTACATTTGGCACGAATTTCCATGACCGAAATTCCCGGTGTGTCGTCTATATAGACATCTGCTTCTGATAGTGGTCCTATGGCACCTGCTAGTTTTGCCCAGTCTTCTTCTTCTAGTTTTCCAGTTCTGACTTTGTTGCTGTCTACCATAGCTTCACTACATAAAATACGGTTAACCATTTGCTCTTTTGACATTTCTAGGCTAAATAAAACGACTGGTACGTGTGCTCTGACTGCCGCATTAGTGGCTATGTTTAGGGCAAAGGCTGATTTTCCCATGGCTGGTCTGGCAGCAATGAGGATGAGTTCTGATCCGTGCAGACCTGCTGTACGATAGTCTAGATCAGAGAAACCTGTTGGCACTCCTGTAATGTGTTGTTTTCGATTGTAGAGTTCTTCTAATTGAGTAAAACTATCAACTAGAACGTCTTTAATTGGAGTGTAACCTTTTTGGTTACGGTCTTGCATTAGGTTAAAGATTTTCTTTTCTGCTCCTTCCATGATGTCTTCTACGTCTTCTGTTGGATCATAACCTAGTTCTACGATTTCATTGGCTGTTTTGATTAAGTGGCGGAGAACTGATTTTTCTTCTACGATTTTGATGTATTTGATGGCATTAGCTGTGGTGGGAACTTTGTCGGGAAGTTCTGCTAAATATTCTAGTCCACCAACTTGTTCAAATTTGCCCATTGATTCTAATTCTGCTTTTACGGTAATTAGGTCAATTGGCTCTGCTCTTGTGTATAGATTTAACATAGCTTCGTAGATTGCTCGATTGTCCTCACGGTAAAAATCGTCTGGTTTTAAGGCTTCGATACTAGAGGCTACTGCATCACGGTCAGTTAACATACTTCCTAATACAGCTTGTTCGGCTTCTAAGTCGTGTGGTGGTACTTTTCCTAGTTCCATAGTTTTCTCCTTTTTTGCTCTTCACTATTTTTACTTTCATTCTTTCGTTGGTAGGAGTTTCTCTTGATAAATAAAATTTGATTAGTTTTGCTTTTTTATTTTTCAGTTGGTCGTACATCAATTTTAACTTTTCCAATTACGCCTTCAAATAAACGAATTTCAACTGTTTTTACTCCTATGGTTTTGATGGTTTCTTTTAAGTCAATTTTTTTCTTGTCAACCATGATGTTGTATTCTTTTTGTAGTGTTTCTGCTATTTCTTTGGAGGATACTCCTCCAAAAATTTTTCCGTTTTCCCCACTTCTTACGGGAATGATTACAGTAAGTTTGGAAAGCTTTTCTGCTGTTCTTTTAGCTTGTTCTTTTTCCTGATCTTTTTTATATTGATTGGATTCTTGCTTTGCTTTCCATTTGCTCATGTTTTCAGTGTTTGCTTCTATGGCTAAATTTTTAGGAAATAAAAAGTTTCTCGCATAACCGTCTGATGCGTTAATTACTTCGTCTTTTTTTCCTACTCCTTTGATATCTGCTTTTAAGATTACTTTCATTTTTCATCACGCCTTTCTTATTTTTGTATTTTACCTCATTTTGGGGAATTTTTCAACCTATAGTAGAAAATTAAAAATAAAAATCCTTCCGGGACTATTCCCCAAAAGGATTTATGTTCTTAAGCAGGATGATTAATTAGTTCAAATTCTAATTGCCATACCCCATTTTCATCTCTTCCATTCTCATATGTACTAGTATCTACTTGATAATAATTTTCTACTTGAACAACTGGTCTTAAGGCTGCTTCAGTCGAAATATAGGCTCTATCTAAGTCAGTTTGATTAGAAGCATATGTAGCTGTACTAGTAATCATTCCTATAATAAATCTTTGCAATCCATAGGTAGCATAACTTGTTCCTAAATCAATACACCTACTAGCTAAAAAGTAATTCCAATTTGCCTCTGGACTATGAATAAACATATCGTAATAGATTTTATTTTTAAAATGGCTCTCATTAATTTCTTTTAATTGTATCGCAGTTTGAGGAATAATTAAAGAAGATTCTGCCTGTTCTACTCTAAAACGAGAATAATCAATTCCAGCTTCTTTTTCATGATCGTCTTCCCAATCTGATGGTGCCCCATCTACGACTGGATATTTTTCATTAATTAATCGAGCAGGAAAATTTAAATTACTGAAATATTCTTTCGTTTCACCATATTTTATTCCTTCTTTATTGGTTGAATTTTCAATTATATTTATCGTTTGCTCTGTAAATGTCTTTTTTACGTCTGATAATTTTAAGTTTCTCGCCTTTATCGCATCTCCATAAGAATACAAGTATTCACTCATTTTATCACAAATTGTTTGCCCTTCATTGTAGGCATCTATCCCACCTAATTCTAATGTTTCGGATGTTGGGGTATCACTAATCAGGGTTAACTTTCCGTCAGCTTCTATGGATAATACTCTCCATTTTAAATCAGTTTGTACATGCATGGTTTGATTTGGTATAGTTACTAAATCATAATTCGTAGTATATTGTGTATCTAATCCATTCGGTACATAATTTACATAGTCTCCTACTTTTATTTGGCTGGCTACGTTTACGATTGGTCCTTGGATTTCCTCTTGTTCGTTCACTTCATATACATGATTTGTTTCAGTAAAAGTTACTTTTATTGGATTTGAACCACTTGCTGTTGCTTTTGTTCCATTCGCAGTAAATTGATCGTTAAATTCCTCTGCTGTTACTATTTGCCCTAAATTATCTGTCTTTGCTCCATTCTGTGCTACTACTATTTCTTCTTTTTCTCTGCCAATTACAGTGTCTTCTTTTGACTTAGTCGCTTTAGTTAATATTCCATTTTCCCCTGTTAGCGTAGCTATTGTGACACCTGCTAAAATAAGAAGAACAATTATGGTAATTACTAATGCGATTAAGGTTATTCCATAATTTGTTTCTACTTTTCTTTTCATCTAAATTCCTCCTTTGTATCCTGTATTAGATAAAAACAAGCCAATTTTTACTTCTTAGAAATTTTGCTCTTTTTATCTATTTATTATTGAATATCTTTATTATATTATACAATTTTTGATTTAACAAGATTATTGGATTAATTTTTTATTTTGAAAACTTTTATACCTTTAACTTAGTGAAAGATGACCATAGCTAAATTTGTGATATTACTACAATTGTAGTTTGTAGCTATCTATGTTTACCTGTTTAGTTCCAAACACTAAGTCGAAAAACGTAAAAATCCCCACCAAATATTTTGATTTAGATAGGGAAATTTTAAATAGGGAAGAAAAGGGCGTCCCCTTTATTTCCCTACCTGTTAGTTTTCTATTTCGGTAAAGTATTCATTAATACGAATGATTAATTCTTGTTTTACTTCTTCTATGGTCATTCCTTCAACTTGTGCTCCAGCTAGTGTGATGTGACCTCCACCTCCTAATTTTTCGAGGATGATTTGTACGTTGATGTCTCCTATGGATCTTCCGCTGATGCAGATTTTGTCTCCTAATTTGCCTAATACGAAGGATGCTGTTATGTTGCTGATGGTGAGTAATTCGTCTGCTGCTTTGGCACAGATTAGGTTAGCGTCTTTGGCTTTTCGATTGTATAATGCTATGGCTATGCTGTCATTAACAATTTCTGCATTTTTGACGATTTCCGCAATGCGATTGAAACTTGGCAAGTCACTTTGGAACCATTTTTTGACACGAATGATGTCTACTCCACATCTTCGTAAATAGGCTGCTGCTTCGAAGGTTCTTACTCCTGTTTTGAACGTAAAGTTTTTGGTGTCCATCATGATTCCTGCATATAGACTTTCTGCTTCTATGGTTCTTAAGTTGATTTTTGTTTCTGCATATTGCAATAGTTCGGTGACTAATTCTGCTGCTGAGGAAGCATATACCTCTTGGAAAGTAAGTGTTGCGTTTTCGATGTAGTCCGCACTTCTTCGGTGATGGTCTATGATAACTACTTTTTTAGTTTTAGTTAATAGTTCTGGTGCTTCTACGTATGTTGCTTTATGTGTGTCTACAATGACCAATAGTGTGTTTTCGTCTACGTTTTCTTCGGCTACTTCTTTACTGATTAAAATGTCTTCGTATTCTACTTCTTTAGCTAATGATTCTTTGAAGTTTTGTAAGGTAGTGGATTGATCACTGGTGACAATATACGCGTTTTTATCTAACTCTTTGGCTAAACGATAAATCCCCATGGCTGACCCCATGGCGTCAATGTCAGGATTGGTATGCCCCATAATCATGATTTTGTCTGATTCGCGTATCAAGTTTTCTAGCGCATGGGCTACTACTCTGGCTTTTACTTTGGTTCGCTTTTCTACTTCTTGGGCTCTTCCTCCAAAAAATTTGTAAATTTCATTTTGACGGATGACAGCTTGATCTCCTCCACGCCCTAAAACAATGTCCATCGCAGTTTGAGCTGATTTGTATTTTTCTTTGTCGGTTTTTCCTTCATTAGATACAGCTATGCTTAAGGTAAATGGCACATTGGATTTACTATTAATTTCTTTGATTTTATCGAGTACACTGAAACGATCTTTCTTGATTTGTTCTAAATAACGTTGTTCAAATAAATACACATAACGGTCACGATCTGATTTTAGTAAAATTCCATTTGAATCGTTGGTCCATTCATAAATACATTTATCAATTTCTGCGATTAATTGTGGCTTTTCTTCACTTTCGATCATTTGCATATTTTCTTCGTAGTTATCAATCATGATAATTCCTACACAGGATTTTGAGTCATTGTATTCTTTTTGAAGTTTTAAATTTTCAGTAATATCAATAAAATACAATATCATGGTATATTCTGATTTTTCACGGTTGGCTTTTTTGGAATTCACAAAACGACCTACAATTTGATAAGTTTTCTTTCCTAAGATAAACTGTCGATGAATGCTTTTGTCGTTTGGTTCTTTACGATTAGTAAACTCTGTTTTTAAATCAAGGGTTAATTCATCTAGTTCTTGTTTAATGTCTTGGCTAGCAAATTCTGAAACAAATTTTGCACTTCGCCAAATAATCGTGCCATTCGTTTCTAAAATGACTAAGGGAAATGGTGAATTAATTAAACTGGTTTTGGCCGCTGAGTCAACGGTTATGGTTAAATCTTGTATGGTTTCTGAAATTTCATTCTTTCGTTTACGGTCAGTTAACCCTGCATATACCAATAGAGCTGCAAACAAGGCAAGACTAGGAATAATCCATCTTGGGTCTTGAATACAAATGGCAATTAATAGCATAAGGATAACAAATAAATAAATTTTAGTTCGCGAAATAAAATGTTCTAACATCTTTCGATTATTGTTTTGCATACAAACTCTCCTTCAACTTCTCTTCTATTTTACTCGGAATTGCCTGTTTTGTCAAGTTTCTTAAGGTCTGATCAGTACAAGATTAGGCAAATAAGCACAGATAAGCTAAGTTTATTTTCGTTTTTCTTACTATACCCTACTATTTCGTTACCATCACCCATTGATCATTAAGACAAATTTTACGTTCTTCATGAATGATACTTTTGTGTAAAACAGCCATGCTCTATAACAGTTACTTTATAACAGAAAAAAGTTACCGTTTAGCTTTCTATTTTATCTAACCGCCTCAAGGGATTAGATTTACGCTACTTATAAGCATTAGAAATGAACCGTAACAAAAAAAATTACCCTGCTCACTAGCAAGGTAATTTTTTTCTATTTTCTATCTCTAACTAGACCATTTTCTCGCTATTGAGCCTGTCCCTAAATAGGGTAATTTTACCAAATTTTACCCCGTCCCCAATAAGGGAATTACTCACTAACATAATTTTCAACAGTGCCTTCTATCGTTTTTATTTGATAGTCAGTCACTTGTTTTAACTCTTTTGTTGAAGAAAGAGATAACGATAACATTTCTTCTGGCTGCATACTAGGAATAACAATTTCTAATTCGTCAACTGTGTTTCCTGCTTGATCGATAAGAATGAATTGTAGCAATTTTTCGGGTATGACATCTTGAATCGTATTTTTTACTTCAATAAGAAAACGATTTTCTTCTTTTCCTTTGGTTACTTTACCAGAAAAAAATTCATATGATTCGTAAGTTTTGTGCTCTTTCAATTTTTCTGTGTTCTTATTTTCTAGAAATTTTTCGTCTTGTTCTAGATAGTCGTTGGGAATAATTGGTGGTGGCTCTTCGAAATTTTCGTTTTGCTGTTTTTCTTTTTCGGCTTGCTGATTTGGCTGAGCAATGAATAACCAAAAGCTTATTCCACCGATTGTGGTAATAATTATGATTGTCATAATTATCGCTATGATTATTTTCTTTTTGTTCTTCATTTTTCTATCCTATGTTAGCTTCAAAAGCCAACATATCCCCCTTGCCTTAGTATTTAGGTTTTTATTGGATTACCTATAAACCATCATTTCTAACTAGGACATTTTTTCTTTTATTTTCTTTGTTCTTGTTTTGATTACCCCTATTTGAATTGCTTTGTGTTTTAATGGCTTTCTGTTTTGACTGCTTTCCGTTTTGATTGCTTTTCATTTTAATTGCTTTTCATTTTGATTGCTTTCCGTTTTGATTGCTTTTCATTTTAATTGCTTTCCGTTTTGATTGCTTTTCATTTTAATTGCTTTTCATTTTGATTGCTTTCCGTTTTGATTGCTTTTCATTTTAATTGCTTTTCATTTTGATTGCTTTCCGTTTTGATTGCTTTCCGTTTTGATTGCTTTCCGTTTTGATTGCTTTCCGTTTTGATTGCTTTCCGTTTTGATTGCTCCGTTTTGATTGCTCCGTTTTGATTGCTCCGTTTTGATTGCTCCGTTTTGATTGCTCCGTTTTGATTTTCTCCTATTTTGATTGAATCTTGTTTTTACCATTCTGAGCCTGATAAATTGTAGAGTAGTGTAAAAAGGGAAGTTTGACCAATGGTATTAACATTAATTTATACCTGACAGTTCCCTAAGACCCGCATTAGGCTTAAAACCCGATAACTGGCTTCTTTGTAAGGGACCGAAGGGTTTTAAAAAGACCCCGCTATGGAAGGTTAAATTAATGTTAATACCATTGGTCAAACTTCCCTTTTTACACGGTCACCGATTTTTAGCAAACGGTGAATAGTAACGTCTTATTTTATTTGAGTAATGTTTGAAAGAACAAATAATAAGATTTAGAGGAAATTGGAGGAAAGAAATAGATTTTATCTTTCCTCCGAATTGCCTACTTTATAGTATTTATTCTATGTGTATTGACTATCAATGAATCAGATTATTGAAATTTCCGTATGGATTATGAATTTTTTTCTCCTTATGGATTTGTACAAACACCACTACTATTGAAGTAATAGGTTTTTCCATCAATATAGGCAGATGTATCGGTTATCATACTTCCATATGGCCCGTTTCCAAATTGGTTGGCTGCTTGTCTTAACCAATACCAATTTCCTCCTAACTGAATCCATCCGGTTTGCATCCATCCATTTGCACCTAAGCGGTACCAGTAACATCTTCCTCTTCCTGCATCATAAATATTTGCCCATTTATCGGTTATTAACGATCCTCTTTCCCAACCTTTATTCTTATAATTTTCGTACCAATCTGTTGGATCAATTGCGTCAGCTGAGTTAGAAGTCTCTGGAGCTAATTTGACGTAATATCTATATCCTGCCGTATCTTGTCTCCAACCGGTAAACATTTTTCCATCACTTTGGAAGTGGAAATAGGTCTTATATTGGCTACGATTTAGGATTGGTAAGTATTGATCTCCTACTGCTTTTACTCCATTACCTGTGTAATAGTAATACGTACCAAATTCTACTCCATACCATCCTGCTTTATAGGTCTTTGTTGTAAATGTTTTTCCTCCATATTTAATGGTAAGAGTATGTCTTGTTCCACTAGCAATATTAGTATCTGTTGTATAAGAAGTTACATACGATTCTCCATTAATTGTTTCACTTGTTCCTGATGTATACGTTACTTTTAATTTGATTCCTTTTTTGTTTAATGCTTCGTCTTCCATATATTTTGTTTTAGTTGGTCCACTGACTAAAGTTACATTTGAGATGGATTTACTATCCTGCCATACGGCATATAGAGTAACTGATTTATCGGCTGAATACGTCCCTCCTGCTAAATAAGTAGCTGAGCCAGTAGATGTTGTACTCCATCCTTTAAAGGTATAGCCTGTTCTCGTAGGTACTGTTGTTGATAGTTTTAAGGGGATACCATCAATTTTGGTTTGCGCTTTTGGTGCTCCTGTTCCTCCATTAGCATTATAAGTAACAGTATAGGTTAATGAACTAGAAAGGTTGACAGTTGAATTCTGAGTTACTTTAGCATTTAGACGTTTTCCTGTGTCTTGGCATATTCCTTCAGGAACAGTTATTCTTACTTGATTTCCCTGTGTTAATGGTGCATCTACTACTAGTTCATAGCTTGAATTACTGATTACATTAAGTTTTTGTTTGGTTGCATTTTTTACTTCAAAGTCATCTAAGGTAATTCCTGTTACTGGTCGTTCAAAAGTAATGGTATAGGATATAGCTGATTGTTTTACTGAACCATTAATATTGATTTGGTCTGCAATATAATTGTCAGCCACTTCGTCTGCTGTAATTGCTCGATCATAAACCCTTGCTGTATATACATCTCCATTGAAATATTCCATATTAGGACCTGTATCAGAAGTTGGATTTCCACCTAAAATCATGGTTGTATCATGAGCTGATTCCGTAATTGTTCCCACTATACTTTTAGATGCTGATAATTTACCATTAACATATAGATTAATAATAGATCCATCATAAGTTAATGCAACTGTATATTGAACTCCAGGTTTTGCCGCAACAGTTGACGTAAGTTTTCGATACTCTCCATCAATATGATACATTCCAGCAATATATCCCTGATTGTTAATCGTAATGGCTCCTCCTCCTGATTCTACACTACTCATAATATGATTACTTGCTTCATACAAAGAATTATACGAAAAGGTAACTTCCATGGTTTGATACTGATTGGTGAAAATACCGAAGTCAACAAATGCTCCTTCTCCCCCAAGGGATACACTATTTTTTCGCCAAATTGCTCCATTAGCTAGCGTAGCATCATTTCTATTTCCACTTAAATTTTTCCATGTTGTACTTTCACTATTATGTCCTTCCGTGGTATTTCTTACTGCATTTACACTAAGTTGTAATCCATCTGTAGCAATCATGTTTTCTGTAGTCACAACTGATTTTGTTGGGGTAATTGCTTCTGATCTGGTTACATTTCCACTTGCATCTTTTACGTAGAAGTAATATGGATCGTCTATGCTATCAATAATTTGCGTTTGTGTTATTTCTGATTTCGTGCTGGTAATTGTTGTCCAACCACTCGATGAAGCAGTTAATTGAGCATCTGTACTAAATTGATAAGCATTAATTCCAGTACCTGTATCAATTGCTTTTCCCGTTAATAGTCCTTGCACTTTTTTTACTCCATAGTTGGCAAGAATTTCATCATCGGTTAGTCCACGGTTATAAATTCTAGCTTGATAAACATTTCCTGCAAACCAACCACCATTTATTTTATCACCAACCGCATTACCACCTATTGCCATAATCGTATTGGATTGTGGTGGAAGTATAGTTCCTGTTACTGCTTTTGAAACCGCAAGTGTTCCATTGACAAATAATTTTAAGGTGAATCCGTCGTAACTTAGAGAAACAGTATATTTCGTATTTGCTGTTGGCTTGATACCTGAGTCTATCGTTACATAAGCATTATTAATATAGTATTGTCCTCTAATGGTACCAGCAGATAAATATATACCTCCTCCTCCAGTTTCCCAGTTTCCTATTATGTTATGAACACTAGTATTAGAGATAGTAGCTGCAGTAGCATGGAAAGTTATTTCTATCGTTTGTTGTGGTGAATTTAAAATTCCTAAATTGACAAACTGAGTTGTACCATTCAATGGAAGAGCCTCTGTAGTAAACATTCCTGTTGACCCTTCAATTGTTCCGTCACGATTGTTGTCACTATAGTCTTCCCATACATTAGTGATTAATTCTTTTTGCGCATTTGGCTTATTTCCTTCTAATTGAACCATTAAACCATCTTGTACAACATTACTGTCTTGTCTTTGTACTTGATTAATTACTGGGGCAGCATCTACCCAATGAGCATATAAAGTTATGTCTGATCTAGGAACATACATATTTCCTGATTTTCCTACTAAAGTGCCTCCCGTTTTTTCTGTATACCAACCTTCTAATGTATACCCTTCTTTTTTTGGTAGTGGTAAAGTAACAGGGCTTCCATCATAAAGGTAACAAGCTTCTAAAGTAGCATCTCCCGCTCCAAAGGTAAATGTAATTGGGTCATTTCTCAAATTGGTGGTACCGCCTGATATTCCAGCAGTTAACATCCATCCATCAAAAGTCTTTAACGATTGTATACTTTCCGTTTCTGTCCCTCCATTTGAGTCGAAGTTAATCGTATAATGACTTTCTGGGGCACTAATGGTTATACTTGATCCATAATCTTGCTTATATTTTGCTCCTCCTGGATTTACCGTTAGTGTATATTGATTAATCGTCCATTTTGCATATAACGTTTGTGAAGAAGTTGGCGTATAACTTGCTCCTCCTTTTCCTGCTAATGTGGTTAGGCTAGCTTCTTTATACCAACCCGCAAGAGTATATCCTGTTTTCGTTGGAGTTGGTAAGGTGATGGCATTTCCTGATGAGTTATAATTTGCCGTTAAACTTCCATCTCCTGCTCCAAAGGTGTAAGTAGTTGGATTGGTGGTTGTACTACTAATACTTCCTGATCCGCTCTTTGTCCAACTGCTAAAGTTTCTGCTAGAGTTGATACTTGATGTAGCAGTTCCCCCATTTGCTTCAAAGGAAACGGTATAAGAACTTGCTGGTGCTGTTATTGATTTAGTTGTATTGTAGTTTTGTGTGTATTTACTTCCTCCTGGATTTACGGTTAAGGTATAAGAGCTGATTGTCCATTTAGCATATAAAGTATGACTTGAAGTTGGTGTATAACTTGCCCCTCCTACTCCAGCTAATGTGGTAAATGATGATTCTTTGTACCAACCATTAAACGCATATCCTGCTTTAGTTGGTGTTGGTAAAGTAATGGCATTTCCTGATCCACTATAATTAGCCGTTAGTGTTGCATTTCCTGCTGCATACGTATAGGTTGTTGGATTAGCCGTAGTACTACTAATTGTTCCTGCTCCACTTAATGTCCAACTACTGAAGGTACGTGCTGATGTCATGCTAGAAACAGCATTTCCTCCATTGGCATTAAAGGCTATCGTATAAGAACTTGCTGGTGCTGTTACTGATTTGGTTGTATTGTAGTTTTGTGAATACGTTGCTCCTCCAGGATTTACCGTTAAGGTATACCCATTGATGGTCCATTTTGCGTATAAGGTATGGCTGGAAGTTGGTGCATATTTTGCTCCTCCTGCTCCGGCTAATGTGGTTAATGCTGTATCTGTGTACCATCCGTTAAAGGTGTATCCTGCTTTGGTTGGTGATGGTAATATGATTTGACTTCCTGCTGCACTATAATTAGCAGTTAATGTTCCATTTCCTGCTCCATAGGTATAGGTTGTTGGATTTGTCGTTGTACTACTTACTTTTCCTGATCCACTTAATGTCCAACTACTGAAAGTACGTGTTGATGTCATATTGGATGCTGCACTTCCTCCATTGGAATTAAAGGATATGGTGTAGGTACTTGCTGGTGCTGTTACTGATTTTGTCGTATTGTAGTTTTGTTTGTACGTTGTTCCTCCTGGACTTACGGTTAAGGTATATTCATTAATGGTCCACTTAGCATACAAGGTTTGACTTGCCGATGGAGTGTATTTTGCTCCTCCTATTCCAGCTAATGTGGTTAATGTTGTTTCTTTATACCAACCATTAAAGGTATATCCTGTTTTTGTTGGTGTTGGTAAGGTAATCTGATTTCCGGCATTACTATAGTTTGCTGTTAATGTTCCATTACCTGCTCCATACATATAGGTAGTAGGGTTAGTCGTCGTACTGCTGATTTTTCCTGATCCACTTAACGACCAACTACTAAAGTTACGGGTCGATGTCATACTCGATACAGAGGATCCTCCATTGGAGTTAAAGGAAACGGTATACGAACTTGCTGGTGCTGATACTGATTTTGTGGTGTTGTAGTCTTGTTTATACGTAATTCCTCCTGGATTTACGGTTAAGGTATATTGTCCTGTTGTCCATTTCGCATATAAGGTTCTGTCGGCTGTAGCAAAATAGTTGCTTCCTCCTTGCCCTGCGATTGTACTTAAGCTAGAGTCAGTATACCATCCATCAAATGAATATCCTGATTTAGTTGGAATTGGTAGAACAATCGCATCTGCTTGTGCTTCATAGGTAGCAGTCAATGTTCCATTTCCTGCACCAAAGGTGTACATCACAGGGTTAGTTGATGGTGATCCCATACTTCCTGCTCCAGATAATGTCCAAAATCTAAATTGCCTGTTAGCTTTCATGCTGGCTACCGTACTTCCTCCATTGGAATTGAAGGAAATGGTATATTCGCTGGTAGCTGCTGGAATAGGAGTAGTTGTTCCATAATCCCCCGAGTAGAAACTTCCATCTGGCTCAGTTCTTACCGTATAACGATTAATCGTCCATCTTGCGTATAAGGTATGAGTAGAAGTTGGTGAATAACTTGCTCCACCTGCTCCAGCTAACGTGGTTAAGCCAGAGTCTTTATACCATCCATTAAAGGTATATCCTGTTTTGGTTGGTGTTGGTAAGGTAATGGCTTCTCCTGCTGTTTCATAGTTTGCTGTCAAAGTTCCATTTCCAACGCCAAAGGTGTACATGACTGGATTAGTTGAGGTTGATCCTACGGTTCCTGCTCCAGATAATGTCCAATTTTTGAATGCACGATTAGCTGTTTTACTAACGACTATGCTTCCTCCATTTGAATTAAAGGAAACTTGATAACTTTGACTTGGTGCAGTAATTGGAATTGTACTCATATACGCTCCTGTATACGTTTTTCCTTCTGGTTCTGCACGTACACTATACTCATTTGCTGTCCAATGAGCATAAAGCGTTTTGGCTACGGTTGGGATATAGGTTGCTCCTGCATTTCCTATTTTGTTTCCTCCTGTTGCTGCATCATACCATCCTTCTAAGGTATATCCTGATCTTGTGGCAGTAGGTAAAGTAATACTATTGTTGGTGTAATTTGCGGTTACTGTTCCTGCTCCTGCTCCATAAAGATAAGTATTGTTTGTACTTTGTAAAACAGTTTGTTTACTGGTATTAACAATAGCAATATCTCTGATATCGAAGTTCATAGAAGCTGTTTTGGATACTAAATTATCGGTATAAAATTCGAATACTGGAGCAATATTTACCGTTGTATTATTTAGTGTAGTAGTTGTTCCTGAAATCGTTCTCGTTAAGGTAACATCTACCCAATCACTCGTTGTACTTGTAAATCCTTTGGTTTGTAATCCTGCTGTTCCATAATCATTGGCTAGTGCTGAATGTCTAAAGATAATGCTAGCACCACCAGATACAGTATTAACTCTTACTTTGAAACGAATTTCATACGTATCTCCTGAAGTATAAGTATAGGTTGGAAATCTTGAATAATACCAAGTGTTTGCCGTAGGTGCTGATGCACTATATTGATAATTTAAGTATTCTCCCTCACCATCTGATTTTCTTGTCATGGTCATTCCACTAGTTGTTGGATTTCCTACTTTTGCTACATAGCTTCCTAATCCTGATTTAGTCCAACTACTAAAGGATCGAGTTGAGGTTAATGATGCTGAACTTGCTGTTCCTCCGTTACCGTTAAAGGTTACTTTGTAACCTGCTGGTGCAGTAGCTGTTCCTAAGTTTTTGGTAGATAGATAGTTTTGGGTTACTGTACTGTTTGCGGTTTCTCCATTCCAACTACCTCCATTTGGATTAACGGTTAAATTGTATTGGTTAACTGTCCATTTAGCATATAAGGTATGGTTTCCTGCGGTAGTTACTTTCGTATCACTCGTTACTTTATTGGTAAGAGCTGATTCTTTATACCAGCCACTAAAGGTATATCCTGTTTTGGTTGGACTAGTTAATGTGCCATAAGTAGAATCATAAGTAACTGATTTGCTAGCAATGGTGGATCCACCATTACTGTTAAAGCTTACGGTATACGAATTAGCTGTCCATTTTGCGTATAATGTTTGCGTAGAAGTTGGTGTATAACTTGCTCCAGCATTTCCTGCTAAGTTAGTTAGCGCTGATTCTTTATACCAACCACCAAAAGTATATCCTGCTTTAGTTGTACTTGGCAAAGTAATTGCATTCCCTGTTCCACTATAATTTGCGGTTAATGTATCATTGCCTGCTCCATACGTATAGGTAGTTGGATTCGTTCCTGTACTACTTACTTTTCCTGATCCACTTAATGTCCAACTACTAAAGTTTCTACTTGATGTCATATTGGTAGCTGCACTTCCTCCATTACTATTGAAGGAAACGGTATAACTACTTGCTGGTGCTGTTATGGATTTGGTTGTATTGTAATTTTGGGTATATTTGCTTCCTCCCGGATTTACGGTTAAGGTATACCCATTAATCGTCCATTTCGCATATAAAGTTTGGTTAGTGGTTGCTAAATAGCTTGCTCCACCTGCTCCTGCTAATGTGGTTAATCCTGCTTCTTTATACCAACCGCTAAAAGTATATCCCGTTTTCGTTGGGCTTGGTAAGGTAATGGCGTTTGCTGTATTGTTATAGTTTGCTGTTAAAGTTCCATTTCCTGCCCCATAGGTATAGGTTGTTGGATTTGCTGTTGTACTACTTACTGTTCCTGATCCGCTTAAGCTCCAGCCGGTGAAGTTTCTAGTAGGTGTCATGGCATTTACTGCACTTCCTCCATTGCTATTAAACGTAATGGTATACGAAGTAGTTGGTGCTGTTACTGATTTAGTAGAGGCATAGTTTTGCTTGTACGTTGATCCTCCCGGATTTACGGTTAACGTATACTCATTAATGGTCCACTTAGCGTATAGGGTTTGGTTTGAAGTTGCTGAATAACTTGCTCCTCCTGCTCCTGCTAAGGTAGTTAACGCAGCTTCTTTATACCAGCCACTAAAGGTGTATCCCGTTCTCGTTGGGCTTGGTAAGGTAATGGCATTTGCTGTACTATTATAGTTTGCTGTTAAGGTTCCATTTCCTGCCCCATAGGTATAGGTTGTTGGATTTGTTGTTGTGCTACTTACTGTTCCTGATCCGCTTAAACTCCAGCTAGTGAAGTTTCTACTAGGTGTCATCGTATTTACTGCACTTCCTCCATTACTACTAAACGTAATCGTATACGAACTTGCTGGTGCGGTTATCGATTTGGTAGAAGCATAATTTTGGGTATAAGTTGCTCCTCCCGGATTTACGGTTAAGGTGTACCCATTAATGGTCCACTTAGCGTATAACGTTTGACTTGAAGTTGGTGCATATTTAGCTCCTGCTGCTCCTGCTAAATTAGTTAAGGCTGCTTCTTTGTACCAACCGCTAAAGGTATAACCTACTCTAGTTGGGGTTGGTAAGGTAATTTGGTTACCTGTATTATCATAATTGGCAGTTAAGGTTCCATTTCCTGCTCCATAGGTATAGGTTGTTGGATTTGCTGTTGTACTACTTACTGTTCCTGATCCGCTTAAACTCCAGCTGGTGAAGTTTCGAGAAGAAGACATATCTGATACTGCCACTCCCCCATTGGTGTTAAAAGATACGGTATAAGAACTTGCTGGCGCTGAAATGGATTTTGTGGTTTGATAATTTTGTTTATAGGTACTTCCTCCTGGATTTACGGTTAAGGTATACTGATTAATCGTCCATTTCGCATATAATGTATGGCTTGAAGTTGGTGTATATTTCGCTCCACCTGCTCCTGCTAAAGTAGTTAAGCCTGATTCTTTGTACCAACCGCTAAAAGTATATCCTGTTTTCGTTGGGGTTGGTAAGGTAATTTGGTTTCCATTAGCATTGTAATTTGCGGTTATACTGCCATTTCCTGCTCCATATAGGTAGGTTACTGGGTTGGCAGTAGCACTAGTTAGTTTTCCTGATCCACTTAATGTCCAATTTAAGAAGGCACGAGTTGATGATTGACTAGCTACTGATGATCCTCCATTGGAATTAAATGATACCGTATAGGAACTTGCTGGTGCTGAAATCGATTTTGTGGTTTGGTAATTTTGTTTATAGGTACTTCCTCCTGGATTTACGGTTAAGGTATACTGATTAATGGTCCACCTAGCATAATAAGTAACATTAGCTGCTGGTGTAGTGGTTGTCGTGGTAATTTTAGTTCCCCCAGTAGGTGCGGTATACCAACCATTAAAAGTATATCCTTCTTCTGCTACAGATGGTAATGTTCCTAATGGTGATCCATACCCTTTTGTTTCTGTTTTTTTGGTGGTTCTTTTTACCTTAAAGTTAGTTATTTTGATGCTTCCTCCTGTGTAATAATCAGTTCGTAAAGTTAAATTGAAGGTTGCATTTTGTAATTGCGCTTCTGATAAGGTAATTGTTGATTCATAATGATGGGTTCCTGATCCAGTAAGTTTTACGTGAGAAAATCCAATTCCTGGTGCCCAAGAAGTTACATTTCCTGCTCCTTGTGGATATAGATAATAATCCTTAGTAGTATCTGCTGTTAAATTAGTATATTCTATATCAAAAGATAGAGTAATGTTATCCCCTGTTTGTAGACCATTTGTGGATAATGGATATAAGCTTGGGCAATAATTGATGATTCCGGTAAATCCAGAAATGGTTTTTCCACTATCCATAACTTCGGCATAATTTTTTGCCCCTTGATAATCATAGGTAACGGTTACTCCTGGTACTTGAATGTCGTTAATCGACGCTGTTTTTTGATTTCCTACATTATCATAGACATAAACGTGAGTAATGTATTTACCATATTCATTTTTATGATCAGTTACATTAACATGGTATACCCAAGTAGTTCCATCTGCTTGTCTCGTTCCTGTGGCTACACTATTGGTTGACCAGTTAGCTTGAATATCATCTTGGCCACCCGCGTCTGTCCAAGTTGGGAATTGAACACGGTTAATTCCCGAACCTGAATCAGTTACTCCATAGACATAAACATCATATCCTGTTGTGGTTAAATTTTTAATTTCAGTTGATCCAATGGTTGGCGCTGTTTTGTCAATTTTTATGGTAGTTGTTGCTTCGTCTGAAACATTTCCTGCTTGATCAGTTACACGGAAACGAATGCTGGTATTTCGATCTACGTTAAAGGTAATGGTTCCCTTGTTTCCTGTTGTAGTTAGTGAAGTCGTTGTCCATGAAGAGCCATTGTACCATTCAAATTGTTTGATTCCTGATAAATCGTCTGTTGCACTTAAGGTAACAACAACATCTTCTTTTGACCAGTTTCCATTACTTGAATTCGTAATGGTAGGTTTTGTTGGAGCTGTTTTATCAATTTTTAAGTTCGTACTTTTTACATTGGAT
The DNA here is from genome assembly GCA_021771695.1 of Lachnospiraceae bacterium. Taxonomy (GTDB): domain Bacteria; phylum Bacillota; class Clostridia; order Lachnospirales; family Lachnospiraceae; genus Anaerostipes. The sequence goes on along the minus strand of JAETON010000020.1, from coordinate 21,543 downwards.
ACATTTCCTGCTTTGTCGGTTACGCGGATATATAGAGTATCGTTTCTTTCGTTGTTACGGGTTAATCCGTACCATTCTGATTCAGGTAATGTTCCTGTCCATGTTTTTCCATCACCACTATATTCTACTTTTTGAATTCCTGATTCACCCTCAGTAATTTTCCAACTTAACGTTACTTTATCATTTGTCCAATTTCCGTTGGTAGAATTGGTAATGTCTGATAAGACAGGAGCTACTTTATCAATATTGGTAATTTTTAGATTAGCTGTTACTTTATTGCCTACCATATCAGTTGCTTCGGCATAGACTGTCCCATTTTGGGTTACGGTAACTGTGGTTGCTTTAGCCACTAAGTTTGTTTCAAAACCTGCTTTTTGGTTTTCGGTTAATTTGTTCCCATAGGTTACTCTTACGGTAACGTCTCCATTTGTCCAAGTGGTAGGCTGAGCAATTAAAGTAATTTCACTATGAATTACGGTAAAGGCATTGCTTACTTTTGTGGTGGTAGCTCTATTTCCTGCTTTATCGGTTACTTTTGTCCACAAATAGTAATTTCCTACTTCGCAGTCTGTTTTGGTAACGGTTTGTCCGTTGGTAAAATTAGTCCAAGTAGTTGGTTCTGTGCTATTTGAAACACTCCATGCATATTGTAAAGTGTTTAGTCCACTTACTCCTTGATCTTGTGCTTGTAAAGTAGCCTGAATTTTTGCTTTTCCTACTGTTGGATAAACATAGTTTGCTCCACCATTTGGGTTAATGGTAACGGTTGGTGGAATTTTATCAATGTTGTTAATTTCTAAATCTTTCGTAATTAATTTCTTAGCTGTATCGGTTGCCTCTGCATAGACAAATCCATTTTCGGTTATGGTAACGGTTTCTGTATAATTGGTTTTGTCTTGTTTATTGTCTTTAGCCGCTTGAAGAGTTTTAGCTACTCCTGCTTTTTTATTTTGTAATCCATCTTCATAAATGATTTTAGCAGTTATATCTTGGTTGGTAAATTCAGTCGTAGATGGGGTAATGGTGATTAAGCTTGCTTCTTGTTTGATGATGAATGGTTTGCTTACTACTTGTGTTTGGTTTCCCGCTTCATCACTGCCCTTTACCCATAAATAGTATACTCCTGGATCTGTTACTTCTTTTATGATCTCTTTTTGGTTAGTAATTCCTACCCAGCCCTCTGTTGGTGTTTCTGCTGTGGTGGTCCAAACGTATTCTAATCCTTCTTTTGCGCCACTAACGCCTTTATCTGGGCCTAAATCTTCAATCTTAGCAGAAGTAACTAATTTCACCGTTTCTCCTGCATGAATGCCATAGATTCCTCCATTTTGAGCTATGGTAATCACAGGAACTGTTTTATCAATTTTGGCCGTCATTGTGGCTTTTCTTCCTAGGGCATTAGCACGAATTTGACTACTTTGGTCAATGATTTTTCCCTCTTGGTAGGCTTCTCTTACGTCATTGATATACACAAAGCGGTCTTGATCAGCTAGGCCATTAGGATAGATGACTTTTAAACTTAATGATTCATTTGACCAAGTTCCTTCAACATAACGACTTCCATCAGAAACTTTGCTAAGAACAATTTGCATTTCTGATGTTTCTTCGTTTACGACATCGTCATACTTTTCGTCAATTTCTTCATCGGTTACTTGGTATTCTTGCTGAGTTTTGCTAAGTTCCTTTTGTTGGGATTGAATTTTGTTGCTATTGCTAGTATACACATTCACTGATACCACAGTAAAAAAAAGCATACCAATCAAAACGAACAAGGTAATTGAACCTTTATCGTTTCTTCTCGTGTGCTTATTTTGTTTTTCTGTTTTTTCTCTTTTGCTATGAGTCCACATACGATTTCTCTCCTTTAATTTCTTTCACTCTTATTCTTTATTGTAAAGAGGAAAAAGAGAAAAATCAATCCCACAAAAGTCCGTGAAAAGATACATAGTTTCTACGGCTCTACGGAAGTTATCTTGAGCCCAATTAGCTACTAATTTGTTATTTTCATAACATTTGTGTCATCATTTTGTAACAAATTTCTGCCGTATCCTCTTCCTATTGACACTGTAGGAAATTCTATTCTATATTATCGTAATTTATTTCCTTTATTTTTATTTTTTTATCCAAAAAACGCAAAAAAACGACGTAAACCCTTACGGATCACTAATTTGATTAACTATGATTAAAATACATTAAGTAATACCAATAACCATTAATTTGTTTCCAGCCTGTTGTCTTATCTACTTTTGTGGCTAGTTTTTTAATGTCTCTTACATTCGTAATTTGATAAAGGTCTGCACTTGTTCCACTTCCGTTCCATACTTTTACTTTAACTTGATACGTACAGGTTGCTCATCACTTTTGTTTCGTTTCCTGCTTCGTCCCACCCTCTGACCCATAAATAGTGTACTCCTACCTCTGATACTGATTTGGTTATTGGTTTTTCACTAGGAATGGCTTGCCATCCTTCCGTTGGTTCTCGTCCATCTGTGGTCCATACGTATTCCATTCCTTCTTTGGCACCACTAATTCCTTTTTCTGGGCCATAGTCTTCAATTTTTGCTGAAGTAATTATGGTGACCGTTTCTCCCGAATGGATTCCATAAATTCCTCCATTTTGTGGAAAATTTATGGTTGGTGCTGTTTTATCAATCTTTGCCGTAATGGTTACTTTTCTTCCTAAAGCAGTTGCGATAACTTCACTACTGGTTTCGATCAATCTATTTTCTTGGTATGCTTCTTTTACCCCATTAATTGTTACATAACGATCTTGCTCTGCTAATTGGGTTGGATAAATCACTTTTAACTGTAGTGATTCATTTACCCATGTTCCTTCTACATAGCGACTTCCATCAGAAATTTTACTTAAAATAATTTGCATTTCGGTAGTTTCGTCAGTAATTATATCTTCATACTTTTCATTCATCTCTTCGTCTGAAATTTGATATTCCTGACCGGGTTTTACTTAATTCTCTTTGCTGTGATTGAATTTTATTGCTATTGTTGGTGTACACATTTATCGAAACAATGGTAAAAAAAAGCAAGCCAATTAAAACGAATAAAGTTATTGAACCTGATTCGTTTTTTGTGCAATTTTGTTGAAATAACTTTTTTATGTGTTGCTTCTGCTTAATCCACATTGAGTTTCCTCCTTTTTTACTTTTTCTTTTTTTTATTGTAAAAAATAAAAAGGGAAAAAACAAGCCTTAAAATCCTATCATAAAGGTACATGAATCAATTTGCTTTACGGAAAATATTTCCTTATCCCTTAATTAATCATATTAAATTTAGATAATAGTTCCGCCATTTTTTTGAAATATCTTGTGCTAAACTTTTATCTATTGATACTAGTTAAGTAAAAAATCTGATAAACTAGTAAACTATTTCATGTTTATTTTTTGATTCGACTTTTTTCAGCAAAATCAGTTATTTCTATAGGGATATAAGGGTTAGCAGACTTTTTATCATAGCAAAAAAGCGTATAGAATGTTTTCTATACGCTTTTTGGGTTATTTAAATTTATTCTTCTTCCCCTTCTTCTTCTGTATTAATACGAATATCTTGATACTTCTTCATTCCCGTTCCTGCTGGAATTAATTTACCAATAATAACGTTTTCTTTTAGTCCTATTAAGTCATCTGTTTTTCCTTTAACAGCAGCCTCTGTTAACACTCTTGTTGTTTCTTGGAACGATGCAGCAGATAAGAAACTTTCTGTTGCTAATGATGCTTTAGTAATTCCTAATAAAACACGTTTTCCTGTTGCTGGACGTTTTCCATTTTCTTCGGCTACTTTATTTTTATCAGCAAATTCGTACATATCAATTAATGATCCTGGGAACATATCCGTGTCTCCATTGTCTTCTACTCTTACTTTTTTCAGCATTTGTCTACCAATTACCTCGATGTGCTTATCGTTGATATCAACACCTTGGTTACGGTATACTTTTTGTACTTCTGAAATTAAGTATTCATATACTCCTTCTGGTCCTTTTAACGCTAAGATGTCTCCTGGATTGATGGATCCTTCGATTAATGGATCTCCTAATTCTACCATATCGCCATCTTTTACTTTCATTTTTGAACCAAATGGAATAGTATAGGTTTTGGCATCATCTTTACCAGTAACCACTACTTCTTTCTTCTTTTTGGATTCTTTAATTTTTACTTTACCATCAATTTCAGAAATGATAGCTAATCCCTTTGGTTTTCTGGCTTCAAATAATTCCTCAACCCTTGGAAGACCTTGGGTAATATCGGCAACACCTGCTACACCACCTGAGTGAATGGTTCTCATGGTTAACTGTGTACCCGGTTCACCAATGGATTGTGCTGCAATGATACCAATTGCTTCACCAATCGATACTAATTCACGTCTTGCTAAGCCCATTCCATAACATTTTTGGCATACACCATGTTTTGAATGGCAACCAAGAACAGAACGTACTTGTAGTTTTTCAATTCCTGCTTCTACAATTTGCTCAGCTATTCCTTCTGTGATCATGGTTTCATGATCAACGATTAGTTCGTTTGTGGTAGGATTTACTACGTCATTTACTGGAAATCTTCCCACTAATCTTTCCTGCATTTTTTCGATGATTTGGTTTCCGTCTTTGATGTCATATACCATAATTCCTTCTTGTGTTCCACAATCGTTTTCACGAACAATGATGTCTTGAGATACGTCAACTAATCTTCTGGTTAAGTATCCAGAGTCAGCGGTTCTTAATGCTGTATCAGAAAGTCCCTTTCTGGCTCCATGGGCAGAAATAAAGTATTCTAAGGCATCTAATCCTTCGGCAAAAGATGATTTGATTGGAATTTCAACGGCTTTACCTGTGGTGCTTGCCATCAATCCTCTCATACCAGCAATTTGGCGTAATTGGTTCATGTTACCACGGGCTCCTGATTTAACCATCATATAGATTGGGTTTAATTCATCGAAGTTTTCTTCCATGGCATGACTTACTTTACCAGTGGTCTCTTCCCATACTTTGATTACGGCATTGTAACGTTCATCGTTAGTGATTAATCCTCTAGCATATTGTTTACGAATGGTTTCAATTTTGCTATCTGCTTCGGCTAAGAAATCTTTTTTTGCTTCTGGCACTTGTACGTCTCCCATAGAGAAAGTAATTCCTGCTAATGTTGAATATTTAAATCCTAATGCTTTGATGTAATCGATCACTTCTGCTGATTCGGTTAATCCGTGTAAACGAATAACTTGTTCAATGATTTTTCCCATCGATTTTTTGACTACTGGGAAATTAATTTCGTATTGGAATGGATCTTCTGTGCGGTTAACAAATCCTAAGTCTTGTGGAATTCCTTGGTTGAAGATAATTCTTCCTACACTGGTTTCTATTTTTTGGGATTTTCTTTCTCCGTCTATTTCTTTGGTGATACGGACAAAGATTTTGGCATGGATATCTACATCATCATTTTGGAATGCCATAATGGCTTCTTCTGGGTCTTTGAAGTATTTTCCTTCTCCTTTTACGTTATCTAAGGTCATGGTTAGGTAATAACTTCCTAAGATCATGTCAAGTCTTGGTACAGCAACTGGTTTACCATCTTGTGGTTTTAGTAAGTTGTTGGTGGATAACATTAAGTATCTTGATTCTGCTTGGGCTTCTGGTGATAGTGGTAAGTGAATTGCCATTTGGTCACCATCGAAGTCAGCGTTGAAGGCTTCACATACTAATGGGTGTAATTTAATGGCTCTACCTTCTACTAATACTGGTTCAAAGGCTTGAATTCCCAGTCTATGTAGTGTTGGTGCACGGTTAAGCATAACTGGGTGATCTTTGATAACGTCTTCTAGGATTTCCCATACTTCTGGTTTTAAACGTTCTACCATACGTTTGGCATTTTTTATGTTTTGGGCAATTCCACGTGCTACCAATTCTTTCATGACAAATGGTTTGAATAATTCTACTGCCATTTCTTTTGGTAGTCCACATTGATAAATGTTTAATTCTGGTCCTACTACGATAACGGAACGTCCTGAATAGTCAACACGTTTTCCTAGTAAGTTTTGGCGGAAACGTCCTTGTTTTCCTTTTAACATATCGGATAACGATTTTAATGGTCTGTTTCCAGCTCCCGTTACTGGTCTTCCACGTCTTCCGTTATCAATTAGGGCATCTACTGATTCTTGTAACATTCTTTTTTCGTTACGCACAATGATTTCTGGTGCTCCTAATTCTAATAAACGTTTTAAACGGTTGTTTCTGTTGATGACACGACGATATAAATCGTTTAAGTCAGAGGTAGCAAAACGTCCACCATCTAATTGTACCATTGGTCTTAACTCTGGTGGAATAACTGGTACTACTCCCATCACCATCCATTCAGGACGATTTCCTGAAATACGGAAAGATTCTACAGTATCTAAACGTTTTACTAATTTGGTTTTACGTTGTTCACTAGCCGTTTCAATGTCTTTACGAATCGATGCTGCTAATTTATCTAAGTCAATTTCTTCTAATAAAGTACGTAGAGCTTCTGCTCCCATTTGTGCTTTAAATGATCCTTTTCCATATTTTTCTACTGCTTCATGATATTCTTTTTCATTTAATACTTGGCATTTTTCTAAGTCTGATGTTCCTTTGTCTACTACAATGTAAGAAGCAAAGTAGATTACTTTTTCTAGGTTTCTTGGTGAAACATCTAACATTAAAGCAATACGACTAGGAATTCCTTTAAAATACCAAATATGAGCTACTGGTGCTGCGAGTTCAATATGTCCCATACGTTCACGTCTAACTTTTGCTTTGGTTACTTCAACTCCACATCGGTCACAGACGATTCCTTTATATCGAACTCGTTTATATTTTCCACAATGACATTCCCAGTCTTTGGTTGGCCCGAAAATTCTTTCACAGAACAAACCATCTTTTTCTGGCTTTAACGTTCTATAATTGATGGTTTCTGGCTTTTTTACTTCTCCCTTTGACCATTCTCTAATCTTTTCATCTGATGCGATTCCTATTTTTAACTTATTAAAAATATCTAATTCGTCCACGTTTTTTCCCCCTACGATTTTTTTGGCACTTGTGCGCTAAAAGACTTACCCTGTTAGCGCATCCCAAAACAGAGGTCAAGGCTAGCCACTGCTGGTGCAATTCCTTGGGGTCGCCTTTTTTCTTTTTGGAATTTGTTATTTAATTAATTTTATTTGGATTCTCTATGAATTTGATCTAATAAAAATGCTTTACTCAATAATATCTTCATCATTATCTAAATTATCATTAGCTAAATCTGAATCAAAGATGTCTTCTTCCCCTTCGTCGTCTAATGCTTCGAATAGTTCATCACTTTCGTCGTCGTCTTCTAACATAGTTTCATCGTCTTCTAATAGTAGTTCGTCTTCTAGTCCTTCGGTGTATCCATCTTTTAGATCTTCGTCTTCTAGGATGGCTTCTTCGTTTAATAGGTGTTTGTCTTTTTCTGGATCGTATTCGATTCCGTCTTCAATATTTTCTTTTAGTTCTAGTTCTTCATTATTCTCCGAGTATAGACGTACATCTAATCCTAAGGATTGTAGCTCTTTGACAAGTACTTTGAAACTTTCTGGTACTCCTGGTTCAGGGATGTTTTCTCCTTTGACAATGGCTTCATAGGTTTTTACACGTCCGACTACGTCGTCTGATTTTACGGTTAGCATTTCTTGTAAGGTGTATGCTGCTCCATATGCTTCTAATGCCCATACTTCCATTTCTCCAAAACGTTGTCCACCAAATTGGGCTTTTCCTCCTAAAGGTTGTTGGGTAACTAATGAGTATGGTCCAGTTGAACGAGCATGGATTTTGTCGTCTACTAAGTGGTGAAGTTTAAGCATATACATGACACCAACGGTAATTGGTTTGTCAAATGGGTCTCCTGTTCTTCCGTCATATAAAATGGATTTTCCGTCTTCGCTCATTCCGGCTTGCATTAATAATTCTTCTACGTCTTCTTGGGTTGCTCCATCAAATACTGGGGTAGATACTTTCCATCCTAATGCTTTGGCTGCTCCTCCTAAGTGAACTTCTAGGATTTGCCCTAAGTTCATACGAGATGGTAGTCCTAATGGATTTAATAAGATGTCGATTGGTGTTCCGTCTGGCATAAATGGCATATCTTCTTCTGGTAATACTCTTGAAATAACACCTTTGTTACCATGACGTCCAGCCATTTTATCTCCGACTGAGATTTTACGTTTTGTCGCAATGTAACAACGAATGATTTGGTTTACACCAGGTCCTAATTCGTCAGAGTTGTCTCTGGTGAAGATTTTGACATCTACGATAGTTCCTGCTTCTCCATGTGGTACACGAAGTGAGGTATCTCTTACTTCTCTTGCTTTTTCACCAAAAATGGCACGTAGTAAACGTTCTTCGGCTGTTAGCTCAGTTTCTCCTTTTGGGGTTACTTTTCCTACTAAGATGTCTCCTGGTCGTACTTCTGCTCCAATACGGATAATTCCGTTTTCGTCTAAGTCTTTTAAGGAATCATCACCAACATTTGGGATGTCTCTTGTGATTTCTTCTGGTCCTAATTTGGTGTCACGACATTCGCAGTCGTATTCTTCAATATGGATAGAAGTGAATACGTCTTCTTTGACTAAACGTTCGTTGATTAAAATAGCATCCTCGTAGTTATATCCTTCCCAAGTTGAGAAAGCAACTAATACGTTTTTACCAAGTGACATTTCTCCGTTTTGGGTAGATGGTCCATCGGCGATAGCATCACCTTTTTTTACTTTTTCGCCTTTTACGACAATTGGTTTTTGATTGATACAGGTACCACCATTGGTTCTTTTAAATTTACGTAGTTTATGGACAACGGTTTTTCCGTTTTTGTATTTTACGGTAATAGCGTCACCAGTTACTTTTTGGATCACTCCATCGTCTTCTGCTAAGACTAATATGCCTGAGTCTTTCGCTGCACGGTATTCGATTCCTGTTCCTACGATTGGTGATTCGGTAATCATTAAAGGAACGGCTTGACGTTGCATGTTGGCTCCCATTAATGAACGTTTTGCGTCATCATGCTCTAAGAATGGAATCATGGCTGCAGCAACAGATACTAATTGTTTTGGGGAAACGTCAACGTATTGTACTTGGTCTTTTTCCACTTCGATGATGTCATTACGATAACGTACACGGATACGATCATTGATGAATTCGCCTTTATCGTTCATTGGTTCTGATGCTTGGGCGATGATGTAATTGTCTTCTACATCTGCGCTCATGTATTCTACTAAATCAGTTGCACGATGTGTTTTTGGATCGATTTTACGATATGGTGTTTCGATAAATCCATATTCGTTGATTTTGGAGAATGATGATAAAGCTGAGATTAGTCCAATGTTTGGCCCTTCTGGTGATTCGATTGGGCATAATCTACCATAGTGGGTATAGTGTACGTCACGTACTTCGAACCCTGCTCTTTCTCTGGTTAATCCTCCAGGTCCTAAGGCTGATATTCTTCTTTTATGAGTTAATTCTGATAGTGGGTTGGTCTGATCCATGAATTGAGAAAGTTGAGAACTTCCAAAGAATTCACGAATGGCTGATGTGATTGGTTTGGTATTGATTAAGGTTTGTGGAGTAACTACGTCTAAGTCTTGAATGGTCATTCTTTCGCGAACTACTCTTTCTAGACGGGTTAGTCCAATTCTGAATTGGTTTTGTAGAAGTTCTCCTACGCAACGAATTCTACGATTAGCTAAGTGGTCGATGTCATCTGGTTTTCCTAGTCCATGGGATAGATTTAGTAGGTAGTTAACAGAAGCAATCATGTCTTCTGTGGTAATGTGTTTTGGGATTAATTCTTCTTCACGTTCAGCGATTACTTTGACTAAATCTTTTTCCTCAGTGTGTTCGATGATGGATTTTAAGACTTCATAGTTAACATTTTCTTTAATGGATAATGAGCTTAAGTCTACTGCTGGTAATACTTGATGAATGTCTACTGTTCCATTACCAATGATTCTGACTTTTCTTTCTCCGACTAAAATGTCAACAATATTGATTCCTGAATCTTGAATCGATTTTGCTACCTCTGGTGAGATGATTTCTCCTGCTTGGACAAATACTTCTCCTGTTTCGGTGTCTAAGATGTCGTTTGCTGCTACTTTCCCTTTGATTCTTCCCGCTAGTCCTAGTTTTTGATTAAATTTATAACGTCCTACTTTGGCTAGGTCATAACGACGATTGTCATAGAATAATCCGTTGAATAAGTTTCTTGCGGCATCAACGGTTGGTAGTTCTCCTGGTCTTAATTTTTTATAGATTTCAATTAAGGCATCTTCTTGGCTTTTGATTGGATCTTTGCTGATGGTTGCTGTTAGTAAGTCTTCTTCTCCAAATAGTTCTCTGATTTGGTCATCAGAAATAACACCAATAGCTCGTAGTAATGTGGTTACTGGTACTTTTCTGGTTCTGTCTACACGAACATAGAAAATGTCGTTTCCGTCTGTTTCGTATTCTAGCCAAGCTCCTCTAAGTGGCATTACGGTTGAGGTATAGGTTTTCTTTCCGGTTTTGGTGTCGAATATTTCATCGTAGTAGCATCCTGGTGAACGTACTAATTGGCTGACTACGACTCTTTCTGCTCCATTGATAACAAATGTTCCACTGTCTGTCATGAGTGGAAAGTCGCCTAAATAGATTTCTTGTTCTTTGATTTCTCCTGTTTCACGGTTGATTAAGCGTACTTTGACGTGTAATCTGGTGGAATAGGTGGCATCTCTTTCTTTTGCTTCTTCTAGGGTATATTTTGTTTTTTCTTCCATATAGTAGTCAAAAAATTCTAGTACTAAGTTTCCTGAATAGTCTTCGATTGGTGAGATGTCTTTTAATACTTCTCCTAACCCTTCATGGATAAACCATTCGTATGAATCTTTTTGTACTTGAATTAAGTTGGGCATTTCGATAAAATCGCCAACTTTTGCAAAATCTTTTCTTGATGCTTTTTCGTAGTGAATGTCACGAATCTTCAAAAAAATCACTCCTTATTTTATTTTGAAGCAGAAATAATGTATGGGAAGCCTTAAGAAAAGTCCTACTCGCTAATAGTTCCAATAAGGATAGGTTTTCGTCTGCTTTGCGAAAAGCCTACTTGCTTACGGAGGGCTATTGTTGATTCCTCTTTTCTTGAAGGCTGGGAAACAAATTGTTCTGAATTTGGCTTGAATTAATGAATAAATAGTTTTGGTCCAAGCTTGGTAAAATTCGGAGTTTATTATACCATATTTTACTTAGGGAAGTCAAGGGTTTTGGCGTTTTTTGATGGATTATTTTTCAGTTTTTTGGATATTGGGTTTGAGGAGTGAGTCTGCATACAAATAAAACGCGAATTGATATCGTCTTCGCGTTTTATTTATTGGTTTGCTTTTTGTTTTAGCTAAATGATTCTTTAGATTCTTTTATCTCCTGTATTTCTTCCTTAGTAAGCCCTGTAATTTCAATAATCATATCTATGGATAAATTTTGGGCTAACATCTTACGCACCATTTCTTTTTGTTCTTGTTTTTTTCCTTGTTTAATTCCTTGTTCTATTCCCTTTTCTATCCCTTTTTCTATTCCTTCTTTTAATCCCTCTTCTTTTGCATAGTTCATTCCGCTTCGATAATCCATTTCCCATTTTTCACGTAACTCGGCAAGTCTCTTGACTTCTGCATCTCCTGTTAAATAATTCATCTGTAACCTTGCTTTTTCCAATGTTTTATTCTTTTTTTCTGCCATTTTAACCAACCCCTTATCATAATCATCAATAAATGCGATCCATTGATTTAATTTTTCGTTCATATCTGGATGCTTTTCTCGAAATTTTGGTAATTCAATAAAATACCATTTTAGCCCTTTTAACACTTCGTAATCTCTGTGTTTATCTAATACAATGACTGATTCTGATACATATTCTTCAAACCCTAAAAGTTCAAAGTCTAGAATATTAATCATATAGACTTGCTTTATCTCTCGGTAATCTGATCCTCTTTCTGTTTCCTTGGATAACACTTTTGCACTATAAAAGGTAGTTCGATTTTCCATATCATGATGATTGCATATTTGTAGTTCAATACTCACCATAATTCCTTCGTTTAATTCTGCTTGTAAATCTAGCCTTCCTCCTTTTTCTTCGATGGATAATTGTTCTAGATTTACTTCTTCACGAATGGAAATACGTTTGATTTCTATTTTTAGCAAAGCAGATAAAAAATCGATGAGAAATTCTTCGTTCCCTTTTCGTAAAAAAAATGTTTTAAAGACAATATCATTTTTTAGATTTAATGGTTTTTGTGTTTGTTTTGCCATCTATAACTTCCTTTCTATTATACCAAATAAAAAACCAATTCACAAGAAACGTAAATCTAGTATTTTCTGTTATTTTCTAGACTTTTTTTTACTTATCTTGTTTTTACTTGTTTTTTGATTGATATAAATCTAGTATTTTTATTTGCACAAAATAAACTACCATTTTTCTCTTTTGAAACTTCAAACCTCCTTATTACTAATTTTTTCTCTTTTTGTTTGGGAATTTGGGAACAGCCATCTATGAATCAATAATTTTGATGGTACTTTGGACTAAAATATACTAAAATGATACAAAATAGAGTGAAATACTAATGAATTAAATGGATAGCACTTTTGTGCTGAAATAAATTATGTTCACTATACCATCTTTTTCCTTTTTTGTAAAGTACATTTTTATAAAATTAAACAAAACTACACTAATACCAAATTCTAGCTGGAAAATGTGGTGTGAACTAATTTTTAGTTCACACCACACTTTTATATCTCTTATCTATTTTTGAGTATTTTATTCTATTTCAGCAAAGATACTATTTTTTAGGTCTATGGTTGTTGTTTCTTCTGGCTGATCATAATTAATAATCATAGCAAAACGAATATACTTTGTTCCCGGTCTAAATCGATCCGTTTGTTGCTGATAACCGTCTTCTATTCCTTCTACAGTATATAATCTGCCTGCATCAAAATCTCGATATACATTATTTCTTTATTTTTCTATTTTCAAACTAACTCTAAAAACAAAACTTAAAATAATAAAGTTGATAATGGTAACTACAGCTACCCTAACAATAGGAGTTAGTATCGGTGCTAAAGGACAAATGTTAAACCACCAATTTAGCTTGGTTAGCCCAAAGATAAACAATTCTATCATTAAGATGGCAAGGATCAATCGGAATGGTGAAAATGGTAGTTTGCTATTTTCACTTTTTCTCGCTTTGGCAAGTGTTACTAATAAGCAAATGGCAGATAGTCCAGTGGCAATAACACATAGACTAGGGTAAATTTCACTACTGATGATATCGTATTTGCGAAGCATGGTTAACCCAAATATACCAATTATTACGGTTAGTGCTGTTGGTATGGCTCGTGATATGACATTTCGTAAAAAGTCACCTTTGATTCGTTCTTTATTTGGCTCTAAGGCTAAAATAAATGATGGTATCCCTATGGTGACTACGCTGATTAAGCTTAGTTGCACTGGTTCAAATGGATATTCCTCTCCAATGAATAAGAATAGAAGTGCATTTATGGTGGAATAAATGGTTTTTACTAAAAATAGTGAGGCCGAACGCTGAATGTTATTAATCGTTCTTCTTCCTTCTGCTACTACTTTTGGCATAGCAGAGAAATCTGAATTGAGTAAAACGAGCTGGGATACATTTTTAGCTGCATCACTTCCATTTGCCATAGCTACACTACAGTCTGCTGCTTTTAACGCTAATACATCATTTACTCCGTCTCCTGTCATGGCAACGGTTTTTCCTTGTTTTTGCATAGCTAAGATTAATTCTTTTTTCTGAGTTGGTGATACTCGGCCAAAAATCGTATATCGATTTACCGCTTCTTCTAATTCTTCTGGTGTATGAATGTTTGTCATATCAATGTACTGATCATAGTTTTGCAGTCCTACTTGTTTTCCTATTTTTGCTACTGTGATGGGATTATCTCCTGAAATGATTTTTATCGTTACGCCTTGCTCTTGAAAATAATTCAATGTGTTCTGAGCATTTTTTCTGATTTTATCAGCGATTAAAACATAACCAACTAATGTTGTATGGCTTGGTAATTGTTTTTCTTGTATTTCTTCTGGTGTATGAACAACAACTAAAACACGATAATCTTGAGAATACTCTTCAATCTCTTTTTGAACTTGTTGAAAGTCATCGCGTAGAACAAATTCAGGTGCCCCCATAAGATAGGATCCTTTTCCTTCATATACTGTACCAGACCATTTTGTTTCTGATGAAAAGGAAATGACTTGTTTTGATGTCCATTTTTCATTAAGTGGATATTGCTCTGCTCGTATAGCTTCCATCGTAGCATTATAATCTTTTGAGTCTTTAGCTAAATTGGCTAAAATAGTCGTTAACTCCTCTATCTTTCCTGATTTTATGATAATTTGTTTAACTTCCATATTTCCTTCGGTTAATGTGCCTGTTTTGTCTAAACATAAAGTGTCTACTCTGGCTAATGTTTCGATACAATACAATTCTTGTACTAACACTTTGGAACGGGAAAGACGAATAACACTAACGGCTAATACTGTACTAGTTAAAAGAACTAATCCTTCTGGGATCATTCCTATTATTGCGGCTACGGTTTTTACCACCGCATCTTGAAAAGTATTATCGACTAAGTGTAATTGATTCCAGAAAAGTAATAAGCCAATAGGTACGATAGCAAATGTCAAGATCTTGATGATTTTGTTTAATGATGTCATGATTTCTGATTTGACTTTTTTGACGTATTTGGCTCCACTGGAAATCTGAGCAGTGTAGTTTTCTTCTCCAATGTGTTCTACTTTAGCTATTCCTTCTCCACTGACTAGATAACTTCCTGATAATAACATTTCTCCTTGCTTTTTGGTAATGATATTTGGCTCACCGGTAATAAACGATTCATTTACATCAATCTCTCCTTCTTGTAAAATACAATCAGTGGGAATTTGATTTCCTGTTTGAAAGATTAATAAATCGTCTAATACAATGTCATTTACTGAAATAGATTCCCTTTTACCATTACGGATAGCAGTTACTTTGGAACTTGCCATAATGGATAATTTGTCTACAATTCGTTTGGAATGAATTTCTTGAAATGTACTAATGGCTGTATTTACGATTACAATCAGTAAAAATGTCATATTTTTGTATGAACCTACGCAAAATAAAAGAATTCCTAAAATTAGGTTTAGGATATTAAATAGTGTGATAAAATTTTCACGTAAAATTTGGCTAATTTTTTTGGTTGGCACAGATGTGTCATAATTAATTAAATTTTCTTGTTTTCTGGCTTCGATTTGTTCATTCGTTAATCCTGTTTGGCAATCAGGATGGTATCGCTCGGTTTGCACTCTCACTATTTCACCTTCCTTTGATGTTTTTACTATTATTCATTGTAACACATTTTGGGGAAAATAGAAGTGTCCTAAGAAAATTTTAAGAAATAGATAAGAAAAATTTCAGATTTGTCCTAGACAATTTTGTTCTTTTATAGTAAAATGGCAACAATGTTATTTTTGTCCTTTTGAAAACGTTTCTGTTTGGGATATTTGTCCTTTGGGGGAACATTTTTGTTTAGGACATTTTAGGAGGAAAATAAATGGCAAGTTTACCATTAGTTGTAAAATATTTATTAACTGCTTTAATTGGTATGGTACCAATCATTGAATTAAGAGGGGCTATTCCCGTTGGTGTTTTTACGTTTGATTTAAATTATGTTGAGTCTTTTATTTGTAGTTTTATTGGGAATATTATCCCTGTGTATTTTATTGTAAAATTTATTCGTCCATTGTTCGATTTCTTTGGTCGTTGGAAACCTTTCAAAATTGTTATTGATTGGGCTTCTGAAAGAGCCACAAAAAAAATTGAAGAAAGTGAGAAATTGCAAAATTTCGCTGCTTTAGGATTATTCTTGTTCGTTGCCATTCCTTTACCAGGAACTGGTGCTTGGGTTGGTTCTTTAATCGCTAACTTTTTAGATGTGCCTCCTAAAAAAGCGATTCCTCCTATTATTTTAGGTGTTTTAACAGCAGGAGTTATTATTTTAACGTTGACCGCTATGGCGAATGGAGGAATTCAGTATTTGTTGCAGGCTAACTAATTGAGATAAAGTAAGAAAGTTTTGCGAAACTTTCTTACTTTTTTTGTCTCTAACTAATGTTTTCTGTTATTCTCTACTTTCTTCTTTCATTCTCTTTTAATGACCCTGTCCCAGAAACAGCAAAATTACCTTTTTTTACCCCGTCCCCAATAAGGGAGCTGCATAAATAAAAGAAAAGTACATATACTACCATATAAGTTCCAAAAAATTAGTTGTCTAATTGATTTTTAGTAACTTATATGGTATAATTTAGTTATGGAGGTGTTCCAATGAAAAGAGAAATGATGAATGATCTTATCCAATGGAAAGATTCTCAAAAAAGGAAACCATTAATTGTACATGGTGCACGTCAAGTAGGAAAAACGTATACCATAAAGCAATTTGGAAAAGAATATTACGACAATTTAATCTACGTAAATTTTGAAACAAACCAAGAAATAAGTTCTCAAATTTCAGATAATATTAATGCTAACTATATTATTCATAAATTAGAGCTATTTTATGGAGAAAAAATCATACCAGAAAAGACATTAATTTTTTTTGATGAAATTCAGGCAAATGAAAGGGCTTTAACTTCTTTGAAGTACTTTTGTGAAGATGCACCTCAATATCATGTCATAGCAGCAGGTTCTTTATTAGGAATCGCCATTAATCGAGAAAATTATTCTTTTCCGGTGGGAAAAGTACAGATGTTAACCATGTATCCATTATCCTTTCCAGAATTTTTAGTGGCTGTGGGGAGAGAAAATTTAATTCCTGAGATACAAAGCCATTTTGAAACAAATACGAAAATGGATCATGATATTCATGAGCTATGCTTACAACTATACCGAACCTATCTAGTGATCGGAGGAATGCCAGAAGTTGTTGATACTTACTTAACAGAACAAAAAATAATTTCTGCTATAGATGTTCAAGCTGAAATCTTGTTATCTTATGAAAGAGATATGACTAAATACGCAAGTCATAGTTTATCGAACCGAATTTTATCTGCTTTTGATTCTATTCCTGTACAACTAGCCAAAGATAACCAAAAATTTCAATATAAAGTCATTGCCAAAGGAGGCACATCAGGAATATTTGGTGAAGCTATATCTTGGCTTAAGCATAGTGGAATAGTCAATCAAGTTTACAAAGTAGTAGCAGAAATACCGTTAGAAATGCACATCGACCTTACCAATTTTAAGCTTTATATGAGTGATGTTGGGTTATTCGTGAATAAAGCTAGATATCCTCTTTATCAAATTGACTTAAGTTCACCACCAACAATGATCGCTATGGGGCCACTGACAGAACATTATGTAGCAAATGAATTACGTGTAAAAGGATTTATCCCTTATTACTGGGAATCAGAAGGAAAGGCAGAACTGGATTTTCTCATTCAAAAAGAGGCAGATATTATTCCTATTGAAGTAAAATCAAGTACACATACTAAATCGAAAAGTTTAGCACTTTATATGAAATTATATCATCCTAAGTACGCTATTAGAATTTCAGAAAAAAACTTTGGTTTTGAGAATAACATTAAATCAGTACCTCTCTATGCTGTTTTTTGTCTTTAATATAAACACTTACTTTGAGGCTGATTTAGGAAAAAGTATTAGCGAAAAAACCTGATCATTTTTATTGACCAACAATATTGTTAGCCAATAGAAATGATCAGGTTTTCTTTTATTTCTATTTTTCTTTACTAATCTCCTCAGATGACCCTGTCCCAGAAACAGCAAAATTACCTTTTTTTACCCCGTCCCCAATAAAGTAAACTATCTTCTACCACTAGTTTAGCAATAGCCATAACAGGAACAGCTAAAAACATACCTAAAATACCAAAGTAAGCTCCTCCTATGGTAATGGCTAATAATACAAGCAGTGGACTCATTTTTAAAGATCTTCCTATGATTTTTGGATTGATGATGTTGGCATCTATTTGTTGTAAGATGATAACAACGATTAACATCCAAATGGCTTGCGTTAATCCTCCTGTGATTAAGGTAATGACTGCCGAGATTCCTACAGCTATGATAGCTCCTATGTATGGGATCATATTGAATAAACCGATGAAGAATCCTAATAATGGTGCATATTTGATTCCCATAATAGACATGGCTATGGTAGTTAATATACCTACAATGATGGCATCTAAGAATTGACTAGCAATGAAGTGGAAGAATATTTCGTTTGAGTTATTGAAATATTTGCTCACATTTTGATAGGTTTTTTGAGGGAATATGGCTCCTGCTAGTCGCTTGAAAAAAGCTAGGATTTCTTTTCTTTCGATTAAAATATACACTGACACTACAAAGGATACAAATACATCAAACACACTAGTAATGGCACTGATGGCATTTTTTAGGTATTCGAATAGTTTGTCTAGTTGAAAATATTGTTTGATGTCTAAGTTTTGTACATTCTGAACTGCTTCTTTGATGAATTCACTTTTTAGAAAGGAGTCTTCTGGTAGTTTATTAAAGTTTCGGATGGTTGTTTCGTAGTAGCCTTGTATATTGTTGGCTAAGTCAATGATACTTTCCCAAATAACAGGCAGAATGAACATGGTTAGGATAATAACAAAAATAATGGCTATTAAGTATACTGTGATTACACTTAATGATCTGGCTCGTTTTTGGATAAATTTTGATTTGCGTTTTCGGTATAGATTTTCTATGGTTCGGCATGGTAGATATAATAAATAGGCAATGAATAAGCCGACAAAAAACGGTGATAGTAAGCTTAAAAATTTTCCCATTGCACCGAATACATCTTGAAAATTATCTAGGGCTTTGTAGATAATGATTAGGGCTACTCCTAGTAAAAACCAATATGTCCATTTTTTGGTATGTGTTTTTATTTCTTTCATGTTAAACCTCCATTTTTTTATAGTAGAGAATAGTAGGAATAGGGAAAAAAAGGGGACGCCCTAAATTTCCCTAGTGAAAAATTCCCTAGGGAAATTTAGGGCGTCCCCTTTTTTCCCTATCACTATCACTATTCTAAATCCAATAATAGACCAACTGGGCAATGATCACTTCCTAGAATTTCTGGATAGATCATGGCGTCTTGTATGTTTTCTTCTAAGGCTTTAGATGTGATGAAGTAATCAATCCTCCAACCTACATTTTTTTCTCGTGCACGCCCCATGTAGGACCACCAAGTATAAGCATCAGTTTGGTCTGGGTAACAATGACGATAGGTGTCAATGAATCCTGCTGATAATAGTTCGGTCATTTTTTCTCTTTCTTCATCGGTAAATCCCGCATTTTTATGATTTGTTTTTGGATTTTTTAAGTCGATTTCTTGGTGGGCTACGTTTAGATCCCCACACATGATGACTGGTTTCTTTTCAGATAAGGTTAATAAATAACTTCGTATTTCGTCTTCCCATATTTGGCGATAGGCTAGTCGTTCTAATTCTCGTTTGGAATTAGGAGTATAGATGGTAACCACGTAATATTGCTCAAATTCTAAGGTGATTACTCTTCCTTCTTTATCGTGTTCTTCTATGCCTATTCCATAGGCTACGGTTAATGGCTTTTTCTTAGTAAATATGGCTGTTCCTGAATAGCCTTTTTTTTCTGCACTGTTCCAGAAACTAGTGTAACCGGGAAAGCTTAAGTCTACTTGACCTTCTTGGCATTTAGTTTCTTGGATACAAAATACGTCGGCATCGATGTTTTCAAAAAAGTCTGAAAAACCTTTCGTTAGACAGGCTCTTATTCCATTTACATTCCATGATATTAATTTCATTGTTCCTCCTTTAGGTTAATGGTAATTCCAATACGGGAATTATATCATACGTCAGACAATAAGTAAAATGAAAACAAGAAAATAGTTGCTACTACTTTCTTGTTTCTTTGTTTTTATGCTATTTTAAGCTTTTTATTAATTAGCTACACTTACTGGTAAGTACCTAACTCCCCAAGCTAATGCTTCTGAATGGGAATTAACGAAGATGTCTATTTTATTTCCTTGGATTGCTCCACCTCTGTCTTCTACTGTATAAATATGACCATTGATATTTAGTTTTGTTCCAAAAGCATATTTTCCTGAGGCTGCTACAGTTCTTCCTGCTGTTGCTCTTGTTCCTGCTGCTGTCATTCCATTGGTTTTTCCACAACATTTAGCACATGGGCAGTAAGCTGTGATTTTATAGATCTGCCCTCCTGCTGATGAATTTGCTGTTGTATTTGGAGTAGCAGATGTTCTGCTGGCTGTCATTCCTCTTGACGTTGCTACTTTGTTTACTTGTACAATTTTGTTTACTGGTTCTTGTAGTACTTTTTCAGATAGTACTGTTTTTTCAATTTCTGTACCATTTTGATATTTGATTTTGTAAGTAATTTCTTTGATTCCGTCTTTTCCTTGTTGTAGTACTTTATTGGTTGTGTTGGTTTCTGTTCCTGCTGTATTTTTAGTAATGGTTTCAAAAGGAATAACTTGCTGTTCAGTAATAATTTTTTCAGTAATTGGAGCATAACTTTGTAATAGTTCATCTAATGTAGTCTGTACACCTTCTTCTGAAACTTTAGCAATTTGTACTTCTTGGTAGGATTTGTCTGTTATTTTGATGACTGTTCCTGCTTTGACTTCTTCTTCTAAGTCTGGAATTGTTTTTTGGTTTTCGTCTAAGATAATATTATTTTCTTTTAAGATATCAGCTACTTTTGTTTTTCCGGTTAAGGTGGTTAGTTCATATCCATTTTGTAATACGATTTTGACATCATTTAAGTTTGCTCCTACCGCCATAACACTGATTCCTGATATTAATATTAAGATAATGCTTACACATATAATTTTAAGTAACGATAGTGAAGCTTTCTCTTCTCTATTCATAATAATTTTTACCCTCCTTTGGCAATACTTCTTCATTATAACTCATTTTGCATTTTTTGTCAAATCTTGGACAAGCTTGATTTTTCAAGCTCCTTTGTATTTAGTATATGCGTAAGTGGTTTGTTTTATTCCTTTTTTGTTTTTATCTTATTTTTTTATTATTTTATAGCTAATGAAATTTTGGTTTGTGCTTACTTGGAGTGAGGATAAACAATAAAAAAGTAAGGATAATTAATGATTTGTGATTTTGTTTTTTGACAATTCGATGATAAAAAATAAGAAAGATGCCTGTTCTTGACTCTTTCTTATTTTTCATTGCTATTTTTTAATCAGTAAATTCTTATTATTTTTTATATTACCTGCATTTTAGCTTCTTTTCCTCTAAAAGCAAATACAATTTTGGTAATATTGGTAAACCCTCTCATTTGTAAGTCATCTTCGTATTTTCTTTCTTCTATTTGTTTTTTCGCATTTTCAATGGTGTCTTCTAGTGTTTTTTCGCGGTCATCTTCTAGTACTTTGAATTCAAAGATAAAACTATTTCCGTTTTTTTCTTTTGGCTCTAACATGATGTCATATCTTCCGAAGCCTGA
>JAETON010000019.1 GCA_021771695.1 Lachnospiraceae bacterium | reverse complement strand
TGGAATGTTGGAAAGGAATCGTATGAAAGAAGACCCTGTTAGAAATTCAAAAGGGTTGTCAGCAGTCATTCCAAGAGACAATGATGGATACTGTACCGTCTATAAGATGGACTGTGATGACGGCCTGGGACTTATGACTGTATATCAGGTTTATCCGGGGATACAGCTTATCTATAATGATTTTGAGGCTGCAGGTTGTGACTGGGATGGGAATCTTGATAAAGATATATTAGAAATTAACCATTGCAGGGAAGGACGGGAAGGAAGCCGGCTGCTAAGTGGATCCTGTCTGTATCTTGGGGAGGGGGATCTTTCTATCCATACAATGGATAACTGCTCCCCGGAGATGAGTTTTCCGCTGAAGCATTATCGTGGGATTTCGGTAGTGATTAACCTTGAGACTGTGGCTCAAAACCCACCGGAAATTCTCTCAGAAAGCGGTATTGATATACGAAAATTCAAGGAGAAATTCTGCCCGGACGGAAGCTGCTTCGTGATGCGGGCCAAGGATGAAATTGAACATATTTTTTCCGAACTTTATTGTGTGCCGGACTGCCTGCAGAAACCCTACTTTAAGATAAAAGTCCAGGAACTTTTATTATTCATGTGTATGGTAGACGTATCGAAAGAGAAACAGAGAGAGCAGTACACTTCACCACAGGTAGAAATTGTAAGGAACATTCATAAGAAGCTGATTTCGGATTTGAAAGCCCGTCCTACGATTGAAGAACTTTCAAAAGAATATCTGATTAATACAGCAACTTTAAAAGATACGTTTAAAGGAATTTACGGGCAGCCTATCGGTACATATATGAAAGAATATCGGATGAAGCAGGCAGCGATTTTGCTTCGCCAGACACAGGCTACGATAGGGGAGATTGCAAATCAGGTTGGATATGAAAACCAAAGTAAGTTTGCCACTGCTTTTCGCGATATTCTGAAAATAGCACCGGCTGAGTATCGAAAGCAGAACAGTAGTAACTGAGCTGCTTTTAAAAGGAACTGTAAATTTAAGAGAAGATACTTTATATCTTTGAAAAATGACACAAAATTGTGGAATAACGGGCGGCCCTGGAGTAGTATGGAACATTGCTTCAGGGCATTTTGTTATATTTGGGCATATTTTGTCGAACGATTTTTAAAATTTTAGATTATCCATAGACTATTCATAACTTATCCATAACCCGGTCATGCAGAATAGTAAGATAACGATGGTAAGTACGGTAAATATTAAAGGGGTAATAGTTATAGGTAAAATTATGATTCTGAGCTTTTCAGATGCGGAGGAGTAATTTGAGAATGACCTATGTGCTTGATACCAATGGAGTTTTATACAAAGGAAGTTGTGAATGTGATTAGAAGGAAGATTGGGGATGGGTATATAGAGACTGTTGTTGGCAGCAGGTATCGGTTTGTGGGTGAGTAAAATATCCTGGAGCAGTGTAATAATTGTTCCGGGGTATTTTTATATAAACAAAACGGTTTGAGAAGAAACAAGGAAGAGTGTAGCTTCGGCTAATAATCTGTTGAGTCAGGAAATAGCTATATAGAAATTAGCGAAAAGCAAATGTGGATAAAGTTGACTTTTTATTATCAAAGTGATAATATTTTCATATATTGAAGCAGGAGGGAAAAATATGGCGGATAAACTTATGGATTGCATTACGAATCCAGTAAGATGCAAATTGTTACTTGAAATATATTCGCGGGGGCAAGCAACAGCGAAGCATCTATCTGATACTTATAATGATATTCCAACTGCTACTTTATACCGTCATCTTAAAAAGATGTTAACTGATGGTATTTTGAAAGTAGTTGAAGAAACGCAGGTGCGTGGTACAGTAGAAAAAACCTATGCGCTTGCGTTTAATATCAATAAGGACATGGAAGAAATGTTAGCAGAAAACTCTGGCGAACTTTATATGCAGTATTTTATGCAGTACATCATGGGATTTGCAAAACAGTTTCAACAGTATTGCCAGTCTCCAAATATAAGGATTAAGGAGGATATGACGGGATTTTCCCTTTCACCTCTCTATTTATCAGATGAGGAGTTGACCACTCTTGTAACTGATATATCCCATATAATCAGTGCAGCAAAAAGTAACACACCAGGGCCAGACCGTAAGTTACGAACGATTGGAGTAATTGTTTCTCCAGCAGAAAAAATGGATAGTTAAAATTTACCGCCCAAAAACAGGGCGGTTTCTATTGACTTTATAATATCATTATGATAATATTATCGATATGATACTAAAAGAAAAACTAGGAGATAAAACATGGATACTTTACTTAGGATTCTACCCGTTCTCATTCCTATTCTGGTCATGGACATAGTCCTTGCTGTGGCTGCGGTGATTCATATACTCCGACATCCACATTATCGTTTTGGCAATAAAGGTGTGTGGCTTGCGATTGCCATAGTATTTTTGCTTTTTGGCCCAATCATATATTTTGTTTTCGGGAAGGGGGAGGAAGCATGAACGTACTTCGCGTAGAAAATTTATCAAAAAGTTTTGGGAATCAAAAAATTATTGATAATTTAAACTTGTCTGTACCGGAAGGAAGTGTTTTCGGTTTTATAGGACAAAATGGGGCTGGCAAAACAACAACCATGAAAATGGTACTTGGGCTGCTGCAGCCTGACAATGGAGAAATTTATGTCTGCAATGAGCCGGTCAGTTTTGGGCAGACTAAAACAAACCAATTTATTGGTTATCTGCCAGATGTTCCGGAGTTCTACAATTATATGACATCTATGCAATATTTAAGACTATGTGGAGAAGTCATTGGTGTGTCAAAAGCAGAGATTGAGCAAAGAGGAGATGAACTCCTGACACTTGTAGGATTAAATGGCGTATCTAAAAAAATCGGAGGTTTTTCCCGCGGTATGAAGCAACGTCTGGGGATAGCACAGGCATTGCTGACACAACCCAAACTGTTGATTTGCGATGAACCTACCAGTGCCCTTGATCCGGTAGGGCGAAAAGAGATCCTGGACATCCTTCGCAAAATCAGCAAAACTACGACGGTCTTGTTTTCTACGCATATTCTTTCAGATGTAGAACGCATTTGTGACCGTGTTGCATTTTTGAACGGTGGGAAAATAGCTATATGTGGGACTCTTGCAGAAATCAAGGCATTACATGGGCATGATAGCCTGCTTTTGGAGTTTTCTGCTAATAGCGAATTACAGATGTTTAGAAAGCAGGAAGCTATTAAACCATTTCTTCCTGATTCAGAAGAAAATAACAGAGAAATCATTTTGCACAGTCGGGATATAAAAAAGGTGCAGCATGTTCTTTTTCGTGTCTTTACAGAGACTGGTCTTTGTCCTGCCAAAATGGAGATTATGGAACCGTCCCTTGAAAGTCTGTTTCTGGAGGTGATAAAATGAGCGGATATATTGCGTTCGTAAAAAAAGAATTTACAGAAAATATGAAAAATTACCGTTTCCTTATTATGTTTGCAGTGTTTCTGATTTTTGGCATAACAAGTGCCTTCCTTGCAAAATTTACACCGGAAATTTTATCGGCTTTGGCTGCAGATATGGAAATGAGTCCAGAACCCGTTGCATTAGATGCATGGAAACAATTTTACAAAAATATTTCTGGTGTTGGTTTCAGTGCATTTATCATCCTGTATGGCAGTTGCCTATCGGGTGAATATTCCAAAGGAACCCTAGTCTTAATGGTGACAAAAGGATTGTCACGCAAGGCTGTTATTCTTGCAAAATACACAATAGCAGCGATTCTGATGACAATCAGCTATTGGGTTAGTTATGCTGCGACTTATGGTTATACAGCGTTTTTATGGCAGGACGCATCACTTCCTAATGTTGCTTTGGCGGCACTTGCGCTTTGGATCGCCGGCTTTCTTTATTTAAGTATTCTGATGATTGGTTGTGTCATATTCAGGCAGACCTTTACAAGCATACTTTTTACCGGAGGTATCGTTGCTGTTATATCCTTACTCGGTATTATAGAACCGATTGCGAAATTCAGTCCGTTCATTTTAACTACTAAGAATATAGATTTGATTTCTGGTGAAATAACCCTGTCCGATTTTATGATTCCTGCAGTGGTTTCCATTGTTATATCAATTCTAGGGCTGTTACTTGCGATTAGGCTTTTTAATAAAAAGCAACTTTAAGAGAATGGACTTAACTTCTATGGAACAGATTCTTTAAATGGGAATAGGAGATAGAAATTAGTTCGTTAGGCAAGGAGGGGGATATGTTACTACAAACAAATATCAAACGCCAACCTGTTATCCAACGGGGCAACCTTACTATTATCCGCAGTGCTGTACGGTTCTATTAGAAGCGAAAAATATCAGTCTGTATCCAAAAGAATTTGATGTCCTCCTTCTGCTGGCACAGTATCCTGGTTGGGTGCTCTCGCCAGAACAGATCTGAAACTGTTTGGAAGGAGAGCGTGACCGGGTGTGAGCATGTAGTCTATAACGTGATCTGCCAGCTTAAGAGAAAACTGAAAAATCTGGATTTGATTCAGACGATGGCTGGGAGAGGATATCGGTTTGTGAGGTAAGGGGATAGAGGCAGCGGATAGTGATAATCCAGAATACTTTTCAGCAAATTTAGGATAATCCAATAGATTCTGTTGACCTTTTAGGTAAATAGAGGTATAATGATGTTGACCTAACAGGTAAATGCAGAAATAAAGGAGAAAAAGAAGTTGACTAAATTACTAAATTTGGAACCTGAAAGAAGGGATGCTATCCTAAACGCAGCGTTAAAAGAATTTACCGCACAGGGATATGACAATGCTTCAACAAATGTAATAGCAAGAGAGGCGGGGATTTCAAAAGCTCTGATGTTTCATTATGTGAGCAGTAAGCAAGAGTTGTTTTTAGTTGTATATGACTATTTCTCTGAACTTATCAAGAAGGAATATTTTGATGTGATCAATTATGATGAAAAAGATATTTTTGAAAAGTTACGTCAATCGTATCTTTTACAGATTAAGTTATCTGAAAAATATCCATTCATTTTTGAGTTTAGCAAGCTGTCACAAACAACTAATTCTCATGAAATAAATAAGGAACTTGAAAAAAGAATATGCGAAGAACATTCAAATTGTTATCCTAAACTCTTTGATGGAATAGATGAAACTAAATTCAGAAAGGGGTTAAATATAGAAAAGTGCAAGCAGTTTATATTTTGGTCCAATGTTGGATTTACAAATCAAATATTAGAGGAAATACGGAATTGCGAAAAATCTTTCTTAGATTGTAATGCTATTATGTCCGAACTTGATGAATACTTTGATGAACTTAGGAAAATTTTCTATGCGTAAAAAGATGCGAAAGGGCAAAGACGTACAGCGTTTATGGTTGAAAAAACGTATATTTGCGTTACTTGGACTTACTTTTGTAGTAATGTCTGTTTTTACACAATGGATTGATAGGAGAACATGTATGATTGAAATGAATGAGCCAATAATTGTAGCGTTCCCTTTGAGGGGAGAATGGCTTTCTCCCAATACTCCAGGAACGAAAATTCCGAGTCATGGAACAAATCAGTTAGGAACAAGATACGCTTACGATTTTATACAAGTGGACTGGGAAAGAACGGGTAATCCTGCCTATCGAGTTAGTTTGCCGCAATATCTTCTTTTTGGTGTTTCTCTGAATGAATATTATTGTTGGGGGCAGGAAGTATATGCTCCTTGCGATGGTATAGTTGTTCAAGCAGAGGACGGTTATGAGGAGCGTGCACGAACAAATCTGTTTTCAGACCTGTCTAATGCTTATAAAAATGCTCATTATTTCGATCCGGCAAAAGACGACGTACAATCAATTGCGGGTAATTACATCATTATAGAGTGTGGTGATAGCATATATGCTGCTCTCGTTCATCTTCAAACTGGCTCTATTCAAGTTTCTGTTGGACAAAGTGTAAAGAAAGGTGACGTTATTGGCAGAGTAGGCCATTCGGGCAATTCCTTTGCCCCGCATCTGCACATTCAACTCATGGATAGTTGTGACATAACTACTGCAAATGGTTTACCTTGTGCTTTTGAACAATATGAGATATTTCAAGATGGAAAATGGGAACAGGTGGTAAATGGCATTCCGACAAACAAAGATAGGATAAGATTTCAAAAAACTAATTCGAAAGATATGAAATAAGGTGATGTAATATAGTGAATACTAAATGGATATTCTGCCCTGTCTGCGGTTGAAATGCTTCGTTATTTTTCTCTCGCTTTTGGCATATTGAATGCAAAATATGAAAAAGTGCTTGGTATTAATGAGAAGGATAAGCGGGCTGTTGCTAAACGGCCTTTTTACGATA
This sequence comes from Lachnospiraceae bacterium, assembly GCA_021771695.1. GTDB lineage: Bacteria > Bacillota > Clostridia > Lachnospirales > Lachnospiraceae > Anaerostipes. Next base: position 38,617 of record JAETON010000019.1, on the reverse strand, counting down.
GACGGCTTATTAGTTTGGGAATTGTTCTCTTAGGAAAACCGGATATGATATTTTGGGATGAACCCTTTGAAGGACTGGATGTATAGGAAAAAGAAAAGTTACTGTCTATCTTGATGTTTTTGAATAAAGAACGAAACATTACATTGCTTCTTTCCAGCAGGAGCTTCGAAACAGTATCACGGATTTCATCAAAATATGGCATTCTCGTTAAAGGAAAGCTGGTAAAGGAATTGACACCTGCCCAGTTGACTGAACATTGTGATCGATGTATTAAAATCAAAACTCCGCAGATGGAAAAGATGCTTCCCATATTGCAAAGCTGATGGAAGGTGCAGAGTTTGAATAGTATAATACAGAGTGAATTTTATCGAGTCAGAAAAATCGTTTATTCCATATTTGCCTGCTATTATCAACTTTTTTACACTTTCCCTAGCGTTTACTTTTCACTATGATAATGTCCGGGTTCCTATGCAGTCAGGGATGGCAGTGGTTCCTTCTCTGACGAAATTTACAGAATTTCTTTTTTCTGATTACAGCCTTGTATTCCCGCTGACTTTATTTCTGGTATTGTATTTTACGGAAGATTATTATAATGGTGTGCCGGATGTCCTTTTTTCCAAAGGGGGCAGCACGGAAGGAATTCTTTTTTGGAAAGTTGTTTGCATCTTGGATTGGTACTTTTTTATACCTTGTGGTTAGTATTATTCTTGCCTATGTTCTAATCTTATCAATGTGGATGAAGCAAACAAATGTAGAATATTCGGTTTTTGAGATAATCCATTTTCTGCTAATGCAGTTGTGCTGTTATATGGGATTTACTGCTTTTTATGGCTGTCGAGTATCATATTCCGCTTTCGTTCGGTGACAGTCATAGTTGATTTTAGCCTATTGGGAATTTTATACTTATACCTTACAAAAATAAGCACAGCATTAGATATAGAGTATTCGTTATATCAGCAAGTACAAACACACCTTCTGGCAGTGCAACGCCAAGTTTAAAGGCGGGAGCAAGTGTACCACACCGCATCTGTACGAGCAACGGATACAAGAACTATTCTTGGAGGCGTTGGGGAAACTGATGGAAGACCGGGATGTCATTCTAGATGACTGCCGTGCAGTCATGGATGTGCTGGGGGATTGCAGTGCCGTTGAAAAGGAAATGGAATCGGTTACCGGTGAGATGGAAGTGGTCACCGGGCTGATTCAGAAACTGGTAGTTGAAAATGCCACTTGGAAACTGGACCAGAACGATTACCGCAGGAAGTATGAAGGGTATGTCAATAAATACGCTGCTTTGGAAAGTTTATTTTAGTGTACGATGCAATAATCTGATTGGGAATGCTCATGTGCGGTAAAGTAACACAACAATAACACAGACAGCCACGCCACTATTCCGTATTCCTGTTTCTGTATTCCCGTGGAGTACACTTATAAAAACGCTTAAACATCTTAGCGAAATTGCTTTGACTGTCAAAGCCGCAAAGAGCTGCAATCTCTGAAATACTGCTTGCGGGATTTTTTAACAGCATTTCAGCACCCTGCATAACCCGATATTTCAATAAATATTGGATTGGAGAAAGCTGGATTGTTTTTTGAAAACAGCGCAGACATTCCCTTTCGCTAACATCAGCTTCTTTTGAAATATCCGCAAGAGAAAGATTGTCAGCAAAATTCTTGTGAATATATGCAAGCATTTTTCTGATGCGGAGATTGTCTTGATTGAGAGGTATATTTTGAGTGTCTATCTGCGGTTCAAATTCCCTATGCAGGAAAAGGCAGATACGAGATAAATTTTCCCGTACAATAAACTCAAATCCGTAACAATCCCCCGCCAGAGCTTCAAACGCACAGTTAAACCAGCGGGTTACATTTTCATTTGTTTCTCTGCTGATATAATAGCCGGAAAATGAATGGCATGATAAAAGCGGCCGCATATATTTTTTTGCAAATGCGAAATCGTCTTTGCCCGTAATAAGAGCAGGGCTGAAAACAAGGGAACGCAGTTTACATTCCGGGACAGCAGCAGCGTAATGAAGTATATTTACATTTATGACGATGCAATCTCCCTTTTTCAAAAGAAAAGTTTTTGACGGTATTTTTATTTTCATCTGTCCGTTTTCGATATAGACAATTTCAATTTCTTCATGCCAGTGCCACGGGATAATATCCTCTTGTTTGTCTGTATGATGAGAGGAATACCCGGCACAGGGGAACTCAAGGCTTCCATGTGGTTGAAGCTCTTTTAATACTCTGTTTAAGTTTAATCCACATTTTTGTAATGCCATATTGTTTTTCCTTTCTGTCTGGCGGTTTTGTTATATTATACGTCTGAAAACAAGTTGTATCAAGTGCCAGTTGACGGTATTCTTTTGATAAAGGAAAACACGGGAGGACAACAAGATGTTTCAACTATTGTTAATTATTATTTACCTGGCTTTTATCAGCCTGGGGCTTCCAGATTCTCTTTTAGGTTCTGCATGGCCGACAATGTATCAGGAATTTTCTGTACCCGTTTCTTATGCGGGCGGAATTTCCATGATTATCGCTGTAGGAACAATCATTTCCAGCCTGCAAAGTGACCGATTGACAAAAAAATTAGGGACAGGAAAAGTTACGGCTATCAGTGTTCTAATGACTGCGGCTGCATTGTTTGGATTTTCAATCAGCCATAGTTATGCTGCATTATGTTTATGGGCTATTCCTTACGGATTGGGAGCTGGAAGCGTGGACGCTTCTTTGAATAATTATGTTGCGCTACACTATGCAAGCAGACATATGAGCTGGCTTCATTGTATGTGGGGCATTGGGGCTTCACTTGGCCCGTATATCATGGGATATGCGCTTACAGATGTACAGAGCTGGAATATGGGCTATCGTTATATTGCCATGCTTCAAATTGTGTTGACTGCTATCTTGTTTTTTAGTCTGCCGCTATGGAAAAAGCAAAAGACAGATGATACGGAGCAGCTCAGCGGAGAAGGCACAAAACCACTCTCTTTACAGCAAATTGTCAAAATACCGGGGGCCAAAGAAATCATGATAACGTTTTTCTGTTATTGTGCCCTTGAACAGACCGCCGGATTATGGGGAAGCAGCTATCTTGTGCTGCAACGTGGACTTGCTGCGGAAACTGCCGCCGGGTTTGCCAGCCTGTTTTTTATTGGGATTACAGTGGGGAGAGCCGCCGGTGGATTTTTGACGATGACATTAAATGATACGCAGATGATACGGCTGGGACAAGGGCTTATACTATGCGGAATTGTATGCTTGTTTTTACCTTTCGGAAACATAACCGCCTTATTGGGTTTGGTTTTTCTTGGTTTGGGCTGCGCTCCCGTTTACCCCTCAATTATACATTCTACGCCGGAACATTTTGGAGTAGATAAATCGCAGGCTATGATTGGCGTACAAATGGCATCTGCTTATGTGGGAACCTGTTTTATGCCGCCAGTGTTTGGTTTTATTGCAAATCATATCAGCGTTTCTCTGTTTCCGGCATATTTACTGGCAATATTACTTCTCATGGTTGCTATGCACGAAAAAATGCTGCCTAAAGTAAAGGCAAATAAAAAGGAGGTTTCGTTATGACATTAAAGTTTTATTTGGCCCCGAATATCGAAAAATTCACAAGTCTGGTTGAGCAGAGTTGCGGAAGCGTACTGCTTCGCCTGTCCGACAATTTTCTCCGCAATCTGAAAGACGATGAAGAAGCTGCAAAATTTCTAAAACAAGAAGCAGACAGGTGCCACGGCGTGGAAATTCATCTTACAGATACAAAAGACTATTTCAAATTCGTAAACTTTATGATAGGAGGCTGCGTATGATAGACTTGCATATGCACAGCAGATACAGTGAGGACGGAGAATATACACCGTTTGAATTAGTGGAGCAATGTGTCAAAATAGGAGTTCGCATGATGTCAGTAACAGACCATAATTGTGCGAAAGCAAATGAAGAAGCGCAGGAAGCTGCAAAAGAAAGAGGAATACTGTATATTCCGGGCATTGAGATTGATTGCACCTATGAAAACGTAAACTTTCATGTGCTTGGATATGGCATTGACTTTCGGAACAGTGATTTTGGGAAAATCGAAAAGCATATTGACGACCAGAGCTTTCAGGCTTCTCTTGATAGACTTGCCGAAACGCAGGCGTTAGGTTTCCATATCACAGAAATGGATATGTGGGCGTTGTCTAAGAATAATTATTGGCAAGGAAGCTGGTCGGGTGAAATGTTTGCAGAGGTTTTGCTTGCAATGCCGGAATATGCAGACCACCCTCTCTTGAAGCCCTACCGTCCCGGAGGGGAAAGAAGTGATAACCCATATGTAAATTTCTATTGGGATTATTATTCACAAGGAAAACCGTGTTATGCGAAAATTGACTACCCGGCGATGGAAGAAATCATCGACGTTATCCACCGCAATCATGGCGTTGCAGTAATTGCACACCCCGGTGTAAACCTTAAAGGGAAAAAATTTCTGCTTAAAGATATTCTAAATCTTGGGCTTGATGGTATAGAAGTGTTCAGCAGCTACCACAGCCCGGAACAGACAAGAAAATTTTACAAAATGGCACAAGAAAACAATGTATTTGTTACTTGTGGAAGCGACTACCATGGGAAAACAAAACCGTCTATTGCAATAGGACAGCATGATTGCTTTATCCCATATCTAGAAATGAAAGCCCAATTAGACAAACTTTTCCAAAACCGTTAATGGCAAAAAGTGCTGCCGCCCCTTACTATCATAAAAAGCAACTACAAACCAGCCTTTATGGAGGAAAGTGGATTTTCTATGACCTGCACAGCAGAATACCGGGAGCATATCGAGGAATATATAAGGCCGTCATGTGGATAACAAGAAAGAAGCCGGTTTCCATTGGGATTATCGGAGGTGTGGATAAACCTGCCAGTATATATTTGCCGGGGAAGATAGGAAGAAAAAAGAAGAGAAGATAGGTGGGTATCGGAATATGAATGAGGAATTAGAGCAATTTCTAATCGCGCAGCAGACCTATTACCGGACTGCTTTGCAGGAGATAAAGTCCGGGCAGAAAAGAAGCTGCTGGATGTGGTTTATCTTTCCGCAGATAGCGGGACTGGGCTACAGTGAGACTGCCCGGTATTATGCCATTAAGGATCTGTACCATAAATATGAGAGCATCACGGCGGATGCGGGATATGAGAACGAAGAGAATTATCTGTGGATGGAGAAGGAGGAGATTGTTATGTGTATGTGCCGGGGACAGGATACTATGGAATGTTGGCAGGAAAAAACGTACCAGTGCTACCGGATACGAATCCATACAGGATGTCTATCGTTGCGAGGACTGCCAGGGATTCTGCATTTCGTTGGGAAATGTACCCGTTCAAAAAAATACAAACAGCTGTATGTGTCAAAGGTCTTCATAGAAAAACGGGAGGTTTCCTTGAAAGATATCTTGAGCTCCACGGGAAGAAAATACCGGATGAACCGTTCCATCCAGGTGGAAGGAGCGTTCGGTGTCTTGAAATACGACTACGGACGATTACAGAGTCACCTTTTTGAGTTGAAATTAGCATAAATTTAAACCTTGGATAACGAAGGTTTCTTAGAGTGTGCCAAAAATCCGGCTAAAGAACCGTTTACCGTTTTCTACAAAAAAATCCTACTTTTTGAAAAAAATTCTCAATATATTGCTTCATTCTGCTATAATAAGATACGGTTAGATTAACCTAATTTGATTGGAGGATACCATATTGAAACAAATGATGGAATTAAGCCAAGGAAAAATTGGCGGACAATATACCATTCAACACATGAATTTACCGTTGAATATTGAAAAGAGGCTGGAAGCCTTAGGGATGACTCACGGAACATTGATTTCTATTTTAAACAGTAAAAGCAGAGGAGTGCTAATTGTAAAAGTCCGTGGAACACGATTTGCACTAGGCCGTAACATTACAGCCAATATCCAAGTGAGGTGCGAACAATGAAAAAAGATATGACCATTGGGTTTATTGGGAACCCAAACTGTGGAAAAACAACATTATTTAATGCCTATACTGGAGCAAATTTAAAAGTAGCAAATTGGCCCGGCGTTACTGTAGAACGAATGGAAGGTGCTATTAGAGATCATGATTTAAATATTCGTTTAGTTGACTTACCCGGTACATACAGTTTGACATCATATACTATGGAAGAACAAGTATCCAGGCAATTTATTTTAAGTAATGAAGTAGATGTTATTGTTGATGTTGCAGATGCGTCTTCTTTGGAGAGAAATTTATATCTGACATTACAGCTCTTGGAACTTGGAAAACCAGTGGTTCTTGCACTTAATATGATGGACATTGTTGCAAAACGTGGTATGGAGATTGATATACACCGATTACCGGAAATGCTCGGCATCCCTGTAGTTCCTGTTTCAGCAAGAAAGCGTACCGGGTTAGATATTCTGCTTCATGCTGCGGCACATCATAAAGACCGCATAAAAACAGATAAATTAATTCATAATCATAAACATAATGATTCCAGCCATATCCATAATCACCATAAAGAATATGCTATGGTATATTCTGATAAAATCGAAGATAAAATTGATTTGATTATAGATGATATGCAAAAACATTATCCTGGATTAACCAATTACCGCTGGCTGGCTATAAAACAGCTGGAGCAGGATCAGGAAATCATGAAAAGATACCCTGTAGATTTGCCATCTGTATTAGATAAAAATTATGAATCTGAAATTATCAATGAAAAATATGATTTTATCCAAGAAATTGTAGACGAAGTATTATTTAATAAAAACCGGCAGGAAGAATTAACAGATAAAGCAGACCGTCTGCTGACTCACCGTATTTTTAGTATTCCAATTTTTCTTGGAATCATGGCAGTTGTCTTCTTTTTAACATTTACAATTGGAGACTGGCTGAAAGGATATTTTGAATCCGGACTGGAATGGTTTTCTCTAATAGCTGGACAAGGTCTGGCTTCCATGCATGTAAGCCCTATGCTGCAATCTTTAATTATTGATGGAATTATATCCGGAGTCGGCGGTATTTTAACTTTCCTTCCGAACATATTTATTTTATTTCTCGCTCTAGCCTTTTTAGAAGACAGCGGTTATATGGCTCGTGTTGCCTATGTTATGGATGGAATCATGGGACGGCTTGGCCTTTCCGGACGTGCATTTATTCCGATGATTTTAGGCTTTGGATGTACCGTTCCGGCAATTATGGCATCACGTGCATTGGAAAATCCAAGAGACCGGTATAAAGTCATGTTGATTACTCCATTTATGAGCTGCAGTGCAAGACTTCCAATTTATATTTTATTTGCTGGTGTATTTTTCCCAGATCATGCCATGCTGGTATCTTATTCTATGTATTTAATCGGCTTGGTCATTGCAATTTTCATTGCTGCGATCCTTCATGTGATTGATCATAAAAAAAGCCCGAACTATTTATTAATTGAACTTCCTGAATACAAAGCTCCAAGTGCCAGAACCATTGCAATTTATGTATGGGAAAAAGTAAAAGATTACCTGACGAAGGCAGGAACTACCATTTTTATAGCATCAATTTTCATGTGGTTTATTTTAAACTTTGGTCCTGAAGGATATACAGCAGAGATGACAAAAAGTTTTGGTGCTTCCATTGGAAAATTCTTAGTTCCATTTTTTGCACCGATTGGACTAGGTATCTGGCAGATTGCTGTTGCATTAATTGCCGGAATATCAGCAAAAGAAGTAGTAGTATCCAGTTGTGCCGTATTGTTTGGTGTTCCAAATATTACTTCCGGAGCAGGAATGCATGAACTTGCAAATATTCTAGGAGCTTCTGGATTCGGCTCCTTAAATGCCTTTTGTTTAATGGTATTCTGCCTTTTGTATATTCCTTGTGCAGCTACTTTAGCAACCATAAAAAAAGAGTCTGGGAGTCTCCGCTGGATGGGAATTTCAGCATTATTCCAATTAGGCGTCGCTTGGATTATAACATTCTTAATTTATCAGCTTGGCGGATTATTTTTCTGATTTCTAAAAGTTAAGAAATACGAAATAATTCCATTTTTCATATATGTTATAATAAAAACCAGAAAATAAAAAAGGAGTTCATAATATGAAGCTTTTATTGGTTGAAGATGATATTGAAATCAGCGAGATGCTTACCAACTTTTTAAATAGTGAATCTATTGAAACAGATACTGCATTTGACGGAGAAAGTGCCTGTACTAAATTTTTTCAAACTTCTTATGATTTAGTCCTTTTGGACTTAATGATCCCAAAATTAAGCGGAATAGAAGTCATGAAAATAATTCGAGAAAAAAGTACTGTTCCAATTATTATTATTTCTGCAAAAGATACAGAGCTTGACAAATCTCTTGGCTTAGAACTTGGTGCAGATGATTATGTGACAAAACCCTTTTCCATGACAGAAGTTCTTGCCAGAATTAAAGCCAATATACGAAGATCAACCCAATATAACAAAGTAAATTCTCTTGAGTGTCCTAATATTTATCATATTGGGATGCTCACTATGAATTTAGATAATTATACCATCGAAAAAAATGGACATAACATTGAATTAACCGCAAAAGAATTTGAAATATTAAAATTATTTATTACAAATCCAAATAGAGTTTATACAAAAGAGCAGATATATTCCCTTGTCTGGAAAGATTATTATATGGGAGACGAAAATGCTGTAAATGTCCACATCAGCCGGTTAAGAAACAAAATCGAAGATGATACAAAAAAACCAAAATATATTCAAACTGTCTGGGGTATTGGATATAAATTAGGAGAAAACTTATGAATTGGATACTAATTTTCGGAATCTTGACATTTTTTTGCTTCTTAGGTTTTGTCATTGCATTTCTTCATTGCAAAAAATTAGAAAAGAACATTTATGACATCCGCCGGCAATTGGAAAACATTTTGGATCACAGCACCGAAGAAAAAATCATGTCTTTTACTGAATCGAAAGAAATTTCTAAATTGATTTATCAAATCAATCGTATTTTGGAAGACCGTCAGAAAATGAAAGCTGATTACAAAAGAGCTGAAATATTATCCAAAAAAATGCTTTCTAACATATCACATGATATCCGAACCCCTTTAACGGTGATCCTAGGGTACCTTGAAATCTTAGAAAAGAACTCCACAGAGCATAATGAAACTATCAAAAAAATTCACAGAAAGGCAATTCAGCTTATGAATCTGATTCATGAGTTTTTTACTTTATCAAAAATTGAGGCAGGAGACACAAATTTATCTCTTACCAAATTATCGATTAATGAAATCTGCCGTCAAAATATCATTGATTTTTATCATATTTTAACAGAACAGGAATTCCAAGTAGATATAAATATTCCAGAGCAGGAACTTTACACTTATGGAAATGAAGAAGCACTTCGCCGGATTCTATTTAACTTAATTACCAACGCTATTCGATATGGCGGCGGCGGAAAATATCTTGGTGTTTTTTTAAGAGAAGATGACAACTTTCTATTCATTGATATTGTCGATCATGGAAAAGGAATTGATGCAAAAAATACAGAACATGTATTTGATCGTTTATATACATTGGATGATTCTAGAAACCGAACAATGGAAGGAACAGGATTAGGTCTTACTATCTCAAAAACATTAGCAAAAAAAATGCATGGAAATATCATACTGCAAAGTATTCCAAATATAAAAACAACATTTACTGTAAAACTCCCCAAATTTTTGTCCGAAAGAAATTCGTAAGATTTATTCAACAATTTTGAAAATTCAAAATTATAGAATAAAAGAAAAACGAAAGGATTTAAAGTTATGAATTATGTATTAGAAACCCGCCATTTGACAAAAATCATAGATGGAAAAGAAATTGTTTCAAATCTTAATATGCATGTGAAAAAAGGGGAAATTTATGGATTTCTTGGTCCAAACGGTGCGGGAAAAACTTCAACCATGAAAATGATTACAAACTTATGGACACCAACCTCTGGAAGCATTCAGCTTTTTGGAGAAGAATCTCTTCAAACTTCTTATCATCTCTCAAAAAGAATGGGAAGTATGATTGAATTTCCAGTATTTTATAAAGAACTTTCCGGAGAAGATAATCTGAAACTTCACTGTGAATATATGGGATATTACAGTCCCAATTGCGTGGAAGAAGCATTAGAACTTTTGAATTTAACACATGCGTCCAAACAAAAAGTTAAGAACTATTCTCTTGGAATGAAACAACGCCTAGGCATCGCACGAGCTATTTTATCCAAACCAGAATTACTAATCTTAGATGAACCATCCAATGGATTAGATCCAGCTGGAATGAAACAAATTCGTGATTTATTAAAAATGTTTTGCCATGAATACGGAATATCCATTTTAATTTCCAGTCATTTATTAACTGAAGTAGAAACACTGGCAGATACCATTGGAATTTTACATCATGGCAGAATGCAAAATGAAATTGCATTAAGGGACATTGCAGATCATCAAATGATCTATATAAAACTCATATCTCCAAATACAACACATGCTTCTTATGTATTAACAGAAAAACTTCATATCACTAATTTTAAAATTATGGATAACGGAGAAATCAGAATTTATGAAAAATCTGTCTCTTTAGAAGAAATCTCTAATACTTTATCAGCACAAGGAGTTTGCATTCAGGAATTAAAAAAGAAAAGCGATACTCTAGAGGATTATTTTTTAAAAGTTACAAGAGAAGAACAGAAAAAGGAGGAGTATGTATGCTAAAATTAATTCATTTGGAATGGAAAAAATATCACATAACAAAATATATTCGAAATGCAGGTATTTTGATTTTTATATTGATACTTTTCAATTTTGCCATGGCATTTTGGGGAATAGCCAATGATCCGGAAACAGGAATTCCTGATATAGCTTTTGATACCATGGGCATATCAACAAACATTGAATTTTGTACAAATACAGCTTTTTTGATTTTTTCTTCCGCTATGCACGCAGTTTTTATTATCAGTGCCTATAAGGATAAAACCATGGAATTGATGTTTTCTTATCCAATTCATCGAAAAAAAATTCTAGTTTCAAAAATGCTGGCAGTATGGATTTTTAGTTTTATAGCATTAATGACAGCAAAACTTTTCTGTTATAGCACCATAGGATTTGGATTTCAATTTTATCATTATTCCGCATTTCCAATTGATATGGATTTAACCGCTCCATTATTCTATTTAGGATTAACATTAAAATCTGCTGCAGTTATTTGCATTAGTTTTATCGCATTATTTTTCGGAATTATTATGAAGTCCTCAAAAGCTGCCATTATATCATCCTTCCTGCTTGTAATTTTAATGCAAGGAAATATAGGCAGCGTTTCTTTCCGTGACAATCTTATGATGCCTGTAATACTTACAATTGTTTCTCTGATTTTTGCACTCATTTGTATCTTACGGGCAGCAAAAAACGATATATAAAAATAATAAATATTTAATATTACAGGCTTCCTATAGATAAAACATGTAGGAAGCCTTAAAATACCCTAATCTATAATTTAAATCGGTATTTTGCGTATAGATTAACTTCTATTACATACTTATTCTGTCAAAGGTTTATTTTCAAGAAAACCTTTTGTCACTGGTTCAATGGTTTGTTTCATAAGTACCAGCAAAATATCCATAATTCCTTTTTCTTTGATTCCTTTTATAATTGGATGTTCTGCCATTGATCCTGTGATGGAGGTCAATCCTTCTAAGATCATTTCTGTGCCAGGAAGTTCCGTCCAGCGAATTTCAATTTCTTTTAAGTCATTATTTTTAAAGAATATTTTTATATTCCTTTTTGCGGCATCTTCTATAAATGCCGCTTGTATTTTTAACACATCTCGTCCATCTTCATCCTTAGCAGCATCCACACGAACAGCCAATTGATATACTTCCTCATGCAGATGAATCTCATTTTCTTTCCATTCGCAGATTCCTGCCTGTAATTCATGGCATATTTCACCCTCTAAAAAACAAATATAAAAATTCTTTCCCTTTTTCTGAAAATGAATACTTTTAATACCATCTGTATAATTGTTATGAAACACCTGCAGAACTAAAGGAAAAATTCCAACATATTGTTCCTGCATTTGATATTTTTTCCCATTCAAACGTTCTAAAAAATTTCTTGTCGTCTTTTCTTCCATATAAGAACAAATACAGTTTCTCACTCCGTTTCGGAATAAACTTCTCTTCTTCTGCTTTCCCTCTAAGTATGCAATTGTTTTTTGCAATTTTCTGTATTTTATATAATTTGAGGGAAGAACATCTGATGGAATATAGTCTTTTGAAAAAAAACTGCTAATTATATCTAACATTTCACAGTGCTGAAATAAAACGCTATTACCAGCATTGGTTACGATAACCATTTGAATATCTGGATAAATCAATACATTTTGTCCAAGCATTCCATTAAATACGTAACTTCCCGGACGCTCTCCCATCCATATTTGATAACCATATCCACCAAATCCCATCTCTTCTGGAACTTGAATTTTAAATGATGTTGATTCACAAACCCAATCTTCAGATATTAATTGTTTATTTCCCCATTTTCCATTCTGCAAATAAAGCAATCCTATTTTCGCTGCATCTTCTGGACGTATAAACAATCCCCAGCCGCCTTTTGTAATTCCTTTTGGACATGTTTCCCAGAAAACTCTTGTAATTCCTAGAGGTTCCCATAATCTTGGGCGCAAATATTCCATCATGGTTTCTCCTGTAATCTCTGTCACAATTGCTGACAGCATATAACTATTCATGCTGTTGTATTCAAAAGATGTTCCTGGTGCAAAATGTACAGAGGATTCCAAAAAATTTTTTACCCATTCATTCCCTGATACTGCTCCTGTTTCATTAAAAGATACCCCGCTGCTCATCGTCAGCAAATGTTCCACAGTCAAATCTTTCTGACGGATGAAGCTCATAAAATTTCTAGTTTTTTTTAATATGTCCAGCACTTTATCTTCTAATTGAAGTTTTCCTTCATCCATCAACATACCTATTGCAATCCCGGTAATGCTTTTACACAAAGAGTAAGATGCATGCCAAAAATCCTTATTATATGGTGCAAATCCACATTCTGTGATTACTTTTCCATTTTTTACAATCATCAGTTGATGCATATGGGTATGTGTTCCATAATTCAAATTCCAAAGCAGCTTTTCAATTTTCTGTGAAGAAATTCCTTGTGATTCCGGTGTCGCTCTTAAAAGCGGCACTTCGTTCTTTTTATCTTTTGAAAAGGCCGGTTTTTGCGGAAAGTAATGGACTTTGCTGATATTATCTGTTTTTCGGCTTATTAAATTCCATAATAATTCTAAAACCGGCATTTGTTCCATTGACATAAGCTTTTACCTCCATTACACAAATTCCTATAAAATAGAAGAAACATTCTCCTTCCCAACCAATCGGGCACTGGAAAATGTTTCCTTTCTTTCGATATCATATCCTTAAAAACTAATTCGGTTCTTCTTTTTTAATAAATTTGCTCCTGATACAATTAAGATAATTCCTGATATAATCCCAAAGCTGATTGATAAAACTCCCAATGCAATATTACCTGCTCCGGTTCTTTTCATTGTTAAATAAACCTTTTCCATATCCATGGCATTTCCTCCGATATATTCTTCTTTCTCTTACTATACAACGTAATGAATCTGGATACAAGGAATTTAATTAAGATTCTCAAGAATAATCGTAAATGGTCCATCGTTTACTAAAGATACTTTCATATCTGCCCCAAAAATTCCAGTCTCTACAACAGATATCTCTTGCCTGCATTTATCAATTATATACTCATATAAATCGTTTGCTTTTTGAGGTTCTCCAGCTTCAATAAAACTAGGACGATTTCCCTTTCTACAATTGGCATACAAAGTAAACTGTGATACCAACAAAAGCCCGCCATTCACATCTTTTAAAGAAAGGTTTGTTTTTCCATTTTCATCCTCGAAAATCCGAAGTCCAAGCATTTTCTTTATATATCTTTCTGCAGTTTCTTCCGTATCATTTTTTCCAACGCCAATAAAAACAAGAAATCCTTGATTAATTTTCCCGGTAATTTTGCCTTCCACAGTTACGGATGCCTCAGCAACTCTTTGAATCACTAATTTCATTGATCTACATCTCCTTTTTTGGATTTTGTACGTACTCTTGGCAGGTTTTTAGGCGGCCATCCTTTCAGATTTCCCTCGACAATTGCCTTGAACATGTGATCTCTGGCCCCAGGATGATCTTGATCTAACTGTTTTACCAGATCTTTTGCATATTCTCTCTTCGTATATCCATCCATTGGACACGGACTCTTCATAACAGGTAATTCCGCTTTATGTTGAAATCCAATAATATCCTCTTCATCCATATACATAAGCGGACGAATCACAGTTAAATCCATACGGTCTAAATAAGTTACTGGAGAAAAACAATGAATCCTGCTCTCAAAAATCATAGACATCAAAACTGTTTCCACCATATCATTTTTATGATGTCCATAAGCTACTTTGTTACATCCCAGTTCCTTTATCTTTTCATTTAAGGCACCTTTCCGCATCTTTGCACATAACGAACATGGATTAGTTTCTTTTCTGCGTTTAAACACAATTTCTGCTATTTCTGTAGAAACTACAGTATATTCTACATTTAGTTTTTCACACAAATCTTTCATTTTATCCAAATCAAAATTTTCAAATCCTAAATCAACTGTAATTGCATGAATATCAAATTTGTTTGGATAAAAAATTCTCAAATGTGCCAATGCATATAGCAAAGTTAAGCTATCTTTTCCACCAGAAATGCCAACTGCAATTTTATCTCCTTCTTGAATCATCCCATAATCATCCACTGCTTTTCTAACACGGCTTAATACTTGCTGCAATTTCAATGTCTTTTCCTCCTTTATTTCCTATTTATCCTATCATATAGGAAAAAGAAGTTCAATCTCATAAACAAAAGCCTTTTGCTGTAGTGTACAAAAGGCTTTTGTTAAGCGTTATAACATTATACGGCTGCCATTCTTCTATTTCTGTCCTCTTTCATGTCGTTTCTTTAAAATAATGGCACATGCTACACTAATCAAAGCAATGACCGTAGAATAAATTCCAACATAAATAGTATCTCCTTGTCCATAATTGATTAATATCGTACAAATTGTTGGAACCAATCCGGCTACTACAAAGCTTGGCACATGATATACAAAAGAAATTCCAGAATACCGTACCTCTGTTTCAAAGTAAGAAGACCATAACGAACTAATAACTGCCCAGATTAAATTGTATGCGATACTCCATCCAAGTACAATACCTACAATGGTAATAACCAAATTTCCATGACTTAATTCAATCACTTTCAATGTTGGAATACTAAGAACTGCCGATGCCAATCCCCCAATAACAAAAGTTCTGGTATTTCCTAGTTTTTGAGCACACCAGCCGCCGAATAACGTAAACGGTATTTTAAAAATACATGCAACAATCGTAATAATGTATGTTTGAATCAACGGCATTCCCAGCCAATTAATACAGTAAGATAAAATCCACACTATGAAAATATTATAAAATGTACCATCAACCCATCTGGTACCACAGCCTAAAAGCAATGTTTTCCAATATCCTTTTACCATAGGAATAAAGCCGACTTTTTGTTTCTTGCCTTCTGCTTCTTCTTGTTCTAATTTTGCCTGAGCTTTTTTATAATCTTCCGTTTCCATCATTTTTCCTTTTTGATTTACAACAATTATAGTTAAAATAATGGCTGCAAGAAATGGGACTCTCCATCCCCATGAAAAAAAGATTTCTTCTGGCAGTAATAACGTAGGTACAGCAATTAAAATGGAAGACAATCCAAATCCAATCGGCAATCCAATTTGAGGAATTGCTGCATAAAAAGAACGTTTATTCTCTGGTACATTTTCATATGCCATTAAAATACTTCCACCCCATGTGCCGCCACGTCCAAAGCATTGTGCCAAACGCATAAGCTGTAAAATAATAACAACGCCAACACCTGCTGTTGAAGCAGGAGGAAGAATTCCAATAATAGAAGTGGAAATTCCCATCATGAGCAAAGAAGCATACATGGTAACTTTTCTTCCCTTTTGATCCCCTATATGTCCAAAAAATACCGCTCCAAACGGACCAGCAATATATCCAATAGCAAAAGACATATATGATAAAATCAGTGCAGTTGTTGCATTTCCTGTTTCTGCAAAAAATACTTTGTTAAATATGGTGCCGGCGGCTGTTCCATACAGTAGAAAGCAGTACCATTGAACAGCACTCTCAAATAAAGTAATCGCAGCAATTTTCCGAAAATCTTTTTGTTTCATAATTACTCCTCTCTTTGATTTTCTAATCTTCTTCTCCATCGTAGTATTTGAATGGCCATGGGCCGGAATAATCCGCACCTATAGGAATAATCATATAATGTGTATTGATCATATCTCCTTGAAGGTCATGCAGAAGATATGCAGGATTTCCTAAAAAGAAACGATCTCCCCCGCCTTTAAAATCATCTGATTTCTCTTCCTCTGTAAGATCCGGACTATTTTTTCCACGAAAATCAACTTCCATCTGCATAGCAACCGGAGGACATGTTACACAAGAAATTCCTTTCCAATTGGTAAAAATTCCAGTATGCATGTGTCCGCAGCACAAACGAACATTTTCATGCTGTCTTAAAATCTCTGCGAATCGATCCGCCTGATCAAATCCTTCATCCATTGCAGGCAGTCCAGTTGTAAAAGGCGGATGATGGGTAAATACCAAAGTTGGTTTTTTAGGATATTCCATTAACTTTTGTTCCAGCCACTGTGCAACTGTATCTGTTAAACCGCCGGAATGACATGCCGGTTTACTAGTATCTACAACAATGATACGAATTGGTGTAAGATCAATGGTATAGCAAATATAAGGTTTAATGTCATCTTTTACTGGTGCCTGCTCTTTGAACATCTCCAAGAAATACTCCCGTTTATCATGGTTCCCAGGTACGACAAAACAAGGTCTTGGCAAACGCTTGATTGCCTTATAGATTAATTCATATCCTTCTTTTGTGCCTCCGTCTGCAAGATCCCCTGTAATTACAAAAAATTCCGGGAGTTCATACTCTTTTCGTTCACAAAAATATTTTATTGTATGCTCCATGGCTGCAATGGTATCTGCCTTATGAAAAGACAATTTCCCATCGCCCCTTAAATGAAAATCTGAAATTTGAATAATTTTCATAATAAAAATACCTCCTATTTTTGATAACATATTGTCCCGGAACTAAAAACATGCTATACTTAATTAAAATTTTAATTTAAATCAAATAGATTTCATCAATTAATTTACTATAATTTTAATTCTATCTTCAGATTTTAGCAAATAATTTTAATTGTTTTAATAAAAATACGGATTATTGTACAAATCCACTAATTTGTTTTGTGAATAATTATCAAATCGAATTTTCTTTTTTAAAATTTTAATAAGGAGTGTTCTTATGGCTTATCAAAAAAAAGTAACAATGAAGGATATTGCTCAAGATTGCAATATATCTATATCCACGGTTTCCATGATTTTAAATCAGAGAAAAGATGTTTCTTTCTCAGAAAAAACAATTCAGAAAGTTGTTTCTTCTGCAAAAAAACTAGGTTATGAAACCAAAGAATCGATTCTACCCAAAAAAAGTGAGAAATCTATATCCTCAAACGTTACAAATACAATTGCAGTATTTTGCCCCAATATTTCTAATGCATATTATTCAACTATCGTACAATCTATTGAACAAGCAGCATATTTAAAAAATTATAAAATTTTAATTTTGACTACTTATCGAGATAAGCATTTAGAAAAGGAAATGATTCTGGATTTGATTCAAATGAATATCAAAGGTATTATTTTTACAATGATGCCAAATCATCCTCAATTTTTAGAAAAAGTTGCAAAAAGAATACCCGTTGTAGTCATTGGAGATAAAACATCATCTCTGGATATCAGCATCATTGAAACCAGCAATTATCTTGCCGGAATTTTGATTGCCGAACATCTTTATGAATTAGGACACCGATATATCTCATTTATTACGACAACGATCAGCACAGATATTTCCCTTGGTATGAGATATCAAAGATTAAAAGGAATTCAGCATACATTTCAGAAACTTTGCATCAATGAAGATTATGATATTATAATAAAAGAGAAAAAAATTGCTCCAGAACTGGAGAGAAACAACTTATTTTTAGAACATGAAGTAGGTTATGATTTATGTAAACGATGTCTGGAGGATCGAAACTGCTCCAAAGTCACAGCATTTATTGCAAATAATGATATGGTTGCCTACGGAATTATGGATGCTGTTCTTACCAGCGGCTTTGAAATTCCCAAGGATTTCAGTGTCTGTGGTTTTGATAATGACTTTGCTTCCAGTCTTCTCCCGATTTCTTTAACAACTGTAGAACACTTTATGGAAGATAAAGGAAGAAAAGCATTTGAAATGTTATATGAGAAAATCCATGAAATAAGCAGTGAGAAATATATTGTACGAATTGAATATAAGCCAAAACTAATTATTAGAGATTCAACAAATATTGCAAAAAAATAGTAAATCTATATTATAAAAGCCCAGATTTCTCATCTGAGCTTTTATGTATCGTATACCAAAATTAGTTATTGATTAATTTATCTTCATTACTCCAGCTATACAGCTTACGTACTTCTTCTCCAACGATTTCTGATGGATGTTCAGCAGCTAATTTTCTCATAGCTTTGAAGTGAACCTGAGAACCTGCATCTGACATATCTAATAAGAAATCTTTTGCAAATGTACCATCCTGAATATCAGAAAGAATCTGTTTCATAGCTTTCTTTGTATCTTCTGTGATAATTTTTGGTCCTGTAATATAATCACCATATTCAGCAGTGTTAGAAATAGAATATCTCATTCCTGCAAATCCAGACTGATAGATTAAGTCAACAATCAGTTTCATTTCATGAATACATTCAAAGTAAGCATTTCTTGGATCATATCCAGCTTCTACTAATGTTTCAAAACCTGCCTGCATTAATGCACAAACACCACCGCAAAGCACTGCCTGTTCTCCGAAAAGGTCTGTTTCTGTTTCTGTTCTAAATGTTGTTTCAAGAACACCAGCTCTAGCTCCACCAATTCCAAGTCCATATGCAAGAGCTAAATCTAAAGCTTTTCCTGTAGCGTCCTGTTCAACAGCTACTAAACAAGGAGTTCCTTTTCCAGCTTGATACTCGCTTCTTACTGTATGTCCTGGCGCTTTTGGTGCAATCATTGTTACATCGACATCTTTTGGAGGTGTGATGCATCCAAAATGAATATTGAAACCATGAGCAAACATTAACATATTTCCAGCTTCCAAGTTTGGTTCAATAGATTCTTTGTATAATTTAGCCTGTTTTTCATCATTGATCAGAATCATGATAATATCAGCTTTTTTTGCTGCTTCTGCAGAAGTATATACTTCAAATCCCTGTTCCTCAGCTTTTTTCCATGATTTGCTTCCTTCATACAAACCAATGATAACATTGCATCCAGATTCTTTTAAGTTAAGGGCATGAGCGTGTCCCTGACTTCCATATCCAATAATAGCGATGGTTTTTCCATCTAAAAGTGATAAGTTACAGTCTTCTTGATAATAAATCTTTGCCATTTTTTGTTACCTCCATTTTTTTTGGCTTTTATAGTAAAGAGCATATATGCCCTATACTTTCATATATATTTACTCTAAATTGATGTTTCTGCGTCCTCGCCTCTTGACAATCCAGTCATACCAGTGCGTACAATTTCTATAATCTCAAAATCATCAATTAAATTAATAAACGCTTCAATCTTATTGACATTTCCAGTCAGCTCAATCATTAAACTGTCCTTTGCCACATCTACAACCTTTGCTCTAAAAATATCTGCAATTGTGATAATTTCCTGCTTTTCAGATTTAGAAGCTCTGACTTTTGCTAAAATTAATTCTCTGCAGACAGAATCATTGCTTTTCAATTCAAAAATCTTCACAACATCTTCCAATTTGGAAAGCTGGTTTTTTATCTGCATCAAAATCAAATCATCTCCGCTGACCGCAATTGTCATTCTGGAAAACTTTTCATCTTGTGTTGTACATGCAGTAATACTGTCAATGTTATACCCTCTTCTTGTAAATAATCCAGAAACCCGGCTCAATACTCCAGGAGTATTCTCAACTAAAATAGAAAGAACTATCTGTTTCATCCTGCTCATTCCTTTCTTTATACCATTGTACCAATGTATACAAGGTATTTATAACTTTTTTTATTCTACCAATTTTGCATATATGTGTCAAGAAAGAATCCGTTTTTACAGGATTCTTTCTAACTATCGTTATTATTTTTCCTTATCAGAATCTTCAAAAACATCCCCTGCATCTTCTTTTGCACGATTACTGTCATAATGTGATACATACCCAAAAGTTTCAATGGAATCCGTACCGCCATATGCCTTTGCAAAATCCTGCTGTTTTCCTTGATGAAACATAAAATATTTTAACGCTTCTTGGTTTGCTTGAAAATTCACAAAAAATACAAACATACCATTTTGAGCACTTCCCGGCTTATATGTATTCTCAATCGGGACTCTCAGCTGATCAATCTCTGTCGTTCCCATTTGTGCTACAGAATATACCAATTTTTTAAGATATGTTGCATCCATATCTGTAGATATATCTCCCAATGCATCAATGGCGATATCCAAAATATCCAGAGGATTCTGCTGAAGCATTTTATTAAATGTTGCCTGCATAACCGCTCTCTGTCTTCCGGTACGTCCAAATTCTCCAACTCCGTATTTTTCAGAAGTAACATAACGCACACGGGCATAGCCAAGTGCCTGATTGCCATTTAACAGCTGCTTACCTGCTTTTACCGTACGATATTTTTTCTTGGAAATATAATTTGTAGAATTTAGATACTCTGCCTCTTTTTCCTCCAATGTCATCTCAATGCCGCCGATTCGGTTAATGACCTTTTCAAAAGCAGATAAATCTACAACACAAAATTTATCAATTTTAATATGAAAATTTTCTGCTAATGTATCATACAAAAGCTGTTCTCCGCCATAAGCATACGCTGCGTTCAGCTTATCCCGGCCATGTTCCGGAATTTCCACATACATATCGCGCAGAAACGAAGTGAGTTTTAACTCCTTTGTCTTAAAATTCACAGTTGCAACCATCATACTGTCCGAACGCCCATGATCTCCTTTTTCTGCACCTTTCGCACCGTGATCGGAACCAATTAAAAGAATATTTACAACATCCTTATCAAACGAAAGCTTTTGTTTGGAAGATGTTTTCAATGACTTCGGCTTATTGCTCTGATCCATCGCTGCTTCGAGTCTGGCATCATAATATCCAAGTCCTCCACCCAGTACAAGTGCAATGATGAAAAATATAGTAAATATAATGGTATATTTTTTTGTAAACATATGAAACAACCTTCTTTTCTAGTCCTACTGGTTTTGTGCATCTGCCTCTGGTGCCTCTGTGACAGGCGCTGCTGTTGTAGGAGCTGCAGTCGTAGGTGCCTCTGTGGCAGGTTTTGATGTCGCTGTTGTCGATTTGGAACTTGTTGTTGATTCTTCACTGGTATTACTTGTATTCCTGCTTCTCGTAGATGAATTATAGTCTCCAGAACCGCTTCCGGAAGAAGTATTTCCAGAGGATGAACCTGAACTTCCTGAATATCCGTAAGTAGATACATTCGCTGTTCCACCATATTTTTTTGCCCAGTCCTCTTTGGTTCCTTTATTAAACATGAAATATTCCATTGCAGCTTTATTTGCATCAAAATTAATAAAGAAAACAAACATATTACTCTGAGCACGTCCCATCTTATAAGTACCTTCCAAAGGAATTCTCATCTGGTCAATCTCTGTGGTACCCATCTTTACAACTTTTAATACCAGACTCTTTAAATAATCTGCTGTCATATCTGTAGATACATCGTCCAATGCATCTAAGGCAATATCTGCAATCTTTGTAATACTTTGATCCAATACTTTATTCAAAGCAGCCTGAAGAACAGCCCTCTGCCTTCCGGTACGACCAAAGTCTCCATCTCCGTATTTCTTAGAAACAACATAACGGATTCTTGCGTATCCTAATGCCTGATTACCATTTAAAGTCTGCTTTCCAACTTTCACGTTACGATATTTTTTCTTAGATATATAATTCGTAGAATTTAAATATGCTGCTTCTTTTTCTTCCAAACTGATTTCCACACCGCCGACTTTATTGATTACTTTTTCAAAAGTCGAAAAGTCTACGACACAGTAGTTATCAATTTTAATTCCAAAATTCTTTGCAATTGTCTTATACAAAAGTTCTACACCGCCATAAGCATAGGCTGCGTTTAATTTATTCCTTCCATGTTCTGGAATTTCCACATACATATCTCTCATCAGAGAAGTAAGTTTCAATTCTTTGGTTTTAAAGTTCACGGTTGCAATCATAATGCTGTCAGAACGTCCATGGTCTCCTTTGATAGCTCCATGGTCGGAACCAACCAAAAGAATATTCACAACGTCTTTATCAAATGTAAGATTGTCTCCCACATCTAAATCACTCAGCTTCTTTCCCGTATTCACAGAAGCTTCCAAACGTGCATCATAATATCCTAGAACACCGCCCAATGCGATGCCGATTACCAAAAATATACTCAAAATGATTTTAAATTGTTTAATCTTCATTTGTGTCCTCCTAAAACATCTACTCATAGTTCTTAATTATACCATATTATTTAGGAAAACAATAGCCGATTTTATTAAGTTTTCCTAAAGATATGTTTTTCATAGAGCAAATGAAACTTTATGAATTCCAATAGGTTTGATTCATTGTCAATTTTAAAATCATCCAGCGCGGCAGTTTTTTATAATTTCTTCCAAGCTTATATCCAATAAATTTACATCCACTGTCTAAAATATACTTTGGTATCAAATGAATTTTTCCTTTGGAAATCAAATGCTTTAATGTGGAAATCACCATTTTTACTCCTTCAGATTCTGATTTTACCTCCAAGAAAAGTCCGCCATAATCCACCTGTGACACCGCCAAATCAAAATTCCTATGAAGCTGTTCTATTGCATGATAGTCGTGCCAATGCCATACCGCCGCATCCGCTGCATAAGCAATGGTCTTTCCTGCCTCGATCATTTTTGATGCCATAATCATATCTTCATTAAAAATTGTTTTATGAAGAAATCCGCCCATTGCATCATAATCTGTTTTACGGTATGCACTGCATGCATTAGAACAGAAAAATGTTTTGATTCCTAAAGTATCTAAATCTTCCTTTGTTTTTAATCTGCTTTCTGGAGGATAATTAAAAATTCTTGTATAATATTCAATATAATTTTTCCTTCCATCTGCCAATTGACGGCCATAAGCTGCTCCTACCTCTGGATTTTCAAAAGACTTTATTAAATTTTCCACCAGCATACGGTCTTTTGGAACAGCATCATCCGTCATAAACATTAAAATATCTGCATTAGACATGGAAGCTCCATAATCTCTGGTTTTTCCATGGTCAAAGTCCTTTTTCTCAATATGATGCACCTCTACATTTTCATAGGGTGCTGTAAGATCCTTGGGAAAATATTTTTCTTCTGTATTAATCAAAATAATCCGGTCGGGCTTTCTGGTCTGCAGCGATAGTCTGTGAAGAGATTCTTTTAATTTCTCTCCCGGTTTATAAGTTGGAATAATCAAATCAACTTTCATATATGTTTCCCTTTCTTAACGACGGATTTTAGATCCTTTGGTATCTCGTTTTGCAAGTTTTAACTTGTTAAACTCCAATTTTTTCTTTTTATACATAATAGAAGAAATATTTTGTGCTCCCATAACATATGCATTAGAAATAACATCTTCTTTGAAAAGCTTCATGCCTCGGACACCGAAAGCACTTTTCTTTTTCTTTGGAATCTCATTTAACAAAAATTTCAAAAACATTCCTTCTTTTGTCTGTAAAACAACTTTATCCTGTATATCTTCACTGACATTTACCGGAATCACCTTTATTAATTCATCATCAGATAATTTGGTGGCTGCAACTGTCCGTTTCGTCACCTTAAATTCTACACCGTCAACAATCTTTAACATACTTTTTGCCGTTACAAATAACAACATCTCGTGAATTACAGCTTCTGCAGCCATGACTGAAATGATTGCTTCTTTTGAACTGTCATAATTTCCAAGATTGTCAATTGGCGTTCCCTTATCCCGGTATTTTCCTGCCGGAATATCCACTGCCTTGATTTGATGCATACTTCCCTGATTTGTAAAAAGACAGATTTTATCTGTATTCATACAAGGAACAATATATTTATAGTCTTTCTTAGCATTTTCTTTATTTCTTTCAAAAGTTGCCTTATCAAAGGTTTTACAGTAGCCAAACCGATCCATCATAAAATAAATCTGTTCTTCTTTTAATGGTGCTTCCACATATACAGCTTCTTTGCCGTCTTCAATAACAGTTCTTCGTTCTCTTCCAAATTCTTTCTTGATAGAATCCAGCTCTTTACGGATAACTTTTTTCATAGATGACGGATTTTCTAAAATATCTTCATACTCTGCAATCTTGGTTATGATTTCCTCATATTCTTCCTGCAGTGCCATAATTTCCAGACCAATTAAACGATATAATTTTAAGTCTAAAATTGCAGATGCTTGTTTATCCGTAAAACGAAGTTTTGATGCCTCAATCATGGAATCTGATGATCGAAAACGTATTTTTCCAGTGTCCCCTTTGGTAAGACATGCTTTTACTTCCTTCTGGCTCTGGCTTCCTCTGATAATTTCAATAATTAAATCAATTATATCACAGGCTTTTATTAAACCTTCTTTTATTTCCCTCTGCTCATAAAGTTTATTTAAAAGCGTCTGATATTTTCTTCTGGTAATCTCATAATAAAACTGCATATGATGTGCAATCACATCACGAAGGCTTAATGTTTCCGGTCTTCCATTTACAATGGCAAGCATATTCACACCGAAAGTATCCTCCAGCTTTGTTTTTTTATACAGAAGATTTTCCAATCTTTCTACATCTGCCCCTTTCCGAAGTTCTAATACAATACGGATTCCATCTTTGGAAGATTCATTGGAAATATCTAAAATGTCTGTGGTTTTTTTTGTTTCAATTAAATTTACCACATCTGATAAGAATTTTGATATATTATTCCCAATCATTGTATAAGGTATTTCGGTAATTACCAGCTTATCCTTTTCCCCTCGTTTTTTCCCTTGTTCAAAAATGACTTTTCCTCTTAATTTTAATTTTCCTGTTCCAGATGAATAAATATTTAATAAATCCTTTTTGTTTACAACCAATCCTCCTGTTGGAAAATCAGGCCCCGGCAGATATTCCATTAATTCTTCATTGGAAATACTCTCTTTCCGCATATATGCTTTCACCGCATCTATCACTTCCCCCAGATTATGCGGGGGAATACTGGTCGTCATTCCAACTGCAATTCCATCCGCCCCATTCACCAAAAGATTAGGAATCTTAACTGGAAGAACTTCCGGCTCTTTTTCTGTTTCATCAAAGTTAGAAACAAAATCTACCACATTTTTATCTAAATCAGAAAGATAAGCTTCCTGTGTAATTTTTTGAAGTCTCGCTTCTGTATAACGCATTGCGGCTGCGCCGTCTCCCTCAATCGAACCAAAGTTTCCATGGCCGTCAACCAAAGCCAGCCCCTTTTTAAATTCCTGAGACATTACAACCAATGCTTCATAAATAGAACTGTCGCCATGAGGATGATATTTACCCATAGCATCTCCTACAATTCTTGCAGATTTTCGATGCGGTCTGTCATATCGAAGTCCAAGCTCGTCCATTGCATACAGCACTCGCCGCTGTACCGGCTTTAAGCCATCTCTGGCATCTGGAAGGGCTCTGGAACAGATAACACTCATTGCATAGTCAATATAAGACTTTTGCATCACTTCGGAAAATTCTGCTTTTATAATCTGTTCTGACATAACAATTCCTTTCTATAAATTCCATAGATTCTAAATATCCAAATCAGCTTCTTTTGCATTTTCATAAATAAATTGTCTTCTTGGAGGAACTTCACTTCCCATCAACATGGAAGTTACATTCGATGCCATTCTGGCGTCCTCAATCTCAATCTGTTTTAAAGTTCTGGTTTCCGGATTTAATGTTGTTTCCCATAACTGTTCTGCATCCATCTCTCCCAAGCCTTTATAACGCTGCAAAGTAAAAGCCCCTTTTTGTTTTGCACGATATTTTTCCAATGCTGCATCATCAAACAAGTAGGTTTCTTCCCCTTTTTTTGGTATTGCTTTATAAAGAGGCGGGGTTGCCAGATAAACATGTCCATGAGAAATTAATTCCGGCATAAAACGATAGAAAAAAGTCAATAATAATGTAGCAATATGTGCACCATCCACATCTGCATCTGTCATAATTATAATTTTATGATACCGAAGTTTTTGAATGTCAAAATCATTACCGTATCCTTCAGAAAATCCACATCCAAATGCATTAATCATCGTTTTAATTTCTGCATTTGCAAGTACCTTATCCATCGTAGCCTTTTCAACATTCAAAATTTTACCGCGGATTGGAAGAATTGCCTGGGTTTTTCGATTTCTTGCAGTTTTTGCTGAACCACCGGCAGAGTCTCCCTCTACAATAAAAATTTCACATTCCTCAGATTTTCTGCTTTCACAGTTGGCCAGCTTTCCATTGCTGTCAATGGACAATTTTTGTTTCACCAGCATATTGGTTTTTGCTTTTTCTTCTGCTTTACGTATTTTGGCAGATTTTTCTGCACAAGCCAATACTTTCTTTAGAGTATCCAAATTTTTATCAAAATAAAGAACTGCTTCTTCTCCGGTAATCTCCCCAACAGACTTTCCAGCATCCGGATTATCCAATTTGGTCTTTGTTTGTCCTTCAAACCTTGGATCCGGATGTTTCACTGAAATAATGGCTGTCATTCCATTTCGTACATCTGTCCCAGTAAAATTTGCATCTTTTTCTCTTAAAATTCCGATTTCACGGGCATACTGATTCATAACAGTTGTAAATTTTGTTTTAAAGCCGGTAATATGCGTTCCGCCTTCAATGGTATAAATATTATTACAGAACCCAAGAATATTTTCCCCAAAATCTTCCGTATATTGAAATGCAACTTCTGCTTCAATTCCTTCTACCATTCTCTTAAAATAAATTGGTTCATGAAGCACTGTTTTTCCTTCATTCAATTTCTTTACATATGCACAGATACCATCCGGTTCATGATAATCTACAGCTGTCTCTTCACCTTTTCTTCGATTGACATAATGAATGGTCAAATTCGGATTTAAATAGGCAGTTTCATGCAAACGATTTCGTACCATCGCTGCTTTAAAATATGTTTTATCAAAAATTTCCGGATCCGGCAGGAACTGTACTGTCGTTCCCGTATCTGACTTTTTGCAGGAACCAATCACAGTTAATGGACAAATAATTTTCCCGCGGGCATATTTTTGCTGATAAATATTTCCATTCTGTTGAATCGTTACTGTAAGCCAGGTAGACAATGCATTTACCACAGAAGCTCCTACCCCATGGAGTCCTCCGGATATTTTATATCCGCCATCTCCAAATTTTCCTCCGGCATGAAGCATAGTAAATACCATCTCCACTGCTGGAATTCCGGTTCTTTCATTAATTCCAACAGGGATTCCTCGTCCGTTATCTGAGACAATAGCAGTTCCATCATCCTCCAAGGATACCGTAATCTCATCACAGTATCCTGCCAAAAATTCATCTACGGAATTATCTACAATTTCATATATTAAATGGTTCAATCCTTTCGTTGAAACACTCCCGATATACATACCAGGGCGCTTCCTGACAGCCTCCAGCCCTTCCAATACAGAAATGCTGTTGGCATCATATGTATTTTTCGCCATATTTTATATTTCTCCTCCTCACTAAAAAGGTAATTTTAAATAGTTTATCATAGAAATTTTAGATTGACAAACTGTGTAAGTTTGTCCGACACAAGTTGACATTATACCGTATAAATTTTATAATTACAAAAGAAAAACAAGAAAGGACAAAAGAGAATGAAACGTAGGATGTTAAAAAAAATAACCGCTGGTATTCTTTTTGTTTCCCTAAGTTTATTTATGCTTACGGGATGCGGCAACGACAATATCAAAGATCCAGATAAAACTATGGATGCATTTTATCAGCTGATGATTTACCAAAACACAAAAGCCATGTCTGATATCGGCATTGACAAAGAAGAATCAAAAAGTACCTTAAAGGAATATCGTTCTTCTATGATTTCAACATTTCAGAAGAGTTTTTCTTCTGCAGGTGTTTCCATTACCAAACAGCAGGCTTCTGATATTTTTGATGCCGTCAGCAAAAAAATGGCACAGTTAGACTACAAAATCACAATTGTGAAAGAAGATGACAAGGAGGCCAAAGTTAAGGTTTCCAGCCAGTATATTGATTATTTAAAAATTTTTAAAGATGCAAAAACAGAAACTGTAAACGAGTTAAAACCACAGCACATTGAAAAACTATCTGATGCAAAAAAACAATTGGTTGCAAACATCATTGAAGGTTTTGCAAATGCTGATATTTCCGAAGATATGCACAACAAAACCTTTTCCTTAAAGCTGCAAAAAATAAAAAGCGGAAAAAATACCATAAAACTATTTTTCCCGAAAAACAGCGAACAAACAGGGGCTGATTTCATGAAACTTGTTACCAATCAATGATAATGATACGATAAAAACAAAAGGACTTCCAAATCAATTTGGCTGTCCTTTTTTTATTCAATATATTCGCCATCATCTATCAACATTTTCTTTAATCTGCTTCTGCCCTCACTGCATCTGGCCTTTACACTCCGCTCAGAAATACGAAACATTCCGGCAATTTCTTTACATTTGAATCCGTATACATAGCGGAATAACAATGCATCCCGATGCCGTTCCGGCATCTTGGAAAGCTTTTCCTTTAAAGAATGCAAATCAATCAATTGTATATAATCATTGGTAGGATCTTCTACATAATCCCCTTCATCACCGTCATCATAACATAAATGTTCATGTGCATATTGCTTCTCAATTTCCAAAACAGAAAAAGATGTATTTTTCACCATGGCTGTTAAAAAGTATAAAATCTCATCTTCTGGAACTTTTAAAATACTGTTAGAATACAGCAGTGCTTTTTCAAAAACCATTTGTACAATATCTTGTGCTAAATCCGTATCCTTTACATAATTTCTTGCAATAAAAAATAATTTTCTGGAATATAAGGCATACAATTTTTCAATATACTGTACCGTACGTTTTCCAACAGGTTTCCTCTTTCGTAGTTTCATGAATTTTCTTCTCTCTCAACATTAAAATTGTGCTGTTTAGCACTCTCAATTATAAGGTTATCCATTGTGCTTGTAAATAATCTCATGGAAAAATATTCATAAATCTACCATATTTTTCACCACTTTGTAACATTTTAAATAGAGTCAAACAACAATTCTTCAAATACAGCTTCCATATTTTCTTTGGAATATTCAATCTCCTTGGAATAAAGACGTGCAGCATCTATCGCAGTCAGACCATAGAAAGAAAGATTTGCACATTGTACGATTCTTGCAATCAGCAGACAGCTGATCATTGCAAACTTTACTTTATCCAATGGATTATCATCATATACTGATTTCATAAAATACCGATAAATGAAGTAGATCATTAACTGTTCATAAAATGTGTTTTCCAAATCCATATTTTCTGGATTTTCCTGAGATTGTAAAGCATTTTCCAAAAGGTTCTCCCAAACATCATCCATTTTTTCAAAATCTTTGTATATGCCAATCCATAAATTTATGTATGCAGCCGATTTCATGTTTTGGAACGGCTGTTTTTGTTCTAAATTCAATTCTGTTATAGATAGGGATTTAAAAGCCTCTCCCTGATTCAATATATTTTGTATATGTTTTGTGAACAAATACATATAATTCCAGCGTTTTTCCATAGAAATCTCTCGATTTTGCAAAACATGAAAAATCTCTTCTCTTGCTTCAAATAAAAACTCCATCATTTCATCTTCCAAAGCCCCTTCTCCAGCCTCATAAAACTTCAATGGTTCTTCCTGTTTTAAAATCAATTCTGCCGCAGTCTCACATGCCAATCCAAGTCCCGATTCTTTTATCTCTCCATAGATTGCATGAAACCTTGGATGTTCCGTACATACCCGGCATAAACTTTCTTTCCCAAGTTCTTGATATATCTCACATAAATTCTGCTCATTCAAAAAAACACATCTGTCCAAATGATCCATTTTAAAATGCGGGTACGGCTGTTTGGAAATTCCTTTGCTTAATTTTTTTCTAAAACTTCCTTCTATAGATTGGTAATTTACAAAAGATTTCTCGTCAATATCAATTTCCCAGCCAATACAGCAATTATCCCTGCATTGGGATCCAATACAGGAAAAACTATTATAATAATCTGGTATTCTGTACTTCATACTATCCCTCATTTCTACTGAATCTGTCCAAATGCTTCAGAAAAATTTTTCATAATTTCCTCATAAGTATAAAAATCTGCTCCTGCAAGCCTTTTTTGAACACTCGACTGCGTAATTCCAAGTCTCTTGGCACAGGCTGTCTGTCCGCCATGAAATTCCATATAATCCTTTATAATTTCATGCTGTCTTTTGCTCCATTTCCTTTTCATAGAAGTTAGCAGCAGCAAAGACATATTCAGTGTTCTGGTTACTGCTTCATTATCTCCATCACAAACAATACGGTAATGGCTCTTCGCCGTTGCACTCTTCATTTGTTTTTCCTGCAAATACTCCATTGCCTTTTGGGCGTTTTGAAAAGCTTGACTGTCAGCTTCCCACAAATCTGTTTTCCTCGAAATTTGAGAGGACTTTCCAATTCCGATTCCCCATATAATTGAAATCGGATATAATGCCTCTTCCAATTCCATCAATATTTCCATTAAATGATTTCCACAGTGCAGTAATCCGTGAAATTCATCTTCTTGAATCATTTTTAAGGGTTTCGTAAAATCATTGGAATATTTTCTATTTAATCTTTGCAGTTCTCTATAAATTTCCTTGTGAACTCCTTTTTCCTGTACATTTCCCAGAATCGCAATATACGGTTCAAAATAAAAAAAGAAAAACATATGCATCCTCCTTTTTTTTATTTTATACCATTTTAATGAATAATAAAAGATTATTCATTAAAACAGAATAATTTATTTTTATTCCTTATATTACTATAAATCAAATGGCGCATTATGTTATTTTTATACAAAAAAAGAGAGCCGGAAAATTTCCAACTCCCTTTCATTATTTTTTATAATGAATTATAAATCTCCACTACCTGATCTAATACATTTTCATTTTCAATTCCTGAAACTTCTTTCAATGCATCTTTTACTCCAAGGTCTTGAATCTTTTCTTGCAGTTCTACACTCTGAGGATCATCTGCATTATTATATTTTAATGCTGCGGCAATTCCTGTAAGTAATGCATCTACCGGAAGATTATATTCTAATGCAGTCATCGTAGGTTTTGCTAATCTATCCGTTGCACTTAGTTTTCTTAATGGTTCTCTTCCTACACGTGCTGTATCATCTACCAAGTATGGATTTTTGAAACGGCTGATAATCTTTTCAATATATTTGAAATGAGTTTCTTTATCAAATCCATATTTGTTTACAAGTGCCATTCCACTCTGTTCCATTGCTTTTTTTACTGTTGCATAAATTTCCTCATCTGCAATACTTTCATCAATAGTTTTATACCCTTTATAATTTCCAAGGTAAGCTGTGATACAATGTCCCGTATTCAATGTAAACAATTTTCTTTCAATGTATGCCATTAAGTTATCTGCCAGATTCATACCTTCGATTTTTGGAACTTCTCCTTTGAAAGAAGCTTCTTCTACATTCCATTCATAATAGTTCTCAACAACTACATCAATTGGATTGTCCAAACGTACTGGAGGTACAATACGGTCTACAGAACAATCAGGGAATCCTACATATTCATCTGCATATGCTTTTTCATCATCATTTAAATGTTCATAAACAGCTTCTTTTAACTGAGAACTTCCCTTAATAGCATTTTCACATGCAATGATATTTAAATATTCTTTAAAACCGGCTTTCATTCTAGCAGCAATTCCTTTTGCAACAGATGGTGCAATAATTGGAAGAATTCTCAGACCTACCGCTGTCGTAATAATCTCTGCTTCTTTGATCTCATCAATCAGCTCAGGTTTTGTAGAATTTACACCACTAATATCTGTAATTACCTGTTCTTTGCTTTCCACATCTTTTACAAAAATTGTATATTTCCCGTCTGCATTGATTTTATCAATAATTGTATCATTCACATCCGCAAATACTACATGATATCCTGCATTAGAAAGTAATCCTCCAATAAAACCACGTCCAATATTACCTGCTCCGAACTGTATTGCTTTTTTCATTTTGCTCCTCCTTCTTAACAAAATTTGTTTGTCTTTACTTAATTTTACTTAATTTTGGGTGTAAAAAGAGTGCATCGCATCAAATCGATGCACTCTGCAATAAATCTGAAATTATTTTCTATTGAAAGATTTCCATAATTTCGTCGATATTATTTGTTGTCTTCATCATTTCCAATTGTTTGGCATCATCAAGAACTTCCGTAATTCTTCCTAAAATTGCTAAATGTTCATCTCCAGCACCTGCAATACCGATGACTAACTGTGCCTTTTCCCCACCGAAATCAACACCTTCCGGATATTGAAGAATAACGATACCACTCTTTTTCACTCGGTTTTTGGCATCTGCTGTACCATGAGGAATAGCAATACCCATACCCATATATACAGAAGCTTCTTCATTACGTTTTATCATCGCTGGAATGTATTCTTCATCCACATATCCTAATTCATTTAATAATTTACCAGCTGCTTTGATTGCATCATTCATAGAAACTGGTTTTAATCCGGTTTTGATACCTTCTTCTACTAAAATCTTACTATCTGCTGTTAAATTTTCTTCTGCTGCTGAAGCTGTCTCTTCTACTGCTGCCGGGGCCTGTGCACCAACTGATGTTACTTGATTATATAACTGATCTAATTTAGGATCAGCAAGGAAGTTTCCAATGGTAACCATCTGAGCCTGAGGTGCTGCCTTAATTGCACGATCAACTAAGATTTCCTGTACCACTGCGATATCACAATCAGCAGGAATGTTATCTACAGATGTATTTGTAACGGTAATATCAGGACGTTCTGCCTTAATACGGTTACGAAATTTTGTAGCACCCATTGCGGATGATCCCATACCAGCATCACATGCAAAGATAATCTTTTTCACTTCATCAGCTTTTTTCGGTTCACCATTGGATACAGGAACCTCAATACCTTTAGATTCTGCTTTTGCAGCAGCCATATCACTTTGTGCTTCTTCTAAACTCTTGCCATTTGACATTTTAATAATCGGTGAAGCAACAACAAAAGAAACTCCGGCTGCAATGACAACACCAATGAATGTAAATAAAATCTGGCTCTTTGGTGACATTGACAAGTATGTGATAATAGATCCCGGAGATGCCGGACCTACAAGACCACATTTTGTAATGGTAAACCATGCAATTGCACAAACGTTACCAGCGATTGGAGCAATAATTACCAATGGATTCATCAATACATATGGGAAGTAAATTTCATGAATACCACCAAATAAATGGATGATAATTGCTCCAGGAGCTGAATCTTTTGTTGTTTTATCTTTACAGAATAACCAGTACGCAACTAATACACCAAGTCCTGGACCTGGGTTTGGCTCTAACATATACATGATAGATTTACCAGCCTGTGCTGCCTGTTCGATTGCGATTGGTGTGAAAATACCGTGGTTAATTGCATTGTTCAAGAACAATACTTTTGCAGGTTCGATAAAGATTGCTGCCAATGGAAGCATCTTTGCTTTAATCAGTACATTTACACCTGCTGTTAAGACTGCTAAAATAGCACTCATAAATGGTCCGATTAAGTAGTAACCGATAATTGCTACCAGCATACCCAGGATACCAACAGAGAAGTTATTAATTAACATCTCAAATCCAGCTGGCATACGAGTTTCCATAAACTTATCAAATTTCTTAATCACCCATCCGGCAAAAGGTCCCATAACCATGGCACCCATTAACATCGGCTGCCCGTCTAAACCTCCAACACCGGCGATACAACCCATAACAGCAATTGCACCCATAACACCGCCGCGGTCTCCCCCTACCATTTTACCACCAGTAAAAGCAATTAATGATGGCAAAAGGAAATACAGCATATATGGCTGAATGGATGCAAGTTTATCATTTGGAAGCCACCCATCCGAAATAAATAATGCAGTGATAAGTCCCCATGCAATAAATGCGCCAATGTTTGGCATAACCATTGCACTCAAAAATTTACCAAACTTTTGTACTGTACTTTTCATGTTTTTGTTCCTCCTTCTTTTCCCTTTCTTCTCATAATCTTTTCATAATAGCTGCCAAGACTGCTTTCTAACTGTTCTTCGACATTTTTACGGTCTTTATCATATAAATATGTAATAATCTGATCCTTTTCTGCCAAAGCACCGCTGATTTCACTCATAACCTCTCGATAAATTTTTATTTCTTTTCCTTTTGGAATCAGCATCAAAACAGCCCCGCAAATGTTCTGCCCATAATCACAGATCATTCTTTTTAATGCGATATATCCAAATCTGCAATGTTTGACGCCTTTGGTTTCACTATGCAGAAATAATATATTCATATTTGGAATATACGTTGTAGAAATATCTTCTCTTTTCAACAAATCCTTCTCTATGATTTCAGCCAGCTCATCTGTTCTTGCAAACAGTTTTGCCGCATACCAAATCAGTTGTTCTTTGTTTTCTACAGATTCTTCCGAAGAAATTTTGATATTATCTAACACCTGTATAATTTCCTGCCCTAAAAGTGTCATGTAATAAATATCCTGCTTTCGGATTCTGTTCCCGGTTTTTTTCGGCTTCGTCTTTAATTTCGTTATGCTCTTCTTTTTCTGCACTCCAGCCAGCTTATTCCGAATCAAACCTTTGTCAGAATCCGTTAAAACAGAATTTACATGTACATTTGGATATGGAATATCCAATTCTGCTGTTGATATTACTAAATCAATTCCCAAAGCCTCCAGTTCCTCCGGATTTAAATCTGCTGTTGAGATAATCCTCTGAACCTTAATATCAGGAAATTCTCTTTGAACATGTACGGATAACATATGTGATGTTCCTACTCCGTGAGGACAGGCAATACAGACGGATATTTTCGCTTCTTCTGCCTGCTTTTCTTCCACAGCAACACAAAAATATAAAGCAATAAATCCTAATTCCCCTTCTGGAACCTTTTCAATTTCCAGTTCCTTTCTCAAGAATCCACATGCAGCCTTTGCTGCATCATAAATGTAATGATACTTTTCTTTCAATAATTCAATGGATCCATTTTCAATAAACAAATTCATCTTCATTCGATTCACTGCCGGACGCATGTGATTACAAAGCCCATCAATCAATGCTTCATTATCCAAAAAATCCGTTTCCAATAGTTTCTCCATGTTTAGAACGATCTTAATTACGATCTGCCGGACGCGGAAACTATCCTCGTCATATTTACTGTCATTTTTGTTTCTCCATATTTTTGCACTCAGAAGCTGAATCGCAATACAATATATTTCTCCTTCCGAAACCGGATGCCCTACCATCATGCCCATTTTACTTCCAATCCAATTTGCTGCCTGGCATTCCGGAAGATGCATCATCGATGATAAGTCCTTTCCTTCTTTACTGATTTCAAAACCTGACTCTATCCGATGTTTTGTAAGAATCAAATATAAAAGTAAATGAAATTCTGATCGTTCTGTATACTGAATATCCAAAACATTTTGTGTTTCTCGAATAATCGTTTGAATTTCTTTTAAAAACTGCTGATTCATATGTGGAAATAGGTTTTTCTTTTTCAGCTCTTCATCTTTTTGGAGAGCTGAAAAAGAATTTCCTTCAATTCTTCTCCGAAGCAGAATAATCATTACCTGACGGTAATTCTCTTCATTTCCTGTCCAAGAAATACCTATTCCCGGTTTCCTGTGTAATTCCAGATTGTAATGATTGATCCATTTTTCCAATTCGTCTAAATCATTACTAAGTGTGCCGTCTGAAATATGAAAAAGGGATGTAAAATAGAAGTATTTCAGCGGCTCATTTACCAATAAAATTTCAAGTAAAATTCTATTTTGCCGTTCCTCCTTCGTATAACCATGTTTCATTTGATCCATATGGATTAGCTCTTGAAGGAATTTCCTCGTTTCCTGATCTTCATCTACATAAAGCCCCACCCTAGGCTTTTTTACCAAACGAAAATCATTTTCTTCAAACCATGCATCAATTTGAGGCATTTCCCTAAGAATTGTTCTTGAGCTAAGTTTGAGCTTTTCTGAAATGGCCTGTATCGTAATAGGATTATCGGCTGTAAATTGAGCCAGCATTTTAATGATCATTTTTTGTCTTTTTGTTAATCCGGATTCTTTTTTCATGTTTCTTATCATCCCCTTCAATCATTATTATATATTTGCGTTTATATATATACAATACCATCATATTGCAGTTTTGTCTGCATAAAATAGTGACATAAAATAGTGACATAATTAAATGATGACAACTAAAAAAATCCCACACCACATTTTACTGTGATGTGAGATTTTTACTTTCCCTTTGTCTTATCGGCTTCCTTATTTTTTTCTTTTCCTTATGTACAAAATACTGCCTCCAGCCGTCACTGCAGCCAATAATAACATCAAATACAGTATAGGATCTGCTGAATCTCCAGTTTTCACTGTTCCTGTAGTATTCATTGTACCTTTGGTCGTATGTGTTTTAGTTGTCTTATTTGTAGTCTCATTTGTGGTCTCATTTGTGGTCTCATTTGTGGTCTCATTTGTGGTCTTACCTGCAGTATCGTTAACCAGAAGTACATTCTCCTTAACAGTTCCTTCTTCCTTGCCGTCACTGTTTGTTCCGGTCTTTATGACTGTTACTTTTCCATCTTTATCTACCTTAAAGGTGATGTCGGTCGTAATCTTGTCATAACCTTCTGGTGCTGCTTTCTCTTTCAGAATATATTCCTCTCCCGGTATCAATCCTGTAATCTCTTCTGCTCCGTCTTTTCCTGAGGTCCATTCCTTCACAATTTTTCCATCCGGTCCGACTACCTGCAGTTTCGCACCTTCTACTTCTTTGCCGTCTGCAATGTCTACCTTGCT
Source organism: Lachnospiraceae bacterium (assembly GCA_021771695.1). Taxonomy (GTDB): domain Bacteria; phylum Bacillota; class Clostridia; order Lachnospirales; family Lachnospiraceae; genus Anaerostipes. Next base: position 1,248 of record JAETON010000019.1, on the reverse strand, counting down.
GATCTTTACACTGACGGTCTTCGTACAAGTATTCTTGAAATCTGCATTTATATAATTACCATTGATATCTTTTATACCAGAAACGATTTCTGCCTCCGCTGTATAATCTTTTACAGGCTCTTCCTTCACCGTATAGGTTATTAGATTGCCTTCGCCGTCTACCTGCGGAACATTGCTGATTTTATAAGTCCACTTATTTGCATCTTTCTTCCATTCAATGTAGAAAGATTCATCAGAATCTGTACTCTGCAGTTCAATGTCCTTAGTTCCGTCATTTAACGTCAATTTTAAACTGTCTGGTCTTACTCCGGCAGCGTTATTATTATCTTCCCATGTCTTTGTACCACTGAAGGAAATAGTGTCATAATAATAACCATGCGGGAAGTCCCACGTGTAATCATTGGTAATGATTACCGGTTCTGTATCATGCTGGCCTTTTGCCAAATCTACCGTACCATTCCGGCTGGTCGTAATCTCCGCCTCCATACCAAGCCATCCAAAATCTCCCGCTAAGCCTTTGTTTCCAGTAATGGCTTCGCCAAAGAAATCAAGCTCATATACATAATAGGTCCCTTCCGGAAGATTATCAAAGGTTATCTCTTTCGGTCCATCAGTCATATTGAAGGTTTCACTTTTATAGAGATTCGTTCCCGCTTTATCCGTAAATAAACCAATTTCAAAGTTCAAATCTGATTTGATCACTTCTCCTTCAATGCGAAGAACTTTTCTCACTTTAAGACTTCCCAAACCTGATTCTGTCTTGGTATAGGTATTGGTGATGATAACATTTTGATTTGGAGCAGCCTCTGTCAGTTCTACCTTACCATCTGCTACATTGAATTCCTTCTTTACCGTATAACCGTCTACTGACGCATTCGTCTCACCAATTGTATATTTGCCAAATGAAAGATCTTTTAAAGTGTATGTACCATTCTCAAACTTCTCATAGGAAATTTCTTTATGGTAGTCATTTGGTCCGGTTACTTTAAAGGCAATATTTTTCTTCTGAGCATCTGTCAGTGCTGCACCTTCAAACTTCTTTGTAATCTCTAAGCTTCCCAGTTTTGGCTTCTCATTCTCTTTATAAGTGTTCGTGATTTCTACATTCTTATCATCATTGAGCCCTGTAACATCTCCTATCTCAAGCTTATTCTCTGCCTTGTTATAGGTTACTTCCACAGTCACCTCATGCTCTGTGTTATCATACGTCCAGGTTCCATCTGCATCCGCCGGGGCTTTGCTTGTTTC
>JAETON010000076.1 GCA_021771695.1 Lachnospiraceae bacterium | reverse complement strand
AAGGATAATCCTATATTATCCTTTATTGATAAGAATTTATGAGAGTATGAATATAAGAATAGAATACAGTAATGATTGATAATATTTATAGCTAGATTTTTACTAAGATTATTTTAAGATGTTGTTTTTGAAATAAGGGTGTAAAATTTAGATATTTATAGGGAAGGGGTGAATTGTCTCTGTTAAAGACCATGTTTCTACACTTTATTTTGACAAAAAAAGGAAAAATTTTGTAATATAGATTTGAGGTGTTAAACGTTAGGAAAGAAAAGAGAGTGTAGAGCTATGTGTGTATTTGATAGATTAAGACAAGAAAATAATTATTTTAAAGACTTTTCTGATTCGAACGAAATTAAAAGAATCGTAGGTGAAGTACGCCATCAGATTGAATTGCTAGATTATCGGACACCAATTGCGCATATTCTTGATAAAGCGGGATTTAAGATATATAAAGAAAACCTATCAGCGAATATTTCTGGAGTTATTGGGGGCAGTGATTTCTTAATAGAGGCACGAGGGTGTGAAAGAATTTTGTTAATTAATGCATATGAAAATCGCGGACACCAGCATTTTATAACGGCTCATTAGTTAGGGCATTACATATTTGATTATGATGGAAAGTCAGATTTTGCAGATGAATATAGTTTGGATAAGGATAAGCTTACTAGTGAAACGGAAATAAGAGTAAATAGATTTGCTGCTGCTTTATTAATGCCAAAAGATATTTTTACCGATAAATATAAACTTTTTTCACTTTTAGAATACAAAAAAGAAACGATTGTTAATGAATTATCGGATATTTTTGATGTTTCTGAAACTGCTATATTAAGAAGAATCGGGGAATTGGGGTTAGAGGATAAAATCAAATGAAAAAACGATTTGAAATTTACTAAAAAAACCTTTGTATTTGCGGAATAATGAAGTTGATTCCTATGAATTTGTAAGAAGAAAAGTAGATAGCAAGAAAGAAATGAAGAGTATGCAAAGATACTTATAGAATATAGGGGTTTTTTACAAAAACTCTTTCATTCGAAACTAGGTGTAAGAAAGTTTCTGTATTTATTTTTTAGGCGTTATGATAGTTGTGGTACTTGCGCATTGTATTTCAATTGCAGTCAAGGTAAATAGAGGATTTGATATGAATACTTTAGTAGCTTTCATCAATGCTTCAGTATCTTTGATTACTGCATTGTTGGTTGTTCCAACAAAAATCATAGAGTTTATCTTTAATCGTTATGAAGATAAATATTTTATTGAAATAATACGCAATATTCAAGACTATGACAAAAAGTAAGGGATGATTTCAAAGTGTTAGCATCATAGATAATTAGAAATATTAATAGAGAAGCTTGTGAATTAGGTTTCTCTTTTTGTATATTTGCAGATAATGATGAATCTTTTAAGAATTAAGACTTATGTGAATAACAAGTGAAATTCGGTGCATGATGTTGACTTATGCATTAATAGAAAAAATCTCTAAAGGCTTTGAGATTGCATGGTACCCCTATCTGTAATGGACGAAGCCATCTGAAAATGAAATAATTCTCTATAAGGAGATATTCGTTATATTTGAGGAAAAGCTAACGGTCATCATGATAATAGAAAAAGCTGAAAACTGTTCTTTGGAATGGAAATTATTTTTTTCTTATATGATAGATATGAGATACTTGAAAATTCATAAATTCTGGTACAAATAACAATTCATTATTGATGTATAAGCATAAAATAAGGTATATTTACCTTGATTTTTTAAAATTAGATTTTATTAAATTAAGTTGTATGGTAGAATAGGATAGGTATGAAGGAGTGGCTGGAATGATTGAGAAAATATTTGAAAACAATCTATATAAGAATCATAGAGAGATGATGCTGTGCTTTTTTGATTTATGCATCGTATTTGTATCCTTTCTATTGGCTTATTGGATTAAGATAGAGTTTAGAATACCAAATTTTGAAGATATTTATATAGGAAACTTTGCGCTGGCAATGCTTTCAGTTTTATTAGTTTACATGATTTGCTTCATGTTGTTTAAAATTCACAAAAGCTTATGGAAGTATGTCGGGCCTATCGAAACTCTGAGAATCGGTTTGGCTGTTGTTATGGCTACTGTAGTATTGTTTGCTTTGGCGATCGTATTTGAATTGGATAGAACTTTTCTTAGTGTTATAGTTACTGGAGGATTATTAACAGCTTTGCTGATGTTTAATGTACGTGTTTGTTACAGATTGTATAGAAGAAGGTTATACAAGGTTGCGAATAAAACTGATAAAGCTATCATTATAGGCGCTGGAGATGCCGGATATATCTTAGTAAAGGAATTGGCGCAAAATAATAATTTTAATGTTAGTGTCGTGGGTTTTGTTGATGATAAGAAAATTAATAATGAAATTTCAGGATATAGGGTTTTGGGAGATACATATGATATTCCAGAGATTGTGCAGAAGTATGATGTGAAAATTGCATTTATTGCTATGCCGAGTGCTGATAAGGATACAGTGAGAAGGATTTATGATTTGTGTCAATCTGCAAAACTGGAAACCAAGATTATGAAAGAAGGTGACAATTTACTTGTTAATGAGCTGAATTCACCTAAAAAGTATCCGGTTCAGGATATTAGTATTGAAGACCTTCTTGGCCGTGGTGAAATTAAGCTTGAGCAAAATGAAATAAAAAGCTACTTAACAGATAAGGTTGTAGTAGTAACAGGAGCCGGTGGATCCATCGGATCTGAGTTGTGCCGGCAAATAGTGAAATTCAAACCAAAACAGCTGCTGATGATTGATATCAATGAGAATTCCTTGTATATGCTGGAACAGGAATTTAATAGAAACCGGACACATGGAACGCTGGATGAAACTATTGAAATTATTTCATTAATTGCATCCATTAGGGAGTTCAAAGCATTTAATGGTATTTTTAAAGAATATAATCCGGATGTTGTCTTTCATGCAGCTGCACACAAACATGTTCCGTTAATGGAAACGCGTCCTATGGAAGCTATCAAGAACAATGTATTTGGAACAAATAATGTAATTAATGCATGCATTAAGAATAATGTATCCAGATTCATTATGATCAGTACGGACAAGGCGGTTAATCCAACCAATGTCATGGGTGCAACAAAACGAATGACTGAAATGATTTTGCAGGCAAATGGTAACAATGGCGTGACTAAGATGGCTGCTGTTCGCTTTGGGAATGTTTTAGGATCAAATGGTTCCGTTATCCCGATTTTTAAGCAACAAATTGCGGAAGGCGGTCCTGTCACAATAACAGATAAAAACATCATACGTTACTTTATGACGATTCCAGAGGCAGCACAGCTGGTACTGCAGGCAGGTTTTTATGCGGATAAAGGCGAAATCTTCGTTCTTGATATGGGAGAGCCAGTGAAAATTTTGGATTTAGCTGAAAAAATGATTCGATTGTCAGGATTCAAACCCTATAAGGATATTGATATCGTTGAAATTGGATTGCGTCCCGGAGAGAAGATGTTTGAGGAATTAAAGCTTGATGGAGAAACAACAACAAGAACGAAAAACAATTTAATTTTTAAAAACAATGTCATGGCAATTACAAAGGACGATATTACAGACAGATTGGTCAAGCTTGAAGAGGTATTGAATGATGTCGAACAGCGTGATGATATTAAGAACAGGTTGCTAAGCTTAATCATAACAGATCAGGATCAAAGCGTTTGTACGAAATAAAAAAGCGAAGGTATATCACATTTTGGTGATATATCTTTTTTCAAATTCTGTCAGTCATCATTACATTATCTAATAAAGTCATAAATATGTTAGATATTCAGACCAGAATAAAGTAAGAGAGGTTGCAATATAGTTACTTTTGTAGTATTATATTTCTAGTTAAAATGGAAAGTGTAGAATTCATTTTAACAAAGGATAATAGACAGTTATCCGAGGTTGAAAAGAATGCTGAGGGATGGATCGTTGCTATGTCACGTTCATCACGAATGTATGGTCATATAGTTATAAAGTCAAACTGGATATGAAGTTTGATAGGCGAAGCCTACCCTATTGGAGGAAACAGCATGAAATGGTATGTTGTACAGGTGAGAAGCGGTCATGAAAGAAAGATTGCAGAGAAGTGCCAGACCATGATTTCAAAGGATGTGCTGCAGGAGTGTTTTATACCTGAGTATATCCGAAAAAAGAAATACATGGGGAAATGGCATGATGTAAAGGATATCCTGTTCAAAGGCTATATCT
>JAETON010000075.1 GCA_021771695.1 Lachnospiraceae bacterium | reverse complement strand
GCGACAGTTATGTCTGTTTCTCATGTCTATTTTTATTCTTTTCGGATAATATTTACTTTTCAAAGTTCGATGCCAGCTATGCTGGCTATAATCACTCAGGATTCCGAGAGATTATTATCTTAAAACTTCTGATTTACGTTGATTTTGGATGTATTCTCCTTGTGTAGCATATTTATATAAGACAATAAGATGCGCGCTTATCTCACTGTTTTTTCTCATATTGATACAAAAAACCTCCAGCACATAAAAATACTATTGTCATGTATTTTACGTGTTGGAGGTAATGCCCTTTCGGTTACAGTCCTCTCTGGAACACAATCGATTAATATGCAATACTAAGTACATTTTTTCTTCTATAGTTAATTCCCAACCCTTTTTTCTTTTTAAAAAATCTGCTATTTTGTTGGTACTCTCACTTGCTTTTGGTGATTCATAAATCAAATTTTCATATAATTTCACATTTTCGCTAGATATCAATCGTTTCTCCTTTAACCTTCCAAACATATATTGAAGATGGGTTACATACCTTGAGAAATTAATGGATTTTCGATTAATTTTGATGTTCATATGCATTTCAATAATCTTTGTAACTGATTCAAGCAATTCATTGTCATCTGTCTCGTCCTTTTTCCCCGGGTTAAACTCCGCATTCACCAATCCCATTGCAATTCCAATAATTTCTTCTGATGGCAGAGAAACATGTAATTCTGATTCAATTAATTTTAATGCATATTTCGAAACTTCAATCTCTTTTGAATACATCTGTTCAAAATCATATTTTAATGGAAAATCAAAAATCATGGATTTTTTAAATCTCTCAATGCTAAACTGAATATGATCTGCTAAAGTAAAAACGAGATTTTGATTAAATTGCTTTTGAATTTTTATCTGTGCCCGTTCCACAACCTTAACTGAAATTCTGAAAATATTTTCTGGTATTTGATTCAGTAACTCAATATATCTTGTATCAATATCGTAAAATGTCTTTTCTATGATCGATAAATCATCAATCTCATAGGGCATTTTCCTGAATCCGACACCCTTTCCCTGAACAATGATTTTTTCCCCTGCGCTGTCTAAAGCAAGAGCAAAATTATTGTTAATCTTTTTTGTTAATTTCATATATTATATTTAATCCTCTTCTTTTAAAAAGCAATTACTATATCTTTATTTGTTACCTTTTCTCCTATATGTAATTTTTTCACTTCATTCTCTGATTCATTTATTATTACCATTGTTGTAATAGGATAACCTTCTCCTTGAATATATTTTACATCAAGCTCAATCATTGAATCTCCATGTTTCACTTTCATTCCCTTCTTTTTTAATACACGAAATCCCTTTCCATTTAAATCCACTGTATCAATTCCAATATGAACAAAAATATCTCTTCCGTCATCCATTCTTATAGCAAATGCATGTGCCGTTTCACAAACCATAGTAATCACTCCATCACAAGGAGCTGAAACCACATAACCGCTTGGTTCCACTGCAAAACCATCCCCCATAACTTTGGAGGCAAACACTTTATCTGTAACCTCCGTAATATCCATACATTTCCCTGAAATTGGTGCATATATATTCTTATCTGCCTTATGAAATAAATGAAACATTTTTCCTCCTATAATAAAAAAATCTCCGATTGACATGCTCATGCTAAATCACTTAGTATGGTCATGCCTCCCGAAGAGTAACAGTCCTTTTATTAATTTAAGTTCATCTTACCATAAAATAAAAAGTCTGTCAATTACTTTAAAATCATATTTTTTAGTCTTAAATTGCAACCCTTTTTTGAACTATTTTTTGTATCAATTTTAATACAATCTGATTTTCTCCCTTTATCGACTTCTTTCAACACTCTATTTATTTCTAAATTTAACCATTTTTTCAATATCATACTAATTTTTATCTTAAATTGCAAATTTTAGGGTAACACAAAGAAAGGTTCCTTCTTTTACTTTTTTCAAACAGCCGAAACCTTTCTTTTCCGCTATCATGTTATTTCAGACAAATCAATATCATCAACTGCTGTCAGACAGCATCTTTAATTCTTCCTTATATAACTCGTTCGCCGTCCGGTATCCAAAAAGCCGCCTTGGCATATTATTCATCCAGTCTTCCACATACTGGACTTTCTCTTCCGGCTGATTCTTTATATACTTTCCTTTTTTATAATGCCTGCGTATAAGCCTGTTATTAATCTCGTTGCTTCCTCTTTCATATGAAGCATATGGATGAGCATAATACACCAAAAATTTATCATTCTCTTCAAATTCATATAATCTTGAAAACTCTAATCCGTTATCACTTGTAATAGTCCGGAATACTCCTTTGGGCATTTCCTCCAGAATATCTTCTACGGCTGTCTTTACTTCATCCACCGACTTTGAACCTATTTTCCGGATAATCTCTTTTCTTGTTTTTCGTTCCGTCAAAGTCAACAGTGCTTCATCACCGGATTTTTTACCAAGCACTAAGTCGATTTCCCAATGCCCAAATTCTTCCCTTGATCCAGCCTTCTTACTCCTTTCATCTATACTCCTGCCCAGCTGCCTTTTTGCGGGAGACCTTTTCTTTTTTTTCTTCCTTCCGACTTTATTCGGCAGATCTATATTCTTTATTCTCATTTCACCTTTTTCTACATAACTATATAAAGTATGCGTACACACGGCTTCTTTTTTTTCATACTTCCCGCTTCTCAAAACAATACATCTTGCACTGTCTAAACTATACTTTTTCTCCAGAACAATATCTTCCACTTCTTTTACAAACTGCGCCGTTCTTCCTTTCTCCTTTTTCAGCTTACAGCTTACTTTTCGGCGGTTTTGTTTATATTTTTCATATCCTGCCTCTGGAAAATAAGCATAATATATCTCATTTGTGCCGCCTTTCATCTGCGACACCGTTCCTCTCCTTAGTTCATTTCTTATTGTATTGCTTGCCCTTCCAAGTTTTTTCCCTATTGCATATGCCGAACAGCCCATTCCATGTAATTCTGCAATCCGTCCTCTTTCAATTGCAGATAAATGCTTATGCTTTCTGTTCCCGCTTGTCATTTCCTCTTTTGTATTCATATATTTACAACTCCTTAAATAAATTATACTACATATAAAAATAAAATTTCAATATTGGTGACTGCATCCCCAAACCCCTGCTTACACTGTCCTTCATGAAGTAAAACCTCATATCCGGACAGCGTTTTAAATTTTTCCAATAAAAAAAGACATTGGGATTTTATTTCCCAATGCCTTTTTTTAACCACCTTTCCTCCTAAATTTTAATATCCGTTATCTCTAATGAAAAAGCCACATACCCTTTTGCAAGTCCAATGAAGCTGTCATCAAGAATATATTTAATTTTTCCCCTTATCTCTCTTCCAGAGTATTTAATATTATCCCATTCTTTCAGAATCACTGAATCTCCCACTTGATAGCCTCTATCATTCAAACGTATTTCAAACAGTTTGTTTTCTTTAAGCACCTCCTTAAAATAATGCGGACAGGTTTTCAATTCATGTACTTGCATTTCTTCTCACCTCACTAAATCTCAGTTTAATTCTTTTGGTAATACCGGATTTTCTCCACTTTGCTCTGAATACCAAGGTGCATAATCCCATTCCACCTCTTTAATTTTGCAAGGTCTAATACTCATGATTACATACCCATCTTTTATAAAATGGTTATCTTCAAAAACATCCAAGACTTTTACAAGTATAAAATTCCCGGTTTCTTTATGTTCCCCAGCTTCATTGCATGGATGTGGAGTAATCTCATTTAGTCCAAGGTAATCTCCCTTATGAAAATCCCTGTCGTTTTTTCTAACTTCAAAGGTTTTTTCACCCTTTACGATTCCTGTAAAAAAGCAGCTTTCAATTTTCAATTGATGTATCATTGTTTTTTCACTCCCCCTGAATTTATTCTTTAGGCATTGTATACTCTGAACCATCGTTCCATCCCATTGCAGATAATTCACTATATACCTCTACGGCTCTTTTCCTGTCATTATATGTACCTAAATGCTTTCTTTTACTTATGTCGTAATCTGGAACACACGTTATTGTAGCTCCACATAATTCTACTTCAGTTGTAAAAATAACCTCATTACTCTGACTAATAACTTTCATTATTTACCTCCAAAATCCTAATCTAATTCTTCCAAAACAGTTTGTAATCCGTACTGCCTTGCTAGATTTCCTTTCGATGCAAAAATTTCTCTTGTAATTATACTTTTTACATATTCCTTGCAATCTTC
>JAETON010000074.1 GCA_021771695.1 Lachnospiraceae bacterium | reverse complement strand
CGTATCCGTTCATATCTTTCACCAGGACTTGGATTGTTGATTTTGCTTGATGCTGTATTAAAAGTTCAGACTGCAAAAGACGCAAAAGTATTTGGACTTGAAATATGGAAATGGATCTTGACATTTTCCATCATTGTAGCTGCTTTTGGTATCTTAATTATCATAAAGCCGTTTCAGGAAAGTCAGATCAGTCATGTCATTATCGGATGCAGTTTCATTGCAGAAGGTCTCATGAATCATCTCACAGTCAAGGAGACAGTCAAGATATCAAAACAAATTCAGAGACAGGAAAAGAACGAGGAAGATACTGCATGGGAAGAATAAAATGTTAAAGTAAAACTTTATATTAACAAATATAAAATTATGGAAGAATTCTATTATGAACGCATCAAATACTTTAAAGAAACTGGGAATTGAGCAGACATTCAATTCTATGATACTGCTTTTACTGGAGGCTTAAATCTGTCTGATGAGTACATCAATACTTATGAAAAACATGGGTATTGGAAAGATGCAGTTATACAAATCAAAGGGAAAGCTGCATGGAGTTTGACATTAATGTTTTTGGAAATGTGGGAATTATGTTGTGGAATACCAGATGACATAGAGTGCTTTTTCCAAAAAAATGAAGTAGATGAAAGAATAGAATCAGATGGATTTGTACAACCCTATTCGGATAGTCCTGTGGATAATGAAAACGTGGGAGAACATGTATATCTTCAGATTATAAATAATGCTAAGGATTATGTCTATATCTGTACGCCATATTTGATTGTCGATGACAGCATGGTATCTGCATTGTGCTTAGCGGCTAAAAGCGGTGTAGATGTGCGGATTATCACTCCTCATATTTATGACAAGGCCTTGATTCATTTGACTACACGATCATTTTACAGGGAATTGATATATGGTGGTGTGAAAATATATGAATATTCAAAAGGATTTATGCATTCTAAAATATTTGTTTCCGATGACCAGATAGCGACTGTAGGAACAACGAATTTAGATTTTAGAAGCCTCTATCTGCATTTCGAATGTGGAGTATGGATGTATAACAGTAAGGCAGTATTGCAAATTAAAAAAGATTATTTTGATACATTGAATGAGTGCACGCAGATTACATTAGAAGAGTGTATAGAAAGGCTGCCAATAAGGGTATTTCAGGAAATCTTGAGAATATTTGCCCCACTAATGTAAAGAGCACCGTCAAGTTGAAGCGGTGCTCAATCTAATCGGGTATTATGTCCTTGAAGATTCGGACAATTCAAGAAATGCCTGCTTCAAAGAATCTCCAATCAAATCAGTAATACGAGTAACTGACTTCAAAAGGTCAAAGTTCATGTTTTTGTCCAGCCAATCTAATGTGTATCCAAGAAGGCAACATTTATAGTACTGTATTAGGATAGTTTTATCTTCAGAAGGAATATTCAAATCTTTGGTAACAGTATGTACATATTGAGTTACTGTGTAGAGTATGATTCTTTCTAATTCGCTTTGGAATATATCTCGTTTCACAGAACGGTATATATGGAGCATGGCTTTTTTACGTTTTAAGCAACGCTCAACAATTGGAATCAAGCAATCCGTCGGTGAACCAAAATGTCCGTTAGTCTGGATGATTTGATCTACATCAGATTTCATCGTAGTTTCCAGAAGCTCAGGAATGTCATGAAAATAATAGTAAAAGGTGTTTCGATTGACTTGGCAGAGTTCTACGATATCCCTTACAGTAATCTTGGTGTAGGGACGTTCTTCCAACAACTGCCAGAAAGCATCTATGATGGCAGATTTTGTATGGTTCATATATATCAACTCGCTTTTTGTTTTTTTATATCGTAGCATAAAATGTCGAAGGATACAATGGTGTAGAATAATGAAAAAATTCGGAAAGATGATAAAAGGTATTTTGAGAATATGGTTCTTTTATTTGATAGTATGTCTGGTGATCCCGCCGCTGTATCACAAACGAGCTGATGAAGAAAACAGAGAGTGTGAAAGGGCGTTAAATATGGCTGGACAGGAGAGGATATTAAATATAGAAAATAATGTGGATGCGTTGGTGTGGCGGCTCCGTTTAATCGAATCGGCAAAAGAAAATATCGTGCTTGCAACTTTTGATTTTCGTGACGATAACAGTGGTCAGGATATGATGGCTGCACTATTAAATGCTGCAGATAGAGGTGTAAAGGTTCAGATATTAGTTGATGGCATAAATGGAACATTATATTTGAGAGGAAGTAGAAATTTTCGGGAACTTACGTCGCATGAAAATGTGGAGGTTAAGCTATACAATCCTATTACGCTGATAAAACCGTGGAAAAATAATTACAGAATGCATGACAAATATTTGCTTGCAGATGATTTTGCATATATCCTTGGCGGAAGAAACACAGATGATTTATTTCTTGGTAATTATATCGACTCATATAATGAGGATAGGGATATTCTGGTCTATGAAACGGTTCCGGGTGAGGGTAATTCTTACAATCAGATTCAAGATTATTTCAAAAATATATGGAATCTTTCCTGCTGTAGAATGTCTGGAAAACATGAAGGAATTAATGGCAGATTAAGAGAACACTATCAGGAAGTCAGAGAAAAATATCCAGAAGCTTTTTGTGAAATCGATTGGTTTGAAGAAACGATTGAGACAGAAAGTATTGAACTTTGCACCAACCCTTTATATCCGTATAATAAACAGCCACAGGTTTGGGACAGGATGGTAAATAAGATGAAAGAAGCGGACAACATTGTGATACAAACCCCTTATGTTATATGCAATCAGAAAATGTATGGTGATTTGAAAGCAATATGTTCGAAAAGTGTGACAGGAAGTTATGTGTATGAATATGTTGGAACCCAGGCATTACATACAAAGACTGTATTGGCAGGAGATACGCTCAGTATAGTAGGATCCTGCAATCTTGATATGAGGAGTGTGTAATATGTTCCCGATAACGGAAGAATACATAGAGCGGGAATACACAATCGCCGGAAATCATCTGATGTTGACGAGTGAGCATACCGCCAGAGAGATTGAGCAGAAAGCGAGAAAAGTAATGGGCATGTTGAAGCGTGGTATCAAATTCACTCCAACGCAGCCGGACGTTATGACGATATTGGAGAAATTGAGGGAGCGCAGATAGCTTTCCTTATTGGTGTAATAATTACATGGCGCTAGTGTATTGACATATTGATATATAATCAAATTAAGCTGGTAAATACAGCCGTTTTGATATATACTAAAAAAAACGGCGGTGATCCCTATGGCAAGACCTAGAAAATATGTAATTAAGCTTACAGAAGATGAATACAAGGAACTCAAATCCATAATCCGTAAGAAAGCAACATCAAAAACAATACGTTGCAGATGCCAGATACTCCTTGACATGGATGAGGCACATGGAAAAATCCTAACCCATGAGCAGAGCGCCAGGTCAAACGGCGTCTGTCTGGCAACAGTCACAAATACCGTTGCAAAATACATAAACGGCGGTGTTGATGCTGTCACTGAATTTAAAAGAAGCACTTTCAGCCAATGTATGATTATTTCCACCGGGAGCTGCTGAAGCGCAGCTTCGCAATGGCAGATGAGACCAGAGTCCAGGTACTGAAGGAAGAAGAACGCCGGGCACAGACACAATCCTTCATGTGGCTGTTCCGCAGCGGCGAAGACGGCCTCCCGACCATTATCTTATATGGTTATTCTCCAACCAGGAGCGGCAGCCATGCAAAGGAGTTCCTGGAAGGCTATCACGGGTATCTGGTAACGGATGGTTATCAGGGCTACAGCAGCCTGCCGGATATCAAACGATGTTCCTGCTGTTCCTGCTGGGCACACATCCGCCGGTACTTTATCGACGCCGTTCCCAAAGGGAAACCATATGATTACAGCCAGCCTGCAGTACAGGGAGTCCAGTACTGTAACCGCCTGTTTGCCATAGAGGATTCCATTAATAAAAAATATCCCGGTAATTATGAAAAACGGAAGCAGCTGCGTCTCGAGAAGGAAAAACCTGTTCTGGAGGCTTTTTGGTCGTGGCTTGAGCAGAAAAAGCCAGTCCGGAATACTCGCATGGATAAAGCGGTGAATTATGTCCTTAACCGGCGGAAAACAGCGGAGACTTATCTGGAGGATGGCCGCTGCAGCTTCACGAACAATCTCAGTGAGAATGCGATCCGTCCATTTGCAGTCGGCTGGAAGAACTGGCTGTTCAGTGATTCTGTCTCCGGAGCCAATGCCAGTGCTGTAGTCTATACAATGGTTGAGATGGCAAAGGCGCACGACTTGAACATTCACGGATATCTAAAATTTCTGCTGGAGCACCGGCCAACGAAAGAGATGACCGATGCCCAGCTCGCAAAGCTTGCACCCTGGAGTGAAAAACTCCAATCTATCAAAAATCGCATGTGAATTATAGTGAATTACTCCAACTCGCAAAGGGCTGGGGTAATTTTATATCTGACCGCATCATTATTTGGCGGTTACGATTCTAACGTATGTGGCTGTCCGAGGATGCTGTCCACATTGGAGCAGACTGTCCGCAGCTCTTTCTGGTATTCCTTGAAATAATGATAGGTGTCATATTGGGCTGACCGTTTTATGGTCAGTTTTTCTTTTTCAGCCTTTAGTGACTTCGAATGCTGATAAAATGGGCATTTCCGGCGTTGCTTTATGGCGGTTGGCTCTAAAATGGCTCTAATTATTTCAAGCGTAATGTATCAGTTCAATAATTCCATATCTCGATGGCGGTGTAGGTATGGCTGTAATGATAGCCCAATTTTTCTGCCAATGCAACGGAGCTTTTGTTCTGCGCGTCCCAACTGGGATATAAATCCCGCTTCAAACACTCTAAAATCAACTTTGCTCCACACATATAGGCTAAGCCTTTTCGGCGGTATTCTTTTTTCGTATCAATCTCGATTTCTATTCCCTCCTGGTATCTGGAATAAGAAGAAGCGCCAGATACGATGACATTCTCATGGCAAATTACAACGCCTATTCCGAGTTCATGATACTTTTCATAGTTTGAAAATTGGGATACTAAATCGGCACTCCAGCTTTCTGTTTTGCACATTTGATAAAGCTGCTCATCAATCATGGAGAAGGTGTATTGTTTTGGCAGAGAAGCAACCGCCTTCTCCAATTTTTCTTTATCAAAAATATGTGGTTCTTTCTTTATTGCATATCGAGAAACAATTTTCGCTTTTTCTCCATGAAATTGAGTAATCAGACTTTTCCAAGGTTCATTTTGAGGAACCATAATCATAAAGGTTTGGGTACACCAAACAGGCTTATAAGATACCAACTCCATGTTTGGTTTTCCTGCAAAAAAGGTAAAATCCCCAATTATAGCCATTGCAGATGTCGGTTTGTTCAAATCATTTGCATAGATTTTTCCCATGACTCCTTGCAGGCAGGACCAGATCAGGGTTTCTTCCCATTTTCCGAACAACGATGAAACATTAGTGGTATCTGTGATTTCGTAGACCATAGTTTTCCTCCGGATCACATAAATCAATTAAAATTATAGTTTTTTTATGGCTATATCAGATTTTCTCTTTTTTACAACTCTATTCGTATCAGCCAGATGTTGCTTATTTTCTCTCCTACTGTCATGGGACAACTCCTTTAATGTTGATAATACAAAAAATAGAGACATTTGTATTCTAACATATGCGTCTAAAATAGCAAATAAAATTTGAAAATATATTGGCAAGGGACAAAAGTCCCTGATATAAAAACAGGAGGGCAATGAATGGAGATGAAGCGTGGTATTAAATTCACGCCAACGCAGCCGGACGTTATTGTGATATTGGAGAAGTTGAGGGAGCACAGATAGCTTTTCCTAGTGGTGTAATGATTACATGGTGCTAGTACTATGCAGACAGGGCAGACAAGAAGAAAATATGGCGTTTGGAATGTGAGTGTGATAAAATGAAAAAAGAGAATCAGAATTTCTGGAGGTAATCAGTGATGAAACGAATTAAATACTCGGTGCAGTTTTAGAAACTGACAGCAGGTTGTATCGAGGTTAATATTTTGTATATGCTGTCAGAAACTGCACCTATCAAGAATTTAAACTATTCGCATGAAAGGAAAGCAGTTTTATGAATAAAGAATATTTGAAAAACATTTGGAAACGGGAAGAAGAAGTTGCACACATTTGTGGTTGGGATTTTTCGCATATTCATGGCAGATATGAGGAAGAAAATGATTTGCCATGGGATTATGAAAGGATTGTTAGGCAGTACCTAAAAAGAGATTTGAATATCATGGATTATGATACTGGCGGCGGAGAATTTCTGCTATCTTTGAGTCATCCATATAGCAGAACGTCTGCAACAGAAGGTTATCTACCGAATGTTGAATTGTGCAGTGCAAAATTATTGCCATTGGGAATCAACTTCAAGGAATGTCATGACCCGTCAAAAGTTCCGTTTGGAGATGAATCATTTGATTTAATTATTAATAGGCATGGCGGTTTTGATGCGAGAGAATTTTTTCGGTTATTACGTCCAGAGGGATTGTTCATTACGGAACAGGTAGGCGGAGATAACGATAGGGACTTGGTGGAAATGGTATTGCCTAACTCGGAGAAACCATTTCCACACCTGAATCTCACAGAACAGCGAAAATATTTTGAAGATGCTGGATTTAAAATCGTTCGGGCAGAAGAGGCATATCGTCCAATAGAATTCTATGATGTAGGAGCGTTTGTTTGGTTTGCTCATATCATAGAATGGGAATTCCCTAATTTTTCTGTAGATAAATGTTTTGAACAACTATTGAAAATGCAGGAGATGATTGATAGAGACGGTAGGATTAAAGGGACAATTCATCGGTATCTGATTGTTGCAAAAAAATAAATCTAGATTATTCAAATAGAGATGGCGTTTGCTGAACTAATTGAGGGTCGGGCCCTTTTAAAGGGCAGGTTTTTGACAGAACCTACAACTGGCGGAATTTTTGTATCTATTGCTGCCTGGGCAAGCCATCAGAGAGTGGAAGATAAAACGCCTTACTGGAGAATGATGAAAGCAAATGGTGGATTGAATGAAAAATATTAGATATTACGCAAAAGATTGCGAGAATTCCTGCTTAAAATGGATTAATCTGTACCAGACACGCAATGTCTGGTTGAAATCGGGTGATTCTCGGTTTGTGTCGTGGGATTTTTTGAAATAATTGGTAAGCTGTAGGTGAAAGAGAGGTAGAAACATGGACACAAAAAAGATAGGAGCTTTTTTGAAACAATGCCGTAA
>JAETON010000073.1 GCA_021771695.1 Lachnospiraceae bacterium | reverse complement strand
ATTATTTAACGGCATGCCGATTTTAAGAGCATGATTTCCATACAATCTATTAAGAACATCCAAAGCTGCTACATAATACTGCTTTATACTAATATTCTGCGGCAATTTCTGATGCAATTCCATCAGCCTTTCTTTTGAAATTTCTTTTTCAATATGTATGGTTGACTGTGCATCGCCTGTCCTTAATATTGCTGTATCAAAAGTTTCTTCTGACACTAAATCAGCCATTTTCTTATTCCAATATTCCCTACATTCTGTTTGAACTTTTTTCTCCTTATTTGGCAAGGAAATTGGTTCGTTCTGCTGTCCATTCCAAATACTTTTCACTACTTTTTCTAAAATAGGTATACTATATCCATCAAAAATGAGATGATGTATCTTGAAATAAACGTATATTGTTTCATTTGATGAAATAATCACTGTTAAGTGACACAACTGCTTTTCTATTTCAAATGATTTTCTCAAATCTGAAACAATATAATCTTCTACATCCACATTCTTAATAATATTGTATCGGTTTTTATTATCTGTTTGTTCTCCCACAACAATAGACTCTCTTTCAATATATCCCCGAAAGAGCGGTATATCACAAAATATCTGTTCACAAAATTCTTTAAGGTTATGAGTGTTTTTCCCTTGCAGAAAAATACATATACCATAATTGAACAATGAGCTTGCTAAATCCATTTGCTGTACAGTCAATATACCTTTCTGTTCTTCTGTCAATTCGATACGCATTGTCTTATCTCCCTTCTGTTGCCTGATTCACATAATCAACCAAACTGCCAAATATCAGCAAATCGCCAATAACATCATCGGGAATCGAAATCTCAAACCTATTTTCAATTTCCACAATTAAATCCATCATTCTTAGGGAATCAATGGATAAATCGGCTGCTAAATTACATCCCCTATCCAGTGTTTGAAAATTCTCATCAAACAATTCATTTATTATTCCTATCAACTTATTCTCCATAAAACATTCTCCTTCCTGAAAACCTTTTAAAACTAATTTCTGACTATCTTCTCCAATGCGTTCCTTTTGAAAGGCTCATTTCTGTACAAAATGCGATTTATCCGTTTAAATGCTGGTACTGATGAATTGTAATTGCTTATTGCAGTTTCAACGGCATCTTCCTTTTTGTTTCTACAATATATCTCTGCAAATAGACTTTCTCTATCCTTTTCTGCAGCAACTACTATTTCATCAATAGCATCTGTTTCTGATAATATAATATCTTCTATTAACTCTGGATAAATATTTACCGCATTACTGAAAATAATAACATTCTTTTTTCTGCCATTTATAAAAATGTAGCCGTCATCATCAATATATCCCATATCACCTAAATGCAGCCAACCATTATTATCAAATGGACTTTCGGCATTTATATATCCTTTACATAGGCTCTTTCCCCTAACCAACAATTCCCCGTCATCAACACAAAATTCAACACACGAAATTGCCTTTCCGACTGATTTCAGCTTACCGGAATCTTTATAAAAGAAATTTAATGCAAGCATACTGGCTTCACTTGTACCATATACCGTTGCCGTAACTACATCCAATTTCTGAAACTCCTTTATTATATCCTCTGACAGATTTGCCCCTGCACTCCATAATTGCGGCTTATTGCTGCCCAAATAATCTCGATCCTTACTATATTTATTAAGAAAATACTCCATTTCCAATGGAACAGTCGGTATCAATGTAGGATTATACATTTTCAATTCTTTTGCATAGTGCCTTGGTCCATCACTAATGAATACCTGCCCACCCAAATTGAAACACATTTCCATCATAAACAGCGTGTAACCTGAATGAAGCGGCAAAATTAAATACATTTTCACGCTTGAATCCAGACCCGTCATTTCTACTGTACTATCTGAAGAAAACGACCTCATGTCATTCGTTATTTTTACTCCCTTCCTCTTTCCTGTAGTTCCAGAAGTAAATAATATTGTTGAAGTATCAGTATTATCAATATCTTTCGCCTGAACTTTTGATATATCCACATTGTCAATGTCAGCAAGCAAATTTTCAAAATACTCAAAATAATGCCCAAAGTCCTTTTCAACTTCATTTTCAGGAATTAAATTTTTGTCTAATATCAAAAAATCCACTTCTTTTTTAAGTTCTCCATACTCATGCGCCACACTTTTCTCATCTAATGGAACAGCAATGCTCCCCGATGTAACAGTTGCAAAATATACAAGCAGCCATTCATATGAATTTTTGCCCATTATACCTATCCGTTTGCCTGCTACACCTTTGTCCTCATAAAACTGCCATATCTTTGTGATTTTATCTGCAAAATCCTCATATGAGACTTCAATCAGATTATTAGATTTCATAAAACATATAGCTGTCCTTTTACCATGCCTTTCTATTCTTTTCCAAACATTATCCATTTCACTTTCCTCCTAAATTTTTATTGTTTAAACTATATATGTAGCAATCTGTCAATTTCCTCTTTATATGGAGGAATTGTTTTTTTATTAGATTCCCCTTCGCTAAGCCACGGCGTTTCAAGAATTTTGGGAATATCAATAAATCTTTCATCATGAACCACCTTTTTTAAAGTATCCATACCAATATATCCACTGCCGATATTAGCATGACGGTCTTTGTGTGATCCACAAGAATTCAGACTGTCATTTATATGTATGACCGCAATCTGATTAATACCGATCAACTTATCAAATTCTTGCAAAACGCCTTCATAATCTCCAACCAAGTCATAACCAGCATCATTCACATGACAAGTATCAAAACAAATTCTCAACCTATTTTTTTTACTCACACCATCATAAATCATTTTCAACTCTTCAAATGTTGCGCCAAGTTCACTGCCCTTTCCCGCCATAGTTTCCAATGCGATACAAACATCATCTTCATTATCATTTAACACAAGATTAAGTCCTTTTACAATTTGTGCTATACCAGCCTCCATTCCTTCCCCTAAATGAGAGCCGGGATGCAATACTAATATTTTACTATGCAAGGCTGCTGTTCTTTTTATTTCCTTATGCAGAAAAGATACTCCCAATTCAAAAGTCTCTGGCTTAATTTTATTTGCCAGATTAATAATATATGGCGCATGGACTATAATTTCCTTAATTCCACATTTCCTTGCATACTCCCATCCCGAAGTTATATTTAATTCCTTAATTTCTTTTCTCTTAGTATTCTGTGGTGCTCCCGTATATAACATCAAAACATTAGCACCATATGATTCCGCTTCCTTTACTGATGCTAAAAACATCTCTTTTCCTGACATTTTAACATGTGAACCAATTTTTATTTTTGACATTTTATTCTCCATTCGATTTTCATTACCATCATACAATAATCTTCCATTATCGTTCCATTCGCCAAACATAATTCCTTCTTTGGTATTTAAAATAAATTTTTCCAGCCTGCTTGCAAATAGCTCTGGCTGCTTCTTTTTAATCTGAATAGTGTCAATTCTAACTCTCTGATACAATACAGGAAATTTATTAAAATTTTCCCATACAATCGGATCAGATTTCAAAGCCTTCAATATCTCATCATCAATTACAAAACCCGCATCTGTCATATCTGGTAAAACTGCACGTCCTGCATCTGTCATAAGTCCGAGCCGTTCCATGCGCCGACATCTTTCTTTGTTTAATTCCGACCACAAACTTTTGGGTTTTCGTGGAGCCAGCTTTTGCGCCGTTACTCCTTCTGAAATAGTTTTTGTTGTGCTATCAATCCATCCAAAACACATAGCTTCTTCAACAGCATCAATATACCAGAATGTACCATCATCTTTTGGTCTGCCTCGCTTTACGACCACCCAACATTCCGGCTCTGTCTTATGATTTTTTTCTAACCATTTTCTAAGTTCTTCCCTAGACTTAACATCCAACAAATTTTTTAGATCCATATTTTACCTCTTAATTTTTCTTACAATTTTTATATCCAGCCTTTGAAGCTGTTCAAATATCTGTTGTGTCACATTTTCAATTTTCTTGATTTCCTTATCTGAAATTTTCTTCTGTTCAAAAACTTCCAATAGTGCAGCCCTATAATTACGATTATGCTTTTGATTTAATTCGTTCCAGTTGATCTCTGAAAAGTAATGGATAACAGACTCATCTAATTGTAATTTCTTTTCATATAGCAGAACCCCTATAACTGGATAGCCCGGATACCCCTGCCATAATGTGGCATTATCTGTAGAAGAATATGTATTCCCTTCCCATTCGACTTTATATATTTTTTTACCATTTGAAGAACCAACATATGCCATATTATTTTCTATATTGATTCTGTTGTCCGCCAAAGCTGAATATGCCTCGTATATTTTTTCTATTGGTGGTAACTTTTCCATTTATATCCTCCTTATGACTTTACAAAATTCGACTTTTTAATTATACTCTAACTAACCTGACATATTATGTCAGCTTTGAATAAGTGAGGTAAAA
>JAETON010000018.1 GCA_021771695.1 Lachnospiraceae bacterium | reverse complement strand
ACTATGAAATCAGGGATGCTCTTGAGCGCAACCCGGAAGATGGAAGATTCCTCACAGAAGATACCTACCGTGGAGAAACAGACGAACCGGATACCTGGCATCTGTATGTGTACTGTGCAAATAATCTGGTGAACTATATAAATCCAAGTGGGCATTATCCAATGGGATTATCAATAAAAATGTATTGACTTGAACAAAAAAATTTAAATTTACAGGATGGGGGGTATCGATAAAATGTTAAGAAAAGTCATGATTATATTAATAGTTATACTATTTTCAGCTGTTTTATGCTTTTTCTGGGAATCGAAGGACACAAATTTAGATGGGATACCACCGCAAAATTTAAGTAAAAAATATGAATTGTATTCAAGAGATGTTAATTGGAAAAATATTATAGTTAATAAAAAAATGGAGTTTGTAAGTAATGATGAAAAAAATAGCAGCAATTACGAAGAAGGAATTGGCTATATGATGTGTCAATATGTAAAATATTATTTTGTTTCTGAAGGGAAAGGAGCTATAGGAGTACGTAATAATACTGGGTATTTGTGTATTGATTTGAAGAAAGATAAAATAGTGGTTCGGACGAAAGATTTAGATAGCTTTAAAATCTATTTGCAAAAAAATTATAAAATTATGAAAATTAAATGGATAAAAGCTAGAAAAAATTTTTAAATGTTATAAGAATGAATCATAGTTGATAAAAGTGGTATGCAGATGGGAGAATGTCTAATCTCACATTTGAAAAAAGCCTAATAAATATTATCAGGACGGTGTTGTATCCTATACTGCCAATGGAATCTTAGGCATTGAACACATTATTTGTCCATATTTGGGTAAATATTAGTGAGAAAATCGTTAATGAGACTCAATGAAAGTGAATGTAGGATATTATATTGCCTTAAATGTCCCAGATTTTGGACAGGTACTATTAGGAGCTGCATCTGTAGTCGTAGGAGGTTATGTAGTATATAAAGGGGGCTTGAATTTATAAAAGATTAAGTAATTTATAAAATTTAAATTATTATATGGGAGGGGAAGTAATAGAGTGATTTATGAATTAGGTTTTTCATATTATGATGATAATCCAGAGAATGATGATAATGTAATTATTGCTGTATATTCTTCTTATAAACAGGCAGAAGCAGGATTAAAAAAATTTGCTCAACAGCCAAGATTTAAAGAAAAAGAGAAGTTTTTATACATATGTGAACGAAAAATAAATGAAGCTTTTTGGACGGAAGGTTTTTGGCCGGCAATGCCCTCTTATTTTAAAATAGAATTATTGGAAGGGTATATAATTGATAAATATGAAGACAATTATATAGAAATTTTAGATGAAAAAGGCGAAAAAATGTATGAAGGAAATTTCCACGATTATACTGATTATAAGCAATGTATATGTTTGAGAAATATAACAACAGGATGGATGTACTGTTTGGATAAACAACAAAAAAATATTCAATATAAGACAAAAAATTTTAAAAACTTGTTATATTTTTTGTTGGAGAAATATGAAATTAAAAAGTTGGGCTGGAGGAGTATTTTTTAAAAGGGCGAGGTAAGAAAATGTATGTATATCAATTAACATATGAACATGATGGCAATTTATTATCAATTGGCTATTTTGGAAGTTGGAGAAAGGCAAGAGATATTATGAAAACATATCGCTCAACACTTCCTGGTTTTAAAGATTATCCTAATAATTTCTGTATAAAAAAAGTAAAAGTAAATAAAGATAATTATTTCTTTTTAAATTAATTGTTGGAAGTAATATAATTCATTTAAAAATTGGCAAAGTGATTTCTGCTAGAAAGGGGAAATAGCATATTATGAGAAGCACTATTAGATTATCCATAGTTTTTGTTACGTTTTTAGTGATAATTTTTGGATGGGGAATTTATCATTTTACATGGGACACTCAAAGTATCCCAAAAGGAGAATTAATTCGAAAAGTCAATTCTCCTAAAGGGAAATACACTGCCAATATATATAGTGGAACAGGAGGGGCGACTGTTGACGATTCTGTAATTGTAGAAGTAGAACAGGAAACGACAAAAAAGAAAAAGAATGTTTATTTTCAATATCATTGTAAGGATATTGAAGTAAAATGGTTGACGGAAACATACATTCAAATCAATGGAAAGAAAATGAATATACACAAAGATGTTTATGACTATAGGCACGAATAATGTTTTATTCAATTTATATGTATTTTTTATATTCAATATTAAAGATTCGTTAAGAACATTATATATAAAATGTGGGTATAAATACTGTGCAGAATGAAATAAGTTATAAACTATCCTATAAAAAATTGAATGGAAAAACAAAAAATGTGATTCAAAGAAAGCATCAACCAATATGCTATCTTCAAAAAAGGTGAGAATACAAATACTGAGATTTAAAAATGGTGGAATATTTATTGAAAAAAGGTTCCAGGGCAGAAGATGCGAAAGAGGCACTGGAGTATTGTGAAAGTAAAAGGATAAAAAGTTTGTTTTAAAAAATAGGGAGAAACGGAAGCTTCTATCAATACGACCTTCGGGCAAATTATAATAAATGGAAATAATAAGCAAAAGGAAGAAAAAATTATGGATGAAGAATTAAGAAGATGTTATGAAAAGAAGGAGTTAGTAAGTCTTTATGCTGATATAGAAAATACAGATAAATTTCTAACAGGATATATAAATTATACGGATGATTCTGGGGTTATTATAAATCATATAACACCGTATGGAACCTATGATGGATATGTTTATTTATCTGTGGATGATATATATCGTTTAGAAACTCACAGTATTTATATTCAAAAAATCAAAAAATTAATGTCACAGAATTATCGAAAAAAACATAAAGAGTTAAAGATTGATAACGAACAATCATTATTTATGAATTATTTAATGTTTGCAAAAAAGAATCATATGTTAATAAGTTGGCAGATAGGTGAAGAATCATATGCAATGAATACAGGTTTTATTGAAGAAATAAAAAATGAGGTTATTAAAATAAGTAAGATAACAGAGTTTGGAGAAATTGATGGAGAGACTTTCATAAAGTTGGATTGTATCAATAGTTGTCAATGTGATACATTAGATGAACAAATATTGATGCAATTATTGAAATAAAAACATAAAATTTTGAAAAATGCGGAGGAACAAGGAAATATAAAAAATTATATTTTTTGAGACATTTCTCTTTTTCTAATTGTATTTTTAATAGAAAAGATTTCATGAAAGAATAAACAGAGGATTACTTGCAGGTATGATAAAAGTGAAGGAGTATACGGAAGAAGAGTTGAGCCGTATTATCAGTTCCTATACCAAATCTCTGGTACGTTTGGCATTTACTTATACAAAAAGCGTGCCGGATGCAGAAGATGTGGTACAGGAGGTGATGATTCGCCTAATTACAAAAAAACCATGGTTTGAAAATGAAACACATGAAAAAGCATGGCTAGTTCGGGTGACCATAAATACGTCTATCAACTATATAAAGGCAGTAAAACGGCGCAGAGCAGAGCCGTTATCCTATGATATTCCGGATACAGTCAGAAGAGAAGAAGGCTTTCTGCTGGAAATGCTGGATGTATTGCCGGGAAAATATAAATCTGTCCTATACCTTTATTATTATGAAGGGTATTCGATCAAAGAGATCAGTCGAATTTTGGGAAAACCGGAATCAACGATCAGCACATGGCTGTCGAGAGCAAGGAAGAAATTAAAAGTACAGTTGGAGAAGGAGGGAGACATATGAAACATTTAGAAAAAGAATATTGTGACATGTTATCCCAAGTTCAGCCGAGGGAGACATTCGAGCAGGAACTACTGACAACATTGATGGACATGCAGAATGAGAAGAAAAAGCCAAGGACCAAAGTACGGAAATGTATCATTCAGAGACAGTTATATCAGGCAGCAGTCTGCGGGATCTGTTGTATCAGCATCATTTTCATTGGAATGATGACGCCGGTATCTGCAGCAATCAGAGATATGTATCAGAGATTTTATCAGAATACAGCCAGAAACTATGGAAAGACAATTGCAAAACACGAGATTGAAATTAATCAGCAAATGACAACAAAAGGCGGAAGCAAAATTTATATAAAAGACGGTGTGCTGACAAATAAAGGCATGAGTATCCGTTATGAAGTGAAAATAAAAGAAAAAGGAATGGATATTTATCCGGGAGATATTCAGCTAAAAACAAAAGATGGAAGCAAAATTTCTATGCAGCAAACCACTTATATGCCGGAAACCGGAAAAGAAAATAATAAAAAATATATTGCTTCTTTTGAAACAGAGCAGATGGATGAATTAGAGGAACTTTTGGGAAATAAAACAAAGGGAAGTTTTGGATTTTTGGAAGAAAACCCAAGAGATGAAATAAAAGAATCATCAGCGGATATTTCATTTACACCGGAATCTATTTACCAGTTAAAGACTTTAAAGCTTGATGAAGATTGGGTGAAAGCAAAAAAAGCCGGAAATTACCGTATATCAAAGATCACCATGGATGTTTGGTATATGAAAGTAGAATATCAATGGCAGATGAAAGAGAAACAGAAGTTCCCGGCATTTGAATTATCTGATGAAAAAGGAAAAGAATATGTAAGTTTGGGGGCAGAGTTAGAAGAAAACAAAGAGGGCGGTTTAGAAGGTACGATTTTCTATGAACTGCCGGGTAAAAAGAGTAAAAAAATGATTTTTTCACCAGTACAATTGGTGGAAAATGAAAATGGGGAGCAAAAAGAAGAAAAGTTATCCGGAAAAAGTATTCAAGTAAAGAAGGAGGACATAAAAAATGAAAACGAATTGCAAAAAAATCATTAGCTTGTTGCTGGTATTCGTTATGCTTTTTGGCTGTTCTGTGAAGATTACGGCGGATACCGGATATGATGAGACAGCTCCTGTATTGAAGAGTTTTCGAGTTTTAAATCCTGATCAGATGGATGCTAAAAACGATGGAAATGGCATAGAAATGGAATTTGATTTTGTGGAAGAGGGAACAGGAGTTACAGACATAGATGTTTATTTTGAAAACGATAAAGGACAGGAATTAGAAATCGTCTTTTGGTGTGGAAATTGGAAACATGATCCATTATATACGGGAAAGACAAAAGTAGAAATGCATGTTATTGGGGATGGAACGAAAATTGAACTGGGGAAATATAAAATAAAATATATGAATATATGTGACGGCAATGGAAACTACACCCAGGTGTCATGTGATCAGAATCCGGAGATATGGGAGATAAGCACGAAGGAAGTCACGGTAGTGAAATCAGATTATAAAGAAAAAACAGATACAGAGCCGCCAGTGATTAGGGAAATGAAAATTTGTAATGCAGAAAATGTCAATGCCCGTCAAACATTAGATGTTGAGTTTGATTTCAAAGAAATGGGAAGCGGAATTCATTCGATTGATTTATATTGCGGAGGAAATCCAATCAGCAGTTATGTATTTAATGAATGGAAGGAAAATCAATTTGACGGGAAGAAAAGGCTGTCTTTCGACATTGTAGAAGCACAAAAGGGTGAAAATGAAATTACAGAAGTTGTTATAACGGATTGGGCAGATAATAAAACGGTTTATAACTGTAAGTCAAAAGAGTGGAATCATTTTTCTACAAAGTTTTATGTATCAGAAACCGTAGAAGATCCGGTATTAAATAAATTCCAGATCAGCAATCCGCAAATTGCAGCTCCGAATTTATTATATGCAGACATTGATTTCGGAGGAGATCAAAAAGGAATCGAAGAAGTATGTTTATGTCTGGAGAATAAAGATGGGAAACAGAAAATTTTATCTTCTAAAAATGAACAGCCATGGAAACAGGGAAGACATAGAATTGCCTTTCCAATTAGTCCGTTTTGGGGTATTGGAAAATGGAAGGTTACCAGTGTTGGATTAGCCGGGGTATCTGGAAAAGTAACATGGTATGATAAAAATTCCCAAAATGGAGATGCGGATATAGCCGCTGAGTTCCTAGGTACGGAAATTACAATTCTCAGTTCTTATGATATTACATATTACGGAAGTGTTGGAAACTATAAAACTGCAGTGAGTAAAATCAAAGAGATGAAAGAAGGACAGACAGCAGTATTGGACTGCCGTTACAGCAAGACAGCAAGGAAGGAACTGTTTCAGGCAATTGCAGGAAAAAATAAGATTCTTGTATTGGAAGATGAAGATGTACAGTGGGTATTTCGTGGAAAAGATGTGCAATGGTCAAAATGCAAGGATGTTAATTTGGAAACACAGATTATGCGTCGTGCAGGAAAAGACTACGGATATGCAGATGACAGATATGTTTTGTATATGGAATATGCAGATAATGGTGAGCTGCCGGGAAAAGTCGAAATGCGGGTAAATTATGATTATTTATTTGCGAAATATCAAACAGGAAATCAAAGACTGATTTTGACGTATTATGATCACGGCACTGCCAATGTATTAAATGAAAATGTGCAGGTTGCCAAAGATGAATATGCAGAATATAAGATTACACATAATTCCACATATTTACTGTCTGAAAAGAATCCGAGACTGCTGGCACCGACGGGAATAAAGGCAGTTTCTTATAGAGATAAGCAGATTAAACTAACGTGGAGCAGGGTTGCGGGTGCATGTGGTTATGATGTATACAGAAGCAGTTCTTCCAAAGGAACAAGCAAAAAAATTGCAGCAATAAAAGGAAATGCAAAAGTTTCTTATATAGATAAGAAAACGAAAATAGGGAAGAAGTATTATTATCGTGTAAAAGCCAGAGGCACAAAAGCAAAAATGAAAGCGGCCTATAGTGCTAAGGTTTCCTGTAAAGCAGTTCCGCAGCAGGTAAAAAAGGTGGATGCCATGAAGCGGGGAAAGAGATTCAGAATTTCATGGGCATCTGTTCATGGATGCAGCGGGTATGAAGTGTTTATGTCTACCAAGAAGAATAGGGGTTATAAGAAAAAAGCAGTTACGCGAGATGTGGCATATATGACAGGCAGACTGAAAAAAGGGAAAATCTATTATTTTAAAGTGAGAAGTTATAAAAAGGTAAAAGGGCGGAAATATTACGGTTCATACAGTCAGGTTATCAAACGGAAATATTGACTTGCATAGAAAATGAGTGCAAGATGTAAAAACATCGATTTAAACACAATCATAAAACGTGCCCGCGAAAGTAAAGAAAGTAAAAGTCAGAAAAAGGTATTAAGGAAATAACATCAGCTTTGGAAAAGATTATGAAAGCTGGTGTTTTTTCTTTAAATATAAACTAGAAACACTGGTAAATATTCCGAAAAAGGGATAAAATAAGAGGAATAAATAAAGTCAGCAGGAAAGGGGGCTTGTTTATGGACAGTGTCGCAAAAAAGCTTTCAGAGATTGAAGAGACTGCCAGATCCATTGTCGAAAGTGCAGAAAATCAGAAACATGATTTGGAGCATGAAATGCAGGAAAAGCGCAATCGGCTGGATAATGATCTGGAAATGGAGACAAAGAAAAAACTGGAAGCCATTCGATTGGAATTACAGCAGGATATGGAACGGCTTCTGGAAAAACAAAGAAAACAAAATGACCGGGAAATAGAATTTTTGAAGAAAGATTTTGAAGAGCATCATACCGAGTATGCCAAAGAAATCTTATCACGAATCATAGAGGTATCATTATGATTGGAAATGTAAGGGCTTACAGTGGAATTGTAACCAAAATACATGCGATGCGGGCCAAACTTTTGAAACCGGAAGATTATCAAAAGCTTGCTGCGATGCAGACGGTCACGGATATCATTCATTATTTGAAAGAAACACCTTCTTATGGACCTTTAATTGAACAAATGGATGAATCTCTTTATCATCGTGGAAATATTGAGAAGATTCTTGTGCAGTCATTGTATGATGATTATATAAGATTATATCGATTTGCAGATATGAAGCAGAAAGAGTTTTTGAAAATATTTAAGAAACGGTATGAAGCAGATTTGATTCGGTATTGTCTTAGAATTGTTTTTAATCACTATAAAGTGCCGTTTGATTTAGATTATAAGAAGTCTTTTTTTGACCGGTATTCAGAAGTTCAAATTGACCGTTTGGTTATGTCAAATGATATTGGAAGTCTGGTTGATAATTTAAAAGGGACGGAATATTACGCATCTCTTGCTAAAATCCGCGACTCTGGTGCAAAAACTCTTTTTGATTATGAGCTGGCACTGGATTTATATTATTTTTCTACTATGTGGAAGAATAGAAAAAAAGCATGGACGAAGAATGATGCGGCGATCCTTACCAAAGATTTGGGAACGAATATGGATTTGTCAAATTTACAGTGGATTTACCGGGCAAAAAAATATTATCATATGACACCGCCGGATATTTATACATTATTGATTCCGATACAGCACCGCATATCGGATGAACAAATGAAAGCACTGGTAGAAGCGCCTTCTATTGAAGAATTTTTCCGCATTGTAAATAGTACTTTTTACGGCAGGAAATATCAGTTTGATCAACAGCATAACGTAGAACGTATCGTAGACCAGTGTTTAAGGCAGATATTTATAACGGCATTTCGGAATCATCCGTATTCTTTGTCAAGCCTTTGTGGATATTTGTTTTTAAAAGAAGAAGAAATTAATAAAATAACAACTGTTTTGGAATGTATTCGTTATGGTTTATCTGAAAGAGAGACTATGCAGTATATTTCCGATGCGAAATCCTATGATTCCAGACAACAGGGAGGTAATAGGGAATGATTGTAAAGATGAAATTCCTGAGCATTTCTGGTCCAAGGACAGATATTGACCGGGTGAGTAATAAATACTTATCCAAATATGAAATGCAGCTGGAAAATGCAATAACTGAATTAAAAACAACGGATAACCTAATGCCGTTTATGGAGCTGAATCCGTATAAGGAACCGCTGGCAAAGGCACAGCAGTATGCAGGAATGCTTTCAGAAACGAAGGTGCTGCCGGATAAGTCTCTTTCACCGGACGAGATAATTTCCATGATTCGAGATTTAAATCATGATTATTTGGAACAAAAACAAAAGGAAGAAACATTAAAGAAACAAAAAGACAGTATTTTGGAAAAATATCAGGCATTGGAGCCTTTTCAAGCACTGGAGCTGAATCTTTCAGAAATTTTTCAATATCATTATTTAAAAGTCCGGTTTGGACGGATCAGTATTGATCATTATCATAAACTGGAGAAATATTTATTTGATGATTTGAATGCTGTTTTTTTGGAAGGCAGCAGAGATGAAAATTATGTTTACGGCTGTTATTTTGCAGCACACAAAGAGACGGGAAAAGTAGATTCTGTTTTTAAATCCTTTCATTTTGAATTAATGCAGATACCAAAAGATTATAAAGGAATGCCCGCTGTGATATGCCAGAATATAAAAGAAGAGGCAGAAACACTGGAACGGCAGATTCAAGATGTCCATAGAGAAATGAAAGAATATCTGCACAGCCGTGCTGCCAAAATTTTGGGAGCGAAAGAGCGTTTGGAAGAACTTTCTGCGAACTTTGATGTTCGTAAAATGGCTGCCCGTATGGAAAATGATCAGGAAGATTATTATATTTTATGCGGGTGGATGAGTGAAGATGATGTAAAATCATTTACCAAAGAAACAAAGGACGATGAACGGATTACGATTGTGGTAGAGGAAGGAAGAGAAAAATATTTTGGAGATCCTCCGACCAAATTAAAGAATCCTAGATTTTTTAAACCGTTTGAGATGTTTATCCGAATGTACGGGCTGCCAGCCCACGATGAAATGGATCCGACAATATTTGTTGCTCTAACGTATACGTTTATTTTCGGAGCCATGTTTGGAGATGTGGGGCAGGGATTGTGTCTGTTTGTTGGCGGCGGACTTTTATATGTAACGAAGAAGATGAATTTGGCGGGAATTATTTCAATTGCGGGAATTTTTTCTACATTTTTTGGATTTATGTTCGGAAGTTTCTTTGGATTTGAAGGAACGATTATAAAACCAATCTGGCTGTCGCCAATGAAAGCGATGATGAATCTTCCGTTTGTCGGTCAATTGAATACCGTATTTATTGTGGCGGTAGCTTTTGGGATGGCATTGATTCTTTTAGCTATGATTTTTCAGATGATAAATGCAAAGAAACGCGGGGATACGGAAAATCTTTTGTTTAGTCCAAACGGAATCGCAGGATTTGTATTTTATGGATTTTTGGTATTGACGATTGTTTTGTTTATGACAGGACATAAAACGCCGGGAAATATTATGATGGCAGTTTTCCTTGGAGTTCCAGTGTTATTATTTGTATTGAAAGAGCCGCTGGGACAAATGATCCAAGGGAAAAAAGTCGAGATGGAAGGCGGTATTGGAATGTTTTTTGTACAGGGATTTTTTGAACTGTTTGAAACAATGTTAAGTTTCTTTTCCAATACGATTTCTTTTGTGCGTATTGGAGCTTTCGCAGTCAGCCATGCGGCAATGATGGAAGTAGTTCTGATGCTTGGAGGAATAACAGAGGGTGCAGGAAATCCCAACTGGATTGTCATTGTACTGGGCAATCTTTTAGTCTGCGGACTGGAAGGGCTGGTTGTTGGAATTCAGGTACTTCGTTTGGAATATTATGAAATGTTCAGCCGGTTTTATCAAGGCTCCGGCAGAGAGTTTCAGCCATTTAATAAGCATATAAAAAGAAATGCAAAATAGGAGGGTATTTATATGACATTGGCAGTAAAATTATTATTGATTACAGCTTTGAGTTTAAGCATTGCACTTCCATTTGGATATTTTTTCATGGGAGAGAGAAACAAGAAACGTTATAAAAGAACGGTTGCATCCAATGCATTCTTCTTTTTCAGTATTCTGATTGCAGCAGGAATTATGCTGCTTGCAGGAAATCCGGTACAGGCAGCACAGGCAGCTTCTTCCGATGGAATGGCAACAGGACTTGGGTATTTGGCTGCAGCACTTTCTACAGGGTTATCTTGTGTCGGAGGCGGTATTGCAGTAGCCAGTGCAGCCAGCGCAGCTTTAGGAGCAATTAGTGAAGACTCCAGTGCTTTGGGAAAATCTTTGATTTTTGTTGGCCTGGCAGAAGGTGTATGTTTGTACGGTTTAATTATTTCTTTCATGATTATTGGTAAGCTGGGCTGATAAGGACGTGATTTTCTATGAAAATGTATTTAATCAGTGATAATGTGGATACCTTGACAGGTATGCGTCTGGCAGGGGTTGACGGCGTCGTGGTTCATGAAAAAGAAGAACTACGGCAGGCTTTGGAAACCGCTATGAGTGATGAATCTATTGGAATTGTTCTTTTAACTGAGAAATTCGGAAGAGAATTTCCAGAGATTTTAGATGAAATTAAACTAAAACGGCAGATGCCGTTGTTAATTGAAATTCCTGACCGTCATGGAACCGGGCGTAAGAAAGACTTTATTACTTCCTATGTAAATGAAGCCATTGGTCTGAAGTTATGATTTTAGCAGGGTGATTGTGGAAAGAAGGTGGCGAAAGTGACAATTGAAGAGAAAATTTCACATTTACAAGGTGCAGCCATGGAAGAGGCAAGACAGCAGGGAAATGAGATTATTGCCCGGCACAAAAAAGCATTGGAACAGGTATTTGAAACGCATAGACAGGAAGCAGTCCGCCAGTCTGATACCCGGATTAAGGCAGAAACTACATCTGCGAGACAGCAGTTAAATACGGCTGCATCCAAAGGACAGTTAAAATTAAGACGGGAATTGAGCCAAATACAATATACATTGAAAAATCAGTTGTTCGAGGAAGTGAATGAATTGATCAAGCAGTATATGAAGACAGAGCAGTATAAAATGTTATTGATTTCTTATATTACCAATGCTGCCAGATTTGCAGACGGACAGCCGCTGACTTTTTATATGAATGCATCTGATGAAGATAAAAAAGAGTTTTTGGAAAAACGTACGGGTATGACAATGACCATCAGTGAAGATGATTTTATCGGCGGGATTCGTGCAGTAATTCCGGGGCGGAATATTTTAATTGATAATTCGTTTAAAGGGGCTTTGGAAAAAGAATACCGTGACTTTACTTTCCAAGGAGGTGGCAGACATTGAGCAGAACTGGAACAATTTATGGAATTAACGGACCTGTCATTTACCTAAAAGGAAATACCGGATTTAAAATGTCCGAGATGGTATATGTGGGAAAAGAAAGATTAGTAGGCGAGGTTATTTCTCTGGATAAAGACCGTACGACCATACAGGTATATGAGGAAACTTCTGGTTTAAGACCAGGAGAAATTGTGGAAGCAACCGGAGAGGCTGTGTCTGTTACATTGGCTCCGGGTATTTTAAATAATATTTTTGATGGAATTGAACGTCCGCTGGAGCGGATTGCAGATACAGGAGGAGCGTTTATTACCCGGGGTATCAGCGTGGATTTTCTGGATTTGCAAAAACTTTGGGATACGCATTTAACAGTTTCTGTGGGAGATATTCTTCACGGAGGAGACATAATTGCCGAAGTACAGGAAACTCGTGCAATCGTGCATAAATGTATGGTGCCGCCAAATCTTTCAGGAGAAGTCATTTCAATTGTGGAAGATGGACGGTATACAATCAAAGATTCTTTGCTGACATTAAAATTGGAAGATGGCACGCTCAAGGAATTATGTATGATGCAGAGATGGCCGATTCGTGATCCAAGACCTGTGCATAATCGAATTCCGGCAAGTGAACCTTTGATTACAGGACAGCGGATTTTGGATACTATGTTTCCAATTGCCAAAGGCGGTACAGCAGCAATTCCGGGAGGATTTGGAACTGGAAAAACCATGACGCAGCATCAGATTGCCAAATGGGCAAATGCAGATATTATCATTTATATTGGATGCGGAGAACGAGGAAATGAAATGACACAGGTTTTGGAGGAATTTTCTGAACTTGTGGATCCGCGAAGCGGGAATCCATTGATGGACCGGACCACATTAATTGCCAATACATCAAATATGCCAGTGGCTGCTCGTGAAGCATCTATTTATACAGGACTTACACTTGCAGAATATTACCGGGATATGGGATATGATGTAGCTATAATGGCAGATTCTACTTCTCGATGGGCAGAAGCACTTCGAGAGTTATCCGGACGTTTGGAAGAGATGCCTGCAGAGGAAGGATTTCCAGCATATTTGGCATCCAGATTATCTGCTTTTTATGAAAGAGCAGGGATGATGCATAACTTAAATGGAACGGATGGTTCTGTATCTATTATTGGTGCAGTATCTCCACAGGGAGGGGATTTCTCTGAACCGGTAACCCAGAATACGAAAAGATTTGTACGCTGTTTCTGGGGACTGGATAAGTCTTTGGCTTATTCCAGACATTTCCCGGCAATCCATTGGCTGACCAGTTACAGCGAATATTTGATGGATTTGAGTGCATGGTATAATGAAAATGTGTCTCCGAAATTTGTAGATTACCGGAACCGCCTAATGGCACTTTTGAATCAGGAAAGCAGCTTAATGGAGATTGTAAAATTAATTGGAAGCGATGTGCTGCCAGACGACCAGAAATTGGTATTGGAAATTGCCAGAGTGATACGTTTGGGATTTTTGCAGCAGAATGCATTTCACAAAGATGATACTTGTGTATCCATGGAAAAACAGTATAAGATGATGGATGTTATTTTACATTTATATACAAAATGCAGGGAATTGGTTGCAAAGGGCATGCCAATGAGTGTATTGAAACAGGATCATATTTTTGAAAAGGTTATTGCTATAAAATATGATGTACCAAATGATAATCTGCAAATGCTGGATTTATATAAACAGGACATAGATGATTTTTATCAGGCAGTCATTGAGCGCAATGCATAGGAGGGAAAAATGTCAATAGAATATCTTGGATTGAGTAATATTAACGGCCCTCTGGTTGTGCTGGAGGGTGTACAGGATGCCTTTTTTGATGAAATTGTAGAGTTTACGATAGATGGAACCACAAGGAAACTTGGCCGCATTATTGAGCTGTATGAGAACCGGGCGGTGATTCAGGTGTTTGAGGGAACAGAAAATATGTCTCTCACCAACACGCATACGAAATTAACCGGGCATCCGATGGAAATCACCTTATCCCCGGATATGCTTGGACGTACATTTAATGGGATTGGGAAACCGATGGATGGATTGGGACCGTTGGTGTCTGATATCCGCAGAGATGTCAATGGACTTCCATTAAATCCTGTGAAGCGGAAATACCCAAGAAATTATATCCGTACAGGAATCTCTGCCATTGATGGATTGACAACATTGATCCGCGGTCAGAAACTACCGATTTTCTCAGGAAACGGGCTTCCTCATGACCAGCTGGCAGCACAGATTGTAAAACAGGCATCTTTAGGAGACGGCTCTGATGAACCATTTGCGATTGTATTTGGTGCCATGGGCGTAAAACATGATGTAGCAGATTTTTTCCGGAAAACTTTTGAGGAAAGTGGTGTTGCGGATCATGTTTGCATGTTTTTGAATCTTGCCAATGATCCGGTGGTAGAACGTTTAATTACACCGAAGGTGGCATTGACTGCAGCAGAATATTTAGCATTTGAATGTAACATGCACATTTTAGTTATCTTAACGGATATGACATCTTTTGCAGAGGCTATGCGTGAAGTTTCTTCCTCAAAAGGAGAAATTCCGTCTAGAAAAGGTTATCCGGGTTATTTATACAGTGAACTGGCAACTTTATATGAACGCGCAGGAATTGTGGATGGAGCAGATGGTTCTGTAACTCAGCTGCCGATTCTTACGATGCCAAATGATGATATTACTCATCCAATTCCGGATTTAACAGGATATATTACAGAAGGGCAGGTTGTTCTTGACCGAAATCTGCACGGGCAGTCAATTTACCCGCCAATTAGTGTTCTTCCATCATTGTCGCGTTTGATGAAAGACGGAATCGGAGAGGGATACACTAGAATAGATCATCAGGATTTGGCAAATCAGTTATTCTCTGCTTATGCTAAAGTAGGAGAAGCAAGGAATCTGGCTTCTGTTATTGGAGAAGATGAATTGTCGCCAATTGATAAAAAATATTTAGAATTTGGCGTAGAATTTGAAGAACGTTATATTGGGCAGGGACTTAATGAAAACCGTACGATGACAGAAACTTTAGATCTTGGCTGGGAACTGCTGAGAATTCTGCCAAGAGAAGAGTTAGACCGTATTGATACAAAATTGATAGAGCGTTTTTTGCCAAATGAGCCGGAAGAGTAAAGGGGGGATTTTATGGATCCGAGAGAATTTCCCACCAAAGGAAATTTAATCCTTGCAAAGAATTCTTTAGCTCTTGCCAATCAAGGGTATGAGCTGATGGATAAAAAACGAAATATTTTGATTCGTGAGCTGATGGATTTAATTGATGAAGCCAAAGACATTCAAGAACAGATTGACACTACATTTACCAGAGCATACGCATGTCTTCAGCGGGCGAATATTGAGCATGGAATCAGTATGGTAGAACAGCTTGCATATACAGTACCTATCGAGGAATCTATTCGGATTCAAACGAGGAGTATCATGGGAACAGAAATTCCGCACGTGAAGTATGATGCCCATGAAAATAATCTGACCTATGCCTTGGGGAACACCTATGAATCCATCGATATTGCGAGAGAAGCATTCCGTCAGGTAAAAGATTTAACGATGAAGCTGTCTATGGTGGAAAATGCGGCTTACCGTCTGGCGGCAAGTATTAAGAAAACGCAGAAACGTGCCAACGCTTTGAAAAATATTACCATACCGGCTTATACGGCACTGGTTTATAACATTACCAACGCCTTAGAGGAAAAAGAGCGGGAAGAATTCACAAGATTGAAAGTTATCAAAAGAAGGAACGAGAAGAATAATTTGAAACAGTAAAAATAAAACCGCCAGAAAGCAATCTACAGGGCATATGATATTGATATGCTCGAAGCCGTTTCTGGCGGTTGTTTTTTATTTTATAAAATCTAAGCTGTACGGATTATACAATACCCTGAGCTGTCATTGCGTCTACGACTTTTTCAAATCCTGCAATGTTAGCACCTGCTACATAGTTTCCTTCCATATTGTATCGTTTTGCAGCGTCGTCTAAGTTATGGAAAATGTTAACCATAATGTTCTGTAATTTTCCATCAACTTCTTCAAATGACCAGCTTAATCTTTCGCTGTTCTGAGACATTTCCAGAGCGGATGTTGCAACACCACCAGCGTTAGCTGCTTTACCAGGGGCAAATAAGATGTTGTTTGCCTGTAAGTATTCTGTAGCTTCTAATGTAGTAGGCATATTAGCACCTTCAGCAACTGCATAGCATCCATTTGCTACTAATACTTTTGCATCATCAAGATCTAATTCATTCTGGGTAGCACATGGAAGAGCAACATCACAAGGAATTGTCCATACACCTTTACCTTCATGGTATTCAGCACTTGGACGAGCAGCAGCATATTCTGTTAAACGAGCACGTTTTACTTCTTTGATTTCTTTCAGAAGTGCTACGTCGATGCCGTCTTTGTCATAAATCCATCCTGTAGAGTCAGAACATGTTACAACTTTAGCACCTAACTGCTGAGCTTTCTGGATAGCGTAAATAGCTACGTTACCAGCACCAGATACAACAACAGTAGCTCCGTTGATATCTTTTCCATTGCATTTTAACATTTCATCTGTTAAGTAAAGAAGTCCGTATCCTGTAGCTTCTGTACGAGCAAGGGAGCCGCCATAAGATAATCCTTTACCGGTTAATACACCTTCGTAAAGTCCGCGGATTCTCTTATACTGTCCGAACATATATCCGATTTCTCTAGCGCCTGTTCCAATGTCACCAGCAGGTACGTCGGTGTCTGCTCCAATATATTTGCAAAGTTCTGTCATGAAGCTCTGGCAGAAAGCCATGATTTCACGGTCAGATTTTCCTTTTGGATCAAAGTCAGATCCACCTTTACCTCCGCCGATTGGAAGTCCTGTTAAAGAGTTTTTGAAAATCTGTTCAAATCCTAAGAATTTAATGATTCCAAGATTTACAGAAGGGTGAAG
This sequence comes from Lachnospiraceae bacterium, assembly GCA_021771695.1. Lineage (GTDB taxonomy): Bacteria > Bacillota > Clostridia > Lachnospirales > Lachnospiraceae > Anaerostipes. The sequence continues at coordinate 32,208 of JAETON010000018.1, read as the reverse complement.
TCTTAACCCACCTTTGTATGGTCCGATTGCACTGTTAAACTGTACACGGTATCCTGTATTAACATGTACCTGTCCATTATCATCTACCCAAGGTACACGGAATTTAAACTGACGTTCAGGGTTTACAAGACGCTCTAAAAGTGCATCTTTCTTAAACTGTTCTTCGTTAGCTTCTACAACGACTCTTAATGATTCTAAAACCTCTTTCACTGCTTGATGAAATTCTGGTTCAGCAGGGTTCTTTGTAATCACTTCCTCGATTACTTGATCTACATATGACATTTTTGTTTCCTCCTTAAAGTATATAGATATGTCGTTTCGCAGGGGTATTACCTGCATAACAAAGATAAAATGGCATGAATACGTCCTTCCTGCCGTCTTTGCTTTCTCATATTATATAAGATATGTTATAATAAAACAATAGTTTCAATCAAATTACTTTATCAATTTAAATTGATAATATGGCAAAGTTAAAATGAGAAAGGGGACGAAAATGAACTCGGCAGCAATGGCATTTTATAATGGAAAAAAATATATTAAGGAACAAGTATATTCGATTTTAGATAACCTTGAAACGGAAGATGAATTGGTTATATCCATAGATGATGACAGTGACGGTTCCAGAGAGATTTTAGAAGAACTTGCATCTGAGGATTCCAGAGTCCGGCTGATCAAAGGACCGGGAAAAGGTGTGGTAAAAAATTTTCAAAACGCAATTTTGCAGTGTAAAGGCGAAATTATTTTTCTTGCAGATCAGGATGATGTTTGGAAGGATGAAAAAGTATCTTGTATAAAGAAGACCTTTCAAGATCCTAAAGTTATGGCGGTTGTTCATAATGCAGATATTGTAGATGAGAGTTTAAAGTATTTGGGGGAGACAACTTTTCAATGGCGGAACAGCGGGACAGGATTTTGGAAAAATATGAAGAAGAATTCTTATATTGGATGCTGTATGGCAATTCGGAGAAAGATTGTTCCAAAAGTTTTTCCGATTCCGAAAAACGTTTGGATTCATGACCAATGGATAGGGCTTTTGGCAGAACAGCTTGGAAAAGTTGTTTTTTTAGAAGAATCATTGCTTTTGTATCGAAGACATGGAGGAAATGTCACAGAATTAACCCATAGTTCGATGATTTCCATGATAAAGAAACGTTATCATATGATCATGGAAATTAACCGGAGAGTCAGGGAGTGGAAGAAATAAAAATAAATAACAGGGGAGTGACAGTATAATGAATAAGTTAAAAACTAATCTTTGGAAACATAAGTGGCTGATCGGGGCATTCGTACTGCCCTTTTTTCTATTGGAAATTATGGCAGTGGTGATGAAAGTTCAGCCTTTTGGAAGCGGATCATTCTTAATTGTGGATGCACTTCATCAATATCTGCCTTTTTTTGCGGACTATCATGAAAAACTGCGGGCTGCGGATAGTCTGTTCTATTCATTTCACGGCGGTTTAGGCTATAACTTTCTCGGACTATGGGCGTATTATTTGGCAAGTCCGATGAATCTTATCATTATTTTGTTTCCAAAAACTATGCTGAATATGGTTTTGAGTCATTTATATATCGTAAAGATTGCACTTTGCTGTTTTACAGGAGCTTTTTATTTCTGGAAAAAGCGGAGAAAAGATGAAATGTCCATTCTTGCATTTGGAATGGCATATGGATTCAGCAGCTATATGATTGGTTACAGTTGGAACATTATGTGGCTGGAAGTTATGATTCTGCTTCCAATTATTTTATATGGAATGGACAGGCTGATTCGCCAGAGAGACGGAAGACTTTATTGTTTTGCACTGTTTTTATCCTTATGGTGCAACTTCTATATGTCATATATGACCTGTTTATTTTTGGTTTTATGGTATCTTTTCTATGAGCATAAGAGTATCAAAGGATTTATCATAAATGGTTTTCGTTTTGCAGGATATTCTCTGCTTTCTGGAGCAATGGCGGCCATTGTGCTTTTACCGGCATACCTTGGGATTATGCAGACGTCTTCTGCCAAATTAGATTTTCCGAAAGAATTATGGTATGGGACTTTTGGAGATTTATTTTCCAGGCATTTTTTAGGGACGGCACCGCTTACGATGTCTGTAGATGACGGTAAGATTAATTTATATTGTGGTATTTTAACACTGCTTTTGGCAGTTGTTTATTTGTTTTCCAAAGAAATTAAGCGAAGCATAAGGATTCGCCGTTTGCTGCTGCTTGTACTTTTATTTTTCAGTTTTAATATGCCGGTGCTGGGATATATATGGCATGGTTTTCATAATCAATATGGAATTCCCAATCGATTTGCATATTTGTATATTTTTCTGCTGCTTGTTATGGCGTATGATGGATACTGTCTTCTTGCCCGGTTTGGAAGGAAACAGACATGGAAAATGTATATTAGTTTGGGAATATTATGTCTTTTGATAGCGGCAACATTGTATACAGCAAATGAAATGCCGGATATGAAAACGATTTACTGTACAGCAGGAATGGCGGCAGCATATATTCTATTGGTAATTTTATATGATAAAAAAATTTTTCGTAAAAAGGTATTTACAGTGATGATTAGTTTTGGACTGACGGCAGAAATGACGGTAATGGCATCTCTTGGGGTTTCAAAAAATGGAACGGTGGATGTGGATGAATATTTTCAAGATACAAAAGTTATTGAAAAAGTAAAAGAAGTTTATGGTGGAAAGTTAGACACAAGAATGGAACTTGCCAGTGGCAGAATGTTAGATGAAAGTATTTGGCATACATTAAATGGGATGACATTATTTGGATCTACTGCACAGGGGAAAACGGTAGATATTATGGATCAGCTGGGATTTTATACAGGTGTCAATGAATATTTATATGAGGGGGCTTCGCCGTTTACGAATCATCTTTTTTCTATGAAATATCAGATTTACCGCCCGCAGGATACAAGACTTACATCATTTCAGCCAATTGATACCATTGGAAATGTAACAGTTTATAAAAATCCATATAAAACAAGCATAGGGTATGGTATGGATACTTCGATTAAATATTGGGATTATGAAAGTATGAATCCGTTTTATGTGCAAAATGATATGATAGAAAAAGCCTATGGGATTTCTGGATTGTTTCAAACAATAGAAACCTCAAAGCCGGAGTTAAATGATTGCAAAATTACGCAGGATAACGGCGGGGGCGAATACGTTTTTGAAAATAGTTCGTCACGTCCTGATAATATGATATTTACTTTGAAGGTACAGGAAACAGGAGAATTGTATTTCCATTTTGATGGAAGTCAGGTGGAAAATACCATTGTGGAGCGAAATGGTGATCAGATGATGTCTGGACGTCTGAATGCACAGATTTTATATTTGGGAACTGTAAAAAAGGGTGATGAAATCCGAATAAAAATGCGGTTAAAGCAGGATGATGTTATGTCAGGAGTTGTCCGGGTGACAGCAGCTTATTTAGATCAAACTATAATGGCAGATATTCATGGTGTAATGGAAGAACAAAGTTTTCATCTGACAAAAGGAGAAAGTTCTCATGTGGAAGGCAGCATTTCCATGAAGAAAAAAGGAATTGTATTTTTTTCTATTCCATATGATAAAGGTTGGAAAGTTACTGTAGATGGAAAGAAGGTAAGAACCCTTGCAATTGGGGATGCATTTTTGGCAGTGGAGGCATCCAGAGGCGGTCATAAAGTGGTTCTTGATTATACGCCGCCTGGGTTCAAAGAAGGGACGATACTTACTATTGTAGGATTTGTGATATTTTTGTATCTTTGTTATCATTTCCGTAAGAAAAAAATAAGCAATTTATAGCGTTTTTGGGTTGGAAAATATGGTACACTGGAAAGGTCGAAGGAGGAAACAGATATGAAGAGAATTTTAAGCAAAATTTTGGCATTTAGTTTATGTCTGATGATGGCAGTACCGTGTATGAATGTGAGGGCAGACAGCACACAGGAAAAGTATTTGGCATTGGGGGCAAATTTAAGTTCTTCAGAGCGTAAAAAAGTATTGGATTTATTGGGCGTGGATGATGTGAGCGAATATCAGGTAATAAAAGTAACCAATCAGGAAGAACATGAATATCTGGATGAATATTTATCAAAAAGTGTTATTGGTTCTAGAGCATTGTCCTCTGTAACAGTAGAACAGACCGGTGATGGAAGCGGAGTGAATGTGTCTACAGAAAATATTACATATTGTACTTCCGGCATGTACCGGAACGCATTGGTAACAGCAGGGATTAAAAATGCAGATGTAAAGGTTGCAGGACCTTTTAAAATTTCCGGGACAGCTGCATTAGTAGGAGTCATGAAAGCTTATGAAGAGATGACAGGGAAAGAAATCCCGGAAGAAAGTAAGGATGCAGCAACAGATGAATTGATTACTACGGGGGAAGTTGCAGAAAATATTGGTTCAGAAGATGCAGAGAAATTAATTGCAGATGTAAAACAAAAGGTTGCAGAAGAAAATTTGACATCACCAGAGGAGATTAAACAGGCAATCGAAGATTCTGCAAAAGATTTGGAGATTCATTTATCTGATGAAGACCGCCAAAAAATACAAAGTTTAATGGATAAAATTTCAGATTTGGATTTGAACGTTGATCAGTTAAAAGAACAGGCAAAAGCAATTTATGATAAATTGGGCGGAGCTGACGGAATTTTAGATAAGATTTCACAATGGTTCCAGGGAATTATTGATTGGTTTTCTAATCTGTTTTAGAAAGAAGGCATATCCCTCTTTGTGTAACATAAGATTACATAAGGAGGGATTTTTTATGGAACAAAATCAAATCTTATTTTATATTATGGCCATTGGGTGTACTTTGTGTGTCATGTTTGGAATTTATAAAAAGCCGGCATATCTGTTAATTTTAGCTGTCAGAGGAGTATTTTGTTCTGCCTTGGTTTATGGAATTCATATTTTCTGTGCCAAAAATGGATTTCAAGCACCGGTAGATTTAAATTTTTTGTCCATAGGAACCGGAGCATTACTTGGACTTCCTGGAATTATTGTGTTGTATACAGCAGGTATATTGATTACATAATATTGAATAGTGTATTTTTTTAATAAATATGAGAAAAACTATAGACAAATAACTGGGATTATTGTAAAATAATGGAACAACTACAGAAAGGAGGGATAACGAATGATATGGTAATATGGATGTTAATATTTTTGTCAGCTGCAGTTGTTTTTGACTGGCGGGATTTTCGGATTCCTAATTGGCTGACAGGCATTGGAGCATTTGTGACCATTGGAATGTGCTTATGGAAAGGACTGGATGTCATAGATATGGCATCGGGAGTTTTTCTTCCATTTCTTTTTTGCATTGGATTGTTCTATCTAGGCTGTCTGGGCGGAGGAGATATTAAGCTTTTGATGGTATGCGGGATACCCCTTGGTACTTATGTAACTACATTTCTTATTGTAACATTTTTTTGGAATGGCATTTATGCCGTTATATTTCTTTGGAAGCATGGCAGCTTTCATCTAAGAATTTCTTATTTTTGTAATTACATTTCAAAATGTCTGGATTCCAGACGAGTAATTCCTTATCAAAGAATGGACCAGAAGTCCGAATCAAATCAAATACATTTTTCAATAGGAGTTCTTTTAGCGTATATAACTCTTTTTGTAATGTAGCGAGGTACAAAAGAAGGTGTTTTATGAAAAAAATTTATGCGGGAATTTATCACAAAGACCGCAGGTATGGGAAACGTCTGATGGAGTATTTAAATCATCAGAAAGAGTATCCAATGACAGTATGGTTTACATCTGACGAAGATAAATTTTTTCAAAGAGAGAAAGAAGGATGTTTTCAATGTCTTATATTGGCAGAGGAAACTGTCTATGGAGGATCTGTTCCTACCTGCAGGATTGAAAGGGGACATGCACAAAGTGGATTAGAAATTGCAAAAAATATCTATGGATGTCTTCAAGCAGCAGGAGAAGAACATCAGAAAGTTTTTGGTGTTTATTCACCGTTTGGGAGAAGTATTGTAACAGATATTTCTTTAGAACTGGCAAGGCAGCGGGATGCGGTATATGTTGGGATGCGTGCATATCATCGATTTTTGGCAGATTCAGAGTCTGCAGATGAACTGCTGTTTCACATTAAAGAGCGGAAGGAGGACTCTGTAGAATTTTTTCTTTCCCATCAAGAATCTTTAGAAGGGGCAGGCGGGTATCCGGGTGCAAACTGTTATTTGGACTATTTAGAGCCGTCTCTGGAGGATTATCATTACTTTTTCAAACGTTTAAAAAATCAGAATATATCTCTTGTTTTAGATATGGAAACGGCATGTATTCCGGGACTTTCTTTTTTTGAACTGCCGGATCAAGTCTATATTCCATTGGCGGAGACAGAAGCTTGTTCTGAGCAATATATGCATTTTACAGAACAGATGAAGAGATACGGGGTTTGGAAAAAGCATAACGTGGAAGAGATTTTCCTTGGAAGGAATGATTCAGCAAAGGAAGTGGTAAAGCGGTTATGAAAGAGCGAATCAAAGAGAGTGTCATGGAGAGACTGGATTTCAGCCGGGATATCACGGATGAAAGATTAAAGGATATTATCTATGAAGAGATTATGAAAGTATCGAAGCAAAATCCGATGATGCTTTCCGATAAAGTGAAATTAAATAAAGACGTATTTTATGCTTTGCGGAAATTGGATATTTTGCAGGATCTTTTGGAAGATGATTCTATAACGGAAATTATGATTAACGGCTGTGAACATATTTTTATTGAGAGACAGGGGAAATTATATGAGTATCCGGGAAGGTTTTTCAGCGAGGAAAAACTGTATCAGGTCATTCAGCAGGTAGCGGCAGGTGCCAATCGTATGGTAAATGAAATGCAGCCGATTGTTGATGCCCGTTTGGAGGATGGTTCCAGAGTAAATATTATTCTTCCGCCAGTATCACTGGATGGTGCAGTTATGACTATCCGGAAGTTTGCAAGGGAACCGATGACCATGGAATGGCTGCAGGAGAAACAGGCATTTTCCAGTGAAATAGGAGAATATTTAAAGATTCTTGTGCGGGCGAAATATAACATTTTCATTTCAGGAGGGACAGGAAGCGGGAAAACGACGCTTTTAAATGGTTTATCCAATTGTATTCCAAAGGATGAACGGATTATCACGATTGAAGATTCTGCAGAACTGCGTTTAAATGGCATTGCCAATTTGGTTCGTTTGGAAATGCGGAATGCAAATGCAGCAGGGGAAAATAGAGTGGATATGAAAGAACTAATCCGTGCAGCACTTCGTTCAAGACCAGACCGAATTATTGTAGGAGAAGTCCGTGGAGAAGAAGCCTTGTCCATGCTGAATGCTATGAATACAGGGCATGACGGCAGTATTTCTACAGGACATGGCAATCATGCAGTGGATATGCTGAAGCGTATTGAAACTATGGTTTTAATGGGAATTGATATGCCGGTCAGTGCAATCCGTGGACAAATGGCTTCGGCGATTGATGTAATCGTACATCTAGGACGGCTTTCCGATGGACGGCGGCGTTTAATGGAGATTGTCGAAATTTGCGGAATGGAGCAGGGGGAGGTGAAAGCAGTACCGTTATTTTTAATGGATGAAAATGGAATTTTTGAAATGAAAGGAGAATTGAAAAACCAAAAAAAATTAAAGGAGTACGGACAATATGAGAACTATCAAAGGCTTATGGAGCGGATGCAGAAAGGAAATACAATGCTGGAAAAATGAGAAAAGTCATTTGGTACGGGGCGTCCTATTCGGAGTATTTATCTGCTGGCTGTTTTATGACCGTATTTGGTTTCTGTTTTTTATGCTTCCTCTGCTGTTTCCGTGGATGAAATGGCAGCGGAAGAAAGAAAGGCGGAAACAAAATCAGATATTACAAAAAGAATTTCGCGAAATGATGCTTTCCATCAGCAATAGTCTTTCTGTTGGATATTCTTTGGAAAATGCACTGCAAACAGCAAAGGATGATCTGAAATTATATCATGGAGGAAAGGAGGGAGCGCTGCAAAAGGAATTGGAATTGTTGATAATTTCTCTAAAAATTAATGAACCTGTGGAAAAGCTGCTTCTTCAAATGGCAGAAAAGGTCGATTTAGAGGAAATGAAGCAGTTCGCAGAAATTACAGTCATTGTTAGGAAAAATGGTGGAAATTTAATTGAGATTATAGGAAAAACGGTAGAACACCTCAGTCAGTCTATGCAGTTAAAAGAAGAAATACAAACCATGACAGCAGCCAAACAAATGGAGAAAAATATCATGTCGGTTATGCCGTATTTTATTGTGTTGTATGTACGGATGGCGAATCCGGGATACTTTACGGTGCTTTATGATACTATCTTTGGAACTATGATTTCAACGATAGCTTTGATACTTCTTGTAGTCGCGAATTTGTGGGCAGAAAGGGTGGTTGCAATTGAAATATAAATGGATGCGGAAACTGGCAAAGAAGCTGCCGGAACATATATGGAAAGAAAGACGAGCAGAAATCGAAAGTTATGTTACTGGAAGTAAAAAAGAGATTAAGCAGAAAGTAGAAGAATCTTTGTGCCGGCAGCTAAAGATTGTCTGTGTTGGGAGTGCTGTATTTTTTCTTTTGATGGCCGCACTTATGATTTCGTGGATGTGCCGTGACCGGCAGATTGTAATTACAAGAAATGAAAGAGGAGGGGAGGTAAAAGAAGAGTCATTAAAAATCAAGACAGGAGAGGGAGATGTAAATTACAGTCTTTCCGTACAGCCAAAAGGGTATTTAAAAAAAGAAGTTCCACAGGTATTAAAGAAAGGTGAAGTGTATTTGGCAAAGCATTTAAAAGGAGAGAATACTTCAATCAGTAATGTAAAGAAAGCTTTGTTTATGCCGGAAAAAATTGATGGTGAGAACATTGAAGTGCAGTGGGGAAGCAGTGACTTAACATTGATTGATGAGGAAGGAAATGTTTTTTCAAAAAATGTGAAAGAACCAGTGATTGTGTGGCTGTCTGCCGTATTGACCTGTCAGGAGCAAAGGCGGATTGCAAAATTTCCAGTGTGTGTTGTGCCGGGAACTTCTGGGAAAAAGAAGACCAAAAAAGAGAAAGTGATAGAGAAAATCCGTCAAATAGAGCAAGAGCATATTGAAAGAGAAACATTTCGGCTGCCGAAAAGTTTGAAAGGAGGAACAATATCGAAAGATGGTGAAAACAGTCAAATACCGTCAATTGCTTGTATAGGGATTTTTTGTATCGTACTTCTTTGGTATCGGGAAAAACAAAAATATAAGCAGAAGAAACAACAGGCAGAGCTGGTATCGAAGAAAGAATATCCAGCGATTATTCATCGGCTGGTTTTATATTTGGAAACAGGAATGAGCGTACCCTTGGTATTTCATACAGTATTTCAGGAGTATGAAAAGAAAAAAGAAGCAGGAAAATCAGAAGAAATGTTTGTGTATGAGCAAATTGGAACTGCCTGCCGGCAGATGGATTTTGGAGTGCCGCAGACAGAAGTATTTAAAAATCTGGGAAGAAGACTTCAATTATCTTCTTATCGTAAATTATCCACTTTATTAATACAAAGTATTACCAGAGGATCAAAAGAACTGTTTTCACAGTTAAAAGAGGAAGAAGAAGCGGCTTTTTTTCAAAGAAAAGAATTGGCAAAACGACAAGGGGAGGAAGCAAGTACAAAATTATTGGCACCAATGATTGTAATGCTGGTGGTAATTTTAGGATTGTTGATGTTTCCGGCATTGTCCACATTTTCATAAGGAGGAAAGGTTTATGAGAAAATTTTTAAAAGACGAATCAGGAATGGGTGTAGTAGAAGTAATTTTAATTATTGTCGTTTTAATTGGTTTGGTTATTATTTTTCAAACGCAGATCAAAACAGTAGTGAATAATATTTTCAAAACGATTACATCAAAAACAGGACAAGTCAAATGATACGGGATGAGAGAGGAAGCATGACAGCTTTTTTGGCGATGTTGTTTCTAGTGTTTCTTTTGGTAATCAGTGTTTGTGTAGAAGGAATTTATTTATATGTTGGAAAGGGGAAAGCCATGGGTGCCTGTATGGCGGGGCTTTCCCACACCCATGGAAATTACCAGAAAGAATTGGAAGAAATGTATCATCTATTTGCCATGGACCCGAGATATGAAAAAAAGATGACGAAAGATTTTTCAAAGAAAGTGAAAGAGAGTTTGGAAGAAAGCAGGGATTCTTTTAATTTTCAAATAGGAAGTGCCTCAGTCAGCAAAAAAGTTTTTTTGACAGATCAAGAAGGGGAGGTATTGAAATATCAGATTCGTGAACTTATGAAATACGAGATGGGTGCCGATGTGCTGGAATTATGGAAAAAGAAGTGGAACACTACCAAAGAAGCTGGAAATGAGATTCCTAAAATTCAAGAAAAAATGGAGAAGGAAGAACAAGAGGCAAAGGAACAAAAAGAGAATGATGATACAAAGAAACCGATACAAAAGAAAAAGGACCCGCGGAAAGGACTGGCAAAAATATTGAGAGAAGGTTCAGTTTCTTTGATTATGGGAGAGAAAAAAGTGTCGTCTTCGGCAGTGTCTGTAATTTATGGAACAAAAGATGATGCAACACAAAAAGCGTGGGAATTTATGAAGAAAAAAGATGCCAGGAAACAGTTGGATGAAGTGAAAAATATTTCATCGAAAGCAGGATTCACATCGGAACTCCCGGCAATTCTTTATAGTTTGAAATATTTTCACTGTCTTACATCAAAAGAAAAGAAAGAAGGACAGCAATATGAAATAGAGTATCTAATTGCAGGAAAAGATTCAGAAAAGGAAAATCTGGGAAGTGTATTTTGGAAGATGATTTCATTAAGATTTTTAACCAATGCAGCCTATGTATATACAGATGTAGGAAAAGAAAAGGAAGCGGCAGTTTTGGCGGCATCGATTCTTGGTATTACAGGAATTCCTCCGTTGATTGCGGCAGCAAAACATCTTTTACTGCTGGCACTTGCTTATGGAGAATCTGTCATTGATGTACGAAATCTGGCAGATGGAAATCAAGTTCCTATTATGAAGAATTCATCAAATTGGCAGCTGTCATTTTCTGGACTGGCATCTTTAAACGGTACGAAAAAGCCGGTAGAAAAAGGACTTTCTTATGAAGATTATTTAGGAATTCTTTTAACGTTACAGAAAGATAAAAAAGAAAAATATATGCGGATGATGGATGTCATAGAACAGAATATTCAAAAAAAAGTGCCGGACTTCCAGTTAAATCAATGTGTATCTGCATATGGTATTACATTAAATATTCGCTTAAAGAGGCTGGCTTTTGGGGGAATATCCCTGCCATTTCCTTCTTACAGCCAATGGAAATTTCAACGAAGTGTATCTTATTAAAAAATGGAGGTGGAAAGAGATGTTCTCTTGTCAAAAACAATTCTCTAAAAAGACGAACCAAAATGATAATCATATTGAAACGAAAAAATCCAAGAGGACATCTTTTTCTGCCTCGGAAAAAGGTGCGATGACTTTAGAGGCGAGTTTAGTTCTTCCATTGTTTTTGATTGCCCTGTTAATGCTGGTTTCTGCTGGTGAAATACTGATGATTCATGGGCAGGTTGGACATGGGTTAGAAGAAGCTGCATGTCAGAAGGCAGCCAATGAGTATGTAATTTCCAAAAAGAAAAAAACAGAAAATATTGTAGAAAATGGAACGGCAAAAGCAGTTTTTTTAGCTTCTGTAAATAAAAAATTTTTGGATAAATCATCTTTGGCGGGAGGCAGTGCAGGTATTTTGATTACTGGTGCAACAGCACTGAATTCTAAAGGAGAATATGTACTAACAGCAAGATATTGTATACAGAAGCGAATGCCGTTTCTTTCTGGATTTACAGGAACCTTTACTCAAAAAATCCGGCAGAAGGCAATGACCGGATATGTACCCGATGGAGATGAAAGAAATGAAGGAATTGTTTACATTACACCCCATGAAAGCGTGTATCATACGGATTTAAATTGTACGCATCTGGCGTTGGATATTTCTGTCGATGAACATGTAGAAAAATATCTGCAAGGGGAAACATCCTATCAGGAATGTGAAAAATGTACCAAATACCATCAAGGAGATATTTTCTGTCTTTATATTGCGAAAGAAGGAGATGCATATCATACAGATCTTACATGCAGCGGGTTGAAAAGAACGGTAAAACAGGTAGATAAAAGTACATTGAAAGGAGTGAAACCATGTCAAAGATGCGGGAAGAAGGCGGATATATCACAGTAGAAGCCAGTTTGCTGTTTCCGATTGCTTTTTTGATTCTTTTATTGTTCTTGGAATATGCAGTTTATTTTATGAATTGCGGAATAGTGCAGGGAGCGATGGAAGACGCCGGATGGAAGGCGGCAGATATTGTGATTACTAACGGCAGTTATGAAAATGGTGAAATGTCATATGGAGCTTTAAATCAAAGAAATCTTTATAAAAATATGTATCCGGGGAAAAAGCAGGCAGCAGCGAAAGTAAAAAAACAGCTTCAAAAGGAATTGAATACACATCTTTTTTTAGGAAAGATACAGAGTATTTCTGTAAAAGTATCTGCAGATCAAATCAAAACAAAGGTAAAAATGAAGATCACAATACCGGGAATGGAAGGAATCCGATTCTTTGGGATCCGTTTTTTTGAATATCAAGGGCAGTGTCAGATATCATATTTATCAGAAATCGAAAAAGCAAGGAGGTGGAGTGTCATTGAAGGAACAATGGATTAGAGAGGGGTTTTCTAATTATTATGTGGTAGAAAAGAAGAGAAAGATTACATATGAAAAAGATATTTTGCTGCATCATATTATGGAATGTCTGCTGCCATGTGAACTTCGGCTGGAAGATGAAACAGAATATTATTATTTTGAAACGGGAATTTATACCCCGTGGATTGAAAAAAGAAATGAGATGAATTTACAAGAATTTTTTTTTGATTTTTTTACGGTACTAGAAGAGGCCGAAGAGTATTTATTGAATTTAGATCATTTGAAAATTGATGAAAAATTGGTGTTTATAGACCAGCAGAGGAAGCCTGTTTTATGCTATCTGCCGGATTATGAGAAAAATATTTTTGAACAGATTCGAGAATTATTAGAAGAAAGTATGGAACATATATCCTATGAAAATAAGAAAAAAGCAAAATTTTATTATGAGTTTCACAGTTATCTTGTAAAAGAAAAGCCAAGTATTCTTCAAATTAAAGAATATTTAAAACCAACACCTCAGATGATTCCGAAAGAAGAAGTAGAAAGTCCGCCGGAAAAAGAAATAAATGAATTAGACGAAGAAACTTTGTCAGAGAAAAAGATATCTCCTATAGCAATATTTTTTATGGTATTTTCATTTTTTTTGCTGGGTGCATCTGCTTTTTTTGCGGTAAAAATCTTTATTTATGGATTCTATTACCAATTTGTCCTTGGCTTTTTGGTATTCGCTGGCGGTTTCGCAGCAGATGTCTGGCAGATGTGGAAATTTTGGAAACAAGGTTCTATAGAAGTACCTATAGAAACAGAGGAAATGAAAACGGAATATTTATCTATGGATGAACAAAAGACAGTATGCTTGATGGAGCAGCCTTTGGGAAAATTTATATCCAAAAAAGAAGGGAGAAAAGACATTATAATTGAACATGATGGATTTATTATTGGCAGTTCTAATGAGGGGACGGATTATCAGTTACCAGAAATAGGAGTCAGCAGGAGGCATGTAAAAATTTTTCTGGAAAATGGAGAATTAACAGCAGAGGATTTAAATTCAACCAATGGAACAATACTCAATGGGAGAAGAATTAAAAAAGAAAGTTTAGAATCAGGAGATGTTTTAAAAATAGGATTGGAAGAGTTTGAGTTTCTTGCGGACATGAGATATACTATCTAAAAAACTGGAGGAAACTTATGTATCAGAAACTTATAGAATTGCTGCAGATTCATGGATATACAAAAATGACGACACCCATTGGGCCTTATTATATGAAAAATGTAAAAGAAGGGAAAAAGGGAGTTTTTATTATTTATGACCGGAATCCAGACGGCAGTCTGCTTTCAGAAGAAAATATTTCCCAGATGATCATGCAGGTGAAAAATATATTTGGGCAGGGAATGCCAGTGCTTGCCATTGTATTGTCAGAAGAAGGAACGGTAACATTTGCAGATTGGGAAAATGAATTTGAAGAATTGTATGAACCGGTTTCTATGATTGTGAATGCAGCAAATGATACAGTAAAAAATAGTTATCCTGTAAAAAAATCTTTTGGAAAATATAAAATGACCGCAGTAATAACTGCAGTCAATTTGATTCTTTTTGCCGTTTCAGAAATCTATGGCGAAAGGATTTATGACGTTGGAGCCTGCAGTCCATATATGGTGCTGGAACAGCATCAGTTTTATAGATTATTGACTTCTAATTATCTTCATTATGGGTGGGATCATTTCTTTAATAACATGGTAGTTTTTTGTATTTTAGGTTCTAGTTTAGAAAAAATCATAGGAAGTTTCAGATATTTGGTTCTTTATACAGGCTCTGGATTGATTGGCAGTATTGTATCTGTATTCTACTATGCATCCATTGGGGAAGATGTGCTTTCTGCGGGAGCATCCGGAGCAATTTTTGGGATTACCGGCGCATTGGCAGCAATTTTTTTGTTTTGCAGAAAGCAAATGGGTGATTTCAATGGAAGCGGTATTTTCCTAATGATTGCAGGCTCCATTTATCATGGATTCCAAAGCAGCGGAACTGATAACGCTGCCCATATTGGGGGATGTATCGGCGGATTTATACTGGCATTGATTCTGTATATTCTCTGGCAGGGAAAATCAGAGTAAACGTAGTTCCTTGATTTATGGCAGAATCCATATGAATTTTGATTTGAAGTTCATCTGCAATTTCATGAACAACGGACAACCCAATACCATTTCCGGCAGGAATAAAAGAAACACCACGGTAAAAGGCTCTTTGCTGCTGTTCTTTTGTCATCCCGATTCCGGTATCCGATAGGTTTAAAACAATATGCCCCTGCTCTTTGCTTAGATGGACAGTAATACTGGGAGATTTTCCAGTATCATTTCTTCGTTCAATGGCTTTGACAGCATTGGAAATTAAATTGTGGAACATTTGAAGAAGTTTGGGTTTGGAACCATATACATAGTAAGATTCTTTTGGTTCTGCTTGAATGAAAAATTGAATATGCTTATCGTTAAACTGGTGAGACCATGATGAACGGATTTCTTCAAAAATTGAAATTAAGTCCTGTGGTTCAAGTGCAGCGGATGTTGCAGTGGATGGGGATAAAGTTTGTCTTATGAAATCAAATAAAGAAGAAAAATCTTTTTTCATTCTGCACCAGTTTTCATCTTGTAAAAGAATATCTTTTGTTTCTTCTATATATTGAAGCTGACTGTAAATTAAAGTCAGAGAATTATTTATCTCGTGTGAAAATGCAGTTAGATCATATGATTTATTCATCGTTTTTTCTCCTGTCTTTTTTCTGATTTTTATTATGAGGACTTTTTATAAAGACTGCAATGAAAACCATAGGAAAAAGTTCGATGTTTTTTGCCCTTTTCCAATACCTTTGATTGTGTTACAATATTTCAGAAGTGAAATATAGGAAGAAGGGAGCAGGCTCCATGTCATATATGGCGTTATACCGAAAGTTCCGGCCGACGACTTTTGCTGAAGTAAAAGGTCAGGATCATATTGTGACCACGTTGAAAAATCAAATAAAGACAGGAAGAATCGGACACGCCTATTTGTTCTGCGGTACGAGAGGTACTGGGAAGACAACCGTAGCAAAGATTCTTGCTAAGGCAGTGAATTGTGAGAATCCGGCAGACGGAGAGCCGTGCAATCAGTGCAGTACTTGTCAGGGAATTATCGATGGAAGTTCTATGAATGTCATGGAAATTGATGCAGCATCAAATAACGGCGTTGATAATATTAGAGAAATTAAAGAACAGGTACAGTATTCTCCGGCTTCTGGAAAATACAAAGTTTATATTATCGATGAAGTGCATATGCTTTCCATAGGGGCATTCAATGCTTTGCTAAAAACATTGGAGGAACCGCCGGAGTATGTTATTTTTATTTTGGCGACAACGGAAGTTCATAAAATTCCAATTACGATTTTGTCCAGATGCCAGCGGTATGATTTTCACCGAATTACGGCAGATACCATTAAAAAACAGCTTGCAGATTTGATGCGTCAGGAACAGGTAGAGGTTGAAGAAAAAGCACTGGAATATATTGCAAGAATGGCAGATGGTTCTATGCGTGATGCTTTAAGTCTTTTAGATCAGTGTATTGCATTTTATCTTGGGAAAAAGCTGACATATGACAACGTTTTAGAGGTTTTAGGAACCGTAGATATACAGGTATACAGTGATTTGCTGGATGACATTTTAGCTTCGGATGTCACAAAAGTTATGAGGCTCTTGGAGGAAGTAACGAGACAAGGACGGGAGTGGTCGCAGTTTATTACAGACTTTCTTTGGTATTTGCGGAATCTTTTGCTGGTGGGGAAAGGAACAGCAGCCAGTGAGGCGTTGGAAGTATCTACAGATCAGTTAAAACTTCTTCAAGAAAAAGCAGAAACGGTTGATGAAAACACGTTAATTCGTTTTATTCGGATTTTGTCAGAATTATTAAATGAGCTGCGGTTTGCTACATCCAAGCGGGTTTTGGTGGAAGTGGAGATGGTGAAGCTTTGTAAACCTCAGATGGAAGCAGATCAAACCAGTTTATTGGAAAGAATACGCCAGTTGGAAAATCAGCTGAATCAGCTGATAAAAAACGGTGTTTCTGTGCAGGCAGTGCCGTCACAGAAGCAGGAAATACAAGAAAAGAAAGTACAAAAAGACGACAAAAAACAGTTAGAAGAAAAGTTTCCAAAAGCAAAAGTAGAAGAGCTGATGGATATTGTGAATCATTGGCGGGATGTCAAAAGGAGTTTATCCCCTCAGATGAAGTTTTCTCTGCAAAAAGCAACTCTTACCGTAAACGATGAGGGAAATGCGTTAAAGATTATGTTTCCGAAAGAAATGAATGTGGAAAGCGGATATTTTTTAGAAAAACCAGAGAGAATTGAACAATTGAAACAGGAACTAGAAAGACAGTCCGGCAGAGAGATTGCGTTAGAAGTCGGCATCATGGAGTCAAAACAGAATCAAGATATGATTGATTTGGAATGTATCCATATGGATGTAAATATAGAAGAGTAAATTTAGGAGGAAAATAAAATGGCAAAAAGAAGAGGCGGTATGCCTGGAATGGGCGGAAATATGAATCAGTTGATGAAACAGGCTCAAAAAATGCAGAAACAGATGGAGGAAACAAGTAAGGCATTGGAAGAGACAACTTATGAAGCAACAGCCGGAGGCGGAGTTGTGAAAGTCGTTGTTTCTGGAAAGAAAGAAGTTGTTTCTGTATCTTTGGAAGAAGAAGTTGTAGATCCGGATGATATTGAAATGCTGGAAGATTTAATTGTTGCAGCAACCAATGAAGCTCTTAGAAAAATGGAAGAAGATTCTCAGGCTAAGATGGGAAGTATTACTGGAGGTTTAGGCGGAATGGGTGGAGGTTTCCCATTCTAAAAGGAAATTATGGATTATTACAGTAACCAGATAACGCAGTTGATGGAAGAGTTGGGAAAGCTGCCGGGAATTGGCCCCAAATCTGCCGGGCGGTTAGCATTTCATATTATTAATATGCCGCAGGATCAGGTAAAGAAGCTTTCTGATACAATCATCAATGCGAAGGAAAATGTTCATTATTGTAAAGAATGCTGTACATTAACGGATCAAGAAATATGTCCAATCTGTGCCAGTACGAAGCGCGATCACAGTACTATTATGGTTGTAGAAAATACCAGAGATTTAATTGCCTATGAAAAGACAGGAAAATATGAAGGTGTTTACCACGTACTTCATGGAGCTATATCACCAATGCTTGGTATTGGACCAGATGATATACGGCTGAAAGAGTTGATTGCCAGACTGCAGGGAGATGTGAAAGAATTGATTATTGCGACCAATTCTAGTCTGGAAGGCGAAACCACAGCCATGTATATTAGCAAATTGGTGAAACCAACAGGAATCAAAGTCAGTAAGATTGCCAGCGGGGTTCCGGTAGGCGGTGACTTGGAATATATTGATGAAGTTACGTTATTAAGAGCTTTGGAAGGAAGAACAGAAATTTAAAAAACGGCGGATAGATTTTTCTATCTGTCGTTTTTTCTTTCCAACGTGCTTGGAATTCCGGCATTCATACGGTATTTTGCAACAGTTCTTCTGGAAATTTTGATTCCCTTTTCGTTTAAAAGAGCTGCTAGTTTATTATCGCTGTATGGTTTTTTCTTGTTTTCAGATGCAATAATTTTTTTCATAGTTTCAATAACTTTTGCACAGGAAACGTCTGTATCTTTACTGCTGGGTATCCCAGAAGTAAACAAATCTTTTAAAAGAACAGTACCATGAGGATACTGTAAATATTTATTTTTAATTCCACGGCTGATCGTAGAAACAGCAAATCCTAAATCTGAAGCAATATCAGATAACGTCATAGGAACTAAAGAGCTGCCATATAGAAAATAATTTTCCTGCCGCCGAAAGATGGCTTGGCAGATAGATAATATGGTTGTTCGGCGTTGTTCAATCCGTTGAATGATAAAATTTGCCCGTTCATATTTTTGGCGGAAATAAGATTTTAGCTGAGGATCAGAGGATTGATGCATCATTTTGATGTAATAATCATTCAAAGAATAATTTCCAATCCATTGATCGTTCAAAGAAATATCCCATTGTCCATTTTCATATACAGCCAGAATGTCAGGAGTTATATAAGCAGCATTATCAAGGTATCCGCCAGATAGAGGACGGGGAGACAATTCTTTTAGCTGCCGTATTAGGTTCCGGACTTCTGGTAAGGAAATGTGCAAATCATCTGCGATACATCGAAATTTATTTGAAGCGGCATGTTCTAAATGATGTTCGATTAATTCAAACAGATTTGGATCAGCTGTATTTTTTTGTTTTAATTGGAACAGAAGATAGCTTTCTATATTTGGCTGAAAAACTCCTTGCGGCTGTAAAGTTCTTAAAATTTCCAGACATTTTGAAGATACCGCAGGAGAAATTTGGAACATTTGATATAAATCTTCAGAGGTATATGGAAAAAAACCATTTTCATCCAGTAATAAAATCAATAGTTTGAATGTATTCCATTCAGGGTTAGAGAATAAACGAGGATTTAACTGTTCTAGAAAAAAGTTTAAAAGGGTATCAGGATCTTTAGCAGCAATCTCAGGATAATCAGAATCATCTCTGGAAGCGGCAGAAGAATTCCAGTTGACAGGAGATTGTTTTGCTGCGGAATACTCCATCAATGGATTTTCAGAATATTCATTTTGAAGAAATTCATTTAACTCTACATTATCCAAAGTCAATATATGCAGAGACTGAATCTGATGCTGTGTAAATTTCTGCTGTTGAATGATAGATGCCTGCTGAGCAAAATTCAATGATATCACCTCTTTTGATTGTACACAAACTGCTTCTATATAAATATATTAGCAAAAATCGTGCCAAAAAACTGTGTTTTTTGACAAAATTATCATTACAAAATCTATCAGGAAACGACACACTAATACTGGCATATGTTTTGCTTTAAGAAAAAGTAGAAAGAAAAATAAGCAAAAAGGAGTGAAGCATATGTTAACAGACAAAAAAGTACAAGAATTAGAACAGTTTGCAAAAGAAATACGAATCCATACAATTGATCAAATGGCTGTTCGTGGTTTCGGGCATATGGGAGGTGCAATGAGTATATGCGATTTGCTGAGTGTCCTATATGGAAAGCAAATGAAAGTTGATCCTCAGAGACCTCAGTGGGAGGAAAGAGACTGGCTGATTTGTTCCAAAGGCCATGCCGGTCCTGCGGTTTATTCAGCATTATCGTTGAAAGGTTTCTTCCCAAGAGGCTGGTTAAAAACGTTAAATCAGCCCCAAACCAGTCTTCCAAGCCATTGCGATCATAAAAAAACACCGGGAATTGATGTGACGACAGGTTCTTTAGGACAGGGACTTTCTGTAGCAGCAGGAATTGCATTGGCGAAAAAAATTGATCAAAATCAAAATCAAATTTACTGTATTATCGGAGACGGAGAAAGCCAGGAAGGACAGAATTGGGAAGCGATTATGTTCGCAGCACAAAATAAACTAGATAACTTAATTTTATTTGTAGATAACAATAAGCAGCAGTTAGATAATACAACGGCAAATATTTGTAATATGGAGAGCTTCAAAGAAAAATTGGAAAGTTTTCATTGGGAAGCAGAAGAAGTGGACGGGCATGATTTGGAAGCAATCGATGCAGCAATTGAACGTGCGAAAAATAGAAACGGAAAGCCTCATGCTGTTGTGTTAAATACAATCAAAGGAAAAGGCTGCTCTTTTGCAGAAAATATTTTGAAAAACCATCATATCAATGTGTCCAAAGAACAAGCTGAGGATGCAATTGATGCATTAAATCGTTAGGAGGGAAAATTATGAGTATTATAACAGCAAAAGAACATGAATTATCTACACAAACTATGGCACAGGTTTATGCGGAGACAATCACAAAATTAATGGAAGAAAATAAAGATATTATGGAATTGGAAGCAGATCTTGGAGCCTGTATTATGGGCGGAAAAATGGATGAGATTGATAAATATCCGGGGCAATTGATAAACTGTGGCATTCAAGAAGCCAACATGATTGGTACAGCCTGTGGATTATCTGCGGCAGGGAAGATTCCATTTGCCCATTCTTTTGCTCCATTTATTGCAAGAAGAGCAAATGACCAGATTTTCATTTCCGGATGCTATTCCGATGCAAATGTAAAATTAATTGGTTCTGATCCTGGAATCATGGCAGCTTATAATGGGGGAACCCATATGCCGTTTGAAGATGTGGCAGCATTAAGAGCGTTTCCGGCTTTAACCATTATGGAGCCGACAGATGGGGTGATGCTGAAATCTTTGATCCGCCAGCTGGCAGAGAAAAAAGGAATGTATTATGTGCGCTGTGCAAGAAAAGCAGTGGCAAAAATTTATGAGGAAGGCTCTGAATTTGAAATTGGAAAAGCAAATGTTATAAAAAATGGAACCGATGTAACGATTATTGCAGCAGGAATTATGGTTGCGGAAGCGTTGAAAGCGGCACAGATATTGGAGGAAGATGGAATTTCTGCAAGGGTTGTGGATATGTTTACGATCAAACCTCTAGATGAAGAAATGGTATGTAAGTGTGCAGAAGAAACGGGAGCAATTGTAACAGCAGAAAACCATAGTATTTATAACGGGCTTGGCAGTGCAGTATGTGAAGTGATTGCAGAAAATATTCCGGTACCAGTAGAAAAAGTAGGTGTGCAGGATGTTTTTGGAGAAGTGGGAGATATGGAATATTTGAAAAAAAGGTTCCATTTAACAGCAGCGGATATTGTAATTAAAGCCAAAGCGGCAGCTGCCAGAAAGCGAGGATAAAGGATGAAAAGAATTATTGCAAAATTGACAAAACCAAAACATTTTGAATTATTTGAAGAAGAACTTCCGGAATTAAAAGAGGATGAAATTCTACTAAAAATGGTAAGCGTTGGATTGTGCCATTCAGATATTCCGGCATATTTTGGGACCAGTGCCATGGGCAGACATCCTTTAGGGTTTGAAGCTATGGTAAAAGAGGTTTCTTATCCAATGGGATTAGGGCATGAACCAACTGCAGTTGTTGAAAAGGTAGGAAAAAGTGTAACAAAATTTGCTCCGGGAGATAAGGTAACTGGTGTTTCCTCCGAGTGTTTTACCAGTCATATGATTTTAAAAGAGGATAAAAGAATTATCAAGGTGCCGGAAACTAAAAAACCGCTGGATGCCTGCCTTGGGGAACCAATGATGTGCGTGGCCAATATTGTACAGGCGGCAGCGCCTGTATTTGGAGATCATACAGCAGTCATCGGATGTGGATTTATGGGGTTATTAACCATTGCCGGATTAAAAAATGAATCCCTTGGAAGTTTAACTGCCATTGATTTTGATGAAGAAAGACTGCAGTTAGCCCAGAAGTATGGTGCAACACAGACCATTTGTCCGGCAGAGGAAGATTTGCAGGAAGCAATGATGCGGATAACAAAAGGAAAAGGTTTCGATGTTGTCATTGAAATTACAGGAAGTCTAAAAGGATTGGCATCTGCACTGCAGATTGTGAAAATTGCAGGGAAAGGAAAGATTTTGGCACCATCTATGTATACAAAAAATGAGGTATTCACAGAAGAAATGGCATATAACATGATGTACCGTTCTCCGATTATTCATGTGGTGCATCCATGGTATTGTGATGATTATATGGATGTGCTGAAAAAAGCGGTGGAAGCTTATGCCAATGGGATTTTTCCAACAGAAGAATTAATTACCCATAGAATTCCGGTACGGGAAATCAACCGGGCATTTGAATTACTTGAAACCAATCCGAGAGGTTATATTAAAGGCATTGTAACATTTGAATAAATTTCCATCTTCGGATAATATCTGCCGGCTGTGATAATCCAGCAGGATGTGATAAAATAAGACATAGCGAAAGGAAGGGCAGAAGATATGAATCGAAAAGAAAAAATTTATCAGTGTGTTTGCCGGCTTGTAGAAAATCAGGAAGAAAAAACAGGCGTCGATTCGATTACCATATCCGAAGAGCTTGAACTGAATCGAAGCAATGTCAGCCGTGATTTGAATGAACTGGTACGGGAAGGCCGGATTGTGAAAATCGGAGGAAGACCGGTATATTTTATGGAGACATCCCAATATGAAATATATTTGGAAGCTGAAAAGCAGCGGAAACTAGAGGAAGAAACTTCTCGGTTTGAATTTGATTTTATGATTGGCCAGAATGGTTCTTTGAAAGCACAGATTGAGCAGGGAAGATCTGCAATGCTGTATCCGCCGCGAGGATTGCATACATTGCTGATTGGTCCTACAGGAACCGGGAAAACAACATTTGCAGAAAAGCTGTATGAATATGCGGTGAAAGTTGGAGCCATTGATGACAGTGTGTCATTTATTGTTTTTAACTGTGCAGAGTATGCACAAAATCCTCAATTGATTTTGTCTCAACTGTTTGGACATAAAAAGGGAGCATTTACGGGAGCAGAACGAGACAAACAGGGGCTGGTGGAAAAAGCAGATGGCGGCATCTTGTTTTTAGATGAAATCCACCGGCTTCCGCCGGAGGGACAGGAAATATTATTTTTACTGATGGACAAGGGTGTGTACCGCAGACTAGGAGAAACGGAGGAACTTCGCAAAGCAAGTGTGTTAATTATTGGAGCAACCACAGAAAATGTAAATACCTCCTTATTAAAAACATTTTTAAGAAGAATGCCGGTAGTTATTCAACTTCCCGCATTAGAAGAGCGGCCATTGGTGGAACGTCTTCAATTGATAGAAACATTTTTCAGTAATGAGCAGAAGAAAATTGGAGTTCCCATCCGTGTGTTTAAAGAAGTGATTATTGCACTGCTTTTGTATCGATGTTCTGGGAATATTGGGCAGCTGCAGGCAGATGTACAGCTGCTGTGTGCAAAAGCTTTTCTGCAATACAAAATAGAAAATTTAGAGTGTGTTACAATCGGTTTAAATGTACTGCCGGAATATATTCAAACCGGACGGTTAGAACATCAAAAAGCACGAAATGATTTGATTGAATTTCTGCGGTATTCAGATTATTATCATATATTCGATGACGGCAAATCTGGAAATGATCAAGAAGAAACATTGTATGATATTATTTCTGCAAAATATCAAGTATTTAAAACGCAGGGAAGAAGCGAAGATCAGATTACCGGGGTGCTTCAAGAAGATTTAGATGAGTATATGAAACTTCTTATGGAAAAATATCATGTAAAAAATGAAGAAGACGGCATGAAAAATCTGCTGAAAATTATTGATTCTAAAGTCTATTATGCAGTGGAAGAAGTGATTCAATTTGCAGAAGTAAAATTAAATCGTAAGTTGAGTGACCAATCAAAAATCGGCATGGCGATGCATGTGAATGCAATGGTGGAGCGGTTAAATAAAGGAATTCCATTAAAAGGCGAGGGAATTCAAGAAACTGCATTGAATCATCCGAAAGAGTTTCGGGTGGCAAAAATTATTTTACGGCTGTTGGAAGAAGAATTAGATTTAAAAATTCCAAATCAAGAACTGGGTTATTTGACCATGTTTTTATGTGCAGCAGATGACAAAGAAGCACAAAAGCATGTAGGTGTAATTGTGTTAGCACATGGCAATACTACAGCAACCAGTATGGCAGATGTAGTAAATCAGCTGTTGGATACAGATCATTGTAAAGCAGTGGATATGCCGTTGAATGTGTCTGTAGAAACGACACTGGAAAAGGCTATAGAACTGGTGAAGGATGCAGATGAAGGAAAGGGCGTAATTTTGCTGGTAGATATGGGCTCTCTGACAATGTTTGGAGAAATCATTGAGCAAAAAACAGAGGTACATATCCGCACAATTTCTATGACATCAACAGCTACAGTGATTGAAGCTGTCCGAAAATCTATGTTAAAAGGAGTCACCTTAGATGAACTTGCAGATGATTTAAAAGATGCAGGTAATATGTTATTAGGGAAAGATTCCAGCGGTATGGAGCCATGCAGTATGGAACAAAAAACTATAATTGCAACATGTTTTACCGGGCAAGGGACGGCAGTAAAAATTAAAGATATGATTTATGAAATGCTCCCGCAGAATATGAAAGATTTGGTTTCTATTCAATGCATGGATTTTAATCATGCATCAGATATACAGAAAGATATTGAAAATATTCCATGGAAAAATATTGCGGCAGTTGTTGGAACGGTAGATATTCAATTGGAGCAGGTGCCGTTTATCTCCATAGACCAGCTGATTGTGGGATCGGGGATGAAGCGTTTAGAACAGTTGATTTCGGAAACTCCTTTCCGGGCAGATGAACCAAAGGCAGAAGTAAATGAAAGTATTTTGGTTGAAACGCTGCGGGGGATGTTGAATTTTTTAAATCCTGAAAAAATAGTTCCTCTGTTATCTTATTCTTACGAATATATTATGAAAGATTTTGAATGGAAAAACAGCAAAGAATTATATTTACGTTATATGGTACATGCGGCATGTATGGTGGAAAGAACGGTAATTGGAGAAACTCTCATTCATAAACAGATGGAGAGTTTAAAAATAGAATTTCCAAAAGAATTCCAAAAAATAAAAGAAGCATTTTCAGATTTGGAACAGATGATGCATATAGCCATTGCAGATACAGAAATTGCATATTTAGTTGAGATGATTACGGACACAAATGAATAAAAGAATGGAAGAATTGAGCAGATGTAAAAAAGCGTCTGCTCTTTTTGTGTCAAAAAACGACACACTAAGTTGGCACAGTATTTGCTATTAATTATGGTATAAGAATATAAAAGAAGGTGAGGTGAAAGAATGATTGGAGTATTGATTGTTACTCATGGCAATTTCAGTGAAGCAATCATCAAAAGCATGGAATTGGTTTTTGGACATCAAAAAAAAGTGGAAGCATTAACTTTGAATTACGGAGATGATGTACGGGACCTTTTGGTGAAAGTAAAAGAAAAATCGAAAGAGCTGGATGATGGTGACGGAGTGATGGTTTTGGTAGATCTTTTGGGAGGAAGTCCATGTAATGTGGCGGCATCCTGTTTGAGAGATGAGAATATTCAATGCGTGACCGGATTAAATCTTCCAATGCTGATTTCCGTTTTAGAGGAAAGACATAATGTGGCGCTTTCTCAATTACCGGAAGCAGCATTAGAAAATGGAAAATCCGGAATTGTCAACTTAAAGCAGTTCATTGGATAAGAAAGGAGAAGTGATATGTCTCATTTAAAATATTTTCGTATTGATGAACGATTGATTCATGGTCAGATACTTCAGAAATGGCTGAAATATACAGGATGCAGTAATATTTTGGTAATTGATGATGAGACGGCAAAAGATCCGATTATCCAAAGTGTGTTGGAAATGACACTGCCGGGAAATATAAATGTTCTGTTTTTAAATGTCTCGGACGGGGTAGCTCAATTATCCAAAATGCAGGAAGACTGTTTTGTTTTAATGAAGGATTTAGAGACATTGCAGCAGGTATTTGAGCAGGGAACGGATGTTGTACAAGTAAATATATGCAGGCTTCCGTATTTTCCGGGTAAGAAAAAGATATACCAGAATATTTTCGTTTCTGATGCGGAAGAAACGATTCTAAAAGAATTCATGAAGCAAAAAATCGATGTATATATTCAAATGGTGCCGGATAATGAAAAAATATATGCGGCAGATTTGCTGAAATAGGAGACGAAAATGGAAAAAACAACACAAATTATTTTATTAACACATGGAACATGGGGGAAAGAATTGATTGTTTCAGCGGAAATGATTATTGGAAAAATTTCTTCATGCAGTGCATTGGAGCTTATGCCGGAAGACGCAGTGGCCGATTATATGAAAAGAATCGAAGAAATGATGGGACAGAGCAAAGAGGTACTTCTTTTGGCGGATCTTTATGGCGGGACACCAGCCAATATAGCTTCTGTATATGCAAAGAAAAAGAAGAATGTGTACGCATTGAGCGGTTTAAATCTGGATATGCTGATTGGCGCAGAGAAACTGCGTGAAAAGTATTCGGGAAATGAGCTTGTAGAAGCAATTAAAAAAGAAGTAATAGAAACGTGTAAAAATTTAAACGAATAGGAGGTTGCTATGGCAAAAATTTCGCTGGTTAGATTGGACAGCCGTCTGATTCACGGGCAGGTAATTACAAAGTGGGTAAAAATTGCAAAAGCAAATCGAATTATTATTGTAGATGATGAACTGGCAAAAGATGATTTTATGGTTATGATTTATGCTGCTGCAGCTCCAAAAGATGTTGCAGTGGAAATTGTATCCGTGGAAAAAGCCGCTCAAAACTGGCAGGAAAACCAAATGGGAGAAGGACGGATTATGCTGCTGTTTAAAGATGTAGAATCCTGCCGGCGTTTGGCTGCAAAAGGAGTTCCTATAGAGAAGCTTCAAATTGGCGGACTTCCAAGTGCTCCGGGGAGAGTTACTATTTTAAGAGCGGTATCTATGAATCAGGAAGATATGGATGGATTAAAGGAATTAAAGAATAATGGAACAGAAGTATATATTCATATCATTCCGGAAGAACCTAGGATGGATTTTGATAAGATTGTAAAGACCTTTGAAGGGTAAATAAGAGAGGAGAGATTTTATGGTTTTTGTATTGGCATTAGTTGCAGGTCTTTGGTACTGGATTGGACAAAGTAAGCTTGGATATACATTTCATGCGGTCATTTGCCAGCCGATTGTTATGGCACTGCCATTTGGAATCATTGCCGGGGATGTAACCACTGCATTGATGATTGGAGCAAGTGTAGAAATGGTTTATTTGGGAATGGTAGCAGCAGGTGCGAATATCCCGGCGGATGAATGTTTGGCAGGTGTTATTTCGATTCCAATTGCATTGACAACAGGAATTGATCCGGCAACCGCAGTAACACTTGCAGTTCCTTTTGGATTATTAGGTGTTTTCCAAGATCAGATCCGAAGAACGATTCAGGCTGTTTTTGCCCATAAAGCAGACAAATATGCAATGGAAGCAGATGTAAAAGGAATTGAGCGGTGTGCAATCTTATATCCGATGATTCTTGGATTCTTTTTAAGATTTCCTCCGGTATTTGCGGCTATTTATTTAGGGTCCGATGTAGTACAGAAGATTTTAAATGTAATTCCAGAATGGCTGACACATGGTTTGTCTGTGACAGGAGGAACGCTGCCAGCATTAGGATTTGCAATTACGATTTTTATTATTGGAAAAAATATTTATCTTCCATTTTTTATTCTTGGGTTCTTTGCAGTACAGTATCTCAAGATCAGCGTAATGGCAGCAGCAATTTTTGGAGTATGTATGGCACTGTTAATTACTTTCCTGCGCAGAGAGAAAGTACAGGGTTAAAAGGAGGATTTATCTATGGAAGATATGGTAAAAAATGAAGTAGTTGTGGAAGAAGGAAAGTTAACAAAAAAAGATATTAATAAATCGTTCAACCGCTGGTATATCAGTGCAGAAGTTCCAAACTCATATGAACGAATGCAGGGAGTGTCTTTTTGCTACAGTATGATTCCCTGTTTAAAGAAGCTTTATAACAAAAAAGAAGATTTAAGCAAAGCATTGGTAAGACATTTGAATTTCTTTAATTCACAGGGGACATGGAGTACCCCGATTCATGGAATGACAATCTCTATGGAGGAAGAAATGGCCAATGAAGGAAATGTTTCAGATGCAGCAATCACAGGAATTAAAACAGGATTAATGGGACCGTTGGCAGGTATTGGAGACACCATTGACTGGGGAACATTAAAAACCATTATTTATGGAATTGCAGTAACCTTTGGGTCCAAGGGAAGTGTGTTAGGAGCAATTATTCCATTTGCATTTACGATTCTTACTTATTTCATTGGACGAACTCTATGGAATCTTGGATATAAGATCGGAAAAGAATCTGTAAAATCTATTTTGGAAGCCGGATGGATCAAAGAATTGATTTCCGGAACCAGTATTTTGGGATTATTTATGATGGGAGCTTTAAGTGCTCAGTATGTAACATTATCAACACCATTGAGTTTTAAAGTTGCTGGAACGAAAATTGCGATTCAGACAATTCTTGACAGTATTGCTCCGGGTATTTTGCCTCTTTTCGTAGTATTCGGCATTTACTATATATTAAAAAATAAGACACAAAAGTATGGAATTATATCTTTAAGTATTGTAGCGGCATGTATTTTAGGTTCGCTCATTGGAATTTTTTAAGCGGTGAAGGGAGAAATAATCAATGATAATTTCTATGGCAGATATATTAAATGATGCAAAAAAGCAGGGATATGGAGTAGCAGCTCCTAATGTATTTGACAGTATTACAGTCAAAGCCTGCTTTGAGACGGCAGATAAATTAAAAGCACCAATTATTTTAGATTGTGCAGGACTGCCTTTCTTAGAAGAAACAGCAAATATTGCAAAATTTTACGAAAGAAAATATCCAAATGTGAAAGCAGCATTAAATTTGGACCACGGCGGTTCTTATGAAGAAATTGTCAGTGCGATCCGTTTTGGATTTAGTTCGGTCATGATTGACCGTTCAACACTTCCTTATGATGAAAATGTAAGGGAAGTAAAAGAAATCGTAAAAATTGCACATGCTCTTGGAGTTTGCGTAGAAGCCGAGTTAGGACATGTGGGACAAGGGTTTGAATATGAGGAAACCAGAGATTCTGGTTTGACAGTTCCAAAAGAAGCCATACGCTATGTGGAAGAAACAGGCGTTGATTGTCTGGCGGTTGCAGTTGGAACATCCCATGGAGCCTATAAAGGAACTCCGCATTTGGATTTTAAACTGCTGGATGAACTGCATCATAAAATCTCTATTCCACTGGTTCTTCATGGAGGTTCTGGAACAGGAGATGATAATTTGAAAAAAGCAGTAGAAACCGGAATTCAAAAAGTGAATCTCTTCACAGATTTAAGCAATGCAGGTTTGAAATCCATGCTGGCCTATATGGGAATTGACTGGGATAACATGCAGCAGGATGGTTCCAAGGGTGAATTTGCCAATATGAAAGCAAACTTATGTGATGCAGGAATTGAAGCTGGAAAAGGGTATGCAGATTTACTGGCTCATTATATTACATTATTTGGAGGAAAAGGAAGAGCCTAGAGGAGGAATTATATGCAGAATTTTAGATTTATATGCCCAACAGATTTTATTTTCGGGAAAGATGCTGAAAATGCAGTTGGAGAAGAAATAAAAAAATATGGGAAAAAAGTGCTGCTCCATTATGGAGGAGGACATATTAAGAAAAATGGTTTATATGACCGTGTCATGGAGAATTTAAAGAAACATAAAATTGAAGTGATTGAATTAGGCGGAGTAAAGGCAAATCCGGATATTGGACTTGTAAGAGAAGGCGTGGAAATTTGTAAAAAAGAAAATATTGACTGTATTTTGGCTGTGGGCGGAGGAAGTGTCATAGATTCTGCAAAAGCCATTGGAATTGGTGTTTATTATGATGGTGATGTATGGGATTTCTTTACAAAAGAAACACCGGTTAAAAAAATGCTGCCATTGGGAGTTGTTTTAACCATTCCGGCAACCGGAAGTGAAGCAAGCAACACAACGGTTGTGACAAACTCAGAAAACGGGCATTTAAAAAGAGCATTATCCCATGATTGTCTGCGCCCGGATTTTGCGGTTATGAATCCGGAATTAACTTATACACTGCCGCCATATCAGACGGCTGCCGGCGGGGTTGATATTATGTCTCATGTATTTGAACGGTATTTTACATTGGAACCAAATTGTGATTTGACAGACCGTTTGTGTGAAGCAACTTTAAAGACAATGATCAAACAGCTGCCAAAGGTTCTAAAACACCCAGAAAATTATGAAGCAAGAGCAGAAGTTATGTGGACAGGTACGATTGCACATAATGGAATTTTGGGAGTCGGAAGAAGTGAAGACTGGGGAAGTCATATGTTAGGACATGAGTTAAGTGCATTTTATGACATGACCCATGGGGCAACTTTGGCAATCATCATTCCGCATTGGATGGAATATGTGTATCAGACAGATATCCAGCGTTTCGTAAAATATGCTGTGGATGTATGGGGAATTGAAAATGATATATTCCATCCAGAAGAAACGGCGTTAAAAGGAATTCAAAAGACAAAAGAATTTTTCCGATCTTTAGGTATGCCGGTTTCTTTTGAAGACGCAGGAATTGATGGTGAAAAGATAGAAGAAATGGCAGAAAACTGTACAAAAAATGGTGCAGTTGGCGGATTTGTGAAATTGGAAAAGGAAGACTGTATAAAGATTTATGAGGCAGCATTGAAATAAGGAAGGTGAAAATATGGAACGTAAGACAATGAGATTTTCTGTTTTGACAGAAAAAGGACATGCAGAGGTACGAGAAAGACCTTTGCCGGAAATTGGACCGCATCAGGTGTTGGTAAAACAGTTAGCCTGCAATATTTGTACCACAGATTATGGGCAGTGGATGGGCCTTAGAGAACACCAAGGGTATCCCATGGCAGGCGGACATGAAGGCTCCGGAATCATTGCAGCTGTTGGTGAAAAGGTGAAAGATTATAAAGTGGGAGATCATGTTGCAATGGCATATGACGGCTGCGGAGAATGTCTGCCTTGCCGTCAGGGAGATGTTTTGCATTGTACCGGAATGACACAAAAGAAAACAGAAGACGGCTATTTGGGAGCGTTTGGTTTTGCAGATTATTTTGTGCGGAATACCAGAAGTCTTATTAAAATGAATCCAGATTTAGATCCAAGTGAAGCGGCTTTCTTAGAACCGCTGGCAACGGTAGTGAAAGGGTTAAAAAAACTGCGGGTTGTACCATTGGAAACCGTAGTTGTTATTGGCGCGGGAACGATGGGACTTGTCAATGCACAGGCAGCCAGAGCTTTAGGAGCCAGAGTAATCGTATCTGAAATTATGGAAAATAAACTTCGTACTGCCAGAGAAATGGGATTTGAAGTGATTGATTCCAAAGAGCAAGATCCTGTGCAGGCAGTCAAAGATTTGACAGGTCGGGTTGGAGCAGATGCAGTTATTGTTGCGGTTGGAGCATCCATTGCCAATGAACAGGCATTAAATATGGTAAAAGAAACCGATGGGAGAATCCTGTTTTTTGCTGCAGGATATCCGGCTCCAGAGCTGAAAATTGATTCCAATATCATTCATTACAGAAGAATCGAATTAATCGGAACCTTCGCAGCAGATACGATTGACTTTTTTACGGCGGGAAAATTGTTAAATACGAAAGCCGTGGATGTATCAAAGATTGTGGAATCAAAGAAATTTAAACTAGATGATATTCAGGAAGCATTTAAAGAGGCTTCAACTCCAGGGAAATACAGAGTCAGTGTATTATTAAATGAATAGATGGTGAGTAGTGATCAGTTATCTCATGAAACTCCTTTAAAAAGAAAGAACCGGCCTTGGCCGGTTCTTTCTTTTTAAAACAATAAGGAGAGGATTTTCATCCTCAAGAGGGGTAGGATTTGAAAGTATTAACTACTTTACAAAGTTAATGATAACAGTAAAAT
>JAETON010000072.1 GCA_021771695.1 Lachnospiraceae bacterium | reverse complement strand
TACAGCTTACGGAGCAGGGTAGGAAGCTGACCGCCAAAGTGGACGGGCAACAAAAGCAGATTAGCCGTTTGACGGATAAGGTCATGGAGCAGAACGATACCATAGACCGATTGCAGGAAAAAGCGTTTGATTTGGAGCGTTTGGAGCGTCATTTAGGAAGGGAGCAGGTAAAGTTGATAGTAGAACGGTCAAAGGCGTTAGAACAGGCGGAGAGAGCAAATAAACGCCCGAAACGAGCCTTTGAAATGAGCCGATAGGAAAGAGGGGATTGATTGGATATGACGGATATGGAGAAGAAAGTCATGGTGCGTCTGTGTGCTAAAATCGTAGCAGATACAGACCTTTACGAAACGGACAAAGAAGTGCAAAATCTGATAGATTGGGTATGCCTTTCGGAGCAGATAAAGGAAAACAACAATACAATCCGCAATCTGACCGGGGAATATAAAAAGATAGAGCCGGATTGCCGGGAGGGAGTGCGGGCGCAGTTGGAGCGCATGAAAGAACTCTGTAAAGAGCGCAATAATCTGTATGAGAAACAAAACGATTTGAAAGGACAGAAATATAAAATAGAAAAATCGTTAGAACGATAACAATGTAGGGCGTAGCGGTTGCTATGCCTTATGTTTTAGTGGTAAATGGAGAGAGGGAGTGGTATAATCAAATCTGTAAATTTAGGCTGAGGAGGTAGAAAAGTGAAACGCTGCATTGTAGTAACCGATATAGTCGCATAATAACTATTAGAACATGGAGGATTTTAAAATGACTATATCGGAGAACAAAATTTATCCCCGGACAGGTGATACCCAAACAGTTTATTTGAAAAATGTGGTTACCAATGACAGAATTAAAATTGGCGATTATACAATGTATAACGATTTTGTGCATGACCCACGGGAATTTGAAAAGAATAATGTATTATATCATTACCCGATTAATGGAGATCAGCTACAAATTGGCAAGTTTTGCTCTATCGCCTGTGGAGCAAAGTTTTTGTTTACCAGTGCAAATCATGCAATGTCTTCACTTTCAACATATCCGTTTCCAATATTTTTTGAGGAATGGGGATTGGACGTAAAAGAGATTACAAGTGCATGGGACAACAAAGGCGATATTGTAATCGGCAATGATGTTTGGATTGGCTTTGAAACAGTTATTCTATCTGGTGTAACAATTGGTGATGGAGCGATTATTGGGACACGAGCAGTTGTTACAAAAGATGTACCGCCTTATACGATTGTTGGAGGTGTTCCGACAAAACTGATACGAAAACGCTTTTCGGACGATGTGATTTCTGAATTATTGAAAATTCAATGGTGGAATTGGTCTGAAAACAGGATTAAGAAAAACATTGCGGCGATTCAATCAGGTCGAATTGAGGATTTGGAATAATTGGTAACATTTGTGTGGGAATACAGTTTCCTACAACGTTCTGTTTGCAAAAAAGATAGAATATTTCCTTAGCAATGATTTGAACATGGTGCTAGCACCATGTAAGTTAATGCAGATAAGGGAAAGACAGTAATGTGGCAGTTCGCAATATCAAGCGGATTGCTACATTTTTATGGAAAAACAGGCGGTTATGTGGTAATATATAGGAGCAAAGATAAAAACACAACGCAAGGCAATCTTGCAGAACTGGTAGGTAGTCCAGTCGCACCATTATGGTGTAAGTAGCCCTCCCTCCTTAGGGTCGTCCGCTCTTTGTTTATTACAATTATTTTAAGGAGGAATTGTCATGGACAAAGTTTCGGGAAAGCTGACAGTATTTTTCGAAGAACCCTTTTGGGTGGGAGTGTTTGAACGTGTATCAGATGGAAAGTTATCTGTGTGTAAGGTTACATTTGGAGCAGAACCAAAAGACTATGAGGTTTATGATTTTGTTTTGAAGAATTACTATCGGCTACGATTTAGTCCGGCTGTGGCAACTGATGTAAAAGAAGCTGGTCGTAATCCTAAACGGGTACAGCGTGAAGTACGGAAGCAAGTACAGAATACCGGGATAGGAACAAAATCGCAACAAGCTTTAAAATTACAGCAGGAGCAGTTGAAAACTGAACGCAAAACAGTGAGCCGGGAACAGCGGGAAGCAGAGAAACAGCGGCAGTTTGAACTGAAACAGCAGAAGAGGAAAGAAAAGCATAGGGGTAGATAGTGCATATTGTGGAGGAACTAACAGATGATTAATGTATTTATAAGTCATAACTATAAGGATAAGTCTATGGCAAGAAAAATTGCTAAAGAATTGGATAAATATGGAATAAAAGTATGGATTGATGAGTCAGAAATAAGATTGGGTGATTCGCTAATTGAAAAAATAAGAGACGGCTTAGATCACATGGATTTTTTGATAGCATTGATTTCAGAAAATTCAGTGCATTCAGAATGGGTAAAAAAGGAACTAGATATTGCAATGAACAAGGAAATAGATGGTAAGAAAGTTATAGCAATTCCTATTCTTGTTGGGAAATGCGAATTGCCTGGATTTTTAAAAGGCAAATTGTATGCTGATATGTCTACTTCTAGGAAATATAATGAAAATATACCAGCTTTGATTAGACGTTTTGATATTAATGAAATAGTAGATGATAAGAATGAATTTACAGAATATAAGTTGAGTGCTGCGCAGGTAATAGAAAAGATAGAAAATATAAAAAATGAAAATGAAACTATTGAATTTATTGAAAGCTTTGGATATTCCGAGAGAACCTTGTTTTATAGAGATACATTTATTCAAGCAATTAATAAATTATTAGAAGATGAAAAAATATCTACAGATTTATTGGTTTCTTTAATAGAAATGTGCAGATATTGCCCTAATGATGCAGTAATCAAGCTAAGTTTAACCCAATTATTGAATAGGTCGGATGAGCAGATACTTCAAAGTACGATTAATGTTTTAAGAGAAACGAAAAGTTTAAAAATACAACAGAAGAAAATATTGAAAATATTGAAAGAGTGTGAGGATAATGACTTAGAAAGTTGTATTTGGGATTATTTTATATCTGTTCAGTTAGATTTTGATGTGGCAAAAAAATTATGGGAATTTATACAAGAGAATTTAAAGGATAACCATAGTAATAAAATTATTATGTGTATGTGTAAATTATCCAATCAATTAGGTGATGATAGTATTTTTGAAGAATGGTATACTCTTTGGTTAGGAGGAGATAACAAGGAAAAAAGAGATATTGTGAATTGTATGTGCCGATATGGGTTTGAGTCAGAGGGAATATATTTGGTAAGCCCAAAACTTAGGGATAATGTTAGAGATGTTTTATTTGGCTCATTTGGTGAAAATGATGCAGATAATGCTAATTTAATGATTGCGCTTTTAACTGGTGCAGGAAATTTGGTTGAGAGCAATGGCGAAATATGGGACAAACTGAAAGGATTAGATGAATATTCTATATTGCTTACATTAGAAATTTTAAGAGATGAATATAACATTGCATATATTTTCAACTCTATTGAAGACATAGAAGCATTGAAGGATTTTGTTAAATCACCCAATAGAAATATCAGAAAAGTAGCTTTAGAAGTTATTGCAGAAATCAGTTTAAAAGAATCGTTAGAGGTTATTAAAGCAGAAAGTGATTTTAGTATTCAACATTATAATGCTGGGTCGCTTTTGTATACATTATTAAAGGAGTCAAGTGTAAAGGAATATAAAGAATTATTTGAAAAGGTAAAAGAAAAAATAGAAAACGGGTATTATAGTCAAGTAGATAGAAATTTAATCTGTTATGGTGACTATTTATTGGGTAATATAGATTTAGATAATATGCTTGCGAACCTACAGATAAAAGAAAAAAGTATAGGACGACAATATGATATAGAAAGGAAAAGCAAACTGTTAATCGAAAAATTAGAAGATTTACTGGAACAGGGTGATGCAACTACAAAAAAGAAGATTTGCGAATTAATAAAAGTAGCAAAAGCGTAAGTTCAGTGCATTGATTTTGATATAATTAATTAAGTATATGTGGCTCTATTTTGGCTCTAAAAATTTTGATAGTCGTAAAAACGAGAGCAATTTTTAAAGAATACGGCGAATAAAGCTTAAAAAATGAGGAAAAAGCAGTCAGTTCAAGCTATCCGCCGAGGAGTTCGAATAGAAGTTCAATCCTCGGAAAAGCCTGTATTTATGGGCTTTCCCGAGGATTTTTTTATGTCTCTGGAGTGCAAATGGAGTTTAAAATTATTTTTTTCTCTAGTCGGATTTCCTGAAAAAATATAGTTTTTCAGAATATCATTGCATTTCCAGAAGGGAATATAGGGATGTTTTTTAGAACAGTTTGTTTTGATGAAGTAGTTTTCATTATGACAGACTGTTTTTTATTGCTTTTGAATTATTGAGGAAATTTTATCAGCGGAAAATTTGCAAAGATTGTAAGTAGGAAATAATCTGTACCTGGACAAATTAAAAAATTCCGTTCAACAAGTTTTGCTTGCCAAACGGAATATAACTATCATTCTTTAGTTTTTGTCCTGCAGGAATCCGGA
>JAETON010000071.1 GCA_021771695.1 Lachnospiraceae bacterium | reverse complement strand
GGTACACCGATACGAATAAAATATAGAACGACATTAAAAAATAATGTGAAGCCCATCATTGCTGCAGATGCACTTCTTTACAGCTTTTTTTATCAGTTCATTTTTTTCCTGATAACTCATAGATTCAAATTTTTCAAGGAGGCAACAGATATAATTGTAGATTATGTCTTTTGTCTCTTTTTCTGATTGCGCGATTTTATTATTCTGCATTGCAGAATAAAGGCTGCTTTCCAATCTGACTTTGCTTGCGTCAAGCTTTTCAATCTGCTTTATGATATGGGAGGCGGCGGTGGAACTGCTATTTTCTGAAAGTGCGCCTGTAAGGTTTTCAATAGCTTGATCAATAGATTTCAGTTCAGCTTCGATTTTGTTAATATCAACAAAATCCAATTCAGTAGCTCTCACTTTAATCATACTAGGATTTGACTTGATCTGCATGAGCTTGCTTATAAAAGCATCATCTATGGTATCAACCCGGATATATCCCGTATCACACACCTTTTTTCCTTCGCGGGCCATGCGCGCGCAGTAATAATACGAAAACTGATTGCCATTTTTTACATAAGTCCGAATATCCATTCGTGCGCCGCAGTTACATTTTAGGACACCTTTAAGTATTCCGACCTTGTATTTATTTGATCGGTAAAATTTGTTTGCACCGAACCGGTTCTGAACAGCAATCCAATCCTCGGCAGCTATAACCGGCTCATGAATGCCGACAGATATGGTATATTTATCATTTACTATGCGCTTTTCTGACTGCTTTGTTTTACCATAACTGACAAGCCCTTTTGTGCCGTCAAAAAAAAGTTTGTCCGGTACAGTGTGACCATGCCCTTTAAAATAATCATAAGCTGCAGTGCCGTTTGAACAATAAACAGGATTTGACAAAATGCAATGAATCTGGGAAGTGCTTAAAAATTTACCGCTTTCCGTACGAAACCCATGATCTCGGCAGTACCGTTCCAGTGCGGTTATGGTATACCCTTCCAGGTACATGCTATACAGCATTTTTACAAGTCCGATTCGTTCATCATTAACAACAAGAAAAGAATGCTCTTTTCCGTCCACAGTTTTTCTGATCGAGGACATGCCTGCAGGCAGTTTCCCGCCAGTCCATTTCCCGGAGGCCCCCAGAGAATGCATATTATCAGCAACACGTTCAGATGTACTTTCCCGCTCAAATTGCGAAAATGCAGCGAGGATATACATTACAGTCCTGCCGATTGGGGTGGAGGTATCAAAGGATTCTTTTACGGACAAAAAAGTGACATTATGTGCGTGCATGATATCATACATTTCCGAAAACTCACTGACATTTCGGCTTATTCTGTCAAGCCTGTAGACCATGACAACGTTAAGAATATTTGACTTTACATCACGCATTAATTCCTGGAAGGAGGGGCGATTGGTATTTTTACCTGAAAACCCCTCATCCTTCCCATATATCCTAAAATCAATTTGCTGTCCTTTATATACGATTTTTGCATATTCCTTGCAAAGCTTGATTTGAACTTTAATTGATTCACTGTTATCCCGATATACAGATTTTCGGGGATAAATTCCTATTATCATACGATCACCTCATATAAAAGAAATTTAAGGTATAAAATACACCCTATTCAAATTGGTGGATGTATGATAATATATATGTGCGAGATATGCTTATCATACATTATGCATTGATAGGTTATCAAATCAGGCCGCCTAGGTGTTAACAGCACCTGGGCAGTTTTTTGTTAAAATGCCATTTTCAATATTTCTTCATTTTTGCAAATCCGATAAAAGACAATACCATTTCTATTATGACAAAAAAGAAATACATAGGGAACAGTACCATTGCCACTGCATAGAGGATAGCACCGGTTAAAGCGAAGCCCCTCTTTTTAAGGAAAAGTCCCAACGCATTAAAAAGTACGGCAAGAAATGTGACCACTAAATGAGGAAAAACAAGGACAGTGGCAATCGCACTTCCAGCCTGCTCCGCAGAATTGGCACCAGAACCTGCAGCACCGGACCAATATACAATGCTGTATATAATATAAGCAACGCCTATGATAAGTGAAATCAAAAGGCATATACTCATTTTAGGCTTTGGGGTAATATCATGATATGTATTTTTTTTTAGTCGTCGCACCATGCAATCATCACATACATAATACTCCTGACCGTCCATTACTTTTGTTGTCATATTCTTACCACATCTTTTGCACTTCATAAAAATTCCTCCTCTTATTCTTGTTTATGGTTTATTGTAAATTTAAAATTAGATTCTAACCATACATTATCCTTATAATATAACTCTATT
Organism: Lachnospiraceae bacterium; assembly: GCA_021771695.1. GTDB lineage: Bacteria > Bacillota > Clostridia > Lachnospirales > Lachnospiraceae > Anaerostipes. The sequence continues at coordinate 2,337 of JAETON010000071.1, read as the reverse complement.
TTTCCCCAGTTTGAAGGCACGACCAGTCCAATATAACCATCCATTTTTTTACCAGGGGCGATATAACCATCTAATTCTTGCTTTCCATCAGCTGAACCAGCGATAGAAGCATCAAGGCCGTTATCGATTTTGTGATCGTCGCAGTAGGCCTCAAAACTAGACAAGCTACTAATAAGAATCTCTTTTTCAGAGTTATTCGTTGCGCTCATATTTAAGTATAGGAAAACGTATCCATCGGGAGGCGAGGCCCATTCATTTCCACCGGATATATAGAAATCAGATATTGAGAGTTGAACACCATTGTATTCAGCTATTTCACCCATGAAAAATTCGGTTTTTTCAGGAGCTTTAGGTTTGGCATCATCTTTATCTTTAGATTTTTTTTCGCTATTCAAATCCCATGTTATAATTGAAGAGTCAATTCCAATTGATTTTAAAAAGGATTCGCCACCATTGTTTTTTACAACACCATTGATAAAAAGAAAAATAGCGAATATGCTGGTGAGGAGTGAGAGTATCACAGATAAAATACAACTTAGCAGAACCGTTTTCCAGCCGCCGGAAGATTTTCTGGGGACGATGTTATTATAAACGGGGAATCCGCATACTTGGCATGTTTTGTCATCAGGGGCAAGTTCAGCCCCGCATTCTTCACAATAAGAATGAACTGCAATTTTCAGCGTAGTTCTGCAGTGCGGGCATTTGGTTGCTCTGTCAGAAACTACATTTTGACATTTGGGACACTTGATTAGTGACATAAAACCTCTCCTTCTTTCAAGCTAATTTAACTTGCTTCATCAAAACTAAGATCTGCCATTGCATCACGCAGACCTTCTAAAACTTCGTGTTGCTCAATATATTTTGTCCACTTGTAAGAGATGCCGGATTTTATCTCCCGTTTAAGGGTATCATATAAAGGCTGCATGGCCTTTTTCCACATTTCATTTGCGGCCTTTTGCACTTTATTTTCATTCCACCGGCTCTTTGCCGGTCTTTTTTGGTTTTTTGAGTGCTGGTATGCAGAAGCCTTTTCCGTAAAGATATCATAACCGTCAAAGTTGTTTTCCAGATATTCTAAAAATTCTTTATAAGTCATATATTTATCCTCCCATCTATCTTACGTCACTTTGGAATGCGACTGCTTTGCCTAGTATTTGGATTTCATTAAGCATATCATTCTGATAGATAAGTGGGCGGTATGCCGGATTTTCTGCCACCAATTGAATCGTATTTTGCTCTCTATCATAATAAACTCTTTTAAGAGTAGCGGTATCATCTATAACAACGGCTGCAATTTCCCCATCATTGACTACGGGTTGCTGACGTATAAATACTATGTCACCATCAAGTATCCTAGCGTTTATCATACTATCTCCCCGTGCTTTTAAACAGAAGTCGGCCTTTATATTGGATCCAGCCAAGATATAACTTTCTCTATCCTCATTTACAAAGATTGGATGCCCGCAGGCAATCTCTCCTAGAAGAGGAAACTTTTTAATTTCAATAGGAAAAATATTATTAGGTATATGAGGCCCATTTTCACCCGTTCGGTCCAGACTGATTTTTTGATTTCCGTCCAAAGATTTTAACAGAATATCAATATCAACGCCCATGCCGTCAGCAATTTTTTGTATGGTAGGAAGCGTAGGCGCAATTGGTTTGCGGTTTCTTGGATTGATATTGTTCTCCAGCATAGAGATGTATCCTTTGCTTATACCGCTTTTTTTAGCGAATTCTTCCATACTTAAACTATTCTCACTACGATAGCTTTTCAGTATATCACCCAATGTCATTTATATATCACCACCTTTTATGTGTTTAATATATTGTACAATAGAAAATAAAAAATGTCAATTATTTTGTTCAACATACTTGACATCACAAATGCGACATGGTATTATACCTGTAGTTCAACATGGTGAACGAAACGAGAAAAGGAGGTGTGACAGTGGGATATAGAATTAAAGAGCGTAGAATAGAAATGGGCATGTCTCAGGTGGAATTATCTGAGAAAGCAAATGTATCAAGAACTATAATATCAGGGCTTGAGAATGGAACAATTAAAGTTACCACGACGGAAACGCTACTCAAATTGGCTAATGCATTAAACTCAAAAATTAGCGATATTTTTTTGAATTGAAGTTCAACATACTAAACAAAGATGAAGAAACCACATAAAGAAAGGACAAATACAATGGATATTGAAAGGAAAATTTCTGAATTCAAAAAAAATGAGTTAAAAGAAGTAGAAGAATCAAGGAAGAAGGAAAAGAAACAGGTATATATAAACCCAGATTCTTTAATCGGAAAAGAAATCAAGTACCAGACTGCTTTGCT
>JAETON010000070.1 GCA_021771695.1 Lachnospiraceae bacterium | reverse complement strand
GTCACCAAACGATTATGAAGAGTTGTATCGTAGGCTTCAGCAAGACGAATTGCAGCTGGCAGGTTAAGATGAGGAAAACCTCATTTTAACTTGTACTAAATCTTGACATAGGACCAGGTATCATGTATTGTTATCAAACAGAGCCCTGTGATATGATAAATCAAAGGAGGTTTGCAATGTACACAAAACAACCCAAAAAGATGATCATTATAAATATTCTTGATATATTAAAGCGATATACGGATGAAAATCACCGCCTCAGCCAAAGAGAAATTATGGATATTCTAGAACGGGAATATGATATGAAGGTTGACCGAAAAGCGGTTAAGAGGAATTTAATGAATTTGATTGATTTCGGATATCAAGTAGAATATAGTGAATCAATTCGTCAAGGTAAAAATGGAGAAGAAGAGATTATATTTACGGATTGGTATCTGGAAAAAGATTTTACGGATTCCGAACTTCGGTTATTGATTGACAGTCTTCTCTTTTCAAAACATATCCCATATAGTCAATGCAAAGCATTGATTGAGAAGTTAGAAGGGCTGTCTAACTGCTATTTTAAGTCAAGGGTAAAACATATTCAGACGATGCCGGATACTGAACCGCAAAACAAACAGCTCTTTTATACGATTGAGATGTTGGATAAAGCGATAACAAAAGGCAGACAGGTGGCATTCTATTATAATGAGTATCATACAGATATGAAGCTATATCCGAGGGAAAATGATGAGGGAAAAAAACGCAGATATGTTATCAATCCATATCAAATTGCCGCAATTAATGGCCGATATTATTTAATCTGCAATTATGATAAGTATGATAATGTTGCGAATTACCGGCTAGATCGAATTACAGATATAGAAATGTTATCAACACCGGTAAAAGCAATGAATAAAGTAAAAGGATTAGAAAATGGTCTTAATCTTCCCAAACACATGGCGGAGCATGTGTATATGTTTACTGGGGAAAGTGCCACAGTAACATTCCGCGCTAAAAAATATTTGGTGAGTGAAATTATTGATTGGTTTGGAAAAGAAGTGAGATTTTCCGATGAGACAGAGGATGAGGTAATGGTTCGTGTGATGGTTAATCTGGAAGCAATGCGAAAATGGGCATTGCAGTATGCTGTACATGTGAAAGTATTGGGACCTGAAAAATTGGTGGAATTAATAAGAGATGATGTGAAGAAAGCAGCAGAGCAGTATGGAAGGGGTAGATGATATGAGTAAAGAAAGATTTGAAGAATTGGAGAAGAAAGCGCAGCAAGCAGGTAGCTTGAAAGAATTGTTTGAATATTGGAAGGAAGCGCAAATAGAAGAAAGTAAGGAGTCTTGCGAAACAACATTTCCGAGAGGAAAAGAGTTTGAAGAACTATATGGTGCAGAGTTTAAAAAAAGTTTCAAATGCGATGGAAAATTAAATTGTGATGTTGAGAAAACGGAATCTTTAAATGTACCAATATTATTCGTTTGTAAGGAATCTAATGCAAGTGATGAAATTGAGCGTATGTTATCATCATATGCTTTACATCAGAAAGCATATAAGGAATTGAATGCAAGGGAGAAAATGGAAAGTAAAGAATGGGGAACGAATTTCTGGATGCAGGATGTTATAAGATGGAAACTATATCATGAAGCACCTCAAGGGAGAGCGGGAAGTAAATATTATAATTGTTTGAGGACATTGGTTAAAAACGCTCAAAATGCAATAGGTAGTTGTGAATTAATAGATTGTGCATATATGAACATAAATAAAAGAGGTGGCTATAATACAGCAGATAAAACACGGATTAGGAACTATGCAAAAAAATACGAGAAATTTATAGAAAAAGAAATTGAATTGTTGGATCCTGAGATTATCATTTGTTGTGGGATATTAGATGATCAAGGAATATGTAAAAAAATACTGAAGAGTTGCGGTAAATCGGTTTATTTATATAAACGACATCCTAGTAGATATAGTAAAGATTTATGTAACTGGGAAAAACTAGAAGAATTATAGGAAAACTAATCATTGTTAGAAGAATTAAAAGAACGTATTGAAAATGAAGTGTGGGATATTAGAAGAGATATCTTAGAAGAATATTCAAATGACGGATGTATTGAAGCAATGTATTTGCTGGGAGAATCGTAGTATTATATAGGTGATGTTGAACAAGCCAAATCTTATTTTGAGGACGCTGCATCACAAGGATATGGACAAGCTAAAGTAAAGTTAGGAATTATATATGAAACAGGAGTTCCTTTTGGAGTAAAAGAGGATTTAGAAAAAGCATTGGAATTATTGGAAACGACTTATGAAGAAGCTGTAAGTCGCGATTAACGTGAGAGAATTATGCTGTGTATTTTTGAAGCTCCAGTGGGAAAATCAAACATAAAAAAAATATTTTTAAGGAAATGCCATGATGTATATGCACTATGGCATTTTTTATATCCCTTTTTTGTCCCATACGATGGGATAGAGTACAAATATAAATAAGAGAAAAGAAGAAAAATATGGAGGGAAATGTTTATGAGTAAATTTGATATGATTATTGGTTATACAGGTATAAAGAGAGAGCTTCAGCAAATCGCAGACACGTTGAAAAATTGTGAAGCTTACGAAAAACTTAATGTTTCACCATCTAGAGAATTGCTTCTTCACGGAGAGCCGGGAGTTGGTAAATCCTTGATGGCAAGTGCTATTATTTATTATTGAGGCAAGTGAAAGACCTGTATTTGTTTGTCGCAAAGACAAGCCGAATGGTGATTTTGTAAAAGAAATCAAAGCAATATTTGATAAAGCCGTTGCAAATAAACCATCGATTGTATATTTGGATGATCTAGATAAGTTTGCAAATAGTGACGAAGATCATCGTGATGCAGAAGAATATGTTACCATGCAATCATGTATTGACGAAGTGAAAGAAAAAGGTGTATTTGTTCTTGCTACTGTGAACAACATAAGATGTTTACCACGTTCTCTTGTATGGATGGATTTCATTTATATCGCGGTGGATATGACATTAGTGAACGTTTGAAATCAGAACAGGAATTAGTGATATCTGTTGAAGTTGAAAAGTTTTATCATAAAGCGAAAGAAATTATTTCTTCCAATCAGGAGTTCTTTGAGAAGATCGCTGCCGAATTGCTACAAAAACGTATCCTTTCGTTCGCGGATATTCAGAGAATTAAAAGTGGATGTAGAATTGTTCCGGCTACGTTATAGATATATATTTATAAAAAGTAACAAAAGAGATGTTAAATAAGGAGAATGTATATGTCAAGTAGTAAAATGGAACCAATCATATTAACGAAAGACAATTCTAATAATCAAATTATTGAAATAACAGCGTACCATCTGCAAGATTTGAGTATGGTTGAGAAAGCGCCGAATCTGTGTAAATTAAATTTAATTGGCGGAGAACTACATGATTTTCAAAGTCTGGAAAAATGTTCGAAATTGCAAGAACTGAATCTGCGTTTAACAAAAGTTGAGGACTTTTCATCGCTGCAGAAAATAAAGAGCATAAGATATTTAGAAGTAGCGGGAATGCAGGAAAAATTAATTGAGACAATTTCAAAAATGTCAGAACTTAAAAGCTTATCACTGAAACATGTTTGCCTAAGTAACTTAAGAGGGTTGAGGAATTTAAGGAAGCTTTCTCAGATATTTATTGGAGATATGGGGAAAGATCCGGGAATATTGGAACTTTTTTCTATCCCTAGTATCGAAAGACTAAAATTGTTTATACCGAGAGAATATGAACAAGAAAGAACAGATTGGTATCTTAGATCATTAAAAGAGAAAATTAAATATTTGAAATTGTTGAAATCTTTGTATCTATTGAAAGTTGATGGATACAGAGGTTTTTGTTTTCGGTAAAGTGTTTTATGAGTTGATTATGAATTTGGAAATTCAATCAGAAAATGTTGTATAAGGCTTCCTCAAAGTTTGGATATTTATAGGGATGTTTTTGGACTATTTCTTTATTGTCCTTCATAGTTATGGACAAAGAAAAAAGTATAGACATGAGGAGGTGGAAGCTCCGCTATGCAGAAAAGAAAACTAAATTATAGATTTCATAATCCGAACTCAGCGGCAGCAACCGCCGATTACATACTAAAAATTTTAATAGATGCCAATTCAGAAAAGGTTGAAAGAGCGATTCAGGCTGCGGCAGACCAGGTTGCCAAGGAGACGAAATGTGATGAGGGGGATTCCGCGTAAATAGTGCGTGGAATCTCCTTTCTAGCAAATTACAAACATAGTATACGAGACGAGGCAACGTTTGATATGCAAGCTGCCGCCATTTCTGAACATGAAGATCGGATCATCAAGGATAGAGATGGCGAGTTGTATTTGCCGGTGTCAGCTATTTACGGACCGAATGGTGGTGGCAAATCAAATGTCCTTGAAGCTTTGCATAGTTTATCATTAAAGGTACTTCGACCATTATATGCAACCAGTGATAATGAAGATCGTGTAATACTTCGTAAAAAATTGGTTATTGAGCCATTCGCTTTTTCAGAAAAGAAAAAAGAAGAACCTACGGAATTTGAGGTGTTTTTCAGAACGGAGCTGGCTGAGTACCGCTATATTTTAAATATAAAACGCGATGTGGTTTTATATGAACGTCTGGATCGTGTAAAGTTAGATACCGGTAGAAGATCAGCACTTTTTGAGAGAGGCGATGAGGGAATTATTCTGAAAGGCACTTTTTCCAGATTGAAAATAAGTGACGAGTTATCGGATACACTTCCGTTACTCTCCTATCTTGGGATTACTTATCGGAAAAATGAAGTCGTAAATGATGTGCTGGATTGGTTTGAATTTGGAATTGATTTTATGAATTACGGAAATCCGATGCAGGAGTTGCGTATGGCGATTGCAAATTCTGATGATGTTAAGGATCTTGTTCTTAAAATGATTCGGGAAATGGATTTGGACATTCTGGATTTTCGTGTGGAAGAAAAAGAACATGATCGGATAGAAGTATTTACAAAACATGAAGTAGATGGCTATGAAGCAGAGCTGAATCTGTCAGATGAGTCCAGTGGTACAAAAAAACTGTTTGGATTGCTTCCGTTTATTGCGGAAAGTCTGATTGATGGAACAACTTTAGTCATTGATGAATTGGATGCAAAAATTCATCCAGCATTACTTCGCCATATTATTATGTTGTATAACGATAAGGAAGTGAATCGTAAAGGCGCTCAGCTGATCTTTACATCTCATGATTTGTCAACAATGAACAGCGAAGTGTTCCGCAGAGATGAAATTTGGTTTGTGGCTAAAGGAAACAGCCAGAACTCCAAGCTGTATTCTCTGGTTGAATTTAAGAACAGTAAAGGAGAATCTGTTCGTAAAGATGCAAAGTTTGACAAGCAGTATCTGGAGGGAAAATATGGCGCTGATCCATACCTCAGAAGAATCATAGATTGGGGGACTGTCAATGCCTAAAAAAGCCGGAATGGAATCATGGAAGAAAAAACGTCGCCAAGAATATATGGAAATGAAGGAATACCGTTACTATATCTTCTGTGAGGGTCAGCAGACAGAGCCTCGATACTTTGAAGGGTTCAAGAAATTAATCGAGGACAACCCTGTCTACCGGGATATGGTACTGATTGAAATAGAACCATGTCAGGCAGAAACCATGCGGGTAATCGGGATGGCTGAACGATATGTCAAGAAAAATAAAATCAAAAAAGGACAGATATGGTGTGTTTACGATAAAGACAGTTTCCCACCAGGTGATTTTAATGGTGTCGTACATCGGGCCGAACAGTTAAACAAGGAAAATCCAGATTTACAGTATCATACCGCATGGAGCAACGAATGTATTGAATTTTGGTTTCTTCTGCATTTTGCCTATTACACAGCCAATAATCACCGTTCAGAGTATAGTTCATTTCTGAATGATAAGTTCATGGAATTGGGGATCGAAAAGTATCAGAAGCGGATGGAGAATATTTTTGATATTCTGATGGAAAAAGGGAATCCGAAGTTGGCGATTCGATATGCGAAGCGGATTATAAAAGATGGAGAAGGGAAAACACCGACAGAGATTGCACCGGGAACGAAAGTGTATGAGTTAGTAGAGGAACTGGCAAAGTATTTGCCGGAGGAAGAGAAAAATAGATTTGTAGATTCCGTGTAAGATGAATTTTGAAATGAAATGGAGGACAGTAAAGAGATGAATGATATATATACAACAGAACTTTTAGGACTTGGGGCTGCCTTAACAGAATTGGCGGTTAAAGGAACGGCAACTGCAGTATCAAGTAAAATCAAAGCAATTAAAGAGGAAAAAAGTGTTGAAAAAGTACGAAGTACGTATGATGAAATCATTAATGAACTGATTAATGAACGAGAGGAAGCTGTTCGTATTGCACAAGCGTATAAATCAGAATTAGAGAAGGTTGTTATTAGTGATGAAGATATTCAGCATCTACATAATACGGTTTCAAGAATTTTAGAGATTATAAAAGAATCTCAAATATCAAGTGCTAAACTACTTGGAAAAGAGGCGGTGGATGCTGTTAAAAAACAAGTTGAATCTTACGAACAAATAAAGGAATTGATTAGCGTAGATACATTAAAAACGATGCAACTCTTAGGATTTAATTATAAAGCGGCAATTGGAGAACCATTAACGCTTATGCTGAAGAATTTTATATTATCTAAGGTTGCAGAACCGGATTCATTACTTGCTCTTCAAAAAATGGTGACGCCAGAGATGGTTGAAATTCTAAAAGATCAAACAGCGTATGAAAACTTTAAACAGATAACAGGTATTGAATAAGTTTTGGAATGGTAATGAATAAAAGTATATATATTAATCCTTTTGATTTAGAATGTGAAGAATATGCAAAGAAATTTGACAAAGCAATGGATGATAAATCTTGGCAAGTTGTAAGACAATTAATACACGAAGTGGAATTGTTTTTGCAAATAAATGATACGATTTCTTATACTCCTTTGTATTATTCTTTGGGAACAGCATATGGAGACTTAGCTTTTCATTGTTCGGATGAATTCACTGATAAGAATAAAGAAAAAAGTTTGTTTTATTATCGTAAATGTTTTGAGTCGTTGCAAAAAGAAGAATTGCAAGAGCAAGAATATCAACCATATATTTTAGGATTAAAATTGAATTTGCTTACAAATTATGGTAATACTTTCGACTATTGTGACCGAAAGTTAGCTGCAATAAGAATGTATAGAGAAGCATTGAAAATATGCCCTGATTTTATGATGGCAAAAGGAAACTTAGGAGTGGCTTTCTTACATTATTCTATGTTGTTGCATGATTCGTCCCATAGAGACTACCTTAATTATTTTGCATATGGATATTTAAAGGAGGCAGTCAATGATAAAACAGGTAATGTTTATGTGAATGCTAAAAAATGGTTTAATAGTGCTATGAAAAAATATGATCCGGAATATATACAATGTGTTTTAGAAGTCCCTTTAGAGATTCCTGAATATGATTTGGGAGATGAAGAAGAGACAGATTACAGAAAGTGGTGTCTTTCGAATCATTTGTTTTTGAACCCTTTAAACGATTTGCCATTAGAACATTCCTGTTTTGCGGCAGATGTACTTGAACTGCCACCTGTTGTAACAGATGCTAAACAAGAGGAAATTCCGATTTATTTTGGATTGTTTAATCAGATTAAGCAAGAGTTTATATATGCTCGATATCTAATTTATGTTGGAAAAACATATAGGTCAGAACCACATTATTCTGACAAAGAGACTTATTTGGTGAATTTATATGATTATCCGCAATATTCCAGCAGAATTGAAGGAATAAAGTTAGCCTTTAGGTCACTATATTCACTTTTTGACAGAGTAGCATTTTTTATAAGTAGGTATTGGGATTTGGGGCTTAAAGAAAGAGATATATCGTTTAGCAATATATGGAAATCGCATATGGGTAAAGGGAAAAAAGAATATGCGTTGAAGAATATACTTTCCCCAAAAGACAATTATGGATTAAATTCAATATGGTGGATTTATAAAGATTTTAAAGAGAAGTTTGGAAAATCATCCAAACCAAAGTCACAAAAATTAAATGTACTTCGTAATGCATTAGAACATAAATATGTGAAAGTACATGATTCAGTTTTGTTTAACATAGATGAACCATATGTGGATGAAGAGTTAACGTATCATATCTCAGAAGATGACTTGTATAATTATACTCTTGAATTGATGATTTTGGTTAGGGAACTGATTATTGATTTGGTATTAGCTGTTCATGTAGAGGAAATGAGAAGAAAAGAAAAGTTCGATAATAGGAAAGTGTTACATATTGAGTTAGATAACTATGATGATAAATGGAAGATATAAAATAAGATATTTGACATGATATTGAAAAACAGAGGAGTTGTGAATTTGGGAAATAGTAAAATCAAAATTAAAAAATTGCAATAGATCCGAAGGAGAATGGTATGAGTGCAGATGAAAGAATTTCAGATGTTAGAAAAGAGAAACCTAAAGTTTATTTAAAAAGAATTACATTTAATGACGATACAGATTTGCAGCTTAAGCGAAACAGCATTATTGTGTTTACAGGGGCTGATAATTGTGGAAAAAGTCAAGTGTTGAAGGACATAGAATTATGTTTTGACAAATCTACTCACAAATCAAAGATTGTAGTTAAAGAAAGTGAATGTGAGTATTTGGGATCAATTGATGAAGGTTCATTTATAAAAGAACATTTTATAATAAATAAGCAGGGAATGTATCAGCCGCTGGGACTCTCTGCAAGTTACTCAAATGAAGTATTGAATATTTTGGTCCTATGTCAAGATTTAGTACAAGTTAAAATGAGGTTTTCCTCATCTTAACTTGCCATAAGCAATTCGTCTTTCTGGATTCTACGATACAGTTCTTCATAATCATTTGGAG
>JAETON010000069.1 GCA_021771695.1 Lachnospiraceae bacterium | reverse complement strand
AATTCATGTCAGCAATAAACTTGCGTTCTGGTTTTGGAAGCTTATGGGAAATTTTTTTGGAAAAACTTAAAATTTCCCGTTTCATTTGATAAGTATTTGATGTAAAATTAACCACAAGAAATCCTCCTCTTTTTTGTTTAGTATGGTTTTGTTGTGGTGACTTAATTTTACATCAAAAAGGAAGAAGGTTCCTTATATTTTGGGCATTTTTTGAAAGTTGTTTATAATAAGTATCGGTGATTAGCGGTTCTGTGGATAAAACTGCGGAAACTCAAGGAATTATTATCTTGAAATAAAAGCTCACTTTCGCTATAATCTATTTGAACTATCAAGATTCGGAATACCAACTGCGTATCCGATGTTGCGGTATTGCTTGGCAGAGCAATACCGCATTTATATTTAAAGCTCTATTTTCAAGCCATAAATATGCTTTTATCCATTGGTTACATGAACTACATTTCTTACTCTTACATCATGATGAATAAAGTTGCGGTTTGTAAGTTGTTGCGTCACTTCATCATAAACCGGTGCTGTACGTTCTGGATCTCGAATAGTTAAAATCATACAATATTCTTGACTTAACTGAAAATCTTTTTTCATGGCTTCCTTTTCAATAAAATCACGATACAATCCCTCTATCTTCAAATACCATTTACGGGTAGATGGCAACCATCTATCACGCGCTGCCGGTTTCATATCTGCTAAGTCAACTGCATACTTTTTAACAGGATGAAATTTTTTCCCATACTTGACTAATGTACATTCTCTTTCAAATCCAGTTACCGGATGTATCCCCTTCGCACTTGCACTATATAGACTTTCAGCTAGAATATTTTGATTAACATCCACACCTCTAGGATTTTTTATTGTAGGTTTCGTCACATCACGCACTTTCTCATTCTGATATGTACCAAAGAACACATCAATATTAGATTGACAATATTCTCCTGCCTGTTTATCATCTACAAGTAATTTATTTACCAATGTAAGAATAATCTGTCCTCTGAAGAAACCATTTTTATCTACAAGACTGGTTGGAAAAGGGAAATCAAACATTTCTATAAAACTTCCTTTTTCTAAAGTATCTCGCAAAATCAGAGTTATTTCATCAGGGGAATTATAAAGTATCTCTCTTGCTCCTACAGGCATTCCAAATCCCATTTGAGAAATCTTATCTGACATTTTCATCTTAATATCTGCCGGATACTTTGCATAATGAATCATTAAAGCTCTAATAAGCAAAGCATCAAAATCCTCATTCATCATGAATACTAACTCTGCCGCTATACGTGATACTCTTGGTGTTGAAAAACTTGTTCCAACATTTTTGTATATATTTCCATCTAATCCAAACGATGGAACACCATTTGTTACCATTCTGCCCTTATCAATGCCAGCATTACCACCATAATATACTAGATCTGGTTTTACAATACTAGCTGGTCCTGGTCCTATTCGTGTAAATGGAGAAGGCATATTAACTTCTGCATAATCATGTGCTTCTTGAGTGTCTGCTATTGAACCTACAACTAATGAACGTACAGAATCTGCTGTCTTGCTTATTCTACTTTTGGGTAAGCCTTTTACAAAATTACTGCAATTTCCAGCCGATTTAATTATCAAAACATTGTTCTCATCTTGAATATTATCCAAAGCCATCCCAAACTCTGAAAATTCGTCTAATTCGCTTTCCATTGTCGTTCCTAAAGATAAATTCCAAATCTTTATCTCTGGGTTATTTTCAACTGCTTCGCGCACATTATCAATTAACTCCTCTGGATAAATTATCATTGTATTCCCAGGATGTACCACTGCATTAAATAATCGAACTCCGTCCAATGCAGAAATATTTGTACCATTCAATTCATCTCCATATTCAATAATACCTGCAACAAAGGAACCATGCGAATTATCCTGATATTCCTTTGGATAATTTGTATGTTCATTCGTTTCTTTCCAAGGCACTAAATAAGGAATATCTGCTATACCTGTATCTAATACTCCTACAACTGGATATTCTTCTGTTTCATTGGGTTGCTTTACAACAACTACATTATCTGAATCTAAAATATCCATAGTTGCCATTATCGGATATGTTTTTTCAGCCGAATAGACTCCTTCAAATTCCCCCATGGCATTCAACTGTTCCAAGCTGTCGATGGTCACTCTATAAATTGTCATATCTGTAGTAAATCGCACCTTAGAATGGATTTTAATACCAAGCTCTTCACAGGATTGTTCAAATAAAATCTTTGCCATATTATTTAGATCAAAATCATTATAATTACATAACCTAACTCGATAAACATTGTTGTCGGAATCATACGGCTCAACAAAAGGTAAAAACACATCTATTTCAGATATAGAAGAAATAAGAGTTGCTTCATCTTCTCTTCTTTCTATTACCTGGCTAATTGTATTCAATAAGCTTTCTTCTGTAACCATTGATAATAGCTGCCTATCTCCATAAACACCTATTACATTATCTTTACCATCATTTTCTAATAAATTTACAATTCTTCCTCTATGTGTCTTGGCAATCGCTTTATCAATAACTGTAGTCGAGATAATCATTGGTAATGTACGTTTATTTTCTTTCCATTTTCTAAAAGAATCTTGTATAGTATTAACATTTTCATTTAAATAATCTGCACGCTTATATAATTCTTCTCCATGAAGTACCCAGCTTCCTTCATGACTATTCCCTCCGCCCTCGGTACTTCTATCATCATAATCTTTTCTTTTTTCAAAGATCTTAATCGGTAAATATTTCTCACTCAAATCTTTTCGCTCCTTTCCAAACAATTCTTGATTTGTCTAGTTGAAACATTAAAATATAAAGAGGCTTGTTTTTGTGATACACCATTATCTATCATATACCGTACCATTTGCTCCATAGTATAATTTCCATGATTTCTAAAAAGATATGCTTCTGCAAGAATATCTGTAAATTTAACTTTTTTTTCATCTTTTAATATTAATTTCTTTACCATGTTGTTTAAGATATTTTTTATATCTGAATATGACAATCCCAACAACGCGTCATATACCTTTTTCCATTGTCCTGGCTTTATTTGACTTACATCAACCAATTCTAGTAATTTATTTATCATGCTTGCTACTTCTTTTAACTCCGGTTTAGGCATTTCTATTACAGTTTGAAATCGTCTCCAAATAGCACTATCCAACAATTCATGATGATTCGTAGCCGCAATCAATATTCCATTTTGGCAATATTCATCCATATTTTGGAGCAAGCTGTTTACAACACGCTTCAATTCACCTAACTCATGCTGATCGTCACGAGCCTTGGCTATGGCATCAAATTCGTCCAAAAATAAAACACATGGCTGTTTTTTTGCAAATTCAAATATTTTGTGAATATTCTTTGCTGTATTTCCTAATAATGAAGATATTAATGTATCCAATCTTGCAACAACTAATGGCATTTCCAATTGTGCCGCAATATATTTTGCTGCACTTGTTTTTCCACATCCTGGATATCCATATAGCAAAAGAGACATATTCAAATCCAAACCAATTTGATCCATTTTTTCTTTGTTTTTTATAGTTTCCATAAAATCCATTAGTTTTAACTCGACTGCCTTAGACAAGATTAAGTCATTAACTATGGGATTGGAATCTATTTCAACAATGTTCATTCGACTTTCCTGATCAACAGGCGGTGGGGATATAAGTGAATCTGTAACAGCTTTATTTCGATTCTTTCGTTCTAATATATCACTAATTCTTTTACTTCCTCTCTCCTCCCCATCTGCCGCCATTTTTTTTGCCAGTAGTTGTGCAAAACTAGCAACTTTGTCTTTATCTCTTTCTAATCCAGCTTCAATGATTTTTCCTATCTCTGAATAATACATATGCATTCTCCTCGTCTTGTCTTTTATATGTATTATATCAAAATTTTGTTTCATTTCAAGAAAAACCGTTTCATTTTTTTGATTTTCGTTTCATTTTCTTTATTTTCGTTTTATTTCTCGCCTTTCTGTTTCGATTGTCATCTTTTAACTTTCTCATAGAAAATTATAATTATTGTTGATTACTCTTCTTTCCTTAATTACTCTTGTACCTTTTCTACAATTTAAAGATTAATTATGTGTTTCTGTAATCGCAAAGAAAAAGCAGATATTGTACTCAACATACAACATCTGCTCATCGAATTTCTCCATTAAATTTTTATCCTACACCCCATACCGTCAAAATGTAGATAGGTCTTACTGGATCAGGTTCTATTTTTTTCTGATTTTGTTAGTGTATGCGATCATGTTTCTGCCATCATATATATATATATATTCATTTCCCCATACAATATCATAAATCTGCTCTTTGCCAAATACTCGACCTTTACTTTTTGCCAACAGCATAAGTATTTGAAATTCCTTTCCTGTGAATACAACTTCTTGTTCGTTCAGAAACACCTGATGTCTTTCCGGTATTATTTCTAACTCTTTGAATTGCAATTTACGGCTCTTCGCTAATTCTTTTCTGCTCTTTCTTACTGATCTGGTCAATCTCTTTTGTAACATTAACACTGAAAAAATAAACGTTATGACATCCTCTTCTTAAATGGTGTCAGATACCCATTCGATGAATGCGGACGCAGATGATTATAGTAACCATATACATAATCAATCGTTTGGCTATTTAATTCCTCATCAGTATCAAATTTATGCTGTCTGA
>JAETON010000017.1 GCA_021771695.1 Lachnospiraceae bacterium | reverse complement strand
ACACTTTCGATCAGAGCCGTTGATGGGGCATAATCAATCATCTTCGCCTGAAAAATCTCTTTTATGTAAGA
This sequence comes from Lachnospiraceae bacterium, assembly GCA_021771695.1. GTDB lineage: Bacteria > Bacillota > Clostridia > Lachnospirales > Lachnospiraceae > Anaerostipes. The sequence continues at coordinate 51,666 of JAETON010000017.1, read as the reverse complement.
CAACTTTCTCATATCATGCTCCGAACATCCGTGAATTTTCACAAACATTAATTCCTTCATGTGAATTGCTGTGTCCGTAAAATCAACGACCTTAATGACCTCCACGCTCCGGTTGAGCTGCTTCTTTACCTGTTCAAATGTCTTATCGTCACTGGTAAGGCTGATTGTCATTCTTGAAATCGTAGTATCTTCTGTTGTACCGACTGTCAGGCTGTTCAGGTTGTAGGACTTTCCGGAAAACAATCCGGAAATACGTGCCAGCACTCCGATATCATTTTCAACAAAAAGGCTGATCCATCTTTTCTTCATCATTCGTCACCTCCCATAATCATATCGCTTAAAGGATTTCCCGGCGGGACAATCGGAAGAACATTTTCTTCCCGTTCTATGATAAATTCAATCACTGTAGGAATTTTCTTTGTATTTTTAGCCTCTGATAATGCACTTTCGATTTCCTCATACCTCTGAACCCGGATTGCCTTTGCCCCGTAGCTTTCTGCCAGCCTGATAAAATCCGGTGTATATTCCGGGCAGCAGGCAGAGGGTGTATTGCAGGCCTCAGCACAGCTTTTACGGTAACGCAAGCATGTGCTGGAATACCGCTTATCGAAAAACATTTCCTGCCACTGCCTGACATTCCCCAGATATCCATTATTCAGGATACAGATGATGACCGGAAGTTCATATACAACCGCTGTGGCCATTTCCTGAATATTCATCTGGATACCGCCATCACCGCAAATCGTAATGACATCTTTATCCGGATTTCCCAGTTTGGCTCCAATTGCTGCCGGAAAGCCATAGCCCATTGTTCCAAGCCCGCCGGAGGTCAGCATCTGCTTCTGATCTGTCAGTTCAAGAAATTGTGTAGTCCACAACTGATTCTGCCCGACATCTGTTGTAATAACCGCATCAGAAAATATTTCATTTATTTTCTGTATGACTGCAAACGGTGTGACTCCTGACGCACCCGTCTGCTTCATCCCAAGCGGTTTCTGCTTTTTCCACTCATCAATCTGCATTCTCCACTCATGAAAATCAAATTCCGGCACTTTTCCAAGCAATGCGGTAATTGCGTTTTTTGCATCTGCCACAATCGGAATATCTACTTCTATATTTCTTGAAATGGATGCCGGATCAATATCCACATGGATGATAGCTGCTTTTTTGGCAAATTCACTGACTTTACCGGTAATGCGGTCATTGAAACGGACACCGATGGAAAACAACACATCACATTCACTGATTGCCGTATTCGCAGCATAGCTCCCATGAATACCAAGGTTCCCAACATACAGGGGATGACTGGTAGGAATTGCCCCTTTCCCCATAATCGTTGTAACCACCGGAATCCCTGTTTTCTCAGCCAAAGCAGTCATAACCTCATTTGCACGGGAAATATTCACACCTCCGCCCAGCAGGAAAACCGGATGCTTTGCCCTTTTCAGACAATCCAGCGACTTTTTGATCTGCCCCATATGAACCGATGTATTTGGCTTATAACTGCGGATCTCGATACTCTGTGGATATCCGTCACTTCCTAACGCCTGCTGAATATCCTTTGGAAGATCCACCACTACAACGCCCGGTTTCCCAGACCTTGCGATATAAAATGCTTTCTTTATCGTAATGGCTAAATCTTCCCGCCTGCGGACGGTAACTGCATACTTGCTGATGCTCCTTGTAATACCAACAATATCAACTTCCTGAAATGCATCATTTCCAATCAGATGTGTCGGAACCTGCCCCGTAAAGCAGACCAGGGGAACACTGTCATAATTGGCAGTTGCAATTCCCGTAACCAGATTCGTTGCTCCGGGTCCGCTTGTCACAAGGCACACTCCGACTTTTCCTGTGGAACGTGCATATCCATCTGCAGCATGAACCAGTCCCTGTTCATGACGTGGAAGAATCACATCCAGCCCTTTTACACCATAAAGAGCATTAAACAAATCAATGGCCTGCCCTCCCGGATAAGCAAAAAGTGTATCCACATGTTCCGCTAATAATGCTTTTACAAATAATTCTGCTCCAGTAATCTGCATCGCATACTCCTCCTTTATGATTGCGTGTACTCGCTTGCATTACAGGTATTTTTTTACGGTACTATCACATGACAGTACCGTAACACTATTTCCGTTCAGGTATTCCCTGAATAAAGGTTGCGACCGACTGCCTGATATACTGCTCTTTCCTGATGCCAGACAGTTTTTTGTCAAATGAGGCACTTAAAAATGTATATCCGAAGGTACTTGAAAAGATCGTCAGTGCCAGACACTCAAAATCCAGATGTGGTATTTTGCCCCTTTGTTCCATTTCTTCAAAATACTGTATCAGTGAAGAAAGAAACGCCTGTGGGACTTTCATCACCATCGGTGCAGTTTCTTCATAGATCTGCGGTGCCCTGAGTCCAATCGAAAGATTTACGAAATCCGGTGTGATTTTCTCCATATACTTTTCCATGAACATTTCCAGATCAGGCTGCAGTTCCCATTTCACATCTTTGAATATTTCCGGTGTAAGATTAGCTCTCCATTTTTCCTGTTCCACTCCGCATAAAACAATATCCTTTTTGTTTTTGAACTTACGAAACAAGGTACATTCATTCACACCTGCGGTCTTTGCAATATCCTTCGTCGTTGTTGCGACATACCCTTTGTCCCTGATCAGTGACATGGTTGCGTCTATGATCTTCTGGCTGGTTTCATCCACCTTAACCACTCCCTTTCAATGCAAGTGAACACTTTCATTCATTTTAGTCGATAGCACCAGGAAAGTCAAGACGATAATATAAAACATCCCGGAAAAGTAATTCTTAATACAACCCCAAAATACCCTCATTTCCGTACAAAATGCACCCTTTCGTTTTTTGAGTAGGGTAATCGTTAAATTTGCACCCTCCAGGCATCAGAGGGTGCATTGTATCAAATTGTGGTACGCAAGCCAGTGAGAGTGTATGCCAATGAATATCTATATCCTACTTAAAGCAAAATGGCCGAAGTCAAATATTTTTAGCACTGTCCCCCAGGCTATTATCCTATTATCAAACTTTCTATGTACATTTCCTACAATCTTCTGCCACTATTAGTCGAACTTTCCTCTTTTTTTGTTTAAAACATCGCTGAAATCCACATCCAATGGCCTATTTCCGTCCAAACACTATCTACTGCAGAACTATTCGATAATGTGTCTACTGTGCAATCAAAAACCGCTCTAAATTATTATCCATTTTATAAGTCCTTCATCACAAACTTAGACCAATGCTTTATTTTATTATAATTCCAAGTTTCTTACTACAACAAGAATAAGAAAAAGTGCAATTAGGAAATTCGGTTCTTTCTGAACTTTAGATATTTCGTACCTGCCAATATTTCAGATTTTGCTTGAAATTAATTTCCCAACAGAACTGAATTTGGCGGTATATCCAAACATGAGAAAGAACCGGAAATCCTTATTACACCTTTTTCTTTCTTTTACCTTTCAAATTCAAAACCACATATATTACAACAGTTGAATTTCATATAGACCGGATTCCCTTTACTAACTATTCCACCACAATTTGGACACTCAATATAGTCAACAGAAGCCTTTTCTAAGTCAACAATATATTTTCCAGTATTCTCTACTAAATCATCCGGAATAGCCAATCTGAAATTTGACAAAGCAGCTAAATAACTATTCATATCTTTTTCCTTAAGTAAATATAGATATTTTCCTGCGTCAACAAAATATGCTTTATATGAATCCATAATTTTATTCGGTGTAATTGCACTTGGAATTCTATGCAAAATTTCGGTATAGATCAAATTATTAATATCAACGGAAAATTCTTTAACTTGCTGAGTAGATACAATAAAAAATATATTTCTACTTGATTCTATATATCTGTTAATGACATTATATACAGAAGTATCATTCATTGGCATATTTGATCTCCGCTCATTTACATAAATATCCATAACAACTTCAGATATTAAATAAATGTGTACAAAATACTTATCCAAAACATAATTTAATCTTCCCAAACATAGCTGTAATATTCTCAGAAAATTTCTTGGAATTCCATTGGCCATAAAAACCATTTCCTCAAAATATCGATTATTTTTGAAAATAGTTTCTATTATGTATTGAGTTTCATAAGAAATATTTTCATTACTAAAATAATTAATTCTCATAGTCAAAATTTCAGAAAACTTTCTTACGGTAACATCTTCTCTATTTTGAATAGTATCTAAGTTTGCTAATTCAACTATATCGTGGCCACTCTGCAAACCATAGCAATTTGCTGCAGAAGTTTTACTATTCAGTTTTGTTGTCTCTCGAATAGAAGCAATCTTTACACTAACTCCTGTCTGACCAAAAAAAGTTTGCCTTAAATAGTCTAAAAACATAGGCTGAAATGATATTTTATTTTTATCATCAATTAACCATAATTCATCTATACATATATAAAGCATATCTATTTGCAACGCTTTAACAAGATTACTTATCTCTTTTTGAATTTCGGAAAAGCTAAAACTATATTCTATTTTTTGTTCTATTTCACTGGCTTTGAAATCTTCCCCTTTGCTCATCTTATTTCTGGAAAAAATTCCTTTAATTGAGCCAAGAAAATTAGGAATTGAGAAGTCGCTTTCAATCCCACCAGATTTTTCATTTGTTTTTTGATTTTTAACATTAATACTCTTTTTTTCAAAGGTCTCAATAATTCTCGGTACGCCTGTTGTACTTATTTCTAATAATTTTGTTAAGCAGTCATCTGTTTTTTTCTGAATTTCTTTTTTCTGATTCTCATCTTTTTCATTATATGTATACTTTCTCTCTAATTGTTTCTGATAAGAATCTATAACTTGTTCTACAATATTTATCAAAAAAGCTTTATAGGTTTCTCTTGCAAAATATTTCATTCTTTGCATATCATCATCAAACGTCAAATTAACGGGAGTTTCCATTTTTATATTATCACACGATAAATAGTATGCCAATTTATACTCTTCCTGACTTTCATTTATCATCTGCGCAAAGGCTTTTAATAAATGTGTCTTTCCAGTTCCCCTTCGACCCCATACAATTTGATTATCCGCTGTATTCATCTGTTCCAAAAGTTCTTCACCAATATATAACGGATAAAATGAATCATTAGGCAATTTCTCAGCTTTTCCCCAATTCATTGCCCTTTTTAACGAATTTACAAAATCATTCGTTACGACAGTATTTTGTGTTCTTTCACATTCTTCTGGGACTAGTACTTTCGATTCCATAGGCATCCTCCTCGTGTAAAAAAAAACATATCTTTAGCTAAAAATGTCTTCGACACTTCACCCCTTACCCCAAATCTTGGGGAATTTAGAAATCCTTTTTTGTGCAGTTTTCTGTCATAATAGTCTCATGAACATTTTACGGAATATTTTCAAAGACCATTATGAAGAAATGATTTATACATTGCACCCACATACTTCCATCATTGAAAACGTGGATAAAATGATCAACTGTGGCGATCCTTCCTTGGGGGTGCATGTATGGCTGCCCCCACTACGGAAAACTGAAAATCGTTTCCTTTTGCTACCACAACCGTTTCTGTCCGACTTGTGGAAATCTTTATGCCATACAGCGTGTCCATGTTATTCACCAGCATTTCGTCAAAAACTTCCGCGAATTTTTCTTAAATGACCGGTCATAACTCGTCTGCCTCTTCCCTGCTGTAAACAGTGTTGTTTCATATTTGTTTTTTAAACAGAATAAATCCATGCACTTCACTCTCTATTTTATTATGCTTCTTCATTCCTTTGGCAGGAATTTAAAATGGAACCCTCAACCTATTGTCTTGATTCTAAAGAAGGATACAACAATAACGGCTTCTGGCGAAATATCAATCACTTTAGTTATACTTTTCTCTGCGATCTATTAATTAATCATATAATTTGTATGATAATTATGCAAGATAAATTATCAACAGAATTTATAGGATTTTTTTGTAAATAATTTACATTGTTCTTTGCTACCATATATGGTATACTAAAAAAAATTGGCGTTTCACAGTAAGGAGTTGTACATGAAAAAAAAAGAATCCACAAGCGATGTTGTCAAAGATTATGTTTTTAAACAACTTGAATCTCAAAAATTGGGAATAGGTAGTCGTCTTCCTACGGAATCTCAACTATCTACCCTGCTCAATGTCAGTCGTTCTTCAGTCCGTGAAGCATTACAATCATTAAAAGGTATTGGTTTAGTGGAAAGCTCACAAGGTTCTGGATATACAATTATAAGTAATACCAAGAAAAGTTTTTCAGATGCACTTCGTGCAATGATGGCGATTAAAGGTATTACGCTCACAGATATCAGTGAAATCAGAGAAGCCTTAGAAGTAAAAGCTTCAGAATTAGCAATTAAACGAGGGATAGAAATGATTGATATTTCCTATCTTCAAAATTGCATTGATGATATGGAAGTTGCATCAAAAATTAATCCTACACAGGCTATCGAACACGACATTGACTTTCATAGAAAAATTGCTGAAATGTCTGGAAATAACTTCCTAACCAGTTTTATTTATGCCCTTTCTGATTTCTCCACTCGTTATATTTTAATTTCTTGGGATGAAGTTGATGAGAACGAAATTCAAGAATTGCTTGTCACTCATAGAAAAATTATTAATTTTCTAGAAAACAGGGATACTACCCAAGTTGTCAATGAAATCATTAATCACTATCGTATTGCTGACACTATCATTAATAACCATGTAAATAAGAAAGACAGTCACAAACGTTCTGCCGAACATCTTTTAGAAAAACTTTATGCTGAAGGTTTTACTACTGAACAAATTTATGCTAAATTATCTGATTCGGCAAGAAAATAATCAAAATTTCATTTTAACAACTTCTAAAAATCTAGGATCTTTCTCTTCTAAAAATCCTGGATTTTTATATTTCACTGGTATATACACGTTATCAAAATGTTCTTTACGATAAAAAAATTCAGCACTCTTTTTCTAACATCTATTTCCTTCCTCCGTAACAATGTTACGAGACATTTTACTTGATGCCATAATTTGCAGAATTCGTCAGATTAAAATCTCCCATTTTTAGCCTTGTTGTAACAGTAATTATTTTTTTCAATTACTGTTGCGACAAAGATTCCAGATAGGGGTGGAAGACCCCCATATAGATTCAAGACATTTTAATTTGACTGATGAGCCATCAGACAAAGTGCCGGTCAACAAATAAGGTCATGGAAGATTTCAGTTTCAAATCATCCGGCCACCCCAGCACAGCAGTCGCATCATTAGATTCTGTTTCCAGTAATGCCTGTGAAATTTTAATAAGATTGCTACTAAGCGTATAATCTTCCATATACGTGTTCGCTTCATTCAAATCTTTAATGGCATAATATTGCTCCGTTTCACTGTACCCAAGTCCCTCTATCTGTGTAAAGATAAAGCACATCCAGCAACTTCTTTTCCGCCCGGACTTTATCTCCTGCAGGGCAGTCCGGTAATAGGTCTGCTGTGCGATCAGAATCTTCTCTAAACTTTCATTCATATTCAAATACCTACCCTGATCTTCGAAAACTGGGATTTGTCAATTTCTATTTTCACTTTAATACTTTGTAAAAATACTCTTTTAATAAATCCTTGTGCTTAAAATAACACTCCAACACATAACATAAAAACTGTTCATCTTCCTGCGGTAAATCATTTCCGTTTTCATCCTTTCTCAATACTTTACATCTATAATCAAACGGTATTCTTGAATTATCAATTTTGAATGATTTCATTCGAGGTTTTGCTGTACCTTTCTGTGATACATCACTCATTCTAACCTCATATTCGTCAATTGTATAAAAAACATATTCGTGATCCAAATGTGTAATGTAAGCATTGTCTACTTCTTTTTCGTACTGTAAATGTACTACCTGAGTCACAACCATATTGTTATAAGTTTCAAAATCATCGCACAATTCTTCAAAAGTTATATTATGTGAATCAATTACTACCCACATACAATTTTCATATTGCTCCGAATATAGCCTACTTATAGAATAATCCCCAAGATTAACAAAATCAAATACTTTTCCACGCTCCAATGCCTCTGCTAAATACAAGCACTCCATTTTTCCTATATATCCTGGCTCGTTTAAAAGTCTTACTGAAAAATCTTTTACCATTCCCTCAAACACCATATCATCAATCTTTTTCAGTAAAATCAAGGGGACATTCTTTATGAAAAATGTTTTGTCAATTGATCTGTCATAGATACGTGGTGGATCAATAGGAATCAGTTCTCTCTCCCCATCAATTGGAACTATACCATATTTATAGAATTGGCTATGTTTGTTCAGAATTCCCTTAAATTCTATCTCTAACTCATTCAATTCACTACAAAATGGATTTTTTCTCTGGTAATCGTAATTATCAAAGGAATAATGCAGATACAGTAAAACCCTTACCTCTGAATAAAGTAGATTCCCCATTACATATTCTCTTATCCATCCGCAGTTTTTACGAATCCACTCATCAATCGAATAAGTTAATAATTCATCTTGCTGCTTTTTATAAGATTTCAGTTCCTTTTGCTGCATAATATCAGGCTGTTCCAGTTCCTCAATTTTCTTAATGTGACGTTCCAGATTGACACTGATTTCGCTATATAAAGCTTTATCAGTTACTCCTTGTTTAAGAACTTGTCTAGTTATAGCATCACCTTCTCGCAATTTTCCAAGAACAATTCCATTTGCATAGGCAACTTGTCGCTCTGCATTCCATTCTTCTATCCCTGGCATCCAAAACTGATAAATCCATTCATGTTGAGTAGCCGTGTATTCCTTTAGCAACTCCATTATTTCACCTCTTGAACTAATCACTTTGTTCTACCTTCTTTACGCAATCTCTATTTATCAAATTCATATTTGTCTCTTCGCTCGTATTGCAAGTATACCATAGACAATGGACTCTTTCTACTAAATCTTCCTCTATCACAAATTATTATGTCTCTTTCATCCACATACCAAAATCCCCCGCCATCTAAGACCTCGTCCTGAACAGCGGGGGAAATCCTCTCGACCTCTTATTATCTTTTATACTTGAATTTCCATTCCATCCTTAAAGTTGAATCGGATGTCCTCTTTATCATATACCGTCACATAATCCAACAGCGCATACCAGGTATCTTCATAGAATTCTGTGACAGTTTCCAGCTTATCCTGTTCCGCAAGAAACAAATCGTTTTCTGCTTTTCTTGCCTACTTCCCGTTGGTAATGCCGTCCACCTCGGCAAGCCAGTCTTTTGCTGTATCATACCGCTGTACTCCCAATGGCAATCTGCATTCTATTCTCAGCTATACCTTTTAGCGAAACCCATACAATTTAGCGAAACTCCATTTCAGCAAATTATCTTTGAACCCCACCCCTGAAACCTAGCCATCTCACCAAACATATTTCACGTGAGATACAGCAACATTTTTTCTTTTAATCGGCAGAATCCTTTGATTTACTGGGCTTTTCGAGTGAGCAGAGCGACTGTCTCAACATGCCCCGTGTTTGGAAACATATCGACGCACCCTGCTCTTTTAACCTGATACCCAGCTTTCTCAAACACATCCAAATCTCTTGCCAGACTGGTCGGTTTACAGCTGATATACACCATTTCTTTGACACCGAAATCAATAATCTTCTGGATTGCTTTTGGATGAATTCCATCCCTCGGCGGATCTAATACAATAAAGTCTGGTTTATCTTCCAGTTCATCCACAACTTTCAGCACATCACCTGCGATGAATTCACAATTTTCCAGCCCATTCAGAGCAGCATTTTCCTTTGCCGCTTCAACTGCTTCTTCTACAATTTCCACTCCGACGACTTTTTTCGCCACTGGAGCCAGCATTTGCGCAATGGTTCCAGTTCCGCTGTATAAGTCAAAAATCACCTTATCCTTCGTTTCTCCTACGAAATCACGGGCTGTTTCATATAATACTTCCGCTCCCAGAGAGTTTGTCTGAAAGAAGGAAAACGGAGAAATCTTAAATTTCAATCCAAGAATTTCCTCATAAAAATAATCCTGTCCATATAAAACTTCTATGGAATCTGCCTGCACCACATCTGCCAAACGATCATTGATTGTATGCAGAATTCCTACAATCTGTCCATTCAACTCTAAATCTAACACGGCATCCACCACTGGCTGCAAATCCACCTCTGCCTGTGATGTTGTCACAAGATTCATCAAAATATCTCCGGAACACTCTGCACGACGTATCACCAAATGACGCCAGAAACCTTCATGACGCATTTTGTGATAAAAACTCTGTCCCATATCCTTCACCGTATTTAATACACATTTTACAATAGAATTATAATCATTATCCACAATCCGGCAGTCTGTAATGTTTACAATATCATGAAAGGTATTCTTTTTATGCATTCCAAGAGCCAACGGGCCGTCTTTCACTTCATCCCCAAAAGAAAACTCCATTTTATTCCGGTATTTCCATTCCTTCGGGCTGCCTTTGATTCCTTCCCATATTTCATCTGAAACAAACTCTTTCAGAAGCTCCCGAACTTGTCCCTCTTTAATTTTTAACTGGTTCGGGTAAGAAACGGTCTGATAGAAACAACCGCCGCATACACCAAAATGAGGACAAACCGGCACGACATCTTCCCATGGTGATTGTTCCAGCACTTCCATCAGCCGCATGACACAGCCGCTTTTCCTTTTTTTCGTAATCTGCCCCTTTACAACCTGTCCTTCAATGACGCCTTTGACTGTTACCTTTTGTCCCTCATATTCCAAAGTTCCTTTGTTTGGAAACTCCGCTTTTAAAATTTGTCCTTCAATAATATCTTTCTTCTTCATCATCTTTCTTCCCTGTCAACTTCTTAGCATAAAGAAAAAAACGGAAATACACCCTGTGCATTCCCATCTTCCTGTTTAAATCATCAATTCACCAAACTGCTCTTTGTAATATCCATGAGCATAATGTGCCTGTCCCTCATCGTCAATCTCCATAATCAAGAATGTCGGCTTCCTTCCTGACTGTCTCGGATAAGAAATGCTTCCGGGATTCAAGATTGTTATGTCCTCTCCGATTTCAATAAACGGCACATGGGTATGACCATACATTACCACATCATATCCATATTCTAATGCATGTTCCCTTAAATAATCTACTCCTGAATTCACATAATAGCCATGTCCATGGGTCACCATCACTTTATAATCACCAATCTGTACTTCTTCTTCCGAAGGTAAATCCAGATAGTAGTCATTATTTCCTGCAACCATTACCACAGGACACCCTGCAATTTCACGTATGTAAGAGTCTCCACGCTCTACATCTCCGCAATGGATCATCATGTCAATGTCCCCGACTTGTTCGAGAACTCCTTTTACGTCATCATTGCGACCATGAGAGTCGCTGATTACCAATATCCTCATAAACACCTTCTCCTTAAAGAACTTCCTTCATCTTCCTCAATGCTTCTCCACGATGACTTAACTGGTTCTTTTCTTCACTGCTCAACTGAGCACTATATTTCCCTAACTTCGGCAGATAGAAAATTGGATCATAGCCAAATCCATTTCTACCTTTTACTTCATATCCTATAATCCCTTCCATAGTACCACGAGTTGTACGTGTTTGTCCATTAGGAAATACTGCAGCTATGGCACAAACAAACCTTGCGGACCTTTTTTCCTCTGGAATATCTTTCATTCTGTCCAAAATCACCTGATTTTTTTCTATATAAGAAGTATTTTCTCCCAAATATCTTGCGGAGTAAATCCCTGGTTCCCCGCCAAAGGCATCTATTTCCAATCCGGAATCATCCGCCAGCGTTAACTCTCCGCAAACCTCCATAACTGCTTGGGCTTTAATCATAGCATTTTCTTCAAAAGTTGTTCCATCCTCGACAATATCCAAATCAATTCCTGCTTCTTTCATGGACAAAATCTCATATCCTGTATCTGCAAGAATCTCCCGGACTTCTTTCATTTTTCCTTCATTTCCTGTTGCAAATATCAATCTTTGTTTCATTTTTCTTTCCTCCTTGGCGGTTTTGGTCCAAGATACTGATAAAATTCTCCGCGGATCATTCCATTATATACTTTCCGCTTCTTCGTTGGTTTTCCTAAATATTTTTCCGTATCCTCATAAGAGGTAATCACATATTTAGACCATGTATCCAGTTTATCAAAAGATTCCCGCATCTGCTGATATAAAACCGGCAGTGTTTCCTGATCTTCCAAACGTTCTCCATATGGTGGATTTGCAATAATAAATCCATATGGCTTGCTGTGACTCAAATCTTTCACTTCTCTTTGCTGGAAATGAATCAAATGTTCAACATCTGCATCACTGGCATTCTGACGGGCAATTTTCAACATTCTTGCATCTTTATCATATCCCTGCAGCTCCATTTTTACATCATAATTCACCAAATCACTGGCTTCATCCACAACTTCGTACCATGCTTTTTTCGGTAAAAGTTCTGTCCAATTTTCAGCTTCAAAGGACCGGTTCATCCCCGGTGCCATGTTTATTCCCATCATCGCCGCTTCAATCAGAAATGTCCCGCTGCCACAAAACGGATCAATTAAAATCCTATCATTTTTCCACGGAGTCAGCATCAAAAGAGCTGCCGCCAAAGTCTCGCGGATTGGCGCTTCACTGATCAATTTACGGTATCCTCTTTTATGAAGAGGCACTCCTGTGGTATCCAGACTAATCGTCACCCTGTCTTTTAGAATAAAGACACGGACCGGATAGTCGTCTCCATCTTCTGCAAACCATGAAACATGGTATTTCCCCTTTAACCGTTCCACCATTGCCTTTTTTACAATAGACTGAATATCCGGTGCACTAAACAGCCTGCTTTTGGCAGTAGAAGCTTTTTTCACCCAGAACCGTCCATTCTCTGGAATATAATCTTCCCAAGGAAGTTTTTTGGTTCCCTCAAACAGCTCATCAAATGTTTCCGCTTTGAAAGAACCTATTTTAAGCAGTATTCTTTCCGCAGTTCTTAAAAACATATTGGCACGGGCGATTCCGGCAAGATCTGTCCGAAATGTAACTCTTCCATCTTCTACCTGTACAATATCATATCCTAAATCTTTAATTTCTCTTTTTAATACTGCTTCCAATCCAAAATGACATGGAGCAATCAATTCTACATGATTCACATGGTTCTCCTTTGTGTTTTATTCTTTCCCTATTCTACCTTTTTCCTTTTTGCTCGTCAACTCTCTTTCCTTTCCCCTAAATAATAGTATACACCTCCGACAATATTGTATACATGATACCCTTCTTTTGCTAAATGTCTGGCCGCCATCATACTCTGTCCTCCCAAATCACAGTACACGATAATTTTTTTCTCAGTTTCTATTTTTATTTTATCATCCATGATCCCATACGGACAGTTCACCGCTCCTTCCAAATGCTGTTCTTTGTAACGATATGGCTCTCTGACATCTAACAGCACATATTCTTCTTTATTTTCCGCCAATTTTAATCCTTCCTTTAAAGTAATATTTATAAATTCCATCCCCATATCCTTCTCTTTTATTATATAGAATATGCAAAACAAAAGAAAAAGCCCCCAAAATTCTCTTTTGAAGACTTTTTCCATCTGTCATTTACCTAGAAGTTCATTTGAATGCTAGAAATTAGTATTCATTGTTTGCATTCTGGCTTTTGTTCTGAGATTTGTTCTGAGACTTATTTTTTGAACTATTCTGTGAACTGTTCTGTGAACTATTCTGAGATTTGTTCTGTCCTCCATTGTTTGCATTGCTAGAGCAATTAGAAGACTGGTTTTTGTTGTTTGAATTTGAATAATTTTTTGCCATGATGATTCTCCTTTCTTTAAGTTACGTTCTTATTTTGGACAAATCACAAAAAAATATGTATTCATTTTTTTAAGTTTTGAAAAATTGTTGCTTTTTTCCTAAAAATAGTTTATAGTGGAAATATCGAAAGTATATTATATTTTCGATTTATAACCCCTTATTAATTTATTTATACTCCCCTCAAAGAGAGCAGATTTCCCTATCTGCTCTCTTTACCTTTCTACAGCGAATTTATTTTGTACAAAAAAAAGGACAAAATTTTTGTTGACAAAAAAAATATAAGTACATATAATCCAAATATAACAACGGCGTTATGGAATTGATTTCTATAGCGCCATTTTTTTATTCATCGAAATTTCACGCGCGGTTTTCTAATGAATAAATTTCCATAACCAACTATAAACTAAAACTATTACTTGAATTTGGGAGGAATTATTATGACAAATGAAATTATGGATGCAATTAACGGACAGTTATTTGGTGTCTGGTTCCTGATTGGAGCGGCACTGGTATTCTGGATGCAGGCTGGTTTTGCAATGGTAGAGGCTGGTTTTACCAGAGCAAAAAATGCCGGTAACATTATTATGAAGAATCTGATGGACTTCTGTATTGGTACATGTGTATTTATTTTAATTGGTTTCAGCCTGTTATTAGGCGAAGATATGCTTGGACTGATTGGAAAACCTGGATTTGATATTTTTACAACTTATGCAAATTTCGATTGGTCAAACTTTGTATTTAACTTAGTATTCTGTGCTACAACAGCTACTATCGTTTCCGGAGCAATGGCAGAAAGAACAAAATTCTTATCTTATTGTGTATATTCTGCTGTTATCTCTGCTTTGATTTATCCAATTGAAGCTCACTGGATCTGGGGCGGCGGCTGGTTATCTCAGATGGGATTCCACGATTTTGCCGGATCTTGTGCTATCCATATGGTCGGCGGTCTTTCTGCTCTGATTGGTGCAAAGATTCTGGGACCTCGTATTGGGAAATTTACAAAAGATAAAAATGGAAATATTACAAAAGTAAATGCTTTCCCTGGACACAACTTACCTCTTGGTGCCCTTGGTGTATTTATCCTTTGGCTTGGATGGTATGGATTTAACGGTGCTGCTGCAACATCTGTTGAACAGTTAGGATCTATTTTCGTAACAACAACTATCTCACCAGCAGTCGCAACTGTTGTATGTATGGTTTTCACATGGGTTAAATTTGGAAAACCAGATGTATCTATGTCATTAAACGCATCTTTAGCAGGTTTGGTAGCTATCACTGCTCCTTGTGATGTTACAGATGCTTTTGGTGCAATCGTGATTGGTGCTGTTGCCGGAGTATTAGTTGTATTTGGTGTATGGCTTTTAGATTACAAGCTTCGTGTAGATGATCCTGTTGGTGCCGTTGCTGTTCATTTCATGAATGGTGTCTGGGGTACACTCGCAACTGGTCTATTTGCAACAACATCCGCTCCCGGAAGCGAATTAAACGGTCTTTTCTATGGCGGTGGATTCAAATTATTAGGACTGCAGATTTTAGGTATTGTATCTGTATGTGCATGGACTGCAGTGACTATTACAATTACCTTCTTCCTTATTAAAGCTACCATCGGACTTCGTGTAACAGAAGAAGAAGAAATCGTCGGACTGGATGCGTTAGAACATGGTTTAACCTCTGCTTACGCTGGATTCAGTATGATGGATATTTCCAATACTATGATTATGGAAGCAAATGAAAACAGTGTCCTTGGGCAGGAAGATTACGAAGCTGCTTCTGAATTACAGAAAGCTGCCGCTGTTTCTGTACAAAAAGCTCCAGATTTGGCAACTGGAATGTACAAAGTCGTTATCATTGCAAAATTGGCACGTTACGATGCATTGAGAAGAGCTATGAACAAAGTTGGTGTCACTGGTATGACTGTAACACAGGTTATGGGCTGCGGTATTCAGAAAGGTGCCGGAGAGAAATATCGTGGTGCTGAAGTCGATGCAACTTTACTGCCAAAAGTAAAAGTTGAAGTTATCGTAGGTAACATCCCTGTTGACAATGTAATTGAAGCTGCGAAAAAATCTCTTTACACAGGTCATATCGGTGATGGTAAAATTTTCGTATATAACGTTGATAAAGTTATCAAAATCCGTACTGGAGAAGAAAATCTCGCTGCTTTAGCAGACGTAGAATAATCATCATATATTACAAAAAAGGCATATGCTTTACCGCATATGTCTTTTTTCTTTGCCATTTACCAGTGTTATTCCACTGCATACCAGCACAATCGACACAAAGTGTATCCAAGTCATAATATTCTCTTTTAAAAAGATCCCCGACAGCACAGTTCCAAAAACCGGAATTAAAAGATTATAAATAGAAATTTCACTGACTGGATTTTTAGAAAGCAGATATGTCCATACTGTAAAAGCTACAGCTGATAACCCTGCCATATAAATCAGCAAAGCTGCTCCCTGCCAATGAAATTTTAATGCTCCATTTCCTATTTCCCCTGCTAAAATAAGTAAAATTCCTCCCATCGTCAGCTGATACCCGGTAATTGTTACAACGTCCATATATTTTGCCAGCTTTTTGCTGTAAATAGATGCAAGACTTTGTGCCATAGCTGCAAACAATGCAAATCCCTCTCCAATCAGCCGGAATCCTCCCAATCCGCCGCCTTTTAGATTAATTACAACAATTCCTGCCAGTCCTGTCACACAGCCGAAAATCTTCTTCCCTGTGATTTTATCATCCTGGAAAAACAATGGTGCCAGCATAATTGGAAAAAATGCTGTAAATGAGTTAATAATTGCACTTTTTGCACCTGTTGTATTTGCCAGTCCTATATAAAAGAAAATGTATTGAACCGTTGTCTGCATAATCCCAAGCAGTACCAATCTTCCCCACATATTTCCCGGCGGGATACATGTTTTTCGATTCGTGGCAGCCGCATATGCCAAAACCATAATCCCTGCCATAGTAAAACGAATGCCTGCAAATAATAATTTGCTTCCAATATCATTTCCACTGATTAAGAAAATTTCATATCCAATTTTAATAGAAGGGTATGCACTTCCCCATAAAAAAGTTGCCAATACCGCCAGTATGATTACCTTTTGCTTTTTCATTTCTCTTTCGCTCTCTTTCTTCCTCAATTCTGCTGAACCTACAATATCATAATTTGCTCTGCCTGCTCAACCCCATCATATTTTGTACAAAAAAATGTACAAACAAAATGCAGGCTCTATTATTGACAAACTATTTTTAACGTGTATAATAAAAAGCAGTTAAGAACAAAGGCGTTCCGATCAAGAGATTGGAATGCCTTTTTTATTTCATTAGTTCTTAATTAACTACTAACCTGATTTTTGACTAGTTTTCGACTGACTCATGGACTAGAAACTGACGAGTTTTTGACCTGTGATCGACTAGAAATTGACGAATTTTAGGCTAATGAATGACTGAACATTTGACTAGTTTTTGACTTGAGAGACGACTAAATTTACGACTTAACAAAACCCTAACTACATAATAATATGGCATTAGGAAAGACTGTGGAGAATATCCGCAGTTTTTTCTTTGCACAAAAAAGGAGAGAAAACTCCTCTCCCTTTATTCCGTCTTAGGCATCTCCGGTCTTATAAATCCCATCACTAGAAGCTGGTAGCTTCCAAGATAAGAAATCAGCATCCATACAGTCCCTGAGAACATTCCTATACCTGCTGTTATTCCAATTGTCTCAATTAATTGAAATGGCACTCTGGCATAAATAGACAATTGAAAAATTTCTCCAAAAGTTACTCCATCTTCCCGTACCTTTTGATTCATATAAGTTAAAAAACTGATAAAAGCACAGAAGAATAAATATTTTATAATGTTTGCAATCCAAGTAAATCCAAATGCAGCTATTGCTATAAAATAAATCATAGGTATCAGACTGACCATCGTCTGATTATTAAATACTACATCTTTATGCTCTTGAAAAGATATTTTGCTGGTTATCTGCTGCAATGTATTGTTTTTGATTACCATTTCTTTTTTCGCAAAAATCAATTCAATATCGTATTTATCATTTAATTCATTCATATCTACTTGATTTTTCTTGGTATCTGCTGCCACACGGCATCCTGCGATTGTGAAATCCATCGTTTCATCTATGGTCAATTCACCGTTGCGCAGTTCAAAAGCAGGCAGACGGTTTCGTATAAAATTCTTTGTTCCTCCGACACTTGCACTAAATGCAAATAAGTCCATCCCAAATCCAAGAAATGTAATCAGAAAACTGATCAATGTGAAAAAACAAATTAATCTGCCCTTTCCTACCGACAGTAACTTTTTATATTGCCGCGGTTTAAAACAAGCAATTTCAAATTGCTTCCACCAACTGAGTTTTTCTGCTTTTTCCATATGTTATTCTCCATAGACAATACTTTTCAGTAAGTCGTCTTTTTCTTTTGTTCCTTTTAAAATTTCTACCATCTTTGCTGCAAATTCAATTGCAGTTCCCATACCCCGGCTTGTGATAATCTTACCGTCAACAACAACTCTGTCTGTTTGATAATCTGCTGACTTCAACTCTTCTTCCATTGCCGGATAAGAAGTCGCTTTTCTGCCTTCTAACATACCGTACTTTTCTAATATGGTTGGTGCCGCACAAATTGCAGCGATGTATTTATCATTCTGATATGCCTTTTTCAACAGTTTTCCAAGACCTTCATGCTCTTTCAAATTCAATGTTCCCGGCATTCCTCCCGGAAGTACATACATGGCTCCTTCCGGCTCCAAAACTTCATGGAACATGATATCTGCTTCTACTTCAATATGATGTGATCCGGTAATCACCTTAGAATCTCCAATAGATACCATCACAGTATCAATATCTGCACGGCGCAGCATGTCTACTACCGTCAATCCCTCAATCTCTTCAAACCCATCTGCTAAAAATACAAATACTCTATTCATGATCCGCCTTCTTTCTCTAGTTACTCTATCTCTATTTATACTATATCCTATTCTAATTACTTTAAAGAAAAATGCCCCAAAAGTCAACCCGCCTGCTATTTTGTTTTACATATTTTCTTTGACTTATATTGACTTTTCTTTCCATAGTCGTTAAAATAATTATCGTGCTGAAAACAGCACTTTGTTTCCGTAGCTCAGCTGGATAGAGCGGCCGCCTCCTAAGCGGCAGGCCGGGTGTTCGAATCACCTCGGAAACGTTTTAAGTGTCAGAGTTTTGTTCTGACACTTTTTCATTACTGTTCCGATTTTCCATCTATGTTAAAATGGAAATGAATTTTTATTAGGAGGCATTTTTATGAAAGGATTATTTATTATCAATCCATCTTCTGGAAAACAAAACATAGAAAATATGTTAAAAGACATTATGTCAACCATGATTTTGGAGCAGATTTCTCCTCAGATTGACGTGTTTTATACAGAAAAAAAAGATGACGCGAAAAACCGTGCTGCCCAATTAAAACCCGGAGATTACGATTATGTGGTATCCGTTGGCGGAGACGGTACTCTAAATGAAGTTTCTAACGGTCTGATTCTCAGCAAAAGTGACATTCCTCTGGCAATTATTTCTGCCGGTACTGTCAACGATTTCGCTACATATATGAAACTGCCGCAGACTGCTTCTGATTTCTGCAAAATGATCAAAGAATTCCAGACCAAACGCGTGGACGTTGGAAAAGTAAATAATGAATATTTCATTAATGTACTTGCTGCCGGAATGCTGACAGACATTGCTTACAAAGTTCCAAAAGATAAAAAAGCAGTTCTCGGTAAAATGGCATATTATTTGGAAGGCGTCAAAGAATTTCCGACTCAGCTTTCCCAAAATATGACACTGACCTTTGAAAGCAAAGAATACCACAATACAGAAGATATTATGGTATTTCTCGTAACAAACTCTAAAAGTGTCGGTGGTTTTGGAGATGCAGCTCCTTTAGCTTCTGTATCCGATGGATATTTAGATGTCCTAATTGTTAAAAAAATGAATCTCCTTACAGAAGCACCGGATTTAATTGTCAAATTCCTTCAGGGTGCACATCCAAAACATCCCGCAATTGAATATTTCCAGACAAAAGAACTTTCTGTACTTCCTACGGAAAAAACTGCAGAGATTGCCATTGACTATGATGGTGAAATATTAGAAGAAGGACTCCCAGTCAATATTTCTATTGTACCAGAAGCCCTTAACTTAATTATTTCACGTTCTAATAACTAAACTCTACAGTGCCTAATTTCTTTCCATCATAATTGATCGTATACTTTTTGCCATCACATTGATAAGAAAGTTTGGATGGAGTTTCATTTTTCGTAAGCATAACTGTAATATCATTTAGATTTTTTAAAGGCAGGGTGTAAGGTGATAACTTATTCCCTGTTTTTAATATGCCAAATTTATCATTCTGCAATGTTGTCTGTATTCCTTTAAAAGGCGCAATCACTTTATAATTTTTAAAACCATAATTCATCATCTTTATAGTATCACGATATAATTCATAGCCATTTCCCCTAAGGACAACACTGATCAATTCCTGATTTCCTCTTTTTACATAAGTAACCAATGTTCCGCCTGCTTTTGTGGTATATCCGGTTTTCCCGCCTTCTGCTCCTTTATATAAGAACATGGTTCGTTTTACCATCTTATGATGATTCCAAAGTTCACGCCCCTTTTTTTCTTTATTCGTCGGCGCCATAAAATAATTAGAATTGTCCGCAATATTTCGGAATGTTTCGTTTTCCCATGCTGCCTTAGAAATTACTGCCATATCTCTCGCTGTCACATAATGTTTATTATTATGAAGTCCATTGGTTGTTACAAAATGAGAATGGGTGCATCCAAGCTCCTGTGCTTTCTTGTTCATCAATTTCACAAACTCTTTGGTACTTCCCGAAGTAAATTCTGCTGCCCCGTTGCAGGCTTCGTTGGCAGACTCCAGCATAATCCCATATAATACATCTTTCAGAGGAATTTCTTCGCCTGCCTTAATTCCTATATGTGTACTTCCCGGTTCAATGCTGTTGACCGCATATCTGGAAAATTTTACTCTTTCATATAAATCGTCATTATTTTCAATAGCAACTAATGTCGTCAAAATTTTGGTAATACTTGCCGGATAATGCTTTGCATCTATATTTTTTTCATACAAAATCTTTCCGGATTTCACGTCAATTACAATGCCGGCCTTTCCATCAATTGACGGCTGTCCTGCCGCCGCTTTTGTCTTTGTCGCTACACCATTGGCTGCTGATACAGGTGTTGTTGCCGCAAATATACTGCATAAAACTGCTGCTGCCAATGTTTTCCACCACTTTTTCATTTGTTCCTCTCTTCCCGCTAATCAATCAAGCCGAATCGCTTCAAACCTAACATAATTCCATCTTCATCAGCTGGTTCTGTCCGATATTTTGCTGCTTCCAAAAGTTCTGGTACTGCATTTCCCATAGCAACTCCATAATGTACATACTGAACCATAGAAATATCATTTGCACTGTCTCCGAATGCATAAGAATCTTCCCATGCAATTCCTGCATCTTCCAAAATCCACTGAATTCCTTTTGCCTTACTGACTCCTGCCGGAAGAAATTCTACAGAATTGGCTGGGGCATGAAACGTTCCTATGTATTTATTTTCAAGAATCTCCTGTATTTCAAATCGTTTTTCCGGTTCCATATGATGATATGTCCATTTGGGGATATCGCAGGCTTCCTCTATAGGATGCATCACAGTCTCACAATCCCGCTCCGTCTTCGCTGTCATTTTGGTATAATAGTCTTTATGGTTATCCGTTTCGTAGTATCCAAAATGTTCCCCTTCTAGAATAATGCCAATATCCTGCTTTTTACCCCAATCAATAACTGTTTGCACTTCCTTTTCTGTCATTAACTCATGATGAAGAACTTTTCCTTCATATTCTACATAAGCACCCCCTCCAAGAATCATTCCATGGAAGCCCATCTGAAAATAAGATTCCGGCATCATACCTTTACTGCGCCCGGTGCACATGACTGCCTTATGCCCGTTTTCCATCAGTTGTTTCACTGCTTTCATCGCAGAATCCGGAATTCCAATTCCCGGGCAATGCAAAGTTCCATCAATATCGAAAAAAACTATTTTACCCATCTTTTCATTTTGTCTCCTTAAATATTTTCAATCTGCCAGTCAATGGGTTCCACTCCATTTTCTTTTAGGAACTCATTGGTTTTGCTGAAATGTCTGCATCCAAAAAAACCTCGATACGCAGATAATGGACTCGGATGCGGAGCCTCCAAAATTAAATGTTTTGGATTATTCAAAAGTGCCTTCTTCCGCTGTGCCGGACGTCCCCATAGCAAAAATACAATTGGACGGTCCTGTTCATTTAATACTCGAATCGCAGCATCCGTAAATTCCTCCCATCCAATTCCTCGATGAGAATTGGCACGATGTGCCTGCACTGTTAAAACTGTATTCAACATCATAACACCTTGTTTTGCCCATTTGGTTAAATATCCGTTATTGGGAATATAACATCCCAAATCTTCATTTAACTCTGTATAAATATTCACCAGTGATGGTGGTGCTTCGACTCCCGGCTTCACAGAAAAAGAAAGCCCATGTGCCTGTCCATCCCCATGATATGGGTCCTGTCCTAAAATAACAACCTTTACATCCTTCACTGGTGTAAAGTGAAATGCATTGAAAATATCATCTGCCGGCGGAAAAATTAATTTGGTCTGATATTCCTGCATAATTGTCTCATACAGCTTTCTATAATATGGTTTCTTATATTCTTCTTTCAGATATTCTGCCCAATCATTGGTAATCGGCGGCATAATTCGACCTCCTTCGTAAAATCTTTTCCTATTATAGCATAATTTTATGGTAAAATAAAATATATGTATTATGAAAAGAGTGGAGGCTTATATTGTGAAACAAAAACTAAATTTACTGGAAAATCCTCATGGTTTTTCCATTTCTCTTGTCATCGATGGACTTCTTGTCGGCGCTATGGCAGGATGCGTATCTGTCATTTATCGTCTGCTTTTAAATCGTGCTGAAAAACTTATGTTTCAAATCGTTGATTTCACCAAAGAAAATCATTTCTATATGCTTATCTGGTTTGTACTTTTGGCTGCTATGGGATTGATTGTCGGTAAATTGACAGCTTGGGAAGGTATGTGTTCCGGCAGCGGAATTCCTCAAGTACAAGGAGAAATGAAAGGCTATTTAAATCAAAATTGGTGGAAAGTTTTAACCGCAAAAATTACCGGAGGTACCCTTTGCATTTTAGGAGGGTTGTCTCTTGGCCGGGAAGGTCCGTCTGTACAGCTGGGTGCTATGGCTGGAAAAGGAATTGCAAAAGCCGCAAAGGCTGGCGCTACGAAAGAACGCTACATGATTGCCTGCGGCTCCGGTGCTGGTTTGGCTGCTGCTTTTAATGCACCATTGTCTGGCGTAATGTTTTCTTTAGAAGAAATCCAAAAGAATTTTAACAGTTCTATGCTGGTCTGTGTTATTTCAGGATGCGTAGCTTCGGATTTTATTTCTAAAAATATTTTTGGATTATCTCCTGTATTTGACTTTCATTTGGAAAAAAGTCTGCCGTTAACCCATTATTGGATGCTGATACTGCTCGGTATTCTCCTTGGACTCTGCGGTGCATTTTATAATTTTATGATGCTCAAAGGGCAGGATTTTTATGGAAAGTTAAAAATAATTCCACAACAATACCGAATGATTCTTCCGTTTTTAATGGCTGGCGTCCTCGCTTATCTGCTTCCGTCTGTTTTGGCTGGAGGACATGCTATGATTGAATTAATTACCGGACACCGTCTTTTGGTATCAGTCATGTTGATTTTATTAATTGTAAAATTTTTATTTTCTGCATTTTGCTTTGGTTCTGGTGCTCCCGGAGGTATTTTCTTCCCTCTGTTGATTTTAGGTGCCTATATTGGTGCTATTTTTGGTACCGTTGTCATCAACGGTACTGGAATTGATACCTGTTATTTGACAAATTTTATCACCATTGCCATGGCAGGTTTCTTCACTGCCATCGTCCGTGCACCAATCACCGGAATTTTATTAATTGCAGAAATGACGGGAACATTTGAGCATTTTCTGTCCTTGGCAGTTGTGTGTATCATCAGTTATATCGTAGCACATCTGCTTGGCAGTGAACCAATTTACGAAAGCCTGCTCGGACGAATTCTCGCCAAAAACGGCTTGGTGGAAAATGAAGGTCCTGAAAACAAGGTGTTAAGAAGTTTTGCTGTGGGTACAACCTCCATCGCCAGCGGACAAAAAATCAAAGATGTTACTTGGCCGGACCACTGTTTAATTGTCACCATTAACCGAGGGCAGGAAGAAATCATCGCCAAAGGAAGCACAAAAATACATTCCGGTGATGCCTTGGTCGCACTTATTGATGAAAGCTACCTTGGAATGGTAACAGAAAGCATACAATTAATATGTGGTGAAATCACCGTATAAAAAATTAAAAAGCATTATCTCCGGAACAGATTTTGCACTTTATTTGTGCAGATTATTTCCAGTAGATAATGCTTTTTATTAAATTATTATTTTACTTTTGCAGTCAATTCCCCATTTTCCACATCAATCAAAATCGTATCTTCCGCATCTGCACCATCACTTAAAATCAATCTTGCTGCCAGTGTTTCTACGCTCTTCTGTAAATATCTCTTTAATGGTCTCGCACCATACATTGGATCGTAACCATTGTCTGCAATAAATCCTTTTGCAGATAAAGTAAGTTCCACTTTCAGCTCCTTATCTTCCAAACGGCGGTTCAAATCTTTTACAAGTAAGTCAATGATATTGGTAATGTTATCTTTTGTCAAAGGTTTGAATAAAATGGTTTCATCCAAACGATTTAAAAATTCCGGTCGGAAATGATTTTTCAAATCAGACATTACCATGTTCTGGGCTTCTTCTGTAATATTTCCTTGATGATCAATACCTTCTAATAGGTAAGAAGAACCAATGTTAGAAGTCATAATCAAAATCGTGTTTTTAAAATCTACGGTTTTTCCCTTGGAATCTGTAATACGTCCATCATCCAATACCTGCAGTAAAATGTTAAATACGTCCGGATGTGCTTTTTCAATTTCATCAAACAGCACTACAGAATATGGTTTTCTGCGGACTGCTTCTGTCAGCTGTCCTCCCTCTTCATATCCAACATATCCCGGAGGCGCTCCAATTAAACGTGCCACAGAGTGTTTCTCCATATATTCACTCATATCAATACGAACAATGTTCTGTTCATTATCAAACAAGCTCTCTGCCAGTGCTTTGGCAAGTTCTGTTTTACCTACACCTGTTGGTCCAAGGAATAAGAAAGAACCAATTGGCTTACTTGGATCTTTAATTCCTGCTTTAGAGCGGATAATAGATTCCGTTACCAGCTTTACTCCTTCATCCTGTCCCACAACTCTTTCATGAAGAACTTCATCCAAATGAAGAGTTTTATTTCTTTCACTTTCTGTCAATTTTGCAACTGGAATTCCTGTCCATCTGGAGATAATCTTAGCAATTTCATCTTCGGTAACACTTTCTCTTACCATTGAACGGTCTTCTTTCGCTACACGTTCTTCTTCCTCTTCCAGTTGTTTTTTCAGTTCCGGCAGACGCCCATATTGGAGTTCTGCTGCCTTATTTAAATCATAATTTCTCTGAGCAATTTGAATTTCACTATTGACTGCTTCAATTTCTTCTCGTAATTTGGATACCTTTTCTACGGAAGATTTTTCATTTTCCCATTTTGCTTTTCGAGCCTGGAATTCTTCCCGCATTTCTGCAAGTTCTTTCTGCAATTCTTCCAGACGTTCTCGGCTTAGGCGGTCATCTTCCTTCTTCAATGCTGCTTCTTCAATTTCCATCTGCATGATTTTTCTCTGAACCTCATCTAATTCTGCCGGAAGAGAATTCATTTCTGTCTTAATCATAGCACAAGCTTCATCTACCAAATCAATCGCTTTATCCGGCAGAAAACGATCAGAAATATATCGGTTAGACAATGTTGCTGCTGCAACTAGAGAACTATCGGTAATCTTAACTCCATGATACACTTCATAACGGTCTTTGATACCTCTCAAAATGGAAATCGTATCTTCTACTGTCGGCTGATCTACCATAACCGGCTGGAAACGGCGTTCCAGTGCTTGATCTTTTTCAATATACTGACGGTATTCATCCAAAGTCGTTGCACCGATACAATGCAGTTCTCCACGGGCAAGCATTGGTTTCAGCATGTTTCCTGCATCCATTGCACCATCCGTCTTACCTGCACCTACAATGGTATGCAGCTCATCAATAAACAAGATGATCTGTCCATCACTTTTCTTCACTTCTTCCAGCACTGCTTTCAAACGTTCTTCAAATTCACCGCGGTATTTTGCACCTGCAACTAAAGAACCCATATCCAATGAAAAAATTGTTTTGTCTTTCAACTGCTCTGGTACATCTCCACGGACAATTCTCTGTGCCAATCCTTCTACAACCGCTGTTTTACCGACACCCGGCTCTCCAATTAACACTGGATTATTCTTGGTTTTTCTAGATAAAATACGAATCACATTTCGTATTTCACTGTCACGTCCAATCACAGGATCTAACTTCTGCTCTCTGGCACGTTTCACCAAATCATATCCGTATTTCTCCAAGCTGTCATAAGTTGCCTCCGGATTATCACTGGTAACTTTCTGTCCGCCTCGAATCTGAGACAATACCTGAAGAAAACGTTCCCTCGTAATTCCATAACCGCGGAACAGTTCTTTCACTGCCTTATTTGGATGTTTGATTATCGCTAAGAAAAGATGTTCCACAGAGACATATTCATCTCCCATAGCCTTCATCTCATCTTCTCCGTGCAAAAGCACTTGATTCAAATCATTGCTCATATATACCTGTCCACCGGATACTTTTGGCTTCTTGGCAAGCAGTCCCTGTACCTGTGCTAAAAATGCTTCTTTATTCACATTCATTTTCTCTAGCAGACTGGCAATTAAACTGTCATCCACAGTTAAAAGACTATACAAAAAATGTTCCTGATCTATCTCCTGATGTCCATAGTCATAAGCAATCTTTTCACACTGATTCACTGCCTCAATGGACTTTTGTGTAAATTTGTTAATGTTCATGATTCTCCCTCCTTTTATCTATCATATCCCATCATTCAACTTTCTATCCTTTATGTTCTATTTGTAATATAACATCAGTTATTAGCACTGTCAATAGGTGAGTGCTAATTTATTTTTAAAATTTTCCACTATAAATCTTTCTTTTTCAAATTTTTCCATATCACCATTGACAGTGCCACACCATATGTAATCACTTCATTAGAAGCACTTTTTGTTGATTGCTCCTTTTGGGCTGCATCATTTTGACTGCTGTCAGCTGTCTTTCTTAATATCTCTTTGTCTGTAATCCCCATTTCTCCCAAAGTAACCGGTAAACCAATTTCCTGAATAAACTCAGCAAGTGCATCAATAACTGCCAAGCCCTGTCCATGATTACAATTCCATTTTCCGCCATAGCCGAATCCCACATAAGTTCTCTTCTAGTGTCCATATTCTTTGGATTCTGCACCAATTTTCGGATATTCCAAATGATATTTCTCATAATTGCTTCATTTATTTCATCTGATACAAAAGTTTCCTGTGGTTTCCCAAAATAAGTCTCCATTGTTTTGTTCAGAACCTGTTCCAGATGCAGTAACAACAACTCCCATCGGCAATGCTTTTGTTGGAAACTGATGTTTCCCAAATTCCATTTCCCAAATATCTTCTTCTATTACTGCCTGAGATGCCACAATCTTACAGCAGTCAGATACAACCTCCTCCAACTGCAAGAATAAAATCTACCTTTTCCTCTTTTGCAAGTTTTGCACCTTCCTGCACTTTTGCATAAGTCGGATTCGGCATAATTCCTGAAAACTCTATAATGTTTTTCCTGTCTCTTTTAAAGTAGAAATCATCTCTTCGTAAATACCATTTTTATGGACGGAGCCCCCGCCATATGCCAGCATTACTTTCTCTCCAGCTTTTGATAACTCTCCCGGCAGATATTTGGCCGCTGCTCCCTCTCCCAAATACGTCTTTACCGGATAAGAATATATAAAATCGTTCATAAAAACCTCCTTGTTCTGCTTCATTTTCTATGGTATGGTGCAATTGTAACACCCGGTAGTTACTACCGTGCAATACCTAAATACAACTTTATTCATATTTTTCAATATAAATTTTACAAGAAAGGAATCTTAAATGTATACAATGAAAGAGACCTGCCAGCAGGTAAATATGAATTATGAGGCATTAAAATTTTACTGCAATCAAGGATTGGTGCCTAATGTAAAGAGAAATAAAAATAACCATCGGGTTTTTGATGACCGGGATATTGCTTGGATTCAAAGCTTAAACTGCTTAAAAAACTGCGGTATGAGCATTCAGGAAATGAAAACTTATCTCCATCTTTGTGTAAAAGGAGAATCTACTATACCAGAGCGAAAAGTTATGCTGGAAAAACAAAATATTACAGCAATTTGATTCAAATTGACGATTAAAAAGAAAACAAAACACCGATATTTGCAATCTTTTCAGTTTTGTGCCATAATAGCTCACATATCGTATCTACATATTGAATACAATATACGTGCTTGCTGAAAGGAGAGAACAACTATGATTATAAAGCGAGAAATTTTATTCACCCCAAAAGAACAAATGCGTACACTACATATTTATTTACCTGATAACTATGATCAAACCAACGAACGTTATCCAGTGATGTATTTTTTTGATGGACACAATCTATTTTTTGACGAATATGCCACCTACGGAAAAAGCTGGGGCTTAAAAGACTTTTTGGATCAATGGGAAAAACCTTTGATTATTGTGGGAATCGAATGCAGCCACGAAGGGGATGACCGACTAAGTGAATACTGCCCATATACCCTGAAAAACCACAAACAGTTTGGAAATATTGATGGAATTGGGGCTCAAACCATCCAGTGGATAATCGATGAATTAAAACCTATCATTGACCGGGATTACCGTACACTGCCTCAGCGTGAATGTACTGCAATTGCAGGTTCCAGCATGGGTGGATTAATGTCTCTTTATGCCGTTATCCGCCACAATGACGTATTTTCTAAAGCTGCCTGCTTATCCAGTACTATTTCTATCTGTCAAAAGGCTTTGAAGGCAGAAATTGAAACAGCTTCTTTAAGTCCTGACACTAGAATTTATATGTCTTGGGGTACGGATGAACTGAAACGTTCCAAAGAAAAGCCAAAATACAATCCAAACAGCTACATGGCACGATGCAACCGCATGTATGCCAATAAATTAGACGCAAAAGGCGTTGTAACACGCCTCTACTGTCAAAACGGCGGACAGCACTGTGAAGCTGATTGGGAAAAACAAAATAAAAAATATATGAATTTCCTCTGGATGGAATAATGTTGCGATTGACTAACCTCTGTTCTCCCTTTTACAATAAGATTAATCGATTAAGGACGGTCAAAGGAGGGATTTTATGCAGCCTTTATCACAGTCAATACAAGGAGCTACTTACACCATTCAGTGGATGTTCGGATTACCGGAAGTATTAGAAAACATGCATAAATTACATTTGTATCAAGGAAGCAGTATTCGTGTTCTTCAAAAATACAAGGACTGTTTAATTGTTAGTTCCGGTGATAAAAGAATTGCGATTGGAAATGAAGTCGCAGATAGAATTCAAGTATAAAAAAAGAGGAGATCACTCCTCTTTTTTTCATACTATGAATGACGTTTCGGCTTACAGGAACATCCGATTCCAAGTCCTCCCGGTCCAATGTGGCAGCATACCCCTAGTGATAAATCATCACACATAACGTCCATATCCGGAAATGCTTCTTTTATTTCTTGAATCCACTGATTTGTCTCTTCTTTTGACGCACTGGATGCTGCCAGCAGATAAACTTCTCCTGCTTCATATTCTGCTTTAAATTTCGTTTCCAAATCATTCTGCAGGGCTTTGATCATTTCTTTTTTTACTTTTTTGAAACCGCGGCATTTTTTGTATGTATCCAATACCCCGACATCAAATTTCAAAATTGGTTTAATGTTTAATACACTTCCTAGAGCAGCCGCAGCAGGAGTAATCCTTCCTCCCTTTTTCAAATATTCCAACGTTTCAACACCAACATAAATCACCATTCTTTCTCTTGCTTCTTCCAAAATTGATTGAATCTCTTTGGCTGAATATCCTTCCTCGATTAATTCTAAAGCATCTAAAATAGAACGATGCAATGGCGTTGCTACTCTCCCATTATCTACAACATATACTTTATTTTCGTACTTCTCCTCCTGTGCCATAGCTTTGGCTGTCATACAAGAACCGCTTAAACCGCTGCTGATTGGGATATATAATATATTTTCATATTTTTTTAAAGCCTCATCCCAGATTTCCATTACTTTTTCTGGAGACGGCTGAGAAGTAGCCGCGGAATCCTCTGCATCCAGTTTTTGAAAAAAATCTTCCCTCGTTAACGTAATATTTTCATAATAACAGTCATCACCGAAATAAAACGGCATTGGCAGCACCATAATCCCTTTCTCTTCTGCCTCCCCTTGGCTAATACTACTGTGACTATCTGTAACAATTCCAATTGAGTTCATATGTGCTCCTTTATTTCATATAATTTTCTGTATACAAATAAAATTTTCAAACGTAGAAAAGTATATCTCTTTCTTTTCTGTATGTCAATTTTTAAATTTAAAAATCGTTCCAGCGGAACTGGTCATAATTTGTTAGATATTTTTCATCTTTCCAAAAATCATGATACCGCCTGCACCATTCCGGTGATTTCCTCAACATATACTGTCTGGCTGTCCGTACCGCAATGCTGTTTCTATTTCCAGCAGAATCTGACGTTCCATTTACCTGAACACCCGGCGGACTGGAATGACAAATCAACAGACTGTTATCCCTGCACTTTTTTAATACAAGAAAAATATGTCCCTCTTCAAAGGAACCCATAATATCTCCCGTCTTCCAATCTGTTACCTTCTCTGCCGGACACCATATCCCCAATCCTTTCCTTGAAAGCATTTGAGGCTGCCATCCTGCCTTTTTCACATAATCATCCGCTAAACCAACTTTCGACAACGTATTATTCAGAACCCATCCCATATATCCGGAACAATCCAATCCATTTCCATGTTCATATCGATGATCCCGGAAATCATAATCTGCCTTCTGCATATAAAAAAATTCTTTCCACTGAGGATTCACTCCAATCCGCATTCCATCACTTCCTGCTCCTGTATCCTCAAAATTCCAGCCTCCGCCCCAAACGTACAGAGTAAACCCCACAGGAAGAAGTGCTGTTCGGATGAAATCTCTCATCATGCTGCCATTCATAATACAGCTCTTTTCGTTTTTTTCACTATATGCTATTTTCCTTCTGCAGATGCAAGAAACGATAGAATCACATCATAAACTTTTTCTGCATTATCTTCATTTAAAATCTCATGCCGCCGATTTAAAAACAGCGTTCCCCGGACATTGTTATATCCTCTTTTCTTCAAAAATGTCATTGCCTGTGCATATTTTTTCTTAGAACCAATACATGGATCATCTGCACCTGCGATAAATAAAATTGGCAGAGACGGATGATGCAGCCCCCATCCCTTTTTTCTGTAAGTATTTTTCATTAATAAAAACAAATTTAAAAATCCGTTGTTCGTAAACAAAAATCCATCCAATGGGTGTTCATCATATTTTTGTACATTTTCCCGATTATAACTAATCCATGCATTTGGAGAATCTTCTCTCTGCAGCTCTTTACGATATGCTGTAAATGCCATTTTCTGGAACAATTTTCCCGGCTGTCTTTCTCCTGCCGCACAAGCAGCTTTTGCCATAACAATTCCTGCCCCTGCCGCCTTATTTTCACTGGGACTTCCACATACAATCAGCGAATCCAGATCTCTATCATATTTCTTTAAATAACAGCGGACAACCAACGACCCCATACTATGCCCAAATAAGTGATATGGGATTCCCGGATACCTTTTCTTCATCCACACTGTTAACTGATGTACATCTTCTACAATCTTCTCTCCGGTAGTATCATAAAAATATCCTAAATCCCCTTCTTCTTTGATGCTTTTTCCATGGCCTCTATGGTCGTGAATCACTGCCGCATAACCATTTGCACATAACATTTCCATAAATGGTTCATAACGTTCTTTATGTTCCGTCATTCCATGACAGATTTGGACAATTCCCTTAGGATCTCCCTCCGGCTCCATCAGCAGCACATGCAGTTTTAACTGGTCTGCTTCTGACATTAAATAAAATGTCTTTTTCATAAAATCGCCTCCAGCTTATCATCAATTTTTTACTTACAGCACCTATCTTTAGTTTAATTCTTACAAAACTTCTTGTCAAATACAACTATTTTTTGTTTACCTTTCATTAAAAATCACATATAATAAAAGAAAGTAACTAAATCACTATACTAAATCCATATTTGGATTACAAGGAGGAAATCTATGAAAAAAAGTATTAAAAAGTTATCCGCCATACTCCTTGCAGGCATTTTAGTATTCTCTATGACTGCCTGCACAAAGAAACGCAGTGCGAAGGAAGTCTTAGAGTCCAGTATCAAAAAGGCAAAGGATATGACTTCTTCTCAAATGACAGGCACAGCAAAATATAAAATTGAATCCGGTGACTCTGATTCATCTTCTGCAATGGAATTTGACATGTCCTTTGACGCAAAAGTCACAGACACCAACAAAGACTCCATGAAAATGGATATGAACATGAAGATGTCCGTTTTAGGACAGTCCATGAACATGAAGATGTATTACACAGACGGTTATTACTACATGAACTCAATGGGTCAGAAACAAAAAGTAAAGATGGATATTGCTGCTATGCAAAAGCAGTTAGAAAGTACCACCGGTCAATCCACACTTCCTTCAAAATATTATAAGAATTTGAAGTTAAAAGAAGATGGAGACAATCTGGTATTAAGTTACTCTCTAAATAAAGACGGACTGAACGAATACATTGAAAGTCTTATGAGTCAAATGAGCTCTATCACTGGAAATACTTCCGGCTCCGATGTTTCAGACTCCATCAAAATCAGTTCTTTCTCCGGAAAACGTACTTTGGATGAAGATGATAATACTTTAAAAGAATCCATCAAGATGGTAATGGAAAGCAAAACCGGAGAAGCTGGAAAAATTACCATTTCCATGACTATGAATTATAAAAATCCTGGCAAAAAGGTTACTGTTGAATTACCATCTGATTTAGATACTTATAAAGAAGTGGACAGCAGTATGACTGCTCAATAAGATTTGTATAAAAATCCCCCTTTACTGGATATCCAGTAAAGGGGGATATATATTATTACAAGAGTTTTTTCCATATATATTTTATTTTCTCTCATCAATCGGAACATATTTTTTGTTTGGAGCAACTGCTTTATAGGCCGGACGAATAATTCGATTCCCATTTACCAATTCCTCCATACGATGTGCGGACCACCCTGCAATACGTGCAATAGCAAACAACGGAGTATACAACTCATGGGGCAGTCCCAGCATACTGTAAATAAATCCACTGTAAAAGTCGATGTTAGCACTTACTCCTTTATAAATCTTACGTTCTTTTGCAATGACTTCTTTTGCAAGACGCTCTACACTGGTATACAAGTGATATTCTTTTTCTCGTCCTTTTTCCTCAGAAAGCTGTCTTACAAATCTGGAAAGAATCTTAGAACGGGGATCAGAAATAGAATACACTGCATGGCCCATACCATAAATCAATCCTGCTTTGTCAAACGCTTCTTTGTGTAAAAGTTTCAATAAATATTCCCGAATCTGGTCGTCGTCTTCCCAGTCTTTCACATGTTCTTTCAAATCATCAAACATCTGTACTACTTTGATATTAGCTCCGCCGTGTTTTGGTCCTTTTAAAGAACAAAGTGCAGCGGCAACGGATGAATATGTATCTGTCCCAGAAGATGATACAACATGTGTCGTAAAAGTGGAGTTATTTCCACCGCCATGCTCTGCATGAAGTACCAATGCCATATCTAGAATCTTTGCTTCTAATTTTGTATAATGGCTATCCGGTCTTAATAAATACAAAATATTTTCTGCAGCAGATAGATTTTCCTGTGGCAGATGAATAAACAAACTTTCTCCTCTTTCATAATGAGAATATGCCTGATATCCATAAACTGCCAGAACCGGAAATAGTGCAATCAGCTGAATTGACTGCCTTAAAACATTCGGCAGTGAAATATCACTTGCATAATCATCATAAGAGTATAATGTTAAAACACTCCTTGACAGAGTATTCATCATGTCACGGCTTGGTGCTTTCATAATAATATCTCTTACAAAATTCGTTGGAAGCTGACGATACTCAGCCAGCATAGCTTTAAACTCCTCTAACTCTGCATGTGTTGGCAGTTCTCCAAACAGCAAAAGATAGACAACTTCTTCAAATCCAAATCTGTCTTCAGAAATAAAACCCTCAACAATATCTTCAATATTAAGTCCACGATAATATAATTTTCCTTCACAAGGCACAACCTCACGGTCAATCACTGTATAAGACTGAATCATGGAAATGTCCGTAAGTCCCGCCAGTACACCTTCTCCGTTTTGTTTTCTAAGTCCTCGTTTCACGTCATATTTTTCAAAAAGTTCGGAATCAATTTTTTTATTACATTTCTCTGCAAGCTGTCTGATTTCAGGTGTTACTTCTGAAAACTTATTCGGCATATTCTTTACCATAATTTCCCCCTTCTAAAAACAGAATTTTCAAGTTATTCATTTTATTGTATATCGTGATATTTTCCAAGGAATTCTCTTGTTCTCTCATTTTCAGACTGAAAGACCTCTTCCGGCGGTGCATCTTCAATAATCACACCTTGATCCATAAAAATAACCCGGTCTGATATTTCCTTTGCAAATGCCATTTCATGAGTAACAATTACCATCGTCATATGCAAATCTGCCAATGATTTGATAACCTTCAAAACCTCTCCGGTTAATTCCGGGTCCAGTGCAGAAGTCGGTTCGTCAAAAAACAAAATTTTAGGTTCCAGTGCCAAAGCACGTGCTATCGATACACGCTGTGACTGTCCCCCTGACAGCTCACACGGATATGCCTCTGCCTTCGCTTCCAGTCCCAGTTTCTTTAATAATTCCATCGCTTTCTTTTTGGCAGTTTCTTTTGGCACTCCTGCTACGCAGATTGGCGCCTCCATAACATTTCTTAGAACACTGTAATGTGGAAACAAGTTAAAATTCTGGAATACAAATCCCGTTTCCATCAAAATATCTTTCTGTACATCCTTTCCTGCATATACTGGTGTTCCATTTTTTGTTTCTACCAATGTTTTCCCATTGATTTTAATGGTTCCGCTGGTAATTGTCTCCAGCTGATTCATACAACGTAATAATGTAGATTTTCCGGAACCTGAAGAACCAATGATTGAAATAATTTCCCCATCATTAATTTGGAAAGAAATATCTTTCAATACTGTAAGGTCTCCAAACTTCTTCTGTAAGTTTGTTACCGATAAAATACTCATTTTCTCTCCTCCTTAACGATAATAATCCATTTTCTTCTCAATAATTGAGAAGACTTTTGATACAACTGCATTCATAATCAAATAGAAAATACCTGCCACTACCAGATAAATCATGCCCCGGCTTCGAGCCATCTGATTGGTTGCAACAACGTAAATTTCCATAACTCCTACAACGTGGGCAAGAGATGTATCTTTTACAAGTGTCATACATTCACTTCCCATGGATGGAATAATAATCTTAATTACCTGTGGCAGTATAATCTTAAAAAATGTCTGGGATTTGCTGAATCCAAGCACTTTTGCCGCCTCATACTGCCCCTTTGGAACTGCTTGAATACCGCTGCGGTAAATCTCTGCAAAATATGCTGCATAATTTAATGTAAATCCAATGATTGCCGCTGTCATTCGGTCTAAACTAATTCCTGCAACATAATACAGCCCAAAATAGAAAGCATATAATTGTAGAATCAAAGGTGTTCCACGCATAATCAATAAATAAAACCGAACCGGCATTTGAATAATACGGAACTTTGACATACGCCCTTTTGCAATCACCAATCCTAAAATCAGTCCAAAAATTAATGTCAAAAAGAACAGTGTCAATGTTTCTTTTAATCCATGTTCAATTAACAGTTTCACAATCTCTGGAAAATTCTGTATTTGATCCATAATTTTCATAACTCCTATGTATTATATTTATAACGTACAAAAAGGGGCCTTTGTCAACAAAAGCCCCTTCTCTCATCGTTCTTATTTAATGGTTGTAATATCTTCGTTAAACCATTTCTTGCTAATCTTTGCTAAAGAACCATCTTTTGCCATCTCTTTTAATTGATTTTCAACTTCTTTGCAAAGAGCTTTATCACCTTTTCTAAATCCAATGACATAATCTTCTGTCGCTAAATCGGCTGCCAGCACTTTGTATTTTCCTTCGTCTTTTGCTGTATAATATTTTGCAACTACTTCATCCATAACAGCTGCCTGCAGTCCATTTCCAAGGTCATTGAGAATCTGTACATTATCTGCCATCAATACAATGTCTGCATCTTTCAATTCATCTGTCTTATCCACTGCATCTGCTGCGGTAGAACCTTTCTGAACTCCTACAGACTGCTTCTTCACATCTGCCAGACTCTTAATCTTGCTGTCTGCCGGAAGAACTAATACTTGATGATTCTCCATATATGGAGTAGAACATAACATCTTTTCTGCTCGTTCATCACTGTAAGTTAAACCATTCCAAATACAATCAATATTTCCTGTATCCAATTCCTGTTCTTTAGAATCCCAGTTTACCGGCTGCAGCTTTAATTTTATATCCATTCTCTTAGCAACTTCTTTGGCAACATCAATATCAAATCCAATGATGTTCTGGTCTTTATCCGTAAATCCCATTGGCGGGAATGATGCATCCAGTCCTAAAACCAGCTCTTTCTTTTCCTGAATTTTAGAAAGAGATTCATCTTTTTTGCTTTCTTCTTTCTTGCTGCCGCATCCAGCCAGCATTGTTGCTGCAAGTGCAACGGTTAATAATCCAATAACAATTTTTTTCATCTTTTTCGCTCCTTCAATTCTATTATGCTAGCACATTAGCGTACTAAAATATCTGTTTTTCATGATAACAAAGATTTGTACCTTTGTCAAATATTTGCCTCATAGTTTTCCATACGAAATTGCCTTTTAAAAAACACCATGTTATAATTTTATAGATTCATGATGTTTTCAATTTAAGAAAGAAGAGGACTCAGCCTATGAGAAAATATATTATAAAAACGCTGACTGCTGCTTTTTTAGGCAGTATTTTGATGACAACAACCGTCTGGGGAACTGGCTTATCTCTGCGATACAATGGAAAAAACCGTAATTATACAGGCAAACAGCTTTCTTTTACATATAAAGGGAAAAAGGTCTCCCTCGGAAAAGCCCCGGGAATTCAAATCAATAAAGTAAATATGCTCCCATATTATACTGCCATTGTAAAAAATGGTCCAAAAGTGAAAAGAAGCTATAACAGTAAAACCGGACGTCTCCAGCTCACTTATGGAAAAAAAACAATTATTTTCTATAAAAACAAAAAATATGCCTATACCAACGGAAAGAAAAGAACGTTAACGACTGCACCTCTGACTGTAAAATACCGCAGCATTAACAAAAACTACATTTTGGTTCCAGCGAAGTTTACTGCAAAATACTTAGGCATCTCTTATACTTATGACAGCAAAAAACGGATCATTCATTACGCAAAGCCAGCCGCTTCTATGCCGGCTTCTATGGCAGCTTATATTAAAGAACAACAAAAAGAATATCCTTCTTATAAAGGAAAAGCAATTACAACCGCTCAGTATGAACAGTACATCAATCCCGCCAAAGACACCACCGATGGTTTTCAATTCTTAACCTTGAATACTTATCGAAATGTGAATAAGAATGTGTATGCCAATCATTTAGCTGCCATGCTGGTGAATCATCCTACAAGTGTTTTTAAAGGAAAAAGCAGTGTATTTATCAATGCTGCAAAAGGGCAAAATATAGATCCTCTGTACTTTTTATGCCAGA
Source organism: Lachnospiraceae bacterium (assembly GCA_021771695.1). Lineage (GTDB taxonomy): Bacteria > Bacillota > Clostridia > Lachnospirales > Lachnospiraceae > Anaerostipes. Next base: position 13,661 of record JAETON010000017.1, on the reverse strand, counting down.
CGGTTCATGAATCCGGATATGGCACCAGCACTCTTGCAAAAGGAATGAAGTCTTCATCCTTAGTAGATGAAACTGTTCAAAAAACTGACAAAACCAGTTTGAAAGGAAAAATTGTTACAGGCGACTCCATAACGAAAGATGCTTCCGGTGAAATTATAGGATTTAAATTTATTTCTTCTAAAAAGCGAAAAAGCAATCGCAGTTATATAAAAACCGGCAGCGGGTATTTAGAAGTAAAAACTCTTAGTAAAACAGAACAGAAGAAAACTTGTTACAACCTTTATGGAATCAAGGCAATTGATGCCGCACCGCAATTATGCGGATTCACTTATGCCTATAACGAAGGCTGGACAAGTGTTGACAAAGCCATTCAAGGTGCCGCCGAATATGTTTCCAAATGGTATGTACATAACACCACTTATAACCAAAATACCCTTTATAAATTCCGCTACAATCCAGTTGTTGCAAATATCTGGCATCAATATGCAACAGATCCTGCCTATGCCAAAGGTATTGGCGAATTGATGAAAAAATACAAAACCGTTTATGAGGACAATGTAAAATTCACATATGATAAACCAGTTTATAAATAGTAACCGATTTTATCTCAAAGGCTGTTTTTACCCTACATCTTCTTTTGCATGAATTTATTACGTTTTTGTTACATTTCTATTGAATTTTAATGAACAAGGTGATAAACTTATAAGCAAAGGAGGAGTATTGCTATGAAACTAAAGAAGACCATTGCATCTGTGCTGATTGCAGGATGTGCTGCAGGACTGCTGCCTTCCAATCCCATACAGGCAGCCAGTTTAAAAATTCGTTACAGTGGTAAAACACGTACTTATACAGGAAAACAACTGAATTTTTCTTACGGAAGCCAAAAACTTTCTTCCAAATATCCGGGAATTCAAATGAGTAAAATCAATATGATTCCCTATTACGATTATCTGGTGAGTAAAGGGCCAAAGGTAAAACGTACCTATACAAAGAAAACAGGGAAAATTGTACTAAAGCACGGTTCAAAAACATTAACTGCCTATGTTGGGAAAAAGACTTATTATTTAAACGGCAAAAAGAAAACCTTTTCCAAGGCACCTATAAAAGTAAAATATTATACAACAAAGAAAACCGTGATTTTGTTTCCTGCAAAGGCATTGATTACAAACCTCGGAATGAAATATACTTACTCATCTTCCGCAAAAAGAATTTACATAAACAAGCCGGCTGCAGCATCTGCGTCAACTGCCGGCAAAACCACAAACGTAACTACAAACTATAACAAAACATTAAGCAGCTATATTAGTTCCCAATTGAAACAGACGGCATCCTATGGTGGAAAAAAATTAACTTCTTCAATTTATAAAACCTATATTAATCCATCATCTGATACAACACACAATTATCAATTTTTACGGTTAAATGTTTATCGTTCTGTTAACAGCACAACTTACAACAACCTGCTGAACAATAAATTAAAATCAGGCAGTGTATTGAAAAATAAGGGAACTGTTTTAACTTCTGCTGCGAAAACATACAAAATTGATCCGATATATTTCCTGTGCCAGACAATCTTAGAAACCGGTTACGGCACCAGTACACTATCCCAAGGAAAATCCATTACCAAAGTAGTTTCCGGTGCTTCTGTTGTGAAAGATAAAAACGGAACTGTTACAGGTTTCAAAAAAGTCGGTGGAAAATATATTACGAAAAAGGTTTCTTCAAAAAAAGTATATAACTTGTATGGAATCAAGGCTTACGACAGTGATCCTCAGTTATGCGGATTCAGTTATGCATATTATATGGGATGGACAAGCGTAGATAAAGCAATTCAAGGTGCTGCAAAATATGTCAGTCAAGAATATATTAACAATACCACTTATAAGCAAAATACACTTTATAAATTCCGTTATAATCCAAATTCCACATATTTATGGCATCAATATGCAACAGATCCTGCCTATGCACAAAAAATAGCACTCATTATGTACAATCAGTTCCGCAGTGCTTATGCATCTGGCAATACATTTACTTATGATAAACCTGTCTTTAAATAATTTTATAATATTTAAAATAAGGAAAACCACAGTCAAAAACGGCTGTGGTTTTCCTTTTATCAGCTATATATTATAATTTAAGAAATTTTCTCTTTTGGAAAAATAATCGTAATTTTAGTTCCTTTCCCTATTTCACTTTCCAAAGCAAGTTTGGCATGATGGTATTTTGCTCCATGCTTTACAATGGAAAGACCAAGCCCGGAACCTTTTTTTTGATTAGAATGACTTTTATCTACCCGGTAAAAGCGCTCAAATACCCGGTCAACATCTTCTTTCGGAATTCCAATTCCCGTATCCTCTACGATCACTGCAGGACAATCATTGATGAATGTAATGGTAATTTCCACTTTTCCATTTGCACGATTATATTTTATGGCATTTTCACACATGTTAAAAAACATTTCATATAATACCTGATATACTCCGTGAATGATAACATGTGTTCCTCGAATATGAACAAAAACATGCTCATCAAATGCCTTGATACGCAAATCTGTTTTAATCTTAAATGCCAGCTCATATAAATCAATGGATTCTTTTTCTAATCCCACTTGATTTTCATCCAATTTAGATAGTTTGATAATATCTTCAATCATGACAATCAAACGCTTTGCTTCTTCATAAATTGTTGCAGAGAACCTTCCCATATCTTCCGTTTGTACCAGTCCATCTTTCATCAGTTCCGCATAACCGGAAATTGTTGTCAACGGAGTTTTTAACTCGTGAGAAACATTTGCCGAAAACTCTTTCCGCATATTTTCTGCTTCTTTAATTTCTTCAATTTGATGTTTGATGTCAATATTTTGTTTTTCAATCCGATCCAGCAAAGGCGTCAATTCTGTGTATGTTTGATTCTGTTTTGGATGAATCAAATCAATCTGGTTGATTGGTTCTACAATTCGTCTCGTGGATATTTTAGAAACTAAAACAGCCAAAACTATGACGATTGCAGCCATAAGCAGAATCAAAGGTACAATTCCTTCTACCTGTTTAAACACCGTCTGCATTTCCCGGCTTAAACGGAGTACGCTTCCATCATTTAAACGTACCGCATAATAATATGTTTGTTTATTTAATGTGGGAGATACTCTAGTATCTTCTCCAGAACCTTTTTGAAATGCTTCTCTAATTTCTGTCCTCTTTTTATGGTTGGCCATATGACTTTCCTGCTCTTCACTGTCATAAATAACTTTTCCAGTTTGTCTTACCCATGTAATTCTGCTGACTGTAATATCTTTATATATATTTAAGTCCTGCTGTTTCCGTGTATTTAACGACGCTGCCAAATAAGAAGCTTCTGCTCTGATATCATCTTTTACCTGTTCTACATAACGATAGTATGCCAATAATGATAATAACGTCGTTGTGATAAGTACCGCACTCAGCGCAATATAGACCATGTTCCGGAATATTTTCCGCTTCATTCATTTCCCCCTATGCGGTATCCAATTCCGCGTACTGTTTCAATCAAATTTCCACAGCTTCCCAGCTTTTGACGAAGTGAACGGATATGAACATCTACCGTCCTTGTCTCGCCATCAAAATCATATCCCCATATATTTGTAAGAAGCTGGTCTCTAGTTAACACATTTCCTTTACCTTCTGCCAAAAGGCACAGAAGTTTAAACTCTTTATTGGTTAATGTTACTTTTTCATCTCCAGCCTTCACTTTATGCTTATTCGGATAAATTTTCAAGCTGCCTACAACGATTTCTTCTTTTTCATCTCTTTTAGAGCGGCGCAATACTGCCTTTACGCGGGAAACCAATTCCATCATTCCAAATGGTTTCGTAATATAATCATCTGCCCCGCTGTCAAGTCCCAGCACCTTATCATATTCTGTTCCCTTTGCAGTCATCATAATAATTGGAAGTTCTTTTGTTTCCGAATTTCTCCGAAGTTTCCCAAGAATTGAAATTCCATCTTCACCCGGAAGCATAATATCTAACAACACTAATTCTGGAATTTCTCCCTCTTTCACTATTTTTAAAAACTCTGCTCCACTTTCAAAACCACGGGCTTCAAATCCCGTACTTTGTAATGTATATGTTACCAGTTCCCTAATGTTTGGATCATCTTCTACAACAAATATCACAAACTGCCTCCTTTATATTCCCCGGTGATAGAGAATTCTACCCATTCGGCAATGTTTCCTGCATGATCTCCAATACGTTCAAAGTATTTGGCTATCATCACAATGGCAACACCTTCTTCTCCTTTCTCAGGATCATCATGAATCAAAGAAATGGCCTCTTTCTTCACCTGTCGGAACAAATCATCTACCACATCATCTTTTTCCATGACCTCACGGGCAATCTCTATATCCTGTTTTATAAACGACTTAACACTTCGGCTTACCATATCAATGGCCGCTTTCGCCATCTTGTCTAAATGCGTATTCTCTCGTACATTCAGAATTTCTGCTTCTTTGCGGACAATTCCCGCAATGTCCTCTGCTTGATCACCAATACGTTCCATATCCGACACCATTTTCAAAGCTGCAGAAATCACACGGAGATCTGTTGCCACTGGCTGCTGCTGAAGAAGAAGTTTCATGCAGATACGTTCAATATCTCTTTCCTTATGATTAATTTCTTCTTCCATAACCTTCATGTCTTCCATAAGCTCTTTATCTCTGCTGGCTGTCACCTTGGCAGCTGCTGTAATCATTTCTTCACAAAGAGCCCCCATATCAATCATTTCCTGATTCAGACGCATTAATTGTCTGTCAAATCGGTTTCTCATATCATCCAAACCTCCCTGTAATATAATCTTCTGTTCTTTTATCTTTCGGCATAGAAAACAGATCGTCGGATTGTCCAAATTCAACCATCTCTCCTAATAAGAAAAATGCGGTCTTATCAGATATTCGGACTGCCTGCTGCATGTTATGAGTCACCATAATGATTGTATACTTTGATTTTAATTCTACCGCAAGATCCTCAATTTTGGAAGTAGAAATTGGGTCTAATGCAGAAGTCGGTTCGTCCATCAGCAAAACTTCCGGTTCAACAGCCAATGCACGTGCAATGCAAAGTCTCTGCTGCTGTCCCCCGGATAATCCCAACGCACTTTTCTTTAAACGGTCTTTTAGCTCATCCCAAATCGCTGCATTTCGAAGAGACTTTTCAACAATTTCATCTAGTTTTGCTTTACTGTGAATCCCATGTGTCCTTGGTCCATAAGCAATATTATCATACACACTCATGGGAAATGGATTCGGTTTTTGAAATACCATTCCAACCCTTTTTCTTAAAACATTCACATCCATATCCCCATAAATATCTTCCCCGTCTAAGGTTACTTTTCCTGTAATTTTACATCCTTCCACCAAGTCATTCATACGGTTTAAAGATTTTAAAAGTGTAGACTTTCCACACCCGGAAGGACCGATAAATGCAGTAATTTCTTTTTCAGGAATATCCAAATCGATATTTTTTAATGCCTTGAATTTTCCATAATATAAATCTAAATTATCAATTTTAAATTTTGTTTCCATGTGCTTACCCTTTCGTAATTCGTTTTGCAATAAAAGAAGAAATCGTATTAATCAACAATACTGTAATTAACAATACAACTGCCGTCGCATATGCTTGATTAATATGAAGTCCTTCACAGGATAATGTATACATATGGACAGACAATGTTCGTCCAGAGTTCATAATATTTGCCGGAACCTCTGCTACTGTACCTGCTGTATACATCAATGCTGCCGTTTCTCCTACCACACGTCCAATTGACAGAATAATGCCGGATAGAATACCCGGTACTGCGGACGGAAGTACGATCCGAAATACCGTTCGAAGTTTTCCTGCTCCTAAACCAAAACTTCCTTCACGGAAGGAATCCGGCACAGATTTTAATGCCTCTTCACTGGTACGCATAATCAATGGCAGAATCATAATTGCCATGGTTGCTGCACCGGATAAAACGGATAATCCCCATCCCAAAGCTCCAACAAAAAACAACATACCAAATAGTCCATACACAATTGATGGAATTCCTTGCAGTGTTTCTGCCGTCACACGTACAACTTCCACAAATTTGTTCCCACGTTTTGCATACTCCACTAAGTAAATGGATGCAAAAATTCCAAGAGGTACTGCAAACAGCAAAGATAAACCAGTCATAATGAGTGTATTGATAATCGCCGGGAACATAGATACATTTTCACTGGTATATCGGAACGAAAATAAATCACTGGTCAAATTCGGCACACCATTTACCAAAATATATCCTATCAAGAAAAATAGAATAGCAACCGTTAATGTTATTGCCAGATTCACCAAAAGCCATAATAAAAAGGATAATGGCGTTCTTTTATATGATTTCATTCTCTGGCTCCATGTCACTTTATTAATTTCATAAATTTCTTCTGTTTTTTCCATCATTTTCACTGCTTCCATTTAAATCCCCTCCCTTTTCTTCAATGCTGCAAAGGAAAGATTAATCAGCAGAATAAATACAAATAGCACAACTGCTGTTGCAATCAAAGCTTCTCTGTGAAGATCTGTTGCATATCCCATTTCCAATACAATATTAGAAGTCAAGGTTCTGACACCTTGAAATAATCCTGAAGGTACCACTGCCTGATTTCCTGCCACCATGACGACTGCCATCGTCTCACCGATTGCACGCCCGATTCCTAAAACAACTCCGGCTAAAATCCCAGACTTTGCTGCTGGAAGAACGGCAAAGAAAACACTTCGCTCATGACTTGCTCCAAGTCCCAAAGAGCCTTCATAATAACTATTTGGTACTGCACGGATAGCACTTTCTGATACTTCCACAATCGTCGGCAAAATCATAATCCCCAGTAAAATAGATGCAGTAAAAATACTATTTCCTGTTCCTCCAAATATTTCTCGAAACGTTGGAACCAGCACAACCATACCAAAAAATCCATATACAACAGAAGGAATTCCTGCCAGTAGTCCTACAGCTGGTTTAATAATCTTATAAATTTTATCATTACAGAATCTTGCCATATAAATTGCTGCAAGAATTCCCACTGGCACTCCCACGACAATCGCTCCAGCTGTCACGTAAATACTTCCCAAAATCATAGGGAAAATGCCAAAGATTTGATTCTTTGGCATCCAGATATGTCCGGCAATGAATTTTCCAAATCCAATTTTCCCTATGGTAGGAATTCCATTTACAAATAAGAAAGCACAAATCAGAGCTACTGCAAGGACGGAAGCACACGCTGCAATCAAGAAGACCACATTCATAATTTGCTCTTTATATTTCTTCATAAATCCCCCACATCAATCTTATATACTGATTATTTTGTAATGTCAGCCCAAGCTGTTGTTTCACCAGTAAAGATTGCTTTTACTTGTTCACTTGTCAATTCATCTACATCGCTATCTTTATTTACAATCACTGCAATACCATCCTGAGCAATCGCTTTTGCTGTAACACCCTTTTTCGCTTCACTGTCCGCTAAATCACGAGATGCCATTCCGATATCACATACACCATCAATCGCATTGGTAACACCTGTTGTAGAATCACTCTGCTGTACTTCTACTGTTACATCTTTATTTGCTTTTGCATAAGCTTCTTTCAATTTTTCCATCACTGGTGTCACAGAAGAAGATCCGGCTACAACAACCTTTCCTTTTGCTCCATTGGATTTGTAAGCTGCTGCTTTTTCATCTACTTTAATATAACCATTGTCTTCTACAATTTTCTGTCCCTCTGCACTCATAATGAAATTTTCAAAATCCTGTGCCTGTTTGCTTAATTTGTCTTTTGTTACAATATTAAATGGACGCACAATTTTGTAAGAACCATCTTTTACGGTATCGACACTAGGTTGGGCACCGTCAATTTTGACAGCTTTTACGGTATCATTTAAAGACCCTAAAGATATGTACCCAATGGCTGCTTTATTTTCTGCAATTGTCGTCATCATAACAGATGTAGAATTTGTAATCTGTGCTGCAGTTGTTGTCTTATCAACTTTATTTCCATCTTTGTCTTTCTCTTCAATCCCAAAGAGTTCGATAAAAGCTCCTCTTGTTCCTGATCCATCTTCTCTGGATACAACTGCAATTTCATCTTTGGCTTTCTCTGCCTTTTGACTTCCTCCGCCGCAGCCTGTCAATAAACTTGAAGCCGCTACAGCCGCTAATAATAAAGTTAAAATTTTCTTTCTCATTTACATTCTCTCCTTTTGACTTCCTTTGTCATTTTGTTTACATACCCAATCTTATGCTTCCAATGTAAAATCAAAAAGACTGATTCTGTAAAAGTTAAGTTAAATATGAAACGAAAAAAAGTATCCGATTTTCTCAGATACTTTCGTTCATTTCTTAAATTCTTTGCAAATCCCAGCCGTAATCTTGACAATAATTCAAGTTTATCTATATTGTAAACAATTTAACAAGTAAAAATATGGCAAAAAGTTTGGAGTTTTCTTATTTTTTTATAAATTTACAATTTTTCCATCACAAATGGTATATTTTACTTTTCCTTTCAATTTCCATCCGGTAAATGGAGAATTGGATGCCTTGGATTTATATTCTGTAACCATCCATTCTTCTTTCGGATTGAAAATCACCAAATCTGCCGGTTTCCCTTCCTGAAGCCTTCCCTGTTCCAAATGATACAGTTTCGCTGGATTTACCGTCATTTTCGTAAGCAGTTCCATCATAGACAAGTATCCTTTATCTACTAATTCCGTCACACCTAATCCTAACGAAGTTTCCAATCCGGTAATACCACTTGGTGCAGATGCCAGATCTTTTTCCTTTTCCTCTTTGGAATGAGGTGCATGATCTGTTGCGATAATTTCAATGGTTCCTTCCTGTAACCCTTGGATAATCCGCTGTCTGTCTTCCTCTGTCCGAAGCGGCGGATTCATTCGTGCCAAAGTTCCATATTTCAACACAGCTTCTTCTGTCAGCGTAAAATGATGCGGGGAAGCCTCTGCCACAACATTTGCTCCATTTTTCTTCGCCTCTTTTACATATTCCACAGCCTGTGCAGAACTAATATGTTGAATATCCACAGCTGCACCTGTCTCCAATGCCAGCTGGCAGTCTCTTTTTACCATCACCGCTTCTGCCAAATAAGAAGCTCCGCCGTAATTTAACTGTTCGGATACTTTTCCTTGATTCACTCCCTGCTGCTTGATATAGGCAGGATCTTCTTCATGGAGACTGATTGGAACATCTAGTTCCTTTACTTTTTTCATAGCCTTTCGTACAAAATCCTCATCCATCAACGGAATACCATCATCAGTAAAACCTGGAGCACCTGCTTTATACATGGCATCCATATCCGTCAATTCTTTTCCTTGAAATCCTTTGGAAACTGCTCCCGCCTGCAAAACTTTAATCGGAAGCTGTTCACATCGTTTCTGAATATCTTGTAAAATATCCACGGAATCTACCACCGGCTTTGTATTTGCCATACAGACAACCGTCGTAAATCCTCCTGCTGCCGCCGCTGCTGCACCTGTTTGTAAATCTTCTTTATACGTAAATCCCGGATCTCTAAAATGAACATGTACATCAATCAATCCCGGTGACACAATACATCCGTCAGCGTTAATTACCTGTTCGTAACCTGCTGTCTCCTTTACTTCGCCAATTTTTTGAATCTTATTTCCATCTAAAATTACATCCGTTATCTGATCAAACTTCGTCTCTGGATCTATAACTCTCCCATTTTTAATTAGAACCATTCTGCCGCCTCCTTGTTCTTTATCATTGATAAAATTATATCTTATTCCTATCAAAAACACAAAGAAAACTCCCTGAAATATCAATTCCAGAGAGTTTCCATTTCTTTTTATTATTTTACCTGTTCTTTGACAGTTTCCACAACCGTTTCTAAATCACCCTGTGTCAATTCATTTTCAGATTTTACAACAATCACATAATTTTTTCCACTCTTAGAAGTAATTCCACCGAAAGCATGATATGCTGTTTCGTCATCAATCTCTTTTGTCATTGGAACAAAGGATGCTTCTCCGGCTTCGATGACATCCCCAATTTCATAATGATGTCCCTTTTCCTCCAGCGCCATCACTTCATTGGAAATCGTCTCATCAATATCTTCTTCCATAATCTCCTGAGACTTCCCTTCACACTGTTGAATACTGATATTCAAACCATCCACTTGAAAACTGCTGTCCGACGCTTGAGTGCTTGTACGGCTCTTCAATGCCAATGCCCCTGCAGCAGATAAGCACAATCCTGCAATCACCAAAAACTTTTTATTAAATACAATCTTCCTCATAATACTCCCTCCATCCGGCTGAAATTTATTTGCCTGTTTAAGACTATTATAACCGATTTATCTCAGGTTTTGCTATTTATTTTATTACATTTTTCTTAATTTTATTTTTGGCGAAAATAGCCGCTCAAAAATTTTAAAAATTTCTTTTTCTCCGGCCTTTGTTTTTGTCTTTGACTTTTTGCATCCCGCAGAAAATACTGTTGTGAATTTATGCTTTCTGTTTGTATATCCTTCTGCATATATTCTCCATCTGCCTGCAGACGCATTGCCAGTACATTGTCTTTCTTTAAAATCAAAATCATATTTTTCATTCTTTCCTGAATTACCGGGTCATAAATCGGACATGCTATCTCAACACGCCGTCTGGTATTCCTCGTCATCATATCCGCAGAAGAAATATAAATCTTCATGTCTTCTCCCATGCCAAAACAATAAATTCTGGAATGTTCCAAAAATCTTCCTACAATACTTTCTACCCGAATATTTTCTGTCTTGCCTGGAATTCCCGGACGAATACAGCAAATTCCGCGAATCAAAAGGAAAATAGGAACCCCTGCACAAGAGGCCTCAGACAATGCATCAATCACTTGACGATCCGTCAAAGAATTCATTTTCATAAAAATACCGGAAGACTGAAAGCATTCTGCCTTCATTTTTTCTTCATGAATATATTGAATGATCCTTTCTTTCAATCCTGAAGGTGCCGCCAGCAGATGTTCATATTGTCCGTCTAAATTGTAAATAGACATATTATGGAAAAATTTCACAGCATCCTCTCCGATTGCTCTTGATGCTGTCAAAAGACTCAAATCTGTATATATTTTCGATGTACTCTCATTATAATTTCCAGTCCCAATTTGAGTAATATAATAAATTCCCCTGCTATTCTTCTTGGTAATTAAACACACTTTTGAATGCACCTTATAGTCTTCCATGCCATACATAACTTTACATCCGGCTTCTTCCAAAATCTTTGAATAATTAATATTATTTTCTTCATCAAATCTTGCCCGCAGTTCCATCAACACAAGGACCTCTTTTTTATTTTCTGCAGCTTCACATAAATATTTTACAATTTTCGCCTGTTTTGCCAAACGATAAATCGTTATTTTAATAGAAACTGTTTCCCGGTCTCTGGCACTTTCTTTCAAAAGTTCCACAAAGGTATCCATTGTTTCAAATGGAAATGACAAGAGTTTATCTCTCTGCAGCACCTGCTTTGTAATGGATTCTTCCGGTATAATATCCCGATTTACAGCTGGAGTAAATGGACGGTAACATCCTGTCTTCTTTTGCTCTTTTGGAACTTTATCAATCAGTGGATACACATATTTCATATCTAAAGGAGTACTGCTTAGAAAGATATCATCTTCAGAAATTCCAAGCTTATGGATCAAATACCTCTCCATTTGCTCATTTCCAGTTTTATAAAATTCTAACCGGACTGGAGCCAGACGGCTTCTCATTTTTATGATTTGACGCATATGTTCCCGATAATCATCCGTCGTCTCATATATCTCATCATCTGGATTTATATCAGCACTCCGGGTAACACAAAGGATGCTTTTTTCTTCTACTGTATAATTTTCAAATAATTGATTGGCATATTCTAACATTACTTCTTCTAAAAGAATATACCTATTTCCTTTTCCCGGAAGAAAAATGATACGATCTACACTTTTTGGCATTTTAATAATTCCAAAAGATACTTTTTCTTTCTTCTTCAACATCAATCCAACATGAATTCCTTTATTTGGTATATGTGGAAACGGATGCTGTCTTCCTATCACAAATGGAGACAAAATCGGCAGAAGCATTGCCTCAAAATAGTCTTTTAAATATTCCTTTTCACCTTTTTGCAATCCTTTAAAACTGCATTTCTTTATATCTCGTTTTTCCAATTCCTCAGATACTTGTTCAAAAATCTTATCCCGTAATTTGTATAACGGTTTTACGCTCTCTATAATTTTTTCCAATTGTTCCTGAGGTGTTAAATTTGAACGAATATCCCGATGGTTGTCATGAATCAGCATCATTTCATGAATACTTCCAACCCGTACCATAAAAAATTCATCTAAATTATTTGTAAAAATTTCTAAAAACTTCAATCGTTCAAACACCGGAACATTTTTCTTCCCTGCTTCCATCAAAACTCTCTCATTAAATTTCAGCCAGGATAATTCCCTGTCCTGTGTGTAAGAATAATCGTATTTCCTACTCATCTTAATCCTCCATCACTCTCTTTTGTAAAAAGCCTTCCCGAACCCCCACATTGCTGACAAGAATTTCTTCACAACCACAATAATCCATAATTTTTCCAATAATCAATATCCCTGGAACAATGGTATGGAGTCTATCCGGTTTTCTTTTTAACATCTGTCGGATAAAGTCTTTTTCACTTTCTTCCGTCATATAAAGAAGTTCTTTCAAATCCTTTCGATAAAACCCTTTCTCTCTTCTGCTGATTCCAACCAGCTCCTGAACCAGCATATGGACAGCACGGATAGAGCCGCCAATACCTATCATTTGCTTTACTTTTACCGGATGTCCATATTCTCTTAAATATTGATCTATCACCTGATTCATTTCTATTTTTTCTTCCAATCCAGGAAGAATTCCATGAACATATTTGCTATATAGATTCAAAGATCCAATTGGCAAAGAACGATTTCCAAGAATTTCATCATTTTGAAAAGCAACCAATTCACTGCTGCCGCCGCCGACATCCATTAAAATCCCAGTTTTCAAATGAAGTTCTTTTGATACTGCATAATAATCCAAATATCCTTCTTCCTCCCCGGAAATCAGTTCAATACAAATTCCTATTTCTTTTTTTACTCGATGTATAACCTCTTTTGAATTTTGGATATTTCTTAATGATGCAGTAGCAAAATAGTACATTTTTTGGATTTGAAATATATCCGCAATTTTTTGAAAACTATTTAGTATCTTCAAGAGTTTCCTTGTTCCTTGTTCACTTAGTTTCCCGTCACTGATATATCCTGCCAATCCTGCCATTTTCTTTTTAGATATTAATTTTTTATATTTTTTTTTATGAATATCATATAATACCAATCGTATGGTGTTTGATCCTATATCTACAATTCCCGTCTGCATAAAAACCTCCATATTATTACTATATAACCAAAGTATTGACTTTATATATTCCCCATGTAAAATATATGTAAAATTCTTACTTGGCAGACTATATTTAAAAAACCGCACATAAAAAGATGGAGTTGTTGCAAAACACAGTGAAATCTGAATGATTTCACTGCTGGAGCACAGCTCCTTTCCTTATGATTAGAAAATCCGGCTCAGAACCGTAAAATGGTTCTGTCTCCGGAT
>JAETON010000068.1 GCA_021771695.1 Lachnospiraceae bacterium | reverse complement strand
TTCTTATGCAGTTATATGACAGTTCCCTTCCGGTAGGTCTTGTAAACAGGGAAACATTTACTTTTGACCTGTGCGATTACCAGTTTAATTATGCCGGAAATTCTAAGCATAATCAATCAGTAGGGAAGTAATTTTACTTAGGAGGTAGAATATAATGGAAGATTGGAATTACAATATCTATGTTAAAGGTGAAGAACCTGAAACGTTAGAGCCTGCGGATATTATTATTAGCAATAGAAGGGAATTGGAAATTTTAAGACTCTGTCTTGGAGATAAAATTAAATTCATGGTCAAAAATCCAAAGAAGAATACAACTTTTCGTATTAGTGCAGAGGCAGACTTAGCGGCTTTGGATTGGGATTACAGAAAACCAGAAGAAGCGTACAGTGTTATTGAAAAGATTCAAATGCCTATAGGTATTCAGGAAATTTTATCTGTCAAAACAGAAACTATACCTCAAAAGTATGTTCACAAGGTAAATCAAGGGAATGTTTTAATCTCAGATGCTGAGCGTGTGGAGAATATGGTTTATTTTAAAGGTTTCAATTATATAGATGAAATCAAGAGTGACCATAATGCTGATCATTTAGATGGAATAAAACTATTTGAAGCAGCACGTCAGGCAACATTAGCGTCTTTTCATGTAATGGGAGTTACTTTTGAGGGAGTTATGGCACTGACAGCATCATATGTGGATTATAAGAAATTTGTTGAATTGGACAAGCCTTATTACATTCAAGCTATTCCTGCATGTAAACCAGATGGAGGTGCAATGTATTGTGTCTTTTCGATAATTCAGGATAATTCTGTCAATGCGTCAGGGTACTTCGGGGCATATACATTTAGAAACCGTGAACTTTATTTGAATAAGCGGAAGCAAAATAGAGGAGCATGATAATGATTGACACACTGGATTTTTCACAAATAAAGATGGTGGCTATGGATATGGATGGTACTGCATTAAACAGCAATCATGTTTTGAGTCCAAGAACAATAGCAGCAGTAAAAGCGGTTTATGGTAAAGGAATAAAAGTGATATTTGCTACAGGCAGAATGTTGGATGCAGTAAAAAAGCATCTTCAAGAAGCTGGCATGGACGGGGTAGTAGTGGCTCATAATGGTGCGCTTTTAGTAGATTTAAAAAATAATTTCATATATAGAGATGACAGGGTTTCTAAGGAAATTGTAAATGCCGTATATACATATGCAACAGATAAAGAAATTATCTTACATTACAATTTAGGTGATCAGGTAATGGTGGAAAAGGAAAGACCATTAAGCACAAAGTATGCCTATGAATTGGGTATTAACCTGACTTGTATTGCTGACTTGTCTAATTATTTGCAATTACCAACATCAATTTTAATGATCGGAAGAAAGAACGAGTTAGAGAAAGCATTGGCACATATTGAAAACTTAAAATTGAGAGGAATGAATAATGTATTTATTCCGTGGTTTGACGATTATTGGATGCTGCAATTTATACCGGATGGCGCAACTAAAGGAAAAGCTGTAATGGAATTAGCGAACCAGTTGGGAATGGATAATAGGCAAGTGATGAGTTTTGGTGATAGCTATAATGATATAGAGATGATAACGGAATCAGGTATCGGAATAGCTATGGGTAATGCATGTGAATCTCTTAAAGAGGTAGCAGATTATATAACCTTATCAAATGATGAGGATGGTGTTGCAGTAATTCTTGAGAAAATGGCAGCAGGTTGAAAGGGGGGATTTTATGCCATATTTTACTGTGAATACATCGCTTAACCTAAATAGCAGTCAAAAACAAGAAGTTATCAGTTTTATAACGAAGAAAACAAATGAGTTGCTTGGAATTTTTTTGGATAAAATTCAGGTAACTATCCATTTGAAAGAAAAAGACTGCATGGGTAGGGCAGGGGTATCATTAGCAGATCGGGAGTTTAGTAGCAAAAGTCGGATTATCGAAATACAGCCATTAAAATCATACTATTCCAGTAAAGTTGCTAATGAAGAAATGGTAGTCATTGAGTTGGATATTTGGGAAAACAATAATGAGGAAGGTAAGAGCCAATTGTTTAAAGAGATTACTAACTTCTTTAAACAAAAATATATGGTTTCGGGGGATAATGTTTTAATACTAATCCGGGAAATGCAGCCGAAATCATGGATACAAAATGGTATTCCGGGTAGTGATTCACAATTCTTGGAAGAGAGTAGAAAATATATATAAAAAATTAAAGGAGAACAAGAATGAATTTAAAAATTGAGACAGGAAAGTATTTGGTAGTGTCTGAGTGGGAAATTGAAACAGGAAAGGAGCAGGACATTAAGAATGTATGGGACAATTCAGCTTTTAAGAATTTGTTGGATGATTATGTCCTTTATAAAGGAATAAAGAAAAATACATATGTACTTATGTATGAGACTGCCGATTTTGGTAAAGTGCAACGGTTGCTGGAGAGTGATGAGTATCAGAAATTGTTGAACAATTTATCGGCATTTGTTGCTAGTGATATACATCAGGGACTCTACGGCTTGGTAGATTCGGTCAAGGACCGTAAAACATTTATTCCGGTCACTAAGTATATGCAGCTTAGAAGTATCGAAGTGCCGCTCAGTGGTATTGATTCTTATTTGGATTGGAGGAAAAGGCGTATTTACAAATATGTGGAGAAGAATGATAAGGTAAAATCATTCTTATCATTCCATAGTGTATTTTCAACAGAGCCGGGAGTGTTGTTTGTTACAGAATTTGAAGGTGATCCGGATGAATATAGAAACAGTTTTCTGACAGACGAATACAAGCAGATTATTAAAGAGGCAGGTCATGATCATATCAAAGGTGGATTAAATACTTTTGAGTATGTTTTAGTAGACAGAAAGTGAGGTCGGTATCATGTCAGTAGTGTCTATTGTCGGTTGGAAAGGAATCAAGCCTGAAAACAAGAAAAAGTGGATAAGCGGATGCACAAAAGTGATGAAAGAAGTGTTGCAGGAACCATTAGATGAGATTGTCGTTTACATAAATGAAATCGAAAATAATGGGTGGGGGCAGGCTGGAGTAACCGGAGATGATAAAGACTGGTTGGAAAAGTCAGTACAGCGATAAGATTATAACGGGAGTGATAAAATATGTATAGTTATCACTCTCGCATTTTAAGGAGGAATCTATATGCCAATATTAAACGTAGACATAATGAATACCTGTTCAGGTGAGCAGAAAAAAAGACTGATTCATGACTTGACAAAAACGACGCATGATTTGCTGAATATTCCTGCTGAAAAAATAGTTGTTATTTTAAATGAGCATGAGAAGAATGCATGGGGAAGAGCAGGTGTAACACCAGAGGATTCAGATTTTGAGAATTTAAGTCGCAGAAAAGATATGGATTGAGGTGTCACTATGGAAAGTAAGAGATACGAAATTGGGCTGAAAAAGCTTCAGGAAGTAGATGGAGCAGAGGGCATATCGGTTGTAGAGTCCTTAAATGATTTTGCACCGGATATGGGTAAATATATTGTTGAATTTGCTTTTGGGGATATTTATAATCGTAATGGCTTGAGCCTTACTAATCGGCAGGCTGTAACAATAGCTGCATTATCGGCACTTGGGGGATGTGAAAAACAATTACAGATACATATTAATGCAGCATTAAATGTTGGACTGAAACAGGAAGAGATTATAGAAATCATTATCCATTGTGTGCCATATATCGGCTTTCCTAAAGCGTTAAATGCATTGAGCGTTGCCAAAGAGGTATTCAAAGATAAAAAGACTGGGGGCGAATGATATGACTGAACGTGTGGCTTTAATAAGTGGAGGAAGTGGGGGGATAGGTAGAGAAATAGCTTTATCCTTTGTCAAAGAAAATATTCGGGTTGTTTTGCTTTCACGCAGTGAAGATAAGCTAAACAAGGTTGTTGAGGAATTAAATAGACAGGGTGAAAGAGCAGAGTATATTATAGGGGATGTTTGCAATCTTCATGACATATCGGAAGCCATTGAGAAAATCCATTCAAAGTACGGTAAACTGGATATATTGGTCAACTGTGCTGGTGGTGGACCGGTTGGTGGCATACAGAAAATTACAGATGAGGAATGGATACAAAATATTTCCGTCAAGCAGTTGGGTTATATTAGGCTTACTAGAGAGGCTTTACCGCTGTTGATTCAGTCCGGTCAAGCAAGTATCATCAACATAATTGGGGTATTTGGAAAACAGCCAAGTAAGGATTTTATAATTGGAAGTGTTACAAATGCAGCATTAATGGCTTTTACAAAGGCGGTTGCAGATGATATGGCAAAATATGGGATAAGAGTAAATGCAATCAATCCAGGAGCAACTAATACAGAGCTGTGGAAAGAAACGTTGAAAGATCTTGCTGCTGATTCAGAATTATCCCCCGAACAAATAAATCAAAATATTGCAGATTTATCCCCGATGCATAGAATAGCGGAAGCCAAAGATATAGCAAATCTTGCATCGTTTTTGATTTCGGATAAGGCAGAATTTATCACAGGTATTTCTATAAATGTTGATGGTGGTACATATAGTGGCATTTAACTGAGAAGTGCTAGGGCAAATATGAAAAAATCCCTTTATGGGATTTTTTCATATTAAAGGTAGAAATTGTACTAACCGGAGATTGGTAAAGTGTAAAGATCAATTTAAACTTTGATTATGCTTAGAATTTCCGGCATAATTAAACTGGTAATCGCACAGGTCAAAAGTAAATGTTTCCCTGTTTACAAGACCTACCGGAAGGGAACTGTCATATAACTGCATAAGAA
>JAETON010000067.1 GCA_021771695.1 Lachnospiraceae bacterium | reverse complement strand
ATGTCAAACTCCATGCAGCTTTCCCTTTGATTTGTATAACTGCATCTTTCCAATACCCATGTTTTTCATAAGTATTGATGTACTCATCAGACAGATTTAAGCCTCCAGTAAAAGCAACCTTCCCATCAATTACAGTAATTTTCCTATGATCCCGATTATTCTGAATAGCCGTAAGAACAGGACGAAATGGATTAAACACTTCACATTTAATACCAATATTTTTCAATTGCATCGCATAGTCTTTCGGTAGTGCGAGAAAACATCCAATATCATCATAAATAACTCGCACCTCAACACCTTGAGAAACCTTTTCTTTCAAAATATCCAAAATAGACTGCCACATCAATCCTTCTTTTATAATAAAGTATTCTATAAAAATATATTTTTGTGCCTTTTTCAATTCCTCCAGGAAAATAGGAAAAAATTTCTCTCTCGGCGAAAGGTACTCAGTCTGGGTATCATCATAAACAGGAAAACCAGCATACCTTAGATACCGGATCTGTGGTATATGAGCAGGAGCCTCATAATATGCAGATTTTTCTGCACTTCCAGGTAATCCATAAAGGGTTCTGTTCTTTGGTCCGATCTGAAATATTTTCTGTTCAAATTTTCTTGTAGATGCCTGAAAATTATATAAGATATACAACAGACTTCCAAACAACGGAAACAATAAAATCAAAAAAATCCAGATTACTTTATTGGCCCCTTTGTCCTTTTTAGAAATGATATAAAGGACAAGAAACCCACTGATTATATGAATAACGCTTCGTAATACTTGTGCAATAAAGCTTTCATTTTGAAAAATAAAGAACAAAAAGCAAAGTTGTAAAATCAACAAGAATAATACTTGTACTCGTCTCAAGAGCAATGCTCTAAACCATGAACGCTTCATTTGATTCCCCACTTATTCTAAATTCTTATTTTTCTACTTATCCCCATACCGAAAGCCCCTGGTCCTACATGACAGCTGATACTGAAAGTCAGCGGATCGTATTTAACATCTTCCCAAGGAAACATCTCTTGGGCCATTTCCATCCATTCCTGATGTTCTTCTTTTTTTCCGAAGCTCCCTGCGACGCCCACATATATCTCATCACTATTTTTATGAAATTCATCTGCAATTGTTTTCATTTCCATAAGCAGACGCTTTTTACAGCTTTTTGTTCCACGAACTTTTGCATAGGCATCTAAACGTTCCCCGGCAATTACAAGCAGTGGTTTTATACTTAACAATGTGCCCATGGCAGCTCCCGCCGGAGTGACACGTCCTCCCATTTTCAAATATTCTAAGGTTTCCACGCCTACATAGACAATGGATTCATAAGCAGTTTGTTCTAAGGCTTCTTTTATTTCTTTTGCAGAACACCCTTTTTCTTTCAACATCAGTGCATCCAACACGGACTGCCTCTGGGTGACAGAAATGCGATGATTATCAACCACCTGTACTTTTTCTTCATAATCCTGTGCCAGTACCTGAGCTGTTTGACAGGAACCACTAAGTCCGCTGGACATTGGAATATATACAAGCTCATCATATTCGGATAAGAGCAGTTTATCCCACATGTCTAAAACTTCTGCTGGTGAAGGCTGAGAACTAAAAACTTCTCTTTTTTCCTCAAGGCATTGATAAAACTCCTCATGAGTTAAATCAATGCCTTCATAGTATGTTTTCCCTTCCAGAATCACCGGCATTGGAATGACATGGACACCTAGAATCTTTCCTTCTTCTTCAAAGATCCCACTGTTGCTGTCTGTTACAATCGCAACGTTCATCTCATAATCCTCCTGTGCCATTTTTATACTATTACAAATATTTCTTTAATTCATTTACTTTATCCAGCCTTTCCCATGGAAGATCCAAATCTTCTCTTCCAAAATGTCCATAAGCAGCTGTCTGTCTGTAAATAGGTCTTCTTAAAGTCAATTCTTTGATAATACCAGCTGGGCGGAAATCAAAGTTCTCTCTTACAATCTCCGTAATTCTCTCATCTGAAAGTTTTCCTGTTCCAAACGTGTCCACCATAATTGAGGTGGGCTGTGCTACACCAATAGCATAGGAAAGCTGCACCTCACATTTTTCAGCCAACCCTGACGCTACAATGTTTTTTGCCGCATAACGGGCCGCATATGATGCAGAGCGATCTACCTTAGTACAGTCCTTTCCCGAAAAAGCTCCACCACCATGCCGCGCATATCCTCCATATGTATCTACAATAATCTTACGGCCTGTCAATCCACTGTCTCCATGCGGTCCACCTATTACAAAACGGCCTGTTGGATTGATATAGAATTTTGTATTCTCGTCCACCATTCCACCAGGCAGGATTTCGTCAAACACATATTTTTTAATATCCAACTGAATCTGTTCCTGTGTTATTTCCGGATCATGCTGTGTAGAAAGCACTACGGCATCCAGTCTGAGTGGTTTGTCCTTTTCATCATATTCTACAGTTACCTGGGTTTTTCCATCTGGTCTCAAATATGGAAGTATTCCTTCTTTTCGTACTTTTGTCAACTGCAATGCCAGCTTATGTGCAAGCTCAATGGGGTAGGGCATATACGTCTTAGTCTCATTCGTCGCATATCCAAACATCATCCCCTGATCTCCGGCTCCGATGGCTTCAATCTCTTCATCCGACAAATTATGTTCTTTTGCCTCAAGAGCCTTATCCACACCCATTGCTATATCTGCCGACTGTTCATCAATGGCTGTTAACACACCACAGGTATCTGCATCAAAACCATACTCTGCATTTGTATATCCAATTTCCCTGATTGTATCTCGAACCACCTTCTGGATATCTACATATGCATTGGAAGTAATTTCTCCCATTACCATAACAAGACCCGTAGTCGTTACCGTCTCACACGCCACCCGGCTCATAGGATCCTGCTTCAACAATTCATCCAGCACGGCATCTGAAATAGCATCACACATTTTATCTGGATGCCCTTCTGTGACAGACTCCGATGTAAAAAATCGTTTACTTTTATTCATTTTTCATTTCCTTTCATCTTTTTTCCGATTACCTGAATAAATACTTTGATATTCAAATTCATAGTTGTTTCTTTAATTTGCGATTCCCTTTTTCGCTCTGTTCTCTTTCCAAAGTTCATCTGCAACTGGCTTCCAATTCTTCGCATACTGGTCACATTTTGCACAAAGATGTTCTGGTGTTTCTGGAGATTGAAGATCTGTTGAGTGAGCTCCTGATTTTTCAACCATTGCGCGAAGCTTGTCAGGATTTTCCAGCATAGGACACGGACGAAGCATATTATCATTAAATGGCTGATTATCATGGTAAGCCATCATCATCGGTGACTGCAGTGCTTCCAGAAGCGTCTTTTCCCGAATATTAGAATCTGAATAATGGATAAATACGCAAGGATCGATATCACCGTTAGCATTAATATGTAAGTAGCGATGACCACCAGCGATACATCCACCAACATATTCTGCATCATTCTGAAAATCCAGTGCAAATAATGGCTTTGTGGCACGATAACGACGGATTTTCTCATAAACTCCGGTACGCTGCTGCGGTGTAGGCATCAACTCTGGAACAGCATCGTTTCCTACCGGCATATAATGGAAATACCATACAAAATAAGCGCCCATTTCAATCAATGTATCATAGAATTCCTCTGATGTAATTGAATCATAATTGGCACTGGTATAGCAGCAAGAAATTCCATAAATCAGTTTCTTTCTTCTGAGAAGTTCCATGGCTTTACGTACTTTCTGATATACACCAGCTCCACGTCGTCCATCAGTTGCCTCTTCAAATCCTTCCAGAGAAAT
Organism: Lachnospiraceae bacterium; assembly: GCA_021771695.1. Taxonomy (GTDB): domain Bacteria; phylum Bacillota; class Clostridia; order Lachnospirales; family Lachnospiraceae; genus Anaerostipes. Next base: position 2,692 of record JAETON010000067.1, on the reverse strand, counting down.
GGCTGGTACAAAATTACCTACACGGAGCATTTCATCCGCAAATTCTTCGTCAATCAATGTTGAATTTGTAAAGCAAAGGAATACGCAATCCGAATGCTTTTCACAGATCCGAATCAAGTCTTTTTTACGAACCAGCGGCTCCCCACCAGTGTAAATGTACAAATAAACGCCCAATTCTTTTCCCTGGCAGATAATATCATCAATCTCATCATAAGTAAGATTTAATTTGTGTCCATATTCCGCTGCCCAACAACCCGTACAGTGCAGATTACAGGCCGATGTGGGATCCAGAAGGATAGCCCATGGAATATTACAGTCATACTTCTTTCTCAGTTCTTCTTCCTTCTTCCAGCCAACCAGACTGGCATTAATAAAAAGATTCACGGCAAGTGTCTTAGTCACATTGGGATCTACCTCTTTAAAAAGACGGCGGATATAGCTATAATAAGGATGTTCCGGATCTGTAATTGCTTCCCGAATTATTTTTCTCTGAGAAATAAATTCACCATCAGCAAATTTATCCGCCCAGTCCATCATCTTCGGCATATGCTTATCCGGGTCCTTGTAAATATAATTGAATGTCTGCTCAATTCCCAGTTTCTTTAAAGTATTTGATGCGTTCATAATAGAGTTCCTCCTAAGATTTTATATTTGTTAATAATAAATTTTACTTAAACATGCTATTCTTCCCAGTCAGTATCTTCCTCGTTCTTTTCCTGTCCTTGGATTTGTTTTGAAATCTTCACCGTCTCCTTGACCATCCATTTCCATATTTCAAGTCCAAATACTTTTGCGTCTTTTGCAGTCTGAACTTTTAATACAGCATCAAGCAAAATCAACAATCCAAGTCCTGGTGAAAGATATGAACGGATACGCAAATTGCATCCAAGCACTATCACACCAAGCACTATCAGGAATATTCCACAAGCCAGATCATATTGGAAAGCCAGATCATACAAATCATCTGAAAGATATCCAATAATCTTAACAATTCCATAAGCAACTAAGATGATGCCCCCTGTGATACATAGCACCAGTGGGGATATAGATGGTATTGTCATACATACGATTCCAACTATATAGAAAATAATTGAAATCAAAACATACCCATCTCTTGCCATACGAATCTTTTTCAATATTTTCACCTCCATTCTCTTTTTCTGCCTAAATTCTACATATTATTTCATTCTTCTTCTATGGGCAAACATCTTCTATATATCCAAAAACTAGGCAAACTTAACATGTTTGTCTGAATTCATTCAAAGTCCAAGATCAATAAAAGCTTCCCATTGCCGACATAAATTTCGACAACGGGAAGCTTTTGCTTATTTGTTTATCATGGAAAAGAATATGATTATTTCAATTTTTTTCAAACTCAAATAACATGATATTCTTTCAGCAGTTTTTCCACATCTGTGTTTTTGATAAAGTCTAAAGCCTTTTTAACAGCAATCTTTTCCTTGATTCCCAGCTTCATCTCAGTCAGTGGTTCTCCATCACGCAATTTGACAGTCGCATTCAAAAGATCCCTCACATCATATGTGCTGCCCCAAACCTCCGGAACTCCACGGTCTACATTAAGCAAGGTATAAACAGCCTCCATACCGGTACGCATGGAATACTCTGTTGTAAAAATAGTATCCCTTGCGGTCTCGGCAAACTGGCCAATAAATGCAAAGTTTACTGCTCCATCAGGCACAACTTTTGGACGATCCGTATCATTACGAGGCATGAAAAAGGCATCAATATAAGGCATCATGACCGGAACTGTGTTTGCACTGTTCTCAGCCAGTTCTTCGATCTCGTTTTCCGGCACACCAATATGGTACAGCCATTCCATACAGATCTCTTTTCCTGTACAATCTCTCATTGGCTTTTTGACATAGTCACCAGGTTTGTCATTAAAGAGCGCATATACCCAAACGAGACAATGGTCTTTTGGCTGGGAACGGAACTGTGGCTGACGGTTAATCGTCCAACTCAAAAGCCAGCTGGAATCTTTTACAGATACAATACCGCCAGTGACCACTTTACCAGTAAACGGATCTCGTTTGCAGATATTTGTGATATATGGAATAATTCTTTGATCCAGTGTCTCCACAGTGGCACTCATCCAGTTACACAGCTCACTGTCATAACAGAATTTATCAGGGTTTCCAAAGTCAGGACTCTGGGCGGCAATACGTCTCCACATATCCCATCCGCCACCTGGCTTGATTTCCGGATTATATGGAGCCGGCGTATTCTGGGATCCCATTGCAGAGTTTTCCACACATCCACCATTTGTGATGAACACAAGATCATCCTCTGTGAGGTCTACGAAACGTGTTTCACCTTCCGCCTCAAGTTCAATACGGGTAGCCTGCTTTCTGTTGGATGTAACATCAAACTCAACATTTACAACCTTTGTATTATAGTGGAATACGACACCGGCATTTTCCAGATATTTTACCATCGGAAGGATCATACTCTCATACTGATTATATTTTGTAAAACGCAGAGCCGTGAAGTCAGGAAGACCTCCGATATGGTGGATATAGCGCTTAATATAACGCTTCATTTCCAGTGCACTGTGCCAGTTTTCAAACGCAAACATCGTCCGCCAGTACAGCCAGAAATTTGAATCAAATACCTCGTCGTCAAAATATTCATCGATACGTTTATCATACAATTCTTCATCCGGAGTGAAGAA
>JAETON010000066.1 GCA_021771695.1 Lachnospiraceae bacterium | reverse complement strand
GATAATAAGAGATTATCCTGTATACAAAAGGTGTTGTGCTACGTCTTTAATTTGGGGTGAGTACTAATGAATGCAATTATTTTGGCCGCTGGAAAAAGCTCTAGAATGAAAAAAGATGGTTATGACAGTCCAAAGCCGCTGCTGCCAATTTTGGGGATACCTAATATTGAGCGAACCATTTTGATGCTTCGTCAATTTAGTGTTCAGGAAATTTACGTTATATGCGGGAGTGAAGATTTCAATGCTTACTACTATTTGCAACAGAAATATAGATGTCATATCATCCACAGTCAACTCCATTTTAATACATTATACTCAATGAGCCTCGTTCTGGATAAACTAGATGATACATTTGTGATTGAAGGAGATGTCGTATTAGCAAAAAATATTTTCATCAAATCCGATATCAGCTTTTACTACACAACTAGATATGAAAGTTGTGAAATAGATGCATGGTGTCCAATTACAGAGGCCGGTAAAATTATTGGATTCAAAATTGGTTCAACATTGTTGCCGTGCATATTTGGAGTTTCTTTTTGGGCCCATAAAGATTGCCCCACAATAATATCAGAACTAAAGAAATTCTACACAGATGAGCATTTTAGGGATAAAAACCTTTTTTGGGATGATCATATAGCTACCTTACTGGACAGGCTTTGCCTTGGCGTCCACGAAATATCCTCCAGGGATGCTTGTGAAATGAACACGGGGCAAGAATACCAAAATGCTCAGGGAATGTGTGCACAATATTATCACAACTGTGAACAGTTCATTTTAGATTTTAATGACAAGCTAAAAGATCAACACAAAGAGATAGAAATAGCTTTCGTCCAAGATCTAGCGAGTTGTCAGAAATGGCAACTGCGTTTATTAGAATATGTCGATGGACCTGCTGATCATCTTTTTGATAACCCTGCACCATTCGTTTATCATAATGGAGAACACCCTTTTATGGTAAAGAATGCTCAAAGCGGGGAATACATTGCTTATTTCGATGTGGCCGAAAGTTCCGATTATATATTGCTTAGGCGCTTGTTCATTGATGAAAGATATCGCAGGCAGGGGATTGGCAGCAAAATAGTTAACTATATTAAATTGTACGCAATACTTTCCAACAAAGAAATGCGAGTTAATATATATGAAAAGGAAGCTGAACATTTTTATTCTGCACTTGGAATGAAACTTTACTTTAAGACATTTCGATTTCTTGTGGAGGGCAGCTTATGACAGGAGCACAAAAAATTACAGAAATATTAGAGCTCTACAAAAAAGAAACTATTGATTTTGATGTATACATAGTTGCCGATGCCCAAGCACAGACAATACGGGAAAGTGATCCACGCATCGCTCATGCAGATGAAAGCGAATTCTTTTCTCGATCTGAGTTTGCGGGAATCGCGTCCGCAATATTTAATGTATTTGGATTTGCAAAGGTGTTCTATAACGAAATTTCATTTATTGAATACTTTATCCGGGAAAAAATTGATCCTAAAGGTTGCATTGTCTATAATCTTTCCAGAGACGGTATGCATCAAGGTAAAAAATCACTGATTCCAGCTTTTTGTGATCTCTATAACATGAGATATACTGGCAGCGATGCATTTGTTATATCACTGTTAAGAAATAAGGCAATATATAGTGACATACTCTCCTTACATGGAGTAAACGTCCCTACAACAATACCATTTTATCACAATAGGACAAGCTGCAATGAAATCATGAACCTTCTAAATAACAAAGAGGTCATCATAAAAAACATCAGTGAATCAGCAAGCATCGGGCTGTATCCGCAGTGTAAAATGCTGCTTACAGCCCAAACCTATCAAGATTTTTGTGACATTGCTGCCAGTGTTAACTCGACGCATGTACTAGTTCAAGAATTTATACATGGCAGTGAGTGTGAGGTGTTAGTAATCCAGCAGCAAGGAACATATTTCGCCCTTGATCCCGTTGAGATATCTTTTCCTGCGGGCAAAGACTTTATGGACTCGCAAATGTCAAACAATTATACATATGGCTTCAAGTTGCTCACAGGGCCAATTTGTACCAAAGTGCGCCAATCAGCTGTGCAGGCGGCAACAATACTAGGGATAAAAGATTATGCTAGGTTTGATTTCAGAATCCAGAATAAAACGCCTTATTTGATTGATATAGCGGGCACACCATATACAACACATCATAGTTCCATTGCTTATTTGTTTGATCAATACGGCTTGCAATATGAGGACATTTACAAGACGATAGTAACCTGTATGCTTTCAAACTACAAAAGCAATTAGGCATATGAGGTGTATTGGATATCCGAAAGCATAAGTCCTCTAAAAAAGAATTGAGATAAAACAGTTTCCCTGCGAGAAGTATGAACCAGATTGTTGCAGAAATCATATGGGCACAACTGAGTTCGTGTTTTAATTAATTGAAGTAAAGCTTCATTTTTCCGCTCCCAGAACACCTCTTGCCTTTGGAAAAGAGAAGGAACAAAACCATCAAGAGTATTGTATATTGCTTCCGCCTGTTCCCACATTCCGTCTCTAATCATCCGAAATGCCTCAAACCATGCAAAGTAATAGCGATAAAAATCATCAACATCTTCATCCTCAATATTTGAGATTTCTGAACAAGGTATCATACGCTGAAGTTTTTCCTTGTATTTCAAGTAGTTGATGTCATCTCCGCAATACAAAAAAAGTGAGCATAGATTAGTCAGGATTACATATTCAGTTGCACACGGAATTTTGGAAAGCTGTTTTTTGAGTAATTTAATTGTCTTCTTCGCTGCTGCAACACTTTTCCTTTCACTTTTTGTCTGTTGCTCAACATTCATGAATGCCGCAATTAACATATTATTATGTAATTTTGCTGGTTGAGGAATCGTAATACCGTATGTACTAGCAATATCTAGAGCTTGTTTACAAAGACTTTGAGCTTCACTATATTTTTGAATTACGATATCTGTTCCAGCTTGGCACACCAAGGTAATACAATATTCATCCCACATTTGATTGCTGAGGAAATACCCCTTTGCCCGCTCATAGTAAATGCCGCATTGAGTCTGATTAACAAAAAGGAACGCTTTTCGATTAAATACATTTTCAATATATTGCGCAAGGCCGCGCGCACCTTTCATTCTACAGTTTTGTGAGATATCGAGGCTGAGTTGATAAAGTTCGGTAAATCTCTTGATTTCATTTCGTGCATCTAGGAGATATGGAGCAACACTATAAATAATATTAAGACGGATAATTGTTTCGTCTGTTTCCTTTAATCCTATGGGGTTAGTGAATGGGGATAGCGAAACTTCCGTCCGTGCAAATTGGATACACTCCTCCAGAAGCAGGCTAAGTGTAGGATCAAATGGCGGACGGTTGCGATATAAAAAAAGAAAATATGCTCTTGTAAGTTCTCCTTGAAGGGGAAGTTCGTGTCCTGCTGATTTAATTGTTTGATAGACGCTTTCGAGTAAATTGTAATCTATTTGTTCCTGATTCTCTTCTAACAATTTATAGAAACTTTCAATTTGCCCGTAGTCCTCCTTCTGCTTGGCAGTAGAGTAATCCTCCATCAAATGTTCAATTTTAGCAAGCACATCATAGTCAGATAGTCGATGAGCATATACAAAAGAGAGGACTAATAATGCAAATGCCTGCGACGTTATTGTATTGGCATATTTAATTAGATAAAACGCTCTGAAATAATATTCGTCTTGCTCATTTTCGGTATAATACTGGTAGTAGTAAAGCAATCTTTCTTTTCTCTTTTCAATGCTCTGTTTCCAAAGTGCATTCTTAATCTCTGTACAGTGAAACTCATAAAAACATTCCGCATCTTTATCAACAAAAACTTCTTCTTTTGCTATGTCTAGACTACTGGCAACAGTGTTATCATCTCGATGAGTAATTTGTGAAATTTCACTTGTTGAGAATCGATCCAAAGATAATGCAGAAGATAAAATTATATCTTCCATTTCTGGCTCAGCTATATGTTTGGCCCGACCAACTTCTTTTAAGTGTGCGAGACGATGGTTAACAATCTCTTCTAACGCCCTAAAGTAGTCTGTGTTTTGAATAGCAATGTCAACGAACAAAAAATCGACAAGAGACAAATTTCCGTTGCTTATTTTTTGCATTGCAGTTATATTTTTTCGAATCTTGTCCGTTATTGTAATGTTCAAATGCTGATCCTCGAGATATCGGCAGATATCTTCTGTATTATATGGGCACAGTGAAATATGCGTTACTGATGTACTATGATCTAAAACCATGTTAAAGCAGGAATCATAATCCGCATCTGAAATTAAGAAATACACTTTGCTGGACAAACTTTTTTCAAGCTCTTCCAAATGAGATAGCATAATTTTAGCAATTGCTTTTATGGCGCTATCAGATTCAGATAAATCATCTATACAGATAAGCATATCAGTTTTTAGATGTGTACGAAGTATAGACTTGATCCGATTATATTGTGTTTCCTCGCTTTGAACTCCTATACCAGCGCCAAACGATATGATAGGAGTACCAACAGACATAGAAATGTCACTTACTTTTTGGCTTTTATATCGACCGTTAGCTAAAATGAAAGCATCTCCATAGTTTATAACTGGTCTAATTTGAGATGCTCCAACGAATTTTGTTTCGCAGCCCAAAATGATTTTATTTGTAACATAGCTTTTCCCAGAACCTGACGGGCCTGTCAAAAGCGTAATTTGGGGGGCAGTCTTTGTCTTATAGGATTGAACGAGTCGTTCTGCGAGAATGTTACGACTATTAAGACCAGAAATTATTTCTCTTTTCATTTACTTTCCCCAACCTATATTTTATATGATAATCTCTTATTATC
>JAETON010000016.1 GCA_021771695.1 Lachnospiraceae bacterium | reverse complement strand
ACTACACCGAAAGGTGTGTTACTTGTTAAGTTGATTGAACCGCCCAGTGCCGAACGGCATGCTGGGTGGTGTGAGAGGTCGGGAAATTTTATTTAATTTTCCCTCCTACTCGATTCATTAGAAGCGGAAAAATGTTTCAGTTATTTCCGCTTCAAGCGGAAAAAGGTGAACTATATTATCAAAAAAACATCACTTATAATCATAAACAGAAGGAGAAAATGAATGGAGTTATCTAATAAGCGATGTATCCAGATATTAAATTTACTAATGAAAAGTAAAGAAAAAATGACTGGAGATAATCTGGCATTTTCTGTCGGAGTTTCATCGAGAACGATACGCAATGACATGAAAGAACTAAATGCTGTTTTGAAAAAATATGGAGCAGAAGTAGTTTCAGAAATTGGTCATGGGTATTACTTGAAAATTAAAGATCATAATAAATTTTCTGGTTTTCTGGAATTGATGGAGCGGCAAGAAAAGGAGAAAGATTTTAAAAACATTATTCCTTCGGAACCGGAAGATCGTGTGAGATATATTATTTCCAAGTTATTGATGTCATCTCTAAATGGGAGAAAAGAAATTATAGATTCTTTTGATTTGGAAGAAGAACTATTTATTAGTACATCTACTTTAAAGAAGGATTTCCGGACCATTGACAGGATACTAAAAGATTATGATTTGAGAATCAGTATTACGAAGAAAAATGGAGTTCGTATCGTTGGAGAAGAAGCGAAGATCCGGTATTGCATTTCTGAGTACATTTTCAATAGTAAAGGATATTTTGGCGATGAAGAAAATCAATTTTACAAAAATGTTTTTACAGAAAAGGAAATGAGCAGACTTCGCAGGATTTTGCTGGAAGTGATTTCTGAATATAATCTAAGGCTGACAGATATCGCATTTAAAAATGTCTTGATTCACAGTTTGATTATGCTGAAACGTTTTGCTAGACAAAAAAATGTTATTTATGAAGAAAGTGAAATGAAAGACTTTGAAGATAGAATAGAGTTTGATTGTGCGAAAGATATTATCCATAGGATTCAGAAAGAATTTGGAGTAGATCTGGGAAATGAAGTTTATTATCTGACACAGCATTTAATATCCAGTCAAAGGTTTTTGATTGATGATCCGGAAGATGATTATGAATACAAAGAAGAAATTGAAAGTATTCTGCGGACTATTAAGGCAGAAACAAATATTGATTTATCGGATGATAAGCAATTAATCAATGGATTAGCGATGCATCTTGGAGCTGCAATGCAGCGTTTAAGATTTGATATGAATATCCGAAATGAATTTTTGGATTCCATAAAAAATATGTATCCACTGGCTTTTGAACTTGCTGTACTGTCAGGAGAAGTCATTGAACAAAACCATAAACTGAAAACCAAAGAAAATGAAATTGGTTTTCTTGCCATGCATTTCGGGGCAGCCCTTGAGAGAAAAGGGCTGAACCGGAAACTTGAAAGAAAAAAAGCAGTCATTGTTTGTATTGCAGGAGTTGCAACAGCAATGCTGCTAAAAGAAAAAATCGTACAGAATTTTGGACATAAATTAGAAGTTGTTAAGACATGTCCGCAGCAGGAAGTGACACAGGATTTAATTGACGAGGTGGATTTTGTACTGACAACAGTGGAATTACCATATTTTCGATCTTCCAAAATTAAGAAGATAAACCTATTTTTGGATGACACAGACGTGGAAGGAATTCGTAAAGTGCTGGAAACTGCGGAAAATAGCAGTGACATTAATTATCGGGATATATTCCGTGAAGAATTATTCTTCCCAAATGAGGATTTAAAAGGAAAGCAGGAAGTTCTTACATATATCACCGATATTATGCTGGAAAAAGGATATATTACTGAAAATATCAAGCGTTCCATTTTTAAAAGAGAGGAAATGGCAACTACAGAGCTTGGAAGTTTAGTAGCAATTCCTCATGCACTTTTGAATGATATGGGAGATGCGGCGGTTTCCGTTATGATCCTTCGGAAACCGATTGCATGGGAAAACGAAAAGGTACAAGTTGTTCTTTTGTTAAATATTCCAAAAAGCAAATATGGAATGTGGGAAGTTGTATTCAAGCGTTTGTATCAATATTTGATAGGAATGCAGGGAGTTACCAGATTAATCAAAAACAGAAACTATGAAGAGTTTATTGAGAATCTGGAAAATTTATAGAAAAGGAGGAGAAGCATTTGGAAGGTTTAGTTTTAAACAAAGATAATGTGAGATTGAAAGTGGAAGCTGGAAATTGGGAAGACGCAATCCGAATTGGTGCAGGAATGCTGGTAGAGCAGGGATGTGCAAAACAGTCTTATGTAGACGGAATCATTGCTGCAGTCAAAGAACTTGGACCATACATTATCATTTCTGAAGGATTGGCAATGCCTCATACAAGACCGGAACAGGGTGCTATTGGAATTGGATGCAGTCTGATTACATTAAAAGAGCCGGTATTGTTTGATGGAGATGACAGTCCGGTGAAAGTAATGATTTGTTTTTCAGCAGTAGACAGCGAAAGCCACATGGATATTCTCAAGATGATCGTTGAGTTTGTAGAGCGCGGACTCATTGATGATATAGCGAAAGCAGAGACTTACGAAGAGTTACTGGAAGTTATTGGAGCTAACTAAAATATAAAAAGAAAGGAGGAAGTACAATGTTACAGATTTTAACCGTATGTGGTGCAGGGCTTGGAAGCAGTTTTGCATGCCAGATGAGTGTAGACGCTGTGTTAAAAGAACTTGGCGTAGAAGCAAAACTGGATCATACAGACATCTCAAGTGTAGGAGGCGCAAAAGCTGATATTATTCTTTCAGGAAAGAATTTTGAAAAACAGTTTGAACGTTATACCCTTGACTGCCCAACCGTTTTCCTTGATCGTCTGGTAGACAAAAAAGAAATCAAAGAAAAACTGACACCAGTATTAAAAGAACTTGGGGCACTATAAATAATCAGAAAAAGTGAGGAGAAAATATGCAAGTTTTAAATTTTATTATTAAAAATATTTTAACACAGGCTTCTGTAGTTATCGGTCTGATTGCTCTTCTTGGTTTAGCATTGCAGAAAAAACCAGTTGGAGCAATTATATCCGGAACTATGAAAACAATCTTAGGATTCTTGGTATTATCAGCAGGTTCCAGCGTAATCCAAGGCTCTTTGGCAATCTTTGGTGATTTATTTAATAAAGCGTTTGGATTAAAAGGATTGGTAGCATCGATTGAAGGTATCAATGGTCAGGCAATGACAGATCTTGGACTTGGTTCTGAAATCGCAATTGTATTGGCAGGTATCTTCATTGTTAACATTATTTTAGCACGAGTTACAAAATTCAAATATATTTTCTTAACAGGGCAGGCTCTGTTATGGGAATCTACTCTTTGTGTAGTATTCGCATACTTCACAGGATTAAGAGGACTTCCATTAATTCTTGTAGCTTCTATTGTTGGTGGAGCATTCGCAACATTAATGCCGGCATTTGCGCAGCCTGTTATGAGACAGATTACAGGAAGTGATGACATTGCTCTTGGACATTTCTGTACAATTGGTTATATGTTTACAGCATTAATCTCCAAATTAACAGGAGATAAATCAAAATCTACAGAAGATATTGCACTGCCGCAGAGCTTAGAATTCTTACAGGATACATATCTTTCTGTAATGGTAGTTATGGTTCCATTTTATTTAATCGTAGCAATCTTTGCAGGTCCGGCAGCTTGTGCAGAATATGCAGGAGATACAAACTACATCATATTTATGTTCTTACAGGCGTTACAGTTTGTAACAGGTTTATATGTACTGATGGCTGGTGTACGTCTGTTGTTAGCTGAATTAGTTCCAGCATTCCAGGGAATTTCTATGAAACTGGTTCCGAATTCAAAACCAGCATTAGACTGCCCGGTATTATTCCCATATGCACCAAATGCAGTTATCTTTGGATTTATCTTTACAACAATCGGATCTATCATCGGTATGTTTATTACACCATTAATGGGACTGCCTATGATTCTTCCAGGTGTTATGAGTAACTTCTTCGCAGGTGGTACAGCAGGTATCTTTGCGAATCAGGTTGGAGGACGACGCGGAACAGCAATTGGATGTATTGCACATGGTATTTTTATCATTATTATTCCAGCTCTGCTTTCCCCAATGTTAGGACAGATTGGATTCCAGAATATGACATGTACTGACGTAGATACAGTATTTACAGGGTTCTTCTTCATGATTATTAAGTCAATCACAGGAATTTTCTAGAGTGACGGTAGATTTTTTAACTATAGATTATATTTGGAGGGATGACAAATGTTTTTCTTTAAGAAAAAGGAAAAGAAGCAGGAAGAGGCTGCTCCAGTAGTAAATAAGGAAGAACTGATTGCGAAAGCTGCAGAAAAAGTAAATGCGCTGGAAGAATCTGAGGGAGATGACCGTGTCAAGCTCTTAAATGAAATTGGTTCTTTGTATACACAAGCTGAAGAAACAGATCAGGCAATCAAATATTATGAAGAAAGCTTGGAATTGTGCAAGCAGCATGGAAAAGCAAGTACTGATTTAATGAAATTATATAACAAGAAACGTCAGGAAGCAGCAGAAGCAAAAGATGATGAAAAGGTAAAATTTTATATGGAAAAAGTTCAGAGTCTGATGCAGATGTCAAAAGACATGATTCGCGGAAATGCATAAAAGGAGAGATATAGCATGTATAAGAATTTAATTGACTTATTTAAAGAAAATGAAGGTAAAGGAGCTGTAGGTGCATTTAACTTACATTGTTTTGAAATGCTGCCAGCTATGATTTCAGCAGCAGAAGAATTGAATGTGCCAATTATTATTCAGACTTCTCTTGGAACAGCAGAATATATCGGATTTGAGCCGTTAATTGCGGCGGTAAAAGCATTGGCAGAAAAATCCTCCATCAGTGTTGCATTACATATGGACCATTGCAAAGATGTTGAAGCATTGAAAAAAGCCATTGACCTTGGATATTCTTCTGTTATGTACGATGGTTCTGCTCTTCCAATTGAAGAAAATATTAAAAATACAAAAGAAGTTGTTGCTTATGCACATGCAAACGGTGTATCTGTAGAAGGTGAAATTGGTTCTATCGGCGGAGCTGAAGAAGGTGTTGTTGTATCAAAAGATGAAGCTATGTACACAAAACCGGAAGATGCACTTTACTATGTATCTGAAACAAATGTTGATGCATTGGCTGTATCTATTGGAACGACTCATGGACAGTTCAAATCCAAAGCAAAGATCAACTATGAATTATTAACAGAATTAAAAGCAAAGCTTGGAGATGTAGGATTGGTACTTCATGGAGGTACAGGAGTATCTGATGAAGATATGAAGCGCTGCGTACGTGAAGGAATGAAGAAAATCAATGTAGGAACGGAATTAAATAAAAATTATATTGAAGTTGTAAGCAAAACATTTACAGCGGAAGGTGTTACACCATTGACATCTTTAAGAACACTATTAGGACCTGCAAACGATAAGATGAAAGATATCGTTATGGAAAAGGCATCTTTATTCAAATTATAAAAGCGTTCAAAATAATTTCACTCATTACAATTCAGGTTAGGCGGGGAGGAATCCCCGCCTATACCTTTATCGGAGGTGTAAAATGAAAAAGACAATTGTATTGTTAGCTGGATACCCGGCAACAGGAAAGAGTTATCTTTGCAATAAAATTTTAGAAAGACTTCCAGAATTTATTGTTGTTTCTCAGGATGACATGAAAGAAGCATTATTTGATGAATATGGATTCAATAACATGGAAGAAAAGGTTAAGGTTGAATATAAAAGCTGGGACCTGTATTATGAAACTATGGAGAAATGTCTGAAAAATGGAGAGTCTATTATTTCAGATTACCCATTTAGTGATAAGCAGAAAGGAAAGATTTCAGCATTTGCGGATAAATATGGATATCAGGTAGTAACTTTCCGTTTAATTGGTGATTTAGAGGTACTATACCAGAGATCTAAAGCCAGAGATTTAGACCCGAAACGTCATTTGAGCCATTTGGTTTCTTGTTACCATAAAGGAGATGTTTTAGAAGACCGCAGCAAGGCAGATTGTTTGGTAACTTACGATATTTTTATGGACCGCTGTAAAAACCGTGGATATGGAACGTTCCAGCTTGGACATTTGATTGAGCTGGATGTAACAGATTATACGAAAATAGATTACCCTGCGATTATTCAGGAGTTATACGATTTGGTACAGGAATAAAGAGGAGAGTACATATGGGAAGTATTTTTTGTGTCGGTCAGTCTGCTTATGACATTACCATTCCGCTGACGGAACCGATTGTAGAAAATCAAAAATATCGGATTTTGGAAAAGCACGAAAGCGGAGGAGGTCCGGCATTTAACGCTTCTTATCTTTGCGGACTATGGGGAGCGGATGTATTTCTGCTCAGCAGGCTTGGAAAGGATGAGTACGGGCAAAAACTTCGTAAAATTGCAGAAAATGTAAATGTGGGACTGGATTATTTAATTCCGGATGATGAGATTGCAACACCACACAGTTATATTTTTGCGAACAGTTCTAATGGTTCCAGAACATTGTTTAATTTTCCGGGAGAAATGAAGGATTTGGAATATGTTTATCCAAAACGGGATGTTTCCGTCATTTTAAGTGACGGGCATGAACCGGAGGTCAGTATCGGAGCAATTCGTGCATATCCACAGGCAGTTTCCGTTGTAGATGCAGGAACCTGCCGGGAAACTACGTTAAAGGTTGCAAAAGAAGTAGATTATTTGGTGTGTTCCGAAGATTTCGCCAGACAGTATACTGGAAAATCTTTGGATATCAATCACTGGGAGTTGTGCTTAGATATTTTTAAAGAAGTAGAAGCAATTAATGGGAAATATGCAGTCATTACTATGGGTGAAAATGGACTGCTTTATAAACAAAACGAAGAAGTATGCCATTTACCAGCTTATAAAGTAAAGGCGGTAGATACCAATGGAGCAGGAGATATTTTCCACGGGGCATTTGCATATGGCTTATATCGAAATATGCCGCTTATTGATATTTTGAAGCTAAGTTCTATGACATCTGCAATTTCCGTGCAGAAATCCGGAAGCCAGAGTTCTATTCCGTCTCTGGATACGGTAAAAGAAACATTAAAATCCAAGGGCGAAACATTTATTGTATAGAGATTGTCAAAGTTATACAATAAATGGACTTCAACCGAGAAAAAGTATCAGTTATAATGAAGAAAAAGAATTAAAGGAGGCGGCTATGACAAGAGAAGACATATTTAAAACGGTGGATCACACATTGCTGGCGCAAACTGCCACATGGGAGGAAATCAAACAGATTTGTGATGATGCAATGACTTATCATACAGCATCTGTCTGCATTCCAGCATCTTATGTAAAACGTGCCAAAGATTATGTAGGAGATAAAATGGCGGTATGTACGGTAATTGGTTTTCCAAATGGTTACAGCACCACTGCAGTAAAAGAATATGAAACAAAAGATGCAATTTTAAATGGAGCAGATGAGATTGATATGGTAATCAATCTTGGAGATGTAAAGGACGGAAATTACGAAAAAGTAAAAGAAGAAATCACCGTATTAAAAAAGGCATGTCAGGATAAGATTTTAAAGGTTATCATTGAAACCTGTCTTTTAACAGAAGAAGAGAAGAAGAAAATGTGTCAGGTGGTAACAGAAGCCGGGGCAGATTATATGAAAACTTCTACAGGATTTTCTACAGCGGGAGCTGCCTTTGAAGATGTTGCATTATTTAAGAAATATGCAGGACCGGAGGTAAAAATTAAGGCAGCTGGAGGAATCAGTTCTTTTGATGATGCGGATCAGTTTATTAAGCTTGGAGCAGATAGACTTGGAACCAGCAGACTGGTAAAAATTGCGAAAGCAGAAAATAAATAGACAAAATGGAAAAGTTATATATTGACTTTTCGTGAAATTCGTATATGATGAAACTGTAAACACACTCATATAATTTTCAAAGGTGAGGGGCGGAGATTTTCTCCGCCTCTCACCTTTTTCGGATATTTAGAAAAAGGTACCTGCAAAATATGTCATGATTTGAATTTAAGACAAATATGTCAAAAATTTCTCTGCCAAATTTTATGTTGTAAATGAGACGTTTTGTGGACTATTATGTGTTTATAAACAAAAACGCAAAAAACAGCTTAAATACACAAATAGAATGGAGGAAGAAAGTGAAAAATGTATTCGTTGTAGGTGCAGGAAGATTGGGAAAAGGATTTATTGGAGAGACATTTGATAATGCCGGATGGAATATAACATTTTTGGATAATGATCCAAGAGTTGCGGAGGAATTAGAGAAAGCAGGATGCTTTCATGTAAAAGTGCATCGTGTAGAAGAAATTCAGAACCGCACGATTACGAATTTTAAAGCATATACCTGTGATGAAGCATATTCCTGCATGGATGCATTTTTAGAGACGGATGTAATGATACTGCCATTATATCCGGAAGATTTTAAAGAAGCAGGACATTATTTATCAAAATGCTTTGAAAAATTCCGCGAAGTTCACCCAGACCGGAAATTAACATTAATTTGTATTACAAATAAAAATTATATGATTCCTGATGTGGAAAAAGATTTCAAAGAATTATTATCTGAAGAAACAAAAAAATGGTTTGATGAAAATGTAGTAATTAGAGATTCTATTATCCGAAGAGCAACAGATGCAGAAACCAATTATGCCATTGATGTAGATACTGTGGCAGTGAATTCTCTGCTGATTCAAGGACCGGTTTACAATGATTTCAGTGATGTTGAGTGGATGGAAGTCACAGATAAAATAGAAATGTTAAAAGATATTAAAGTAACTGCGGTAAATGGTCCACATGCATCTTATGCATTTTTGGGATATCTGAAAGGATGGGAGACAATTCCTGAAGCTGAAGCGGATCCTGAAATTGCAGAAATTGTAGAAAAAGAGCGGGAGGAAATTACAAAAGGGGTTATGAAAGAATATCCGGTAACTGAGGAAGAAGTTCATAATCTTGTATACTTTGCACCTGCAAAGGGAGCTTTGCCGGATGCGATTTCCCGTGTGGCTTTTGACCCGATTCGTAAAGTGTCCAGAGGTGACCGCTTAACTGGAGCAGCAGAAGTAAACTTTAAACATGGTGTTCCTTTTGATCATATTGCAATTGGTCTTGCAGCAGGATTTGCGTATATGAATGCGAATGATCCAAATGCAGTCATTCTTCAGGAAGATGTAAAACAGATGGGAATTGCAAAAGCAGTCAGCAAATATATTGATTTCCCAGAAGATCATATCATTACACAAACTGTTTTAAATAAATATGAAATGCTGAAAGAAAAAGGATGGATAAAATAGCCGGGATAGATTTTAAATTTGCTTCTCATTTTTCTTTTCAATAAAATAGAGAAAACCGTCTGCCGAAACCATGAATCGGCAGGCGGTTTTTGCTGCCTTTATCACATATCGACAAAAAATTTTCGGTTCTTTTTTTATGATAAATGTAAGGAGGAATGATGGTATGGAAATTACAAGAAAAAGAGAAGTTGAAGAGGCAAGATTATTTCATGAATTAAATGATATGATTGCTTATCATATGAAAGAAATGCAGCAGTGTTTAATGACTGCCGGGAACATATTTTACCATTATGATACAGGAGCATCTGAACAGAAACGGGGAAGAGAAGTTGTAGAAAGTACAATTTTAAAAGAATGTGTTGGATGCCGGGAAAAAAAGAGCTGTCAATTTACGGTAGAAGATAAGGACCGATTAGGACAGGTCATGGAAAAGAGAGGCGGATTGAGCTTATATGATTTCAGAGATTGCCATCCTTGTAAAAAGGAGCAGGATTTTGTAGAGGAAGCCAACCGTATTTATGAAAGAGAATTATTTTTGCGTTCGATGGAACAAGGACTTGTGCAGATGCGGAAGATAGTTGGAGAACAATACATAGAAGCGGGGAAAATGCTGGGAGGCTTTATCAATGGACAATTTGAAATGTCAAAGGAGAATGAAAAGCTGCAGCAAAAAATAAAAAGAGCGTTTGCACAGAAACATTTAGCGGTAAAAGAAATTTATCTTTACGAAAATAATGAAAAAGGGAAGCAGATTTATTTGTTTGTAAAAAAGAAAATAGGAAGAGAAATGACAGTAAAGCAGGCAGCGGTTTTATTATCAGAAATTGTGCAGAAGAAAATGCAGCCAATACCGGGACAAAAAAAGATTATTGGAAACCGATATGAAATGATCGGATTTTCTCTGGCCGCAAGATTTCATGTGCTGGGAGGCGTTATATCGAAAGCATATCAAAGCGGAGACAAAAATGGAGATAGTTTTTCCATAGGTAATATTGGTGAAAAACGTTTTGTTTCTGTTATATCAGACGGCATGGGAACTGGAGG
This sequence comes from Lachnospiraceae bacterium, assembly GCA_021771695.1. Taxonomy (GTDB): domain Bacteria; phylum Bacillota; class Clostridia; order Lachnospirales; family Lachnospiraceae; genus Anaerostipes. The sequence continues at coordinate 43,278 of JAETON010000016.1, read as the reverse complement.
AAAGGCAAACTATGAAAGTAAGCAAATGGTTGATACGTTGGAAGAGCTTCTGGAAGCTGGAATCAGCGAAAGCAGGGCAATGAAACTGCTGCAGACATTATTTGCATTTCTGCCTGGAAAAGAACAATATGCTACGCTGGATTATTTTCAAATGGATTTATCAGCAGGCATTGGGACGTTCCTAAAAATCGGGGCATGTCCATGCTTTTTGAAAAGGAAAGGACAAGTGGAGGTGCTGCAGATGGAAAATCTTCCGGTGGGATACCAAAAAAAAGAAAAACTTCCATTTCATCGAAAAAAGCTGGAAAGTGAAGATTTAATTTTGCAGGTAAGTGATGGAGTGATTGATTCCATGAAGGAAAACGGTGTAGAGAAGATATGTCAGTTTATGAAAGATATTGATGCAATCAGGCCGCAGGCATTTGCGGAAGAATTAATGGATAAAATCGAAAAAACCGAAGGGTATCAAAGAAAAGATGATATGACAGTAATTGCTTTGGGAATTTGGGATAAGTATTGAAGAACCAAGCATGGAATGTTAAAGTATTTAGTATGGAAAAGGTGTTAGAATTTATTAAAAAAAAATCTTTAATACAGGAAAATGATAAGATTATCATTGGGGTGTCCGGTGGAGCAGATTCTGTATATTTACTGCGTGTTTTATGTTTGCTGCGGGAACAGATGCGTCTTTCTTTAGAAGCGGTTCATGTGAATCATCAGATTCGGAAGGAGGCAAGAAGAGATCAGCAGTTTGTGGAGAATTTATGTCAAGAATTATCTGTACCATGTACAGTGATTTCTGCAAATGTACAAAAAATGGCAAAAGAACAAAAACTTACGTTAGAGGAGGCAGGCAGAAAAATCCGTTATGAAATTTTTTATGAGAGACAAAAAGCATTAGGGAATGCGAAAATCGCAGTAGCTCATCATAAAAACGATCAAGCGGAGACTTTTTTATTTCGGATTGCCAGAGGAACGGGAATAGAGGGAGCAAAAGCCATGAAAGCAGCAGATTTTCCGTTGATTCGTCCTCTGCTTTGTATGCAGAAAAATGAAATTCAAGATGAACTGTGTACTATGGGACAAGATTGGATGGAAGATGCGACCAATGGAGATAATACTTATGCAAGGAACCATATTCGGAATCAAATCATTCCTTTGCTGGAAGAAGTCAATGAACAGGCTGTAGAACATATTTCCTTTTTGACAGAAGATCTTCAAGAGGCTTTTGGATGTTTGGAAGATATTGTGCAAAAACAATATCAAAAAATAATCCATATGGAAAATAAGCAGAAAAGAATTGACTGCGAAAAACTTTGCAGGCAGCCATTATGGGTGCAGAAGCAGACGATAAAAAGAGCATTAGAAGAAACAGCAGAAAGGAAAAAGGATATTGAAAAACGTCATGTGATAGAGGTTCTGGATTTAATAGAAAAGGAAACAGGGAAACAGATATCTCTTCCGTATGAGATGACTGCTGAGAAAAGTTATCAATATATTTACCTTTGGAAAGGAGAAAGAGAGAAAAATCATCCGCTGGAAGGAATACTTCGAAAAGAGGAAATTCGGGATTTATCAAATATATTGGAAAATGATTGTATCAAAATCATTGATTATGATAAAATAGAAAAAGGTATACAATTGCGCTGCCGCAGGCCGGGAGATTTTTTTGTATTTCACGCAGATGGAAAAAAGAAATCTTTGAACCGCTATTTTATTGATGAAAAAATTCCAAGAGATTTGCGTGATAAGATTCTTTTGGCAGCAGATGGAAGCCGGATTGTATGGATTGTTGGCTATAGAGTCAGCAGTTACTATAAAGTTTCAGATACGACAACACGGTATTTGAAATTAGAATTCAAAAGAGGAAGAGGAGAAGTGTGATATGGCAGAGATTAGAGAGTTGATTTCAGAAGAAAAAGTAAATGAAAGAATTGCTGAAATGGGAGCTAAGATTAGTCAGGATTATGCAGGAAAAGAAGTTCATTTAATTGCAATTTTAAAAGGAAGTGTATTTTTTGCCTGTGAGCTGGCAAAAAGAATTACAGTTCCGGTAACAATAGATTTCATGTCTGTATCCAGCTATGGTGATTCTAGAGAATCTTCCGGAATTGTAAAGATTGCAAAAGATTTGGATGAACCAATTCAAGGAAAAGAAGTATTGGTTGTGGAAGATATCATTGATTCCGGGAAGACGCTGAATCATTTAAAACCTATGCTGATGAGCAGAGGACCGGCATCATTAAGTCTTTGCACACTGTTGAATAAACCAGAGAGACGTGAAGTAAATGTAGATGTAAAATATATTGGATTTGACGTACCAGATGAATTTGTGGTAGGTTATGGACTAGATTATGCACAGAATTACCGCAATCTTCCATTTATTGGAGTAGCGGAAGAATAGAGAGGAGACATATAAATTGAACCCAAAGAGAAGCAGTAATGGCTTTTTGTTACTTGTTGTTTTACTTGCGGTAGGAATTTATTATTTCTCCGGTTCATTTCATGGAAAGACGGAGAATTATTCTTATCAGAAGTTTTTAAAGGATGTAAAAGCGGAAAAGGTAATCAGTGTAACATTTGAGCAGAATAAAGAAGTTCCTACAGGAAAGCTGACCGCAGAGTATGCGAAAGAGACGTATCGCAGCTGTGAGGTTACCAATGTGGAAAAGACCATGAAGGAAGTTGAGAAAATTTCCCCAAAATTAAAAATGACATTGAAGCCAATCGACCATAGTGCAGATATGATTGCCAATGTCATTGGAGTTTTTGTACCGCTGGCTGTCGTTGTTTTTTTTATGGTTATGATGATGCGGCAAAATGGCGGCGGCAATGGAAAAATGATGGATTTTGGAAAAAGCCGTGCAAAACTTGCCAATCCAAATGCTAAGAAAGTTACATTTCAAGATGTAGCAGGTTTGGATGAAGAAAAAGAAGAGCTGGAAGAAGTTGTGGAATTTTTGAAAAATCCAACGAAATTTATCAAAATTGGAGCAAGAATTCCAAAAGGCGTGCTTTTGGTGGGACCTCCGGGAACCGGTAAAACTCTCCTTGCAAAAGCCGTAGCAGGGGAAGCGAATGTACCGTTTTTCAGTATTTCCGGTTCTGATTTTGTAGAGATGTTCGTAGGTGTCGGTGCGGCACGTGTAAGAGATTTGTTTGCAGAAGCTAAGAAAAATGCACCATGTATCGTATTTATTGATGAAATTGATGCAGTAGCCAGAAGAAGGGGTTCTGGACTTGGCGGCGGGCATGATGAACGGGAACAGACATTAAACCAGATGCTGGTGGAAATGGATGGTTTTGGAGTAAATGAAGGAATCATTATGATTGCAGCGACCAACCGTGTGGATATTTTGGATCCGGCGATTCTGCGTCCGGGAAGATTTGACCGCAAAGTTGGTGTCGGACGTCCAGATGTAAAAGGACGTGAAGAAATTTTACGAATCCACAGCCGTGAAAAGCCGATGGGTGATGATGTAGATCTTCATGAGATTGCGAGAACAACTGCAGGATTTGTAGGTGCAGACTTGGAAAATCTGATGAATGAAGCAGCAATCCAGGCAGCCAGACAGGATCGAGCATATATTATAAAAGAGGATATTGATAAATCATTTATTAAAGTTGGAATCGGAACGGAGAAGAAGAGCCGTATAGTACCAGAAAGTGAGAGAAGGATTACTGCTTATCATGAATCTGGTCATGCGATTCTATTCCATCTGCTTCCAGATGTGGGGCCTGTTTATACAGTGTCCATTATTCCAACAGGAACCGGAGCTGCCGGGTATACAATGCCGCTGCCGGAAAATGATAATATTTTTATGACAAGAGGAAAGATGATTCAAGATATTATGGTCAGTCTTGGAGGAAGAATTGCAGAAGAACTGATTTTTGATGATATTACTACAGGTGCATCTCAAGACATTAAGCAGGTAACACAGCTTGCACGTTCTATGGTAACGAAATTCGGTATGTCTGAAGAATTAGGTTTGATTAATTATGACAATGGAGACAGTGATGAAGTGTTCTTAGGAAAAGAGATAGGTCAAACAAGGCCATATGGAGAACATATCCAGACAGTGATTGACGAAGAAGTGAAAAAGATTGTCAATAAATGTTATGCGGACGCAAAAGCGATGATTGAAGAACATATGGATATTCTGCATAGCTGCTCTGCACTTCTGCTGGAAAAAGAGAGAATTGACCGAGCAGAATTTGAAGCATTGTTTGAGTAAAAAAGTATCATAAAATACAAAAAAATACTTGCAATTTACCTGATGATAACGTATAATCTTTAATTGTCAGGTAAATACTTGGTGGGATTCCCGAGTGGCCAAAGGGGGCAGACTGTAAATCTGTTGGCAACGCCTTCGAAGGTTCGAATCCTTCTCCCACCACTTTGCCGCAGTGGCGGAACTGGCAGACGCGCAGGACTTAAAATCCTGTTCGAGTTAAATCGAGTACCGGTTCGATTCCGGTCTGCGGCACTGATAGAAAAAGCTTTCGTATTTTTACGGAAGCTTTTTTGATTCTATCAGGAATATCTCCAGTGCAGGCAAGGCTGTAAATTTCATCAGTTAATGAAAAGATTAAATAAGGTTTGGTTTTTCCGGTGCCTTGATATTTTGTGAGCAGTCCTGCTCCGCTGGAAAGCAGATCGACAGTAACAAACTGCATACTGCCGCCATAATAGGAAGCGTACGTGGGAAGGCTGCTTGAAATAAACGCCAATTTTAGGAGGAATTTTTATGAAAATTGATCGTCTGCTTGGAATCCTTGTGATTCTTCTGCAAAAAGAAAAAGTAACAGCTCCTTATCTGGCAGAACGTTTTGAAGTATCGAGACGCACGATTCACAGGGATATTGAGCACCTATGCAAAGCAGGAATTCCATTAGTAACTATGCAGGGGCAAAATGGAGGAATTTCTATTATAGAAGGATATAAAATTGATAAAACTTTATTAACAACCGCAGAGATGCAGGCAATTTTAGCGGGACTGCGCAGTTTGGATAGTGTTAGTAAGACGAATTTTTATGGCCAATTAATGGAAAAATTACTGCCGGGATCAAAAAATGTTATGGCTGGAGATCAGAATATTTTGATTGATTTATCATCATGGTATAAAACTTCTTTATCACCCAAAATAGAATTGATTCATCGTGCCATTCAGGATAGAAAAAAAGTTTTATTTCGTTATTTTTCACCACAGGGTGAGAGTTTGCGGCAGGTGGAGCCATATTATCTTTTATTTCAATGGTCCAGCTGGTATTTATGGGGCTACTGCCTTGACAGGCAGGATTTTCGCATGTTTAAGCTGAACCGTATGACAGAACTTATAAATACGGGAGATTTGTATGATGAAAGAGTTGTTGAGATTCCCGATTTTTCGACGAAGGAGTTATATTCTTATGAGTATCCTGTAAAAGTATTGTTTAAACCACAGTGCAAATGGAGGTTAATCGAAGAATGTGGTTTTGACTGTTTTGAAGAACAGGAAGATGGCCGGTTACTGTATTGTACGAAATTTACAGATAAAAAAAGTGCCCTTCGATGGCTTTTGATTTTTGAAGATGGGGCAGAAATTCTTGAACCGGAAGAATTGAGAGAAGAGCTGGCGGATTTTGCAAAAAAATTGCTGAAAAAGTATAAATAACTATGACATATAGATGTCATGTTACAAATGATAAGATGGTTCTGTCAATTAAGAATAAATAGGAAAAGGAGACAGAGCTTATGAATTATGAGATCATCACATTGGAAGAAAAAATAGTTGTTGGAATTTCTGCCCGCACCAATAATATGAGTCCAGACATGGGGCAGATTATTGGTGGGCTGTGGAATCGGTTTTTCAATGAAAATGTATATGAGGAAATTTCTCATAAAGCAAATGAAAAGGCTTTAGGAATCTATACAGATTATGCTGACGATGACAAAGGAGATTATACGGTTATAACAGCTTGTGAAGTCAGGGAAGAGCCGAAGGAGAGGAAAGATTTAACAGTGCGTAAAATACCAGCGGGAAAATATGCAAAATTTGTAATAAAAGGTGATATGGTGGAAGCGGTTGCAAAGTGCTGGCAGGAAATATGGGAAATGGATTTGCCGCGCACGTTTTTGTATGATTTTGAGGAATATCAAAATGACGAAATGGAAGAAGCAGAAATTCATATTTATGTAGGATTAAAATAAATATTTGAATGATTGAGAATAAGACTGTACACAAAGGTTGAAAATGAACGGTGTACAGTCTTTTTCTATGCTCATGATCTTTCGGCTGGACGGGTTTTATTGGATAGGGTATACTAAGAAATAATCTAAAATAGATAGGAAGTTACATTATGCTGGAAATAGAATATCGAAATATAAAAAATAAAGGTGTTGAGATCCTGCGGTGCTATGGACAGGATTCTGTCATAGAACTGCCAGATAATATTCAAGGGGAGAAGATAATAAAAATAGGAGATTATATGTTTTCGATCCATAAAAGAAAAGAGGATAAAAATGTACAAAAAGTGAAAATAGGAGATTCTTTTTTCAGTGAGGGATCGGCAGAGATGTTGTGCGGCAATCAAGTAAAAACGGTTTTTTTGCCAAAAGAATTGGAGGAAATTGGACGTTATGTATTTTATGGATGTGTAAATTTAAAGAAACTTAAGTTTACGGATTCCTTGCTGCGTACTGGAACAGGCATTTTTACTGGATGTAAACTGCAGGAAATTGAGTTGGATTTTTATCGTGGGAAAAAGTCTGCATTGAAAGATATTGTATCTGATACTAGATTTCCTGTAAAAATACATTTAAATTATCACGAAGCAGATGGGATGAAAGAAGCACATTTGTATTTTCCAGAGTATTATGAAGAAGCAGTAGAGAATACTCCAGCGAGAATCATTGAAAATTATTTTAATGGGACCGGATATAAGTATCGCCAGTGTTTTTTCCGAGGCGAGGTGGATTACCAGAAATATGATGCGTTATTTATGGATGCAGAGGCAATCGAAACGGAGGAAACGATTTGTCAAATCGCATTTGGGAGACTTTTGTATCCTTTAGAACTCTCGGAGTCAGCAAGGGAGCAGTATTTAAAATATGTAAGGCAGCATCAAAAGGGAATTGCAATACAAATGATACAAAAGGAAAATATGGACATCCTGCATTTTATGGGTGAGGAAAAAATATGGGAAAAAGAGTGTTTGAATGCGGCAATTGATATGGCAGCTCAAAAGCAGAAAACGGAAATTCTCAGCTTTTTTATGAACGAAAAGAATCGGCTGTTTCCAAAAAAGAAAAAGACATTTGAATTATAGAGGTATTAAAGGTGGAAGAAAAATTAAATGACCAATTAAATCAAATAGGGCAGCAAATTCTTGCAGTTACAAGAAATGAACTGTATATTCACATGCGGTTTTTGGATGTGGCATTAAGCAGTTTTTTTTACGTGATGGATTCAGCGGTTGACGTGTTTGCGACAGATGGAATGAATATGTTTTTTCATCCAGCAGGTTTAGGAGGAATTTATCGGCAGAATAGAGTTTCCATGAACCGCGGGTATCTGCATATGGTGCTTCATTGTATTTTGCATCATGTAACAAGAAGACATCATCGGGAGAAGAACTTGTGGAATTTGGCATGTGATATTGCGGTAGAATCGATTATTGACCGATGGTATATCAAATGTATCCGCCAGCCGGAAACAAGGCTTAGAAAGGATACATATCGAAAATTAGAGGGGGTTATGAAAGTTCTGACGGCGGAAGGGATTTACCGGAACTTGGTTTTGTGGAAATTATCAGAAAATGAACAGCAGGAACTCCATCGGGAATTTCATGTAGATGACCATCGTTATTGGCCGGAAGACCCAAAGCAGAAAATGCACAATGAGGTAGAAAATAAATGGAAAAATATCAGTGAAAAAACAGAAACGGATATGCAGACATTTTCCAGTGAAGCCTCTCAAGAATCCGGTAATCTGCTGAAACAGGTACAGGTGGAAAATAGAGAACGGTATGACTATCGGGAATTTTTGCGGAAATTTTCAGTATTAAGAGAAGAAGTGACCATTGATCCGGATTCTTTCGATTATACATTTTACACATATGGGCTTCGTATGTATGGAAATATGCCGTTAATTGAGCCGCAAGAATGGAAAGAGGTAAAAAAAGTAGAAGAATTTGCTGTAGTCATTGATACATCGATGTCTTGTTCCGGGGATTTGGTGAAGAAATTTTTAGAGGAAACATATAGTGTTTTAAGTGAGCAGCAAAGTTTTTTTCATAAGGTGAATATTCATATGATTCAATGTGATGAAACAGTACAAAATGACCGGAAAATCACAGATGAAAAAGAATTGAAAGAATATATGGAAAACTTAGAACTCCGCGGAGAAGGCGGTACAGATTTCCGCCCGGCATTTGCATATGTAGACCAACTCATTGAAAGCGGGGAGTTTCATCGTCTTAAGGGATTGATTTATTTTACCGATGGAAAGGGAGTATATCCAAAAAAGATGCCTGCCTACGAAACAGCATTTGTTTTTATGCAGGAAGAATATGAAGATACCCAAGTACCGCCATGGGCAATGAAGCTGATTATTGACGAGGAAGATTTGGAAGAAGGAGACCGCCATGAACATTAAAAGAGCAAAAGAGGAAATTAAAAATTCAATTGAAGCATATCTTCAAAAAAATGAATATGGAGAATATATGATACCATCTATCCGTCAAAGACCAATTTTATTGATGGGTCCTCCTGGGATTGGAAAAACACAGATTATGGAACAGATTGCAAAGGAATGCGGGATTGGGCTGGTAGCGTATACGATTACGCATCATACCCGTCAAAGTGCCATTGGGCTTCCATTTATCAAAGAAAAAGAATATGGAGGACAAACCTATTCGGTAACGGAATACACTATGAGTGAGATCATTGCTGCTGTGTATGATAAAATTGAGCAGACAGGAATGAAAGAGGGTATTTTATTTATTGATGAAATTAACTGTGTATCAGAAACTTTAGCACCAACTATGCTTCAGTTTCTACAGTGTAAAATGTTTGGAAATCAGAAAGTGCCGGAAGGCTGGATGATTGTGGCAGCAGGGAATCCGCCGGAATATAATAAGTCTGTCCGGGAATTTGATGTGGTAACACTGGATCGTATCAAAAAAATTGATGTAGAAGCTGATTATGAAGTGTGGAAGGAATACGCATATAAGGCAGAAATCCACCCGGCGATTCTTGCTTATTTAGAGATTAAAAAAGATTATTTCTATCGAATGGAAACAACAGTGGATGGAAAAGTATTTGTTACAGCCAGAGGATGGGAAGATTTATCCAGATTCATTCAGGTTTATGAGAGATTAGGAAAAACAATTGACCGAGAAGTTGTTTACCAATATTTACAGCATTTAAAGATTGCAAAAGATTTTGCCAATTATTATGAACTTTGTAAAAAATATAAAGAAGATTATGGTATTGAGAGAATTCTTGGCGGACAGTTCCAGCCGGAGACAATGGAACGTTTAAAATTTGCTTCTTTTGATGAGAAATTGAGTGTTGTAGGACTTTTAAATGGGAAATTAGCCGAAATGTTTCGAGACTGCTGGAAAACAGATGCATATGTTACAGAATTATTTGGATGCTTAAAACAGTTGAAAGCCAATGGATCTATGGAACAAGTTTTGGAAAGTGCCAAAGCGGTTTTAGAGCAGAAAAAGAAATCGGAACAGCTTGGAAAACAGGAAGAATATATCCGAAAAGATGTTATTCAGAAGCTGGAATCCTATCAGAAGATGATGTTAGAAGAACATTTAGATGCGAAGGAGGCATTTGAAAAAATAAGAGAGGATTTTAACCAAGAAACGGCCTATAGAGAAGATGAAATTAATAAAACATCATCTGCATTGGAATGTGCTTTTGAATTTATGGAGCAGGCATTTGGAGAAAGTCAGGAAATGGTGGTGTTTGTTACAGAACTAAATGTTAATTATTATAGTGTTCAGTTTATTAAAGAAAATGGATGTGATAAATATTATCAGTATAACAAAGGGCTTCTTTTTGATGAGCAGCAGGAGCAGATTTTGAAAGAGATGGATGAAATCGAACAAGGAATGGAAATGACTTTGAAATAAAAATTTGCTAATGAGTAAAAAATCTGTTGACAGAAATGATGAAATGAGATAAAATAGTCATTGTCTGAAAAACAGATATGCGATAGTGGCGTAGCTGGTAACGCGCAACCTTGCCAAGGTTGAGACCGCGGGTTCGAACCCCGTCTATCGCTTTTGAAGAAACCGCCTAAAATGGCGGTTTTTTCGTATGCTCATTTATATCATTTCTTTTATTGAAAAAATAAGGAAGCAGATAAAAGTATCTGCTTCCCAGTTAGAATAAATATTATAAATTTTTTCCGCAATGCCGGTAAAATGTCAGAAGATATAATCCACAGATACCGACCAAGTCATAGACGATTCTGGAAACAGCGGTCATGCTGCCAAAAAGAAATGCAACTAAATCAAATCGGAAAAAGCCGATAAGTCCCCAGTTCACAGCTCCTATAATTACAATGGTTAATGCGGTACAGTCTAAGAATTTATTTCCCATCACAGCCTCCTTTTTATTTGTGAATATACATAAAGAATTCTGCTTATAGTATGGGTATAAATAAAAAAATTATTCAGGCAGCATTTCACGGAAAGAGCGGATAATTTTTTTTATGCCCGGTTTTCCTTTATATATAGAAAAATCTTTGTCAGAAGCCATGGCAATAATATTTGGTATACCGCAGGCAAAAGCATTTTGGATGCCAGAGCCGGAGTCTTCAAATACAAGGCATTGCTTTGGAGAAGAACCAAGGATTCTGCAGGCATCTTTGAACATGGCAACTTTATTTTCGTAAGTGCCGTCGTCGTAAACAAAGTTTTCTCTTGGAATCCAGCGGTCCAAATGAAAATTATCAATAAAAAATTCAACATTTTCCCAAATAGAAGCTGTAGCAATGGTAAATGGTATATTTTGAGATTTTAAATAATCAAAATATTCTTCTGCACCATCAACTAAATGAAAGTTCTTTGTGTCTTTTTTACAAAATTCACGATAAAGTTTTTCTTTTTTTTGAGAATAGAAGTCAATCTGTCTCTGGGGGTATGTGCCGCCAGATAGAAATTCAATATTTTTTTGATTTGGTGTTCCGTTTAGCTGGTTCTGTAATTCATCTTTGGTAATGTCAGTTCCGCGGATTTCGCGGGAAATTTCATTCCAAGCAGCAATGTGTTTATCATCATCTAAAAATAAAGTTCCATTGAAATCAAAAATAACACATTCAAAATTCATAAAAAATTTTCCTCCCTTTTATTGAAGGTATTGTAGCATAAATGGATATATGAGTAAATAAGAGACAGTTTGATTGCGGATTTTGGGAGGGAAGAGTATAATATGGTAAAAGCCAGTGATTATCATAAAGGAGGAAACTCAAGTGAAGGTTATTTTTCTAGACGTAGATGGTGTCTTGAATTCCCAAGATTTGTTTGAACGATGCGGGGAAGAATTAGTTCCGATTGATGAAGAAAATATTAAATGTTTGAAAAAAATTGTAGATGCAACAGGAGCCAAGATTGTGTTGTCTTCATCATGGCGGTATGGATGGGCACAGCATAGTGATGAAGTGCAGGATTGGTGTCAGCTGCTGGTAGATACACTGGCTCGATATCAGATGAAAATTATAGATAAAACAGCTTATTTCAGCAGCGGACGAAGAGAAGATGAAATCAAAGACTGGCTGGAGCAATGCGAGGAAAACATAGAGAATTTTGTTATTCTTGATGACGGACCTTATGAGTGGCATCGGCACGGTTATGACAAGTTTTGGGTAAAAACTGATTTTTGTACCGGAGGGTTGAAAGAAGAGCATGTTCAGAAAGCCATTGCTATTTTAAATAAGCAGCCCTTTTGGAAATTCTGGAAAAGAAAGTAAAGGAGAGATGGGATGATTAGCAAATTAATTACAGAGATGATAGCATATTATGAAGGAGATCCCAAGAGAATCCAGCATTTTTTAAAGGTATATGCATATGCAAAAACTATCGGAGAAAGGGAAGGGCTGGATCAGAGAACGCAGGATATTTTAGAAGCGGCAGCAGTAACCCATGATATCGGGATCAAAATTAGTGAAGAAAAATATCAAAGCAGTGCAGGAAAATATCAGGAATTGGAAGGACCGGATATTGCCAGAGAAATGTTGAAACGTTTAGCGTTCGATCAGGAACTGATAGAGAGAGTTTGTTATTTGATAGGACATCATCATACATATGACATGATAGAAGGAATAGATTATCAAATATTAGTAGAAGCAGATTTTCTTGTAAATCTTGCAGAAGGAAACAGCCCAAAGGAAGTAATTTGCAGCGTAAGAGAGAAAATATTCAAAACCCAAACAGGAATTTTTATGATTGAAAAAATTTTTTCAAAAAAATCTTGATATTCGATACTTAATATGGTAAAGTATAGAAGTCGCAGAAATGCGGGAGAAAAAGCCCAGATAGCTCAGTCGGTAGAGCAGAGGACTGAAAATCCTCGTGTCGCTGGTTCGATTCCGGCTCTGGGCATATGCGGGTGTAGTTCAATGGTAGAACTCCAGCCTTCCAAGCTGATCACGTGGGTTCGATTCCCATCACCCGCTTTTGTAAGGGAAGAAGAATGTTTTTGCATTCTTCTTTTTGCGTTATTGGGAAATTTATTGGTTGATAATCGTTTAATAGAAGGAAAGTTTAGGGGCTGCAGACGATGATAATTAGAAAGTTTGAATCAAAAGATATTCCGGAAATGATAACTATTTGGAATGAGGTTGTGGAAGAAGCTAATGCATTTCCGCAGGAGGAAGGATTAACTTTAGATAATGCAGAAGAATTTTTTGCAGGACAGTCTTTTACTGGGGTGGCGGAGGAAGAAGGAGAAGTTCTTGGACTTTATATACTGCATCCGAATAATATTGGACGATGCGGACATTTATCCAATGCTTCCTATGCAGTAAAAGGAAATTTACGAGGGAAACATATTGGAGAACAGCTTGTAAAACATTGTATGGAGCAGGCAAAGAAATTGGGATACCGTATATTGCAGTTTAATGCAGTGGTAGCAGCCAATTTTGGAGCTATGCATCTGTATGAAAAGTTGGGGTTTACCAGACTGGGAACCGTGCCGGGCGGATATCGGCTGGGAAACGGACAGTTTGAAGATATTGTTTTGTATTATATTACTTTATAGAGATGAGGTGTCATGAGATACTTTACATACGGAGAAAAAGAACTGAATTATTTAAAGTCGAAAGATAAGAGACTTGGAGAAGTTATTGATCAAGTTGGAATGATTCAAAGAGAAGTGATTCCTGATTTATTTGAAGCATTGGTCAATTCTATTGTCGGCCAGCAGATTAGCACAAAAGCACAGCAGACCATTTGGAAACGAATGCAGGATGGAATTAGCAGTATTACACCGGAGATGATTTCCCATATGAAAGATGAAGATTTGCAGGCATTTGGGATTTCTTACCGCAAAGTACAGTATATCAAATCTGCTGCTGAGAAGATTTTATCCGGAGAATTAGATATTGATGGATTAAAGCAGATGAGCAATCAAGAAGTTTGTGATTGTCTGGTTCAATTAAAAGGTATTGGAGTTTGGACCGCACAAATGCTGATGATATTTTCTATGGAACGTATGGATGTTCTGAGTTTTGATGACTTGGCAATTCAGCGGGGACTTCGTATGGTTTATCATCACCGGAAAATAACGAAAGAGCTTTTTTTGAAATATCAAAGACGATACAGCCCTTATGCAACTGTGGCAGCTTTTTATTTATGGGCAGCTGCCTCAGGTGCAGTAGAAGGAATGAAAGATTATGCACCACAAAAGAAATGAGAAAAGGAGAAAAAGATGGATTACAACAAACTGGCACTTGACATGCACGAACAAAACAAGGGAAAAGTCGCAGTACGTTCAAAAGTTACTGTGAAAACAAGAGATGACTTGAGTACAGCTTATACTCCGGGAGTTGCAGAGCCTTGCCGTAAAATTCGAGATAATAAAGATGAAGTTTACCGTTATACGGCGAAAGGAAATCTGGTTGCGGTTGTATCTGATGGAACGGCAGTTCTTGGCTTAGGAGATATTGGACCGGAAGCTGCGATGCCGGTTATGGAAGGGAAAGCGATTCTTTTTAAAGAATTTGCAGATATTGATGCTTTTCCAATTTGTCTGGATACAAAAGATACAGAAGAAATTATTCAGACAGTAAAAAATATTGCTCCAACTTTTGGCGGAATTAATTTGGAAGATATTTCTGCACCAAGATGTTTTGAAATTGAAAAACGTCTAAAAGAAGAATTGGATATTCCAGTATTTCATGATGATCAGCATGGAACTGCAATTGTTGTAGCAGCTGGTTTGCTGAATGCCTTGAAATTTGTTGGGAAAGCCATAGAGGAAGTAAATATTGTCATTAACGGAGCTGGTTCCGCAGGAATTTCTATCTGTCGTCTGCTGCTGCAGTTTGGCGTAGGAAATGTTGTTTTAGTAGATCAAAAAGGTGCGTTATGTCCGGGAGAAGACTGGATGAATTCTGCACAGGCAGAAATGGCAGAAAAAACAAATAAAGAAAAACAGACAGGGCCATTAACAGAAATCATGAAAGGAAAAGATGTATTTATTGGTGTTTCTGCACCAAATATTGTAACAGCAGAAATGGTTTCTACCATGGCAGAAAATGCAGTTATTTTTGCAATGGCAAACCCAACACCGGAGATTATGCCCGACGAAGCCAAAAAAGGCGGAGCGAAAGTCGTTGCAACCGGACGTTCTGATTTTCCAAATCAGATTAACAATGTTTTAGTATTCCCTGGAATTTTCCGCGGAGCATTAGATGCAAGAGCCGGACAAATTACAGAAGAAATGAAAATGGCAGCAGCAAGAGCCATCGCAGGTATTATTTCAGACGAAGAGTTAAATGAAGAATACATCATTCCGGGAGCATTTGATGAAAGAGTATGTGCAGCAGTAGCTAAGGCTGTAGCAGAAGAAAGCCGCAAGTAAAAAGTTTTGAGATTATGAAAAGATAACCCCTCCGATTACCATGAATGTAAAAGTGGTTTTGGAGGGGTTTTAGATTTTCATTAAAATTAAAGCTAATCTTCTTTTTTTATAGATGCAAGAATGGCATCTGCAAATGCGTCTAGTTCAGGCGCTTTTTCTGATTTTAGTGTTGATGCCAGAGAAAGCCGCTCACTTAAAAGAGTCATATTTTTTAAATCGTTTTGAATAAATTTTTCCATAAGATCTCCTGATTTACATGCCCAGGAACCATTCTCAATTAGTGCGAAGGTTCGTTTCTGTAGATTCAATGCTTTCATATCCATAAGATAATTGTGCATTACAGGATAGATTCCCAAGTTATAAGTTACACTGGCTAAGACAATATGACTGAGACGGAATGTTTCAGAAATTAAATAAGATACATGAGTATTTGATACATCATACATGACAACATTTGTAAAGCCTTTTTCACAAAGTTTTGCTGCCAGTGCTCCGGCTGCTGCTTCTGTATTGCCATACATTGAAGCATAAACAATCATGACACCATCTTCTTCTGGTTCATAGGTACTCCAGTGATTGTATTTATCTAAAAGATAGCCAAAATCAGAACGCCACACAGGACCATGAAGCGGACAAATATATTTGATATCATCAACGATACCTGCTGCTTTTTTTAAAAGAAGCTGTACATGAGGACCGTACTTTCCAACAATATTTGTATAGTAACGTCTTGCCTCGTCAATCCAATCACGATCAAAATTCACTTCATCATTGAACAGTTTACCGTCTAATGCACCAAAAGAACCAAAAGCATCTGCGGCAAATAATACTCCATTTGTAACGTCAAAAGTTACCATGGCTTCTGGCCAATGAACCATTGGTGCTGCAACAAAGGTTACGGTATGTTTTCCGAAAGTGCGTGTATCTCCTTCTGAAACTTCATCTAATTCATGTCCATCAATGGAAAATCCAAATTGACGCATCAGCATGAAAGCTTTTTCTGTACTGATAATGGTCACATTTGGATAGCGGAGAAGAATTTCTTCAATAGAAGCTCCGTGATCTGGTTCCATATGGTTGATGATTATGTAATCAAGGCTGCGTCCATCGAGAACGTGTTCCAGGTTATCTAGAAACTGACGACAGGATGACCAGTCAATGGTATCAAAAAGGACCGTTTTTTCATCTAATAGTACATAAGCATTATAGGAAACACCTTTTGGAATTGGATGGATATTTTCAAATAATTCAAGGCGGCGGTCATTAGCGCCAATCCAGTATAAATCTTCAGTTACATTTCTTACACAATACATGGCTTACCCTCCTTTTATTCTTCGATAAACTGCTCTTTGCCTTCGCCGCATTCTGGACAAACCCACTCTTCCGGCAGTTTTTCAAAAAGTGTACCTGGAAGTACGTCATTTTCTTCATCACCGATTTCAGGATTATATTCATATCCGCAGCCGCTGCATACATAGCTCTTGCCAATTGGTTCTGGTTTTGGAGGAGCCGGGCGTTTCATCTTAATCATTGGAATCGGAGCTGGCTGCTTTGGTTCTCCGGTATCTAGAGCTTGTGTCAATAATGGAAGAATTTCCATGACATCACCAACAATACCATAATCGCAGTTTTTAAAAATTGGTGCATTAGCATTTTTATTAATTGCTACAATGGTACTGGCATCTTTGATTCCTTTTAGATGCTGGCTGGCACCGGAAATTCCGCAGGCAATATAGAGATTTCCAGAGAATTTTTGACCAGACATTCCGACATAGCGGTCAATAGGAACATATTTTAGAGTCTCTGCGACTGGGCGGGAAGAGCCGATTGCTGCACCTGCTGCAGAAGCAAGGTCTTCAATTAATTTCATATTTTCTTTCGCACCAATCCCTTTTCCGGCACTAACAACTCTTTCTGCCTGATTAATTGGAGTGTTGATATCAATTCCCACGGAGAAATCATATCCATCTTTGATAAGATTTTCCGTAAGTGCAGTAACTTTTTCTTCTGCGGAGCCGCTTTTTAAAATCATTTTTTTCCGTATTCCGGTCACTGATGGTTTCTTTGGAACACTATTTCTTCCAGAGGAAGCAGATTTTGGCATTTTGCCAATCAAGTGGGATGCGATAACAACTCTTTGAATTTCATTTGTACCTTCATAAATTGTCGTAATTTTAGCATCTCTGTATGCACGTTCTACATCCATTCCTTTAAGGAAACCGCTTCCGCCAAAAATCTGGAGGGCATCATTTGTGACTTCCAGCGCAATGTCTGAAGCATACATTTTTGCCATGGCTGCTTCCATTGCATATGGTTTATGGTGTTCTTTCAGTTCAGCAGCACTGTAAACGAGCATTCTTGCACAGCGGAGTTTTGTTGCCATATCAGCAAGTTTAAAAGAAATCGTCTGCTGACGGCAGATTGGTTTGCCAAACTGTTCTCTTTCCTTGGAATATTCCAATGCATTTTCAAAAGCGCCTTGAGCAATTCCAAGAGCTTGGGAAGCGATACCAATACGTCCTCCATCTAAGGTAGACATCGCTATTTTGAAACCGTCACCCTCTTTTCCTAATAAATTCTCTTTTGGAACTTTTACATCGTTAAAAATAAGCTCTGCTGTGGAAGAAGAACGGATTCCCATCTTGTCATAGTGATCGCCAAATTCAAATCCTTCCCAGCCCTTTTCAACAATAAAAGCAGAAATTCCCCGTGTGCCAATATCAGGTGTTGTAATTGCAAATACAACATAGGTATCTGCTTTTGGAGCATTTGTAATAAAAATTTTATTGCCGTTTAAAAGATAGTAGTCACCTTTTAAAACAGCTGTCGTCTCTGTCCCTCCGGCATCCGAACCAGCATTTGGTTCTGTAAGACCAAATGCACCAATTTTCTCACCTTTTGCCAGAGGAATTAAATATTTTTGTTTTTGTTCCTCTGTTCCATACTGAAAGATTGGCCAAGTGCCTAAAGAAACATGGGCAGATAGAATAACACCAGTTCCGCCATCTACTCTGGAAAGCTCTTCAACGGCGATAGCATAACTCATAGCATCAAGTCCGGCTCCACCGTATTCCTTAGGATAGGGAATTCCCATCAAATTTAGTTCCGCCATTTTTTTTATGGCATCTGCTGGAAATTCATTCTGCTGATCCATCATAAAAGCGAAAGGCTTTACTTCTTCTTCAGCAAATTTCCGAATCATTTGTCGAAATTCTTCATGAGTTTCTGTTGTTTGGAAATACATTACACAACCTCCTTTTGCATTGGATTTATAACAGCATAAACGTTAAAACAATTTAATAAATATATTATAAAATTCTGTTATTTTAAAGTTTAAGTGTTATATAACTGTTTTTTAGAATCTATGTTAAAAATTTTCAGTCTATTTATTGGTTTCAGTATAACAAAGCAAATTTACGAAAGCAAGAAAAAATCAGCGTATAAGTTTTAAAGTATAGCTTATACGCTGATTTCTTTTAGTTTTAAATTGGTTTTATTACTTCTCTAATTCTTCTGTTTCAATTATGAATTTGACATTTCCTTTTGAACCGCTTGCCTTCTTAGTGAATGTCTGATATTTTTTTCCGGCATCCATGACTGCATCAGCACGATCTAAGGTTTCTTTTAAATCACCGTTAATGGTGTTGACTAATTTCTTGATTCCTTCATTGTTGAAAGTAATCATGCCCTGATTTAAGGTAGAAGCACCTTTTTGCAGGGAAGCAATTCCAGTTACCATTTTTCCAGTACCATCATCTAAGACAGCGGCTCCGGAGCTTAACTGTTTTCCGCCGTTAGAAGCAGTTTTTAAACCGTTGTTTAAAGTAGAAGCACCTTTATTCAGTTGATTTACAGAAGCATCTAATGTTTTGGAAGAAGCCAGCAGCTGGCTGGTTCCAGCAGAAATCTGTTTTAAGGCTGCTTCTAATTTTGCAGTGGATGTTTTGGTAGAAGTCAAAAGCTTTTGAATTTGTGTTAAACAGCCGGAAACGATTTCAAGGTCTGTTTGCGTTTCTTTTAAGCTGACTCCGATAGATGCTGCATCATTTCCAATGGATTGGGCGCTGCCGCCGATGGATTGTGCATAACCTCCAAGATCAGAAGCATCTTTTTGTAATGTTGTTACAGCTTCTGTGAGGACCGCTTGCTGTTCTTGTGTTAAACCACTGCTTTGGGCTAATTCACCAAGTTTAGCTGCTTGTGTACCTACACTTGTTGCAGTTTTTCCAATGGAATTTGCAATTGTACCAAGCCCTTGTGCGGAAACACCGATGTTCTGCGTTTTATCCTTTACATTTGTAAGTTCTTTTGTGATGCCTGTCTGTGCTTGTGTGAGATTGTTTTGCAGTGCCTGCTGGTCTTTTTCGCTTGGCATACTGGTTTCTAACTGCTTTAAAATTTCTTTTACACCAGAATCTAACTGTGCCACAGAAGATGGCAATTGTTTTGTTCCGGCAGCAAGTTGGGAAGTTCCATCTTTTAATTCTTTGGAACCGTTTGTTAGTTTGTTTAAACCGCTGGATAATTCTTTAGAACTTTTACTTAATTTTGCAGTCCCTGCTTTTAATTCCTTAGAAGCAGAAGTTAATTTATTGACTCCGGAAAGAAGTTCTCCAGAACCATTTTCTAATTTGTCAGCAGCATTTTCAAGATCTTTTAAAGAAGAAGTTAAGTCATCCATAGAATCCATATCATCAAAACCAAATTCGGATAATGCATCAGCCGTTGCAACCGTGGCAGTGACAGTCATTTGGAAATCTTCGGCATCAGCAGTAATTTCAAAGTCATCTGGAATGTCATAAGCATCTCCCAGACTGGTGTTTTTAAGGTTCAAACTTTCAGATAATCCCGGCATTGCGATACCGATAACAATGTGTTTGTTTCCATCAGAAATGACTTTTCCGTTAGATACTTTTACATTGCTGAAATGATCGGTATTCAAGATTGCTGCAGTTACCATTGTAAAAGGTGTGTAAATCGTTGTTCTTTTTCCATCAATGGTTTTTTCTACTTTGGAATGGTTGGTATAAGAATAATGAATTCTTATTTTTCCCGATTTCCCAATCAATTTTTCCGGCTGAATTTCTTTGTCATTTAAATAATAGGTAACATTCATGGAAACCGGAAGTTCTTTATCAGAAGTTCCTTGATAGTAAATATCATTTCCATTGGCGTTCCATGTAATCTTGTGATCTTTTCCTTTCGAATAAGATTCTTTTCCTTTTACATTTTCAATATCCTTTAAATCGGATGCATCTTTCATTGTTTTTTCCCCAGTAAAATTTTTCAGCCAGTCACTGACCATCACTGTTTTTTCATTTCCTTTAGAATCCGTTTTTACATAAACGGTTTCTTCTTTATCTGCAGTATCTGATGCAAATACAGGAGTTACTGTAGATGCTGTTAAAACTGCAGTTAGTAAAATAGCAAATGTTTTACTTATCATTCTTTTTCTCATAACATATCGCTCCTATTCTAAATGCCCCATTTTCAGGGTTGTTTTACAAATTACTTTATCAAAAATCATAAACATTGCTGGTAATATACAAACAACAACAATGGTGCTTATGACAGCTCCTCTGGCAAGCAGGGTACAAATAGAACTAATCATATCAATCTCTGAATAAATGGCAATACCAACGGTTGCAGCAAAGAAACTTAATCCACTGGTAATAATGGATTGTATAGAGGTTTCATGTGCAATGCGGATAGCTTCTTTTTTCTTGGCTCCGCGGATACGTTCCTTCTGGTACCTGCTGGTCATTAAAATGGCATAGTCAACAGTTGCACCTAATTGAATTGTGCCAATGACAATGCTTGCCACAAATGGCAGGGATAATCCGGTGTAATATGGAACAGCCATATTAATGCAGATGGCAAATTCAATAACTGCTACTAAAAGAACCGGAAGGGAAATAGAACGGAATACAATCATAATAATGAGGAATATTGCGGCAACAGAAGCAATATTTACGTTCCGAAGATCCACATCTGTGACTGTTTCCAAGTCATTCATCAAAGGAGCTTCCCCAATAACCATAGATTCTTTGTTATATTTCTTTACAATTTTATTGATTTCATCAATTTGCTGATTTACTTTTTTGGTAGCAGATTTATAATTGGAACAAATTAACTGCATTTCATAATCGTCACTTTGCAGCATTTCTTTCATAGAATCAGGGATCATATCTGATGGGATACTGGAACCGATGATAGAATTCATTCCCAGACACCATTTTACACCGTCCACTTGGTCGATTTCCTTTTGCATTTCGGTTTTTTCCTGAGCAGTCATACCATTTTTTATTAAAACCATATGCATATTGCTCATATGGAATTTTTCGCTTAATTTTTTATTTGCTACATTGCTTGGTAAACTCTGCGGCAGAGATTTGTCAATGTTATAGTAAATTTTTGTGTGATTGTTTCCGTAAATTGCCGGGAACAGCAGAATTAAGAAAATCACAATTGCTGCTTTATAATGCTTTGTAATAAAATGAGAAACTTTCGTAAGGTCTGGTACGAAAGAGCGGTGTCTTGTTTTTTCAATCAGAGGATCAAATACAAGAATCATTGCAGGCAGCGTAGTAACACAGCAGATGACTCCAATCACAACACCTTTTGCCATGACAATTCCAAGGTTTGCACCAAGGGCGAATGTCATAAAGCAAAGAGCAATAAATCCAGCAATAGTTGTAACAGAACTTCCGGTAATGGACTTAAAGGTGTTGGAGACGGCATGTGCCATCGCGCGGTTTTTATCATTATCAAAGCGGATTTTATTATCTTCATAACTATGAAGAAGGAAGATAGAATAATCCATTGTGACGCCTAACTGTAAAATGGAAGTTAATGCCATTGTAAGATAAGAAACATCATCAAGGAAAATATTCGTTCCTAAGTTATAAAGGATTGCCATACCGATACTTAATAAAAATAGGA
The DNA here is from genome assembly GCA_021771695.1 of Lachnospiraceae bacterium. Taxonomy (GTDB): domain Bacteria; phylum Bacillota; class Clostridia; order Lachnospirales; family Lachnospiraceae; genus Anaerostipes. Next base: position 21,254 of record JAETON010000016.1, on the reverse strand, counting down.
CAGGGACCATAAAAGAATCCATCGTCAGACATAAAACGATAAAGGATAATACGGCTGCAATGGTGACATAAATTGGAATTTCCTGCATAACTAAATTCTTGATGTCAGTAACAACACCGGACATTCCGCTGATAAAACATTGTTTTCCAACAATGTTCCTCATGTTAGTCACAGCCTCCATCGTATCGTCAGAAGACGTAGTGTTATCAAACATGGCAATCATTAAAGTGGCATCATCTTTATGGAAGAAAACTTCTTGAATTTTTTCCGGAAGCATTTCTTTTGGAACACTTAAATCGGAAATATCGTCATACCAGATGATTTTATCTACATGTTCTACTTTTTCTAGTTTTTGTTTCAACTTTTGTACGTCTTGCAATTTCATATCTTCCACAATAATCATGGAATAAGCACCTGCACCAAATTGGTCAACCATGATATCCTGGCCTTCCACTGTTTCCAAAGAACTTGGAAGGTAGCTTAAAATATCATAATTAATTCTTGTTTGTGTGATTCCAAGAACAGAAGGAATCAGCAAAAGAAAGGAAATTAGTACGATAAGCTTTTTATGTTTTGCAATCCATTTTCCAAAATTAATCATAATAGCCTCCATTAATAAATATTGACCAAAAGTCATTTTCTTTTTAATGGTATACAACAAAACTGACCAAAAGTCAATAACAATAGTGGAATCTAAATGAGAAATTTTGACTTTTAGTCAGTTTTAGATTATATTATGTATAGAAATCTGGAAAAATAAGTCGATTCAGGATAAAATCATGAAAGAAGGTGGCATTTTGAAGAAGGTAGAAGAAAATAAAAAAAAGAAGCAGGATGCTTTGCTGAATACGGCATATCATTTATTTATGCAGAAAGGTTTCCAGAAAACTTCGATTTCAGATATCGTAAAAGAGGCAGGGGTGGCAAAAGGCACATTTTACCTTTATTTTAAAGATAAGCTGGATATCCGTTACAAATTAATATCATATAAATCATCCGAAATATTTAAAAAAGCATATCATCGTTTAAAAGAAGAAAGAGAACGGATTCCGGTATTTGAGGAGCAGATTATTTTTCTTATTGACCAAGTGATTGATGAATTGACAAAGAATCCGACACTTCTGAAATTAATTTCTAAGCATTTGGGATGGGGAATTTTCAAAAATTCTTTGGTTGAGCCGATAGATGATGCACAGAGAAATATTTATGATATTTATATGCAGCTTCTTCGTGAATCCGGCCACGAATTTAGAGAGCCGGAAGTGATGATATACTTGATTATTGAGTTAGTAGCTGGAAGCTGTTATAATGCTGTTTTGATGGAACAGCCAATGCCGATAGAAGAATTAAAGCCATATTTGTATGAGTCAATTTGCTTAATCATTAAAAATCACCAAATATAGTATATTGTATGTGATTTTAAGCATCAAAAAACAGAAATATGTGTTATACTATTTTCAATGTAGCTGTAAATTAGTTAAAGGGAGAATTAAATGAAAGCAAGTGGAATATTGTTACCAGTTTTTAGTTTACCGTCATCTTATGGAATCGGATGCTTTTCAAAAGAAGCATATGAGTTTGTTGATTTTTTAGCAGAGGCTGGGCAGAAGTATTGGCAGATTCTTCCGTTAGGGACCATTGGGGCGGGGAATTCCCCTTATCTGTCTTTTTCCAGCCATGCAGGGAGCACACTGTATATTGATTTGGAACAGCTGGTGGAGGAAAGATTATTAACCGAAGAAGAGATTGCTCCATATAAAGAGGAAAACAACGGAAAAGTTGATTACGAAAATGTACATAAGAGCCGCAGATTTTTGCTTCGCAAGGCATATACAAGATTTCAGCCGGATGAAGGTTATGAAAAATTTATGGAACAGCATAAAAATTGGCTGTCTGAATATTCATCCTATATGAAAAAGCAAAAACCGGAATGTGAAGAAGGATATTTTCGGTTTGGGCAGTATATGTTTTTAAAACAATGGCTGAAATTAAAATCTTATGCAAATGAAAAAGGAATACAAATTATCGGAGATCTTCCTTTTTATGTAGCTTTGGAAGGTACGGCTTTTACGAACCATAAAGAATTATTTAAAGTAACGGAGGATGGGAAAGCAGCAGTTGTAGGAGGATGTCCTCCAGATGCATTTGCAAAAGACGGACAAGTATGGTCGAATCCGGTATATGATTGGGAATATCATAAAAAGACAGGTTATAGGTGGTGGATGAAACGCTTAAAACATAATTTCCTATTATATGATGTACTTCGTCTTGACCACTTCCGTGGATTTGATGAATATTTTGAAATCCCAGCGGAAGATGAAACAGCAGTGAATGGAAAATGGACCAAGGGACCGGGATATGACTTTTTTGAGACGATGAAGGCAACACTTGGAGATAAAAAAGTTATTGCAGAAGATTTGGGATTTTTAACGGACAGTGTGAATAAACTATTGGCAGATACCGGATATCCGGGAATGAAAGTTTTGGAATTTGCTTTCGGTGCATGGGATGACAGTATTTATCTTCCACATAAATATGCAGAAAATTGTATTGTGTATACAGGAACACACGATAATGATACTGTGGAAGGATGGTACAGTACATTATCAGAGGATGACAAGAAATTTTTGGAACATTATTTAAGCCACAGTACCATTGAACGAACTGGAAAGGTGCATTTGGATTTGATTTCATTGGCGTTGGAAAGCAAAGGAGATACTGTGATTATCCCGCTGCAGGATTATATGGGATTGGGAAGCGAAGCTAGAATTAATACTCCGTCTACAGTAGGAAGTAACTGGGAATGGCGGGTAAAAGAAGAACAGTTAGATGAGAACCTTTGTCAAGTAATTCGCACTTTAACCCAAAAATACAGAAACAATACACAAAAAGATGATTAAAAAGGCCCTGCGGGGTCTTTTGTCATATAGGAGTAATACAAATGTCAAAGCAGATTTGGAAAATAGCAGTTTGTGATGATGAATTATATGATTTAAAGAATATGAAAGCAAATTGTATAGAAATCATGGAAGAACTAGGGGAAAGTTACCAGCTGGATAGTTTTCAGGAAGGAAAAGAGTTATTAGAAAGTAAAAAAACATTTCATCTTATCTTTTTGGATATTGAAATGAATGGAAAGACAGGATTTGAAATTGCAGAACGCTTAAAAGAGCAAAATCCATCAGTACTGATTATTTTTGTTACCAGTCACCAGGAATGGGTACAGGAAGCTTTTAAAGTGCAGGCATTTCGATATTTGTATAAAGAAAATGGAAAAGAGGGATTTCGGGAAGCCCTGCTGGATGCATTGGAAGAATGCCGGAGGGATCGGCTGATCTTATGCAAAGAACAGGAAAAGAAGCGGTATATAAAAATTAGAGATATTGATTTTATAGAATCCCTGGGAGAAGAGATAGCAGTCTACTTGGAGAATGAACATATTACCTGCAAAAATACTTTAAAATGTATCAAAGAAGAATTAGGTGATGGATTTTTTCAAAGTCATCGGAATTATCTTGTGAATTTAAGAAAAGTAGAAAGTTATACAAAAACGTCGATTATTTTGCGGACAGGGGAAAAAGTTCCATTGTCACGGCGGAAAGCAAAGGAATTTGATGAATATTTTTACCGTTATTTGTTAGAGCATTCCAGATATTTATAGAAGTGGAGGAAACATGTTTCAGATATTATATTGGCTGTACTCGTTTGCTGTAGAAAGCACAAAAATGTATTTGCTGACAGGAAAAATTTTAGGGAGTAATAAATCTAGGAGGGATTCAAAAACTGTTTACATATTATATGTTGCGGCAGCTGCATTGATTGCGGCTTCGGCGGCTATTCAATCAAAAATTACCGGATATGTGATGATTGGCGGGACAATACTTTTGACAATGGTATGGTGCCGTCAGATTTTAAAACCGCTGATTAGTTATTTTATCATTACTTTGTTTGATTTTTTTATTGGAAGCGGATTGATTATGCTGATGAATATGGAGTATGACACAGCTTATGCCAGTCAGGGATTCTCAATTTTTGTAGGTGCAGTGAGTTTCTTTTTGCTGTTTGCAGTATCGGTAATCAAAGAACGTTTTAAGAAAAAAATATCTATAAATAGAAGAGATGCAGCGGTTCTTGTTGTACTTTTATTTGGCTTGCTGGCTTTTTCTGTTCCGGTTTTGAGACGCTATCTGCAAAACAATGCAGTGGAAAGAAGCGTTCAAGTATATTTAGGAATTTTAGCAGCAATGGTTGCTATACTGATTATTTTTATTCAATATCAGTCAATCAGCCATGAAAAAGACCGATACTTGCTGGAGATACAGGCAAAAGATCGTTTTATTGATGAGCAGAAGCGGTATTATGAGATGCTTTTGCGAAAAGAAGAAGAAACGAAAAAATTCCGCCATGATATTACCAGCCAGCTGAGGTGTCTGCATGAATATATAAGGAAAGATCATGAAAAAGCAGAGGCATATTTGGACGAAATTATTCGTGACATGAAACATATTCCGAAAATTATTTCTACGGGAAATTTTGTAGTTGACATTGCAGTGAATGATACCCTGCCAAAATCGGGCTGTAATGTTTCATGGAAGGGCATTTTCCCTCAGGAATTATTGATTACGGAAAAAGACTTATTTGTATTGTTTTCTAATCTTTTCCGCAATGCACAAGAAGCCGTATTAGGAGAAAATATGCAGATATTGTGTTCTGTGCGGAATCTTGAAAAGAATATGATTGTGGAAATTGAAAATCCGGTAAAAGAAAAAGCAATTATGGAAGACGGTGTGTTAAAGACAACAAAAGATGATCAAAAGAATCACGGATATGGAACCCGGATTATACAGGAAATTGTAAAAAAATACTGCGGAAAAATTTCGTATGAAAATATTTCTAATAAGTTTAAAGTGACTTTAGTTTTGTTGAATGTTGTAAAATAATCTGCCGTTTGTCCGCAAAATTCGACCGTTCATCCGAACAAACTGGAACTTGCTCATACGATATATTACAATAATCCCGAACTGATGATGTAACTGGAATAGAAAAGGAGAGAGTTTTATGATGTTTTTATTCTGGCCGCCAATCGGTTGGTAAACAATAATGATGCAGGTTTAATTCTTTATATCTTTGGGCAGCCGGGTGTTTTTAAGATAACCGGCGGTTCAAAATGAAAGATGGTTGCAGCAGGCAGCTGCTGTAAAGGGGTAGATGAAGGGGTTAGAAATCGACGGAAAAGCCATTGTCCGAGGATGAGTGATTCGGATGATGGTCTTTTTTATATTCATACAGAAGACAATATCGTGAAAAATTTAACTAAATATTAAGGGAATTCATAATTTTTGCTTGCCTTTTCTTGTATACAGTGATATAGTACGACTTGGATGGTATTCTTGAAAGAAATCATACCGTAGATATTAGAGCATCACCTGACGAAAGTAGGTGATAATGTATGAAAGTAGGGTTTATTGGAGCGGGTAAAGTAGGATGCTCCCTTGGAAATTACTTTATACAAAACGGCATCCCGGTTGCGGGATTTTACAGCCGTACACAAGCATCAGCAAGTGAAGCGGCGGAGCAATGTAATACAGCACATATTGACAAAATTGACAAAATGTTAACAATGTGTGATGTTCTATTTTTAACGGTACCAGACGATGCAATTGCAGAAGTCTGGAAACAGGTCAAAGCTTTTCCGATTCAGGGAAAGTATATCTGTCATTGCAGTGGTTCTTTAAGTTCTGCTGTTCTTTCTGGGATTGAAGAAACCGGAGCATACGGTTATTCTATTCATCCAATGTTTCCATTTAAAAATAAGAAAACTGCATATGGGGATTTGAAACAGGCACTTTTTACAGTAGAGGGCGGCCAAGATCATATGGACACGATAATGGATTTGCTGCGTCCGTGCAAAAATCGTCTGATTCCAATTCAAAAAGAAGATAAGGCCAGATACCATGCAGCGGCTGTGTATGCGTCGAATCTTATGGTTGGCTTAATTGGCAGGTCTGTAAAGATTTTAGAGACATGCGGATTTGACAGGGAGGAAGCACTTTGTGCTCTGAAACCTCTGGCGGTTCAGAATCTTCAAAATATTTTTGAATCTGGAATTGAGAATGCACTGACGGGTCCGGTGGAACGTCATGATTTTGGAACTGTGAAAAAACATTTACAAGTGCTTAATAAGCAGGAAAAGGATATTTATACAGTGCTGACCCAAGAGATTATTCAGACGGCAGAGACAAAACATCCTGATATTTCTTATGCAGATATGAAGCAGTTATTGGAGGAAGAAAAATGAAACAGACAGTAAGTACCTTACAAAAAATGAAAGATAATGGACAGAAAATTTCCATGCTGACAGCTTATGATTATTCCACAGCAAAATTATTTGATGAAGCGGGAATTCATACGATGCTGGTGGGAGATTCTCTGGGAATGGTAATGCTTGGATATGATTCTACCATTCCGGTAACCGTAGATGATATGATTCACCACGGAGCAGCAGTTGTCCGCGGTGCAAAAGAGGCATTGATTGTTGTTGATATGCCATTTTTATCTTATCACACATCTGTATACGATGCGGTGGTAAATGCAGGGCGTATTATGAAAGAAACAGGATGTACAGCAGTAAAGCTGGAAGGCGGCAAAGATGTATGTCCTCAAATTGAAGCGATTGTAAAGGCACAGATTCCGGTCTGTGCACATATTGGACTGACACCACAGTCTGTCAATGCATTCGGCGGATTCCGTGTGCAGGGAAAAAGTGAGGAAGCAGCCAAAGAATTGATTGAAGCTGCATTGGCAGTAGAAGCCGCAGGAGCATTTATGGTAGTATTGGAAGGAATTCCTGCAAAACTTGCAGCAATTATTACAGAAAAACTTCACATTCCAACCATTGGAATCGGTGCAGGAGCAGAATGTGACGGCCAGGTACTGGTATATCAGGATATGTTGTCTATGTATGGAAACTTTGTTCCAAAGTTTGTAAAACAGTTTGCACAGGTTGGAGATATTATGAAAGGTGCAGTGGCACAATATATGGCAGAAGTGCAGGATGGAACATTTCCAGCCAAAGAACATACTTATGCAATCAGTGATGATATTATTGAAAAACTGTATTAGATAAAAATAAATTTAGGAGAAACAAGATGAAAATTGTTGAGACAATTGAAGAAGTAAGAGAACAGGTAAAAGAATGGAAAAAGCAGGGACTTAGCATTGGTCTGGTGCCGACAATGGGGTATCTTCATGAAGGCCATAGAAGTTTGATGGAGGCAGCCAGAAAAAATAATGATAAAGTTGTTGTTAGTATTTTTGTCAATCCAATGCAGTTTGGACCAACAGAAGATTTGGCAGAATATCCAAGAGATCTGGATCACGATGCAGCATTATGTGAAGGTGTCGGTGTGGACTTGATTTTTCATCCGGAACCGGAAGAAATGTATATGGATGATTTCTGCTCTTTTGTAGACATGACAGGATTAACGGAAGGTCTTTGCGGCAAAACAAGACCAATCCATTTCCGTGGAGTATGTACGGTTGTTACAAAATTATTTAATATTGTAACGCCGGACAACGCATATTTTGGGCAGAAGGATGGACAGCAGCTTGCAGTCATCCGCCGTATGGTTCGTGATTTGAACATGGATATTGAGATTGTTGGATGTCCGATTATACGAGAAGAAGATGGGCTGGCAAAAAGCTCCAGAAACACATATCTTTCTGGGGAAGAGAGAAAAGCTGCACTGATTCTTTCCAAAACCATTGCATTGGGAGAAGAACTTGCAAAAACGGAAAAAGATGCAGCAAAGGTTGTTGCAGCAATGAAAGAAAATATTGAAACAGAACCAATGGCAAAAATCGATTATGTAGAAGCGGTGGATGCACTTTCTATGGAACCTGTGGAAACACTGGATGGAGACTGCATGATTGCTATGGCAGTTTACATTGGAAAAACAAGATTGATCGATAACACACTGATTCATAATTAGGATAATAAGGAGATATTTGAAAATGAATATTAGCATGTTAAAAGGAAAAATTCACAGAGCGACTGTAAAACAGGCAGAACTGGATTATGTAGGCAGCATTACGGTAGACCCTGTACTTCTTGAAGCAGCAGGAATTTTTGAATATGAGCATGTACATATTGTAGATGTAAACAATGGAAGCCGTTTTGAGACTTATACGATTCCGGGAGAACCGGGAAGCGGTATGATTTGTTTAAACGGTCCGGCTGCACGATGTGTAGCCACCGGGGATAAGATTATTATTATTGCATATGCAGATATGACACCGGAAGAAGCAAAAACGTTTGAACCAAAAGTTGTATTTGTAGATGATGACAATCAGATTTCACGTTGTACAAATTATGAAAGACATGGACGTCTGGAAGATATGTAGGAGAAAGTTATGTTAAAAGGAAAAACCGTCGTTTTAGGAGTTACCGGAAGTGTTGCTGCTTATAAAATGGCAAATGTAGCAAGTATGCTGGTAAAACGAGGATGTGAAGTACATGTAATTATGACGGAAAATGCAACGAATTTTATTAATCCCATTGCATTTGAAAGTTTAACGAATACCAAGTGTCTGGTGGAAACTTTTGACAGAGATTTTCAATTTCATGTAGCACATGTTTCACTGACAGATAAAGCAGATGTGATGCTGATTGCACCAGCTTCTGCAAATATTATTGGAAAGATTGCCGGAGGCATTGCAGATGATATGCTTTCGACGACAGTGATGGCATGTAAAAAGCCGGTAATTATTGCGCCTGCCATGAATACAAAGATGTATGAGAATCCGATTTTGCAGGATAATCTAGATAAATTGAGACGTTTTGGCTATGAAATCATTGAACCTGCAACTGGACATTTGGCATGTGGAACAAGCGGGGCAGGCAAGATGCCTTCAGAGGAAGTATTGGTCGCTCATATTGAACGTCAGATCGCCATGGAAAAGGATTTAAAAGGGAAGAAAGTGCTGGTAACAGCAGGCCCGACGGTGGAAGCAATTGATCCGGTTCGCTTTATTTCCAATCATTCTTCAGGGAAAATGGGGTATGCCATTGCAAAGGCAGCCATGTTAAGAGGGGCAGATGTGACACTGGTAACAGGGAAAACGTCTCTAAAACCGCCGATGTTTGTGGACACGATATCTGTCACAAGTGCTTCGGATATGTATGAAGCGGTGGTAGAAAGAAAAGACGAGCAGGATATTATTATAAAAGCGGCAGCGGTAGCGGATTATACACCAGTTTCGGTCAGCAATGAAAAGGTAAAAAAGAAAGATGGAGATATGAGTATCCCGCTGAAGCGAACAAAGGATATTTTGGCAGTGTTAGGAGCCGGGAGAAAAGAAGGACAGTTTTTGTGCGGCTTTTCTATGGAGACTCAGAATATGCTGGAAAATTCTAGAGCAAAGCTTCAAAAGAAACATATTGATATGATTGTTGCCAATAATCTAAAAGAAGACGGAGCAGGATTTAAGACAGATACCAATGTTGTAACATTTATTACGGAAAATGAAGAACAGCAGCTTCCGAAAATGACAAAAGATGAAGTGGCAGATGAGCTGTTAAATTTTATTTTAAGTAAATTGTAAAGGTTTCATAAATTTTAAATAAAAAATCGTTCAAATTCTGATTTCTTTTTCTTACTATGTTATACTATTTATAAAGCAGAGAAAGGAAACGAAAATCAGAATGAAAGCAGTAAGTAAAGTTCGATTAATCTATTTGCCAGCGATTGTACTACCATTTTTTGTAATGATAGTATCAATCGCTGCTTTAAGTGTCGGGTATGTCCGGATGACAGACACGGAAGTTACAGAAGATGCCGTAGAGCGTTTTATTAATCCATTGAAGACAATGAATAATTCGACCAGAGAGATTTTTCGGGAACTTGAAAAGAATGCATTGACACAGCCGGAAGTTTTTCAAGATTTGGATTATTTAAAGGAAGTGAATAAGAAACTTGCGAAAAAGGATTCTTACTTAATTGTACGAAAAGATAAGAAGATTTTATATCGTGGGAAAGTCAGCAGTAATCCGAAATTAGAACAGAGACTGCCGGAGTATGGGAGCGGTGGAAGCGATCAAGACCGAGGCTTTTTTGTTGGAAAACCGGGAAATTATTTGGTAAAACAGCAGGATTTTGAATATCAGGATGGCGGGAAAGGTTCTGTTTTTATTATGACAGATTTAGGAACGGTACTTCCTCATTATCGGAATATTTTAACACAAGCATTTTTTGCAGTTTTGGGAGTGCTGATTTTAACCAGCAGTTTTCTTTCATGGTTTATGTATAAAGAATTTGTAGGGCCGATCCGCCAGTTAAAAGCCGGAGCAGAGCGTATTAAAGACGGAAATCTGGATAATGATGTGGTGATTTACAGCGGAGGGGAAGAAATCCGGGAATTGTGTGATTCCTTTAATGAGATGCGGGCGGAATTGAAAGATTCGATTGATGCAAGAATGGTATATGAAAAGCAGAACCGGGATTTGATCAGTAACATTTCTCATGATTTAAAAACTCCGATTACTGCGATTAAAGGCTATGTGGAAGGTATTATGGACGGGGTGGCAGACACACCGGAAAAAATGGACCGCTATATTAAGACCATCTATAATAAAGCCAATGATATGGATGTACTGATTAATGAATTATCTTTGTATTCTAAAATTGATTCTAACATTATTCCGTATAATTTTGAACCGATTAATATTAATGCATATTTTAAAGATTGTGTAGATGAGATTGGCGCCGATCTGGAACAGAAAGGAATGTTGTTTTCCTATCGTAATTACTGTTCAGCCAATGTTATGGTAACCGCTGATCCGGAACAGTTAAAACGTGTTATTAATAATATTATTAATAATGCATGTAAATATAATAATAAAGCCAAGGGCAAGGTAAGTATTACATTAACAGAATTTGACCGAAAGGTGCAGGTTGAAATTAAGGATAATGGGATCGGAATTTCCAAAGAAGATTTGCCGCATATTTTCCGCAGGACATATCGTGCAGATATGTCTCGAAATTCTGCAGGAGGAAGCGGTCTGGGTTTGTCAATCTGTAAAAAGATTATCGAAGAACATGGCGGTGAAATCTGGGCAGAAAGTAAACTCCGTGCGGGAACTACGATATACTTTACTTTAAATCGAGTGCTGGATAAATCAAAGGAGAGTAAACATGAGTAAAATATTGATTGTAGAAGACGAACTTGCGATTGCAGAGCTGGAAAAAGATTATCTGGAATTAAGTTCATTTGAAGTGGAAATTGAAACAGATGGCAAAAAAGGCATGGATAGGGCATTAAAAAATGATTATGATATGGTGATTCTTGATATCATGCTTCCGGGTGTAGATGGATTTGAAATTTGCAAACAGATTCGTGCAGTAAAAGAAATTCCAGTATTAATGGTTTCTGCAAGGAAAGAAGATATTGATAAAATCCGAGGATTGGGACTTGGTGCAGATGATTATATTACAAAACCATTTAGTCCAAGTGAATTGGTTGCCAGAGTGAAAGCACATTTAAACCGTTATCAAAGACTGGTAAATAATCAGATGGATGTCAATGATATTATTGAAATCCGTGGTCTGAAAATTGATAAAACAGCCAGACGGGTATATTTAAATGAAGAAGAAAAGATTTTTACAACCAAAGAGTTTGATTTGCTGACATTTTTGGCAAGCCATCCAAACCGTGTGTTTACGAAAGAAGAATTGTTTAATAAAATATGGGATATGGAATCTTTAGGAGATATTGCTACAGTTACCGTTCATATCAAAAAAATTCGTGAAAAAATTGAAGCAGATACCTCAAAGCCGCAATATATTGAAACCATTTGGGGTGTGGGATACCGCTTTAAAATGTAGGGAATACTATGAAAAGAAGAAAGAAGATATCTATTTTATATAAAGATGATGATATTGTTGTATGCGAGAAGCCGAAGGGAATGCCGACGGTGAGTGATAAGACCGGGGATATGGATTTGCTGCATCAACTGAAAAATCAATTGTTTTTTGATGAAAAAATGTCTGATGAGCCGGAACTTTATGTGATACACCGGCTGGACCGTCCGGTAGGCGGAGTCATGGTGTTTGCAAGGACGAAGCAGGCAGCAGCCGTTTTAAGCCGGCAGGTTCAGAATCATCAATTTGAAAAAGACTATCAAGCAGTTTTGACTGGATGGCTTACAGAGATGGAAGGCACGTTCCATGACTTTTTGCAGAAAGATTCCAAAAAGAATACATCAAAAGTTGTTCCAGAAGGAACAAAGGATGCCAAGGAGGCTGTTTTAGATTATGAAGTCATTGATATGATGGAGTCAAAAAAGATGAAATATACGTATTGTCTGATTCATTTAAAGACGGGAAGGCATCATCAGATTCGTGTACAGACAGCATCCAGAGGATGCGGCATATGGGGAGATACGAAGTACAACAAATTATTCCAAAAAACGAAAAAGAAATATCGGGAAATTGGGTTATATGCAACAAGAATATCATTTTATCATCCGGTAACAAATGAAAAAATGATTTTTAAGGCAGAACCATCAGGAGAAGCCTTTGAATTGTTGGAAATGACCGGCGATTAGGAGCAGTTATGAAGTTTAGACCTTGTATTGATATACACAATGGGAAAGTAAAGCAGATTGTCGGAGGCAGTCTTTTGGATCAGGGAGACTGGGCACAGGAGAATTTTGTATCCGTGCATGACGGCAGTTTTTATGGTAAACTATATAAAGATCATGAATTATCCGGTGGACATATTATTATATTAAATGCAAAAGATTCTGATTACTATAAGGCAGATGTCAAAGAAGCTGAGAAAGCATTGGCGGCTTTCCCAAATGGACTGCAGATTGGAGGCGGAATTACGGATCAAAATGCCAGGTATTTCATTGAAAAAGGTGCGTCGCATGTCATCGTTACATCTTTTGTCTTTGTGGATGGTAAAATCCGTTATGACCGATTGGATGCGTTAAGAAATGCAGTTGGCAGAGAGCATCTTGTTCTTGATCTAAGCTGCCGCAAGAAGAATCATCATTATTATGTGGTGACAGACCGCTGGCAGAAATTCACGAAGGAACAGCTGACAGCTGAATTGTTAAAAGATTTAGAGCAATATTGTGATGAATTTTTAATCCATGGAGTAGATGTGGAAGGAAAATCACAGGGAATCGATCAGGAACTTATCGGCATCTTGGCAGAATATCAGGGAAATGCTATAACTTATGCTGGAGGTGTTCAGAATTTTCAAGATTTAGATATATTAAAAAAATATGGAGAGAACCGTATTGATGTGACAATTGGAAGTGCTTTGGATTTGTTCGGAGGCACCATGGAATTTTCTAAGGTATTGTCCTATTGTGGGAAATAAGTGGAGGGAGATACGATGAAATTATTATATGAAGCTAGTAATTTTACCATACAAGTGCGATGGGTAGTGCCATTTGCAATTCTTGGATTTATTGGATTAATGCTTTTGTTGTTTGCAAAGAAGCCGTTTTTTAAACTGCTGTCCGCAGTTTGTCTGGCGATTTGTGCCGTGGCAGCATTACGGTTTGTCTTTGGATATATGCAGATTATCCATACTTACAAACAAGGAAGTTATAAAACAATTGAAGGCTATGTAGAAAACTTTGTGCCGGCATCTGTTGGGGGAGAAGATAAAGAAGATATGGAGGAAGAGAGTTTCGATATCAAAGGAATTCATTTTTCTTATGGAGATAAGTTCATAAAGAAATTTGGCTATCATCTTCCATCAACGCAGGGCGGCTATATTAAAAAAGACGGTCAGTATTTAAGAATTGGGTATATTGAGACAGAAAAAGGTTACGTAATTGTAAAAATTGAAGAACGAAAGAAATAGATGGAATTAGAAGAATAAAGAAAAACAGATGTGTTTCCAATAAAAATTTGGAAAAGCATCTGTTTTTTTTCTAATGTCTGCGCATATATTCTGCGCTTTTCTTTGAAAGTTTTGCACGGATTCCTTTTTTTTCAGGTTCCGGCGGTGCAACGTTGCGCAGGTTCTTAATGTTTGTAATGTAAATTCCACTGACAACAGCTTTAATTTCTGCTTTTACCGGAACATCATCAAAGATTGCCTCATCACATAATAATGGAGTGATTTTTGGACCAATTTTTGCTTTGACAATTGGTACTTTAGACATTTTTGCACGTTTTGGAATATTGTCTATTACCATTCGAGGGAAGCCTGCATCTGTGATCTTCATTCGCTTCTTATCTATGACCAGCATGGAAACGGTTTGTGCCATTTCGTCTAATTGTGCTCTTTGTACTTCCTGTTTCTTCTGCATCTTATTACCAACGTAATAAAGAACGCCTAATATGATGGCGATGATTATTCCGATAATTAATAGAATCAACCATATATTCATATTCTTTCTCCTCCTATCAAAATTTGAACATCTTTTACATTATAGCATCTTTTTTCTCAGTTGTCTTATGTTTTTTTCTCATTTCGATAATTTCATTACGAATAGAAGCAGCAAGGTGCTTCTTGGATGTACGATCTAACTGATCTGGATAGATTGGATCTCCAAATGTTATATGAACAGTTGCAGGTTTTACCGTATAAAGGCGGTTGTTTTCTAAAATATCAGCAGTTCCTGAAATAGCTAGAGGAATCAGAGGAACATTTGCCTTTAGGGCGGGACGGAGACTTCCTTCTTTGAAGTCATGAGGTTCATCATCCTGGCTTCGGGTGCCTTCTGGAAAGATAACCATAGAAAATCCATCTTTTAAATATTGTGTTCCCTCATTCATTGTTTTTAATCCTTCTTTCAGATTGGTGCGGTCTAGGAACAAACAATTGATATACCGCATCCAATGACGGAGACAAGGGACTTTTTCCATTTCTTTTTTTGCAAAAAAGCCTGTCCCGGATGGAGTAGCGATAAAACTGCATAAAATATCATAATAACTGCTGTGATTTCCTACATACAATACAGCAGTGTCTGTAGGAATTTTTTCTTTTCCTTCTACGATAACCTTGGTTCCTGCAAAACGAAGGCATAAATGAAATGCATTCATTACCATTCGCTGTGCCATTTCGGAACGTTTGTGGGCTTGTCCGGTTTTATTCCAGTGATTAAAAACCGGATAAAGCGGTGCCGTTAATGTCAGGAAAAAAAATAGATAAATGATGTCGGCCAAAAAACGAATCATTGGTGTCTCCCTTCTTTTTCATATTTTCAATGAAATTTTAACTTTTTTGATCTAAAAGCTGAGTTTTCAATTGATACAATGGGATGGAAAGATCTACATATACTTCCTGTGGATTGACAAGACGTCTGCTTTCATCCCACAATGTGTTCAGTTCCTGCTGGCAGTACGCTCTGATGTCCATGACAGAAGGGCTTTCATAAAAACATTGTCCTTTTTTGAAAATAGGAATCAGAAGTTCCCGCAATTCATAAGTTCCACCGGAAATCTTGGATTTTTTCCATGTAGAAAGCGGATCGAAAATAATTAAATCTTCTGTTGTGTCATAAATTTCATTCGTAAGACAGATTAAATCTCCACGGATTTTTCCACTGGTTTTGTCATAAATTCTGAAAACAGTTTTGTCTCCCGGATTGGTGATCTTTACAGGATTTTCAGAGATTTTAATTTTGGCTGTAAACTCTTCTTCGGATGCATGTTTGGAAGCTGCCAATTTGTAGACACCGCCAAAAGCAGGACAATCAGAAGAAGTAATCAGTTTTGTGCCGACACCCCAGGAAGTAATCGGTGCTCCTTGAGAAAGAAGACTGGAAATTAAGTTTTCATCTAAATCACCAGACGCAGCAATGACTGCCTCCGGGAATCCTGCCTCATCCAGCATAGTTCTGGCTTTTTTTGTAAGATAAGCGAGATCTCCGCTGTCCAGACGGATACCATATTTTGACGGAATGCGCCCTTCTTCTTTCAGTTCACGGAAAACACGGATCGCATTTGGAAGACCGGAACGTAAAGTATCATAGGTATCCACCAAAAGTGTACAACTGTCTGGGTATAAATCTGCATAAGTACGGAAAGCAGTGTATTCATCGTCAAAACTCATAATCCAGCTGTGTGCATGAGTTCCGAGGACTGGAACTTTAAATAGTTTTCCCGCTAATACATTGGATGTACCATCACATCCGCCAATCATAGCGGCTCTGGCTCCATAAGTACCAGCATCCGGGCCTTGTGCACGGCGTAAGCCAAATTCCATAACGCCATGACCGCCTGCAGCATAAACAACACGGCTTGCTTTGGTGGCGATTAAGCTTTGATGATTGATAATATTTAGTACGGCTGTCTCAATAAGCTGTGCTTCCATCATGGGAGCCGTAACTTTTAAGAGAGGTTCCATAGGGAAAACCACAGTTCCCTCCGGAATTGCATAAATATCTCCGGTAAAATGATAACCTGCCAAATATTCCAGAAAATCTTCATCAAAAATTTTTAAACTTCTAAGATAATCAATATCCTCATAAGAAAAGGAAAGATTCTTGATGTAATCAATAACTTGAGCCAGCCCGCAGGCAATGGCATAACTGCCCCCGGAAGGGTTTTCCCGGTAAAATACGTCAAATACGACAGTTTCATCATTGTTTGATTTGAAATATCCCTGCATCATCGTAAGTTCATAGAGATCTGTGAGCAGAGTAAGTTGGTGAATGTCCATAAAAACTCCTTTTATGAAAAAATTACATATTGTAAATAGTATAGCATAGCTTGACAAAATTTAACAATATTATTTGGTAAGTTCCTTTTTCATAATATCTGTTAAAGTCTCCATTGCTTTATCTTCATCATTGCCAGAAACCGTTAAAATTATTTCATCATTGCAGACAACACCAGCAGTCATTAACGCAATTGGATTAGAAGCATCAAAATCAGTTCCTTGGTAAGTCATAATAACGTCAGAATCAAAATTTCTTACAGCAGCCGCGATGGATGAACAAGGACGTGCATGAAGACCTTGTGTATCAGTAATAACAAAAGATTGTGATTTCATAAGACTCTCCTTTCATATTTTCTTTTATTGTAACATAAAATAGTAAGACGGACAAAAGGAGGATAGTAATGAGGCACAAAATGTCGTATTTTTTCTTTTTAATATTTTTATTTATGACAATTCCATATTTGATTACAGTTTCCATGACAATTCGCAAAGAAAAAAAAGAAGTAAATTTTGAATCTTATGACAGTGGATATAAAATTATTTCTAGGGAAGGAAAAATAGATTTAGAGAAATATCTGCTGGAAATTCTGCCGGGACAGATTTCTATGGATTATGAAGAAGAAACATTGAAGGCACAGGCAGTAATTCTCAGAACAGATATCCTTCGGAGAATGGGAAAAACAAAAACCATAAAAGAAGAAAAACTGCCCTATCAAAGGCAGTCAGATGCTGAATTGAAGAAGGCACTGGGAAATAAGAAATATGAAATCAAAGATCAATTAAGAAAACGTGCAGTCAGCGAAACCATCGGAAAAGCAGCATTTTATGGAAACTCATACATTCAGCCGTATTTTCATGGAATTAGTGTAGGAACGACGCTGGATGCCAGAGAATGGTTTGGAAAAAAGATTCCTTACTTGAAAGCGAAAGACAGCGTTCGAGATGTAGAAGCATCTGAATATATGACCGTACAAAATATTACTTATGGGGAAATTGTAAAAAAATTAAAAGAGAAAAAAGGGAAAGAAGTAGCTGTGGATGAATTAAAGAAAGATTTACGCCTGAAACGAACAACAAGAAACGGATATGTAAAAGAAGTGCAGGCAGGAGCGGTTTTGGTTTCGGGAGAAATGTGGGCAGAATGGTTCCAGCTTTCTTCCAATAATTTCTATTTAGAATCCTATGATGGAAAGGTACGCATCATATGTCTTGGGAAAGGCAGCGGATTAGGATTCAGTCAGTATGGTGCAAATGAACTTGCTAAAGAAGGGAAAAATTATCAAAAGATTTTAAAATATTATTATTCAGGAATTAAAATCAAAGACTTCCGTGAATAAACTTCAAAGAATGGGCAAAACTAACTTTGAGGTGATGAAAATGAGAAAAAACAACAGGGATAACCCCTTCCCGCTGCGAAAATATTACGGGGTAATGATTGCTGCTTTTGCATTGTTTCTTGGTGTTATGGCATACTACAGTGTTCAATTCAAAGAAAAAAGAGAACTTGCCAAACAGGAAGTAAAGCTCGATAAGACAGTAGATGTGGCAAATAGTGCAACTCAGGGAACTACACAGGCTTCTACGCAGGAAGTAACAGAAGAGACAGAAAAAACTACACAAACTATGCAGCAAAGCATAGCATACAATGGAAAAACAAAATTAACATGGCCGGTAACCGGAAATATTCTGCTGCCATATAGCGTAGATGCTACAATTTATTTTGAATCTCTGGATCAGTATCGAACCAATAAAGGAATTTTAATTGAGGCAAAAGAAGGGACAGCAGCAAAGGCAGTAAAACAGGCAAAAGTAGCAGAAGTTAGAAAGACGGCAGAATATGGACAAACCGTACTGCTGGATTTAGGAAGCGGTTATACAGCATTGTATGGGCAGTTAAAAGAGTTAACAGTAAAAACAGGAGATACAGTTGAAAAAGGGCAGATCATAGGAAAAGTTTCTGCACCGACAGATTATTATACACTGGAAGGAACCAACCTTTATTTTCAGATGGAGAAAGATAAAAAGACAGTTGACCCGGGAAAATATTTGGAATAAGATTGGAACAAAGAGCAGAAAAAATCGTATATTATAAGTAAAGGAAGACACAATAACAATCTGGGTTTCGGATTGATGTAGAAGAAAGGCCGCCAAATTCTGGCGGTTTTTCTTTGAAGAAGAGGAGATACGAATGAAAAATTGTACATACATATTAAAATGCAATGATGGCAGTCTTTATACCGGATGGACCAATGATATGAAAAAGCGTTTGAAAATACATAATGAGGGAAAAGGAGCCAAATATACCAGAGGAAGATGTCCTGTAGAATTAGTGTATGTTGAATATTTTTCAACCAAAGAGGAGGCTATGAAACGGGAAGCCGCCATAAAAAAATTAAATAGAAAACAAAAACTCCTGCTGATACAAAAATACCGGCAGGAGAAAAATTAATTAAATCATATACATTACGACCATGTGGCACGCACTTCCGCCAAGTACAAACAGATGGAAAATTTCATGAAGTCCAAAATTTTTCCAATGATGTTCAAACCATGGAATTTTTAGTGCATAAATGACTCCGCCTACAGTATAAATGATACCGCCTGTAAGAAGCCAGATAAAAGATGCTTTGGATAAGCTGTGAATAATTGGTGCAATGGCAAGGATACACAGCCAGCCCATGGCAATATACATAATAGAAGAAATCCACTTAGGACAGCCTACCCAGAACATTTTGAATAAGATGCCTAAGATAGCAATTGTCCAAATTAAAAATAAAAGACCGTAACCAATCTGATTTCCTAATGCGATGGTGCAAATCGGTGTATAAGAACCTGCAATTAACACAAAAATCATGGCATGATCCAGACGTTTTAGCTGTTTATTAATCCTATCGGAAATATTAAAGGAATGATAAGCAGTACTTGCACCGTAAAGTCCAATCATACTGAGTGTGAATATCACTAATGAAATAATACGGATATAATCTCCGGTAAAAATATTTTTAACAATCAAAGGAATAGAAACAATGGCAGCTAGAACCATACCAATAAAATGTGTAATGGCACTGCCGGGGTCTTTTAATTTATTCTGCATAATGCTACCTCCAGTCATACAGTTCTTTAAAATACAGAACGTAGTATTAAAAACTACATTTAACTTTCTTATATACTACACTTATTTTAAGAAGAATGCAAGGTATTTTTCATAGATTTTATAGGAAGCTTGACAAAAAGGCTTTTTTTTATTACGATAATAACAGTAACAATTATTATTATGAAAGGAGCAGCCTATGCAGCCAGCAACAAAAAGAAGTAAGCAAAGAGAGGCTATCGTTGCATTTTTAATGACTCGCAAAGACCATCCTACTGCCGATACGATTTATATGAATATTAAGAAAAAATTCCCTAATATCAGTTTGGGAACGGTGTATCGGAATCTGGCGCTGCTTTCTGAAAGAGGAGAAATTTTAAAGCTCAGTTATGAGGATGGAGCAGACCGTTATGACGCCGTAATAAAACCTCATTATCATTTTATATGTCAGGAATGTGGAGAAATTACAGATTTGAATATGGATTCTATAGATGAACAGATCAAAACAATGGCAAATCAAGGATTTTCCGGAAAAATCGAAGAAAGTGTCATTTATTTTAAAGGTACCTGTGAAAAATGTTTGAAAAAAGTTTTTGATAAAAAAAATCAAAAACCTGTTGACATTGGAGAATAGCAATGCTATTATAAACACAACAGTAAAACAGTAATGATTACTGTTATTTAAAAGAAAAGCAAAGTAAAATGTTAAATAAAAGAAAAGGAGAACACAATTATGAAGAAATGGGTTTGTACAGTATGCGGATACGTTCATGAAGGAGATCAGGCACCAGAAAAATGTCCAACATGTGGAGTAGGACCAGAAAAATTTAAAGAACAGACTGGTGAAAGAGAATGGGCTGCAGAACATGTAGTAGGAGTTGCAAAAGGAGTAAGCGAAGACATCATCGCTGATTTAAGAGCAAACTTTGAAGGAGAATGTTCAGAAGTAGGAATGTATCTTGCAATGGCAAGAGTTGCTCACAGAGAAGGATATCCAGAAATCGGATTATACTGGGAAAAAGCAGCTTACGAAGAAGCAGAACATGCTGCAAAATTTGCAGAACTTCTTGGTGAAGTTGTAACAGACAGCACAAAGAAGAACTTAGAAATGCGTGTAGAAGCTGAAAACGGAGCTACAGCAGGTAAATTTGACCTTGCTAAGAGAGCAAAAGCAGCAAATCTTGATGCAATCCATGACACAGTACATGAAATGGCAAGAGACGAAGCCCGCCACGGAAAAGCATTTGAAGGATTATTAAAAAGATACTTTGGCTAGACTACAAGCCATGCAAAATAAAAAAAGCGATAACGCCTGCAAGTTTACTTGCAAAGGCGCTACCGCTTTTTTTATTTTATACGGCGACAGCCGTGCCAACGAGCGAAAGCGAGTCTGGCAGGATGGCTTGTAGTCGGAACAGGATAGTATTGAACAGGCGACAGCCGTGCCAACGAGCGAAAGCGAGTCTGGCAGGAT
>JAETON010000065.1 GCA_021771695.1 Lachnospiraceae bacterium | reverse complement strand
GGCTGAGTTAATAGGGCAGTCCGCCATGGTGTACCTCATGCAGGGGATTTGATACAGTATATGCGGGATTTTGGAAACCTTTCACTATTGGCATCATATAGCAAACAAGCGATGGATACTCCTGTAAGCTGCCAGCACACATTTCTCTGGTACTAAGCTCTCAATTGTTACCATGTGAAATTTGATTTGCTTGCCTGTTGCCTGCGTCATCATAGCTTTGCCCTCCACATTTTTCTTCTATTTTATCATAGGTGATGTTATTCGCGGTAGGGTTTTTCAACAGTTCCAAGTTGGCCCGAAGCAACCCCATAAAAACACAAAAACGCCCGGGTGGCATGAAGCCACACGGACGTATGAAATGACATTATTGTTTTGGTGCTGATTTATTTCATATACATAACCGGAATAACTCGGAGGAGGGGAAAGTTTTTTTTTAACTGGTGCAGTTTACGGGTGCTGTGTAAAACAATGGACATGGCGATACCTCCCGGATACCGCCATGTCCTTAAAAATGGGCGAATTTGATACACCCTCCGTATCTCAATTTTTCAGTAAGAAAACGGCGGTTTGAAATTGTTATTTCAAAACCGCCGTTAAGCTCTTTATTTTCTGTTAGGCACAAGAAAACTCTGCTACCGAACAACGTTTTTTTATTACCATCGGTAGCTAAAAATTTTCTGGGAATAGAGAGAAATTACAAAATGTAAAATCCCTCGTTTCCATTTTTCACATTGTTGTTATACATACTTTTTAACGCCTAAAACTACTTTTTCTCCGTTGATATTCCATTCCTTCTGATAACCTTCCATCTGCTCATAGCAGATTTGTTCTGCTAACACTTCACTTTTAATGAATGTTTCATTTGCTTTTAATACAGAGCTGATAGATTTATTATTTTGAACGTAAACGGTAATATGGTCAGTAACTTCAAAGCCAGCTTCTTTCCGCATGGTTTGTACTTTGCTGATAATCTCCCGGGCAAATCCTTCTTCTATGAGGTCTGGGGTTAAATCTGTGTCTAAAACTACAATTACGGTATTATCCATTTCAGAAACAAATCCTTGTTTCTGCGTCATATCAATCAGTAAATCATCTTTTGTAAGTTCCACATTCGCACCATCAAACTCAAATGAAAGAAATCCTTGCTCATTCAGTCTATTCATGGCTCGGTTCCCGTCTAACTCGGAGAGGGCGGTTTTGATGTTACCAAGCTGTTTTCCATATTTGGGGCCGACTGTCTTTAACTGCGGCTTAAATGTGTAGGAAGTAAAAGCCTGCACATCAGTAACAAATTCTATTTCTTTCACATTTAATTCATCTCTGATTATCATTTGATAAAACTCTGGTAAGGATTCTGCCTTTATATACATACGCTTAATCGGTTGGCGATTTTTAATATTTGCAGTATTTCTTGCGGCACGGCCAAGGACAACAATCTTTAAAACTTCGTCCATTTTTCTTTCCAAAGCCTTGTCTATCATTTCTTTGTGAGCTTTTGGAAAATCACAGAGATGGACGCTTTCAGGCATTGTTTTATCTACATTGCGTACTAAGTTTTGGTATATATCTTCGGCCATGAATGGTAGCATAGGAGCAATAACCTTACAGATAGTTATCAATGCACTATAAAGTGTCATATAAGCATTTATTTTATCCTGTTCCATTCCTTTAGCCCAGAAACGATTTCTGCTTCGTCTTACATACCAATTACTCATATCATCAACAAAATCTTGGAGCGTTCTAGCCGCTTCTGTCACTTTATATGTTTCGAGATAGGTGTCTACTGCTTTTACCACTGTATTGAGTTTGGATAAAAGCCATTTGTCCATCACTGAAAGATTATCATATTCTAAGCAATATTCTGCCGGATTGAAACTATCTATATTTCCGTACAATACAAAAAAGGCATAAGTGTTCCACAAAGTTCCCATAAATTTACGTTGGTATTCTGTAACAGCCTTATCATGAAAACGGTTGGGAAGCCAAGGGGCACTGTTAATGTAGAAATACCACCTGACAGCATCCGCCCCATATATTTTTAGTACATCAAACGGATCTACGGAATTTCCTTTTGATTTACTCATTTTTTGTCCATTTTCGTCTAGTACATGGCCAATCACAATTACATTCTTGAACGGAGCTTTATTAAAGATCAACGTCGAGATAGCAAGGAGTGAATAAAACCAGCCTCTTGTCTGGTCTACACCTTCACAAATGAAATCTGCTGGAAACTGTGTTTCAAAAAGTTCCTTATTCTCGAAAGGATAGTGATGTTGCGCAAAGGGCATAGCTCCAGAATCGAACCAACAATCAATTACTTCCGGCACACGGTACATTTCTTTTCCACACTTCGGACAAATAATTGTCACACTATCTAAGAAAGGACGATGAAGCTCGATATTTTCCGGACAATTTGAAGATAGGCTTTTTAATTCATCAATACTACCTATTGCTTGCTGATGACCGCATTTACATTCCCAAATATTCAGAGGCGTTCCCCAATAACGGTTTCTGCTGATTCCCCAATCCTGAACATTTTCTAACCAATCTCCAAAGCGGCCTTTTCCGATATTTTCCGGAACCCAGTTGATTGTATTGTTGTTTTTGATTAAATTCTCTTTGACCGCAGACATTTTTATAAACCACGATTCTCTTGCATAATAGATAAGCGGTGTATCGCAACGCCAGCAGTGCGGATAACTATGTTCAAAATATGGAGCTGAGAAAAGCTGTCCTTGCTTTTCTAAATCATTAAGCACCAAAGGGTCAGCGTTCTTGCAGAACACTCCCGGCCAAGCGGTTTCCTCCGTCATTTCTCCTTTGCTGTTTACAAACTGGACAAAAGGAAGATTATAATTTTTCCCTACTCTGGAATCGTCCTCGCCAAAGGCAGGAGCGATATGCACAACACCTGTACCATCGGTTAAAGTGACATAGTTATCGCAGGTAACAAAAAATCCTCTTTTTTGTTGTTTTGCTATGGTATCCTTTGCCTCGGGGAAAAGAGGCTCGTATTCCTTGTATTCTAAATCGGAACCTTTGTAGTTTTCTAATATCTTGTATTCCCCTAAAGAGCCAATCACTTTTTCAAGGAGGGCTTCAGCCATATAATAGACAAATCCATCGCCCGACTCAACTTTTACATAGCGTTCTGCCGGATTAACGCAAAGAGCAACATTAGAAGGGAGTGTCCAAGGAGTTGTTGTCCATGCCAGAAAATAAGCGTTCTCCTGCTTTACCTTAAATCGAACAATGGCAGATCGTTCCTTCAAATCTTTATATCCCTGTGCTACCTCATGGGATGATAAAGGAGTACCACAGCGAGGGCAGTAAGGAACAATCTTAAACCCTTTATAAAGAAGGTCTTTATCCCAAATCTGTTTTAATGCCCACCATTCAGATTCAATAAAGCCATTGTGATAGGTTACATAGGGATTTTCCATATCGGCCCAGAAACCCACTATATCAGAAAAATCTTCCCACATACCCTTATATTTCCAAACACTTTCTTTACAATGAGCGATAAAGGGCTCCAAGCCATAGGTTTCAATTTGTTCTTTGCCATCTAATCCCAAATTCTTTTCAACCTCTAATTCCACCGGCAGACCATGAGTATCCCACCCTGCTTTTCTGGGAACCATGTTGCCTTTCATAGCCCGGTATCTGGGAACCATATCCTTAAATACTCTGGCAAGGACATGGCCGATATGTGGTTTACCGTTGGCTGTTGGCGGGCCATCATAAAACACATAGGGAGTTCCCTGTGCTCTTGCTTCAATGCTTTTCTCGAAAATTTGATTTTCTTTCCAAAAACTTTTGACTTTATTTTCACGTTCTATAAAATTCAAGTCTGTTTCTACTTTATTAAACATATACGCTTTCTCCTTTTGCATGAAATAAGTGTGTAAGAATGTAGTTAGTCTAACAGAACCCGCTTGATATGGTTGATAATTCTTGCTGATACTTTTTCATCTACAGGGAATACCTCTGAAAGCATTCTTACCCCTTGATATGAAAAAATAATTATATCAACCAATTCATCACTCTCTACATTCTTAAATTCTCCGCGCTGTATTCCGTAGGATAAAAAATCTTTCCAAACAGTTACAGAATGTTCATATTGCTTCAAAAGTATGTTGTCGTTGTTATCGTTCTGAATTTCACTATAAAATTCATAGATTGCCAAACCAAGAGAGCCCGTACTATCTAACATTTCTGTTCTATATCGTTCTAAAATTTCATCAAGTATCTGGACTGCCGGATACCCATTTTTCATTTTCTCAGAAAATTCATTATCCTGTATGTTCATTAAATCATCTATAATTTCTGAAAAAACTTGTTGTGTACTATCATAGTGTCGATATAACCCTCCTCTGCTTAGTCCGGTTGCAACACAAATATCTTTCATAGTAACATTTTTAAATCCCTTTCTTGCGAATAAAGAACAGGCTTTTTCTCTAATCAGTTTTTTTGTTTCTTCGCCTTTATTTCCCATGATTCTTCTCCTTTAAACGACACTTGTGTCGCTATTATGATTATAAGACACTTGTGTCGCTTTGTCAATGTTTGCTTTCTGTTATAGGGAGGGATTATCCGGAATGGCTTAGGTATGAAATTAAACACTACACCACAAGAAATTTAATTACATTCTCATAATTTATAGAAAATAAGGACATAGCGATACCTCCTTGATACCGCCGTGTCCTAAAAAAAGGCGAATTTAATACACCCTCCGTAATCCAATTTTTGAAAAAGGAAAACGGCGGTTTTATTTCAACTGCCGTTTTGCGCTGCTACACAGATAGCTGTTTTCCTTTTTAGTTGCTCTTTACTAATCTTCATCATTATGCGAACGCTTTTTGGGATTCTTTTTATCGTTGTATTTTTTCATAATAACCATTTTAAGTAAGCCAACGACAATCAAAACCGCA
>JAETON010000015.1 GCA_021771695.1 Lachnospiraceae bacterium | reverse complement strand
CTTATCCTTGTTCATTACTGTTCTTAAAGAACGTTCGTCTGGTTTTTTCTAAAACCATCCCAGAAAAAATTCATTAGAATTTTCAAGGTTGTCTTATTGTTCAGTTGTCAATGTTCTTAATATTTTTTCTGTATCTTTTTTCGCGACACAACTCTAATATTTTATCATTTCAATTTTCGCTTGTCAAGAACTTTTTATTCTTTTTTGAAAATCTTTTATTTTTGTTTTATCTCTTGTGAGACGCAACTATTTAAATATATCACACTATTTTATCTGTGTCAACATATTTTTTCAAAAAATTAAATCTTCCTTACGAAAGATTTAAAACGCAGAAGGAGGGATTTGAACCCTCGCACCGCGTAAACGGTCTATACCCTTAGCAGGGGCACCTCTTCAGCCACTTGAGTACTTCTGCAAATGCCTAAACATAAAAAATATTTTATTGCATTACGTTATTTACAACGCTTGAATATCTTATCAAAACAAATAGCATTTGTCAATAGATTTTCTGCTTATTTTTTTTAGAAAAGAAAGCACAACCATATCTAGTTATGCTTTCCCTCTTTACTGCTTTATTTAGTATATAACTACTTTAGAATTTTAAATAAATCTTTCACTGTCGGATAAATCTGAGCAAATTTTTTATATTTTTCATCATATTTTTCTGCAAGTTCTGCATCTGGTTCCACAGTATCTACAACCTTAACCAATTTTTTTGCAGCTTCTTTCACATTTTTATACTCACCACATCCAACTGCTGCAAGCATAGCACCTCCGTATCCCGGACCTTCTTCACTTTCTATGCTGTCAACTTTGATGTTCAATACATTTGCAATAATTTTTTTCCATAATGGACTTTTTGCACCACCGCCGCATATTTTTGTTCTCTCTATTTTAATTCCTAAAGATTTTGCTATTTCAAAAGAATCTCTAATTGCAAATGCCACTCCTTCTAAAATTGCCTGTGTCATCTCTGCTCTTGTAGTATCCATTGTAAGTCCAATAAAAGAACCTCTTGCATTAGGATCATTATGCGGTGAACGTTCCCCCATTAAATATGGCAGAAAATAAACATGATTTTCCCCTAACTTATCTATTTTTTCCTGTTCCACAGCATAATTTTTTGTTCCGATAATATCATCCATCCACCACATATTACAAGAAGCTGCACTTAACATACATCCCATTAAATGATAGTTTCCATCTGCATGTGCAAAAGAATGTAAAGCATTATTTTCATCTACACCAAATTTTTCGCTGGAAATGAAAATTGTTCCGGAGGTTCCAAGAGAAATATTACATTTTCCATCTCCTACTGTACCAGTACCTACCGCTGCTGCCGCATTATCACCTGCACCTGCAATTACTTTTACATTGGTAGAAATTCCAATTTCATTGGCAGCACTTTCTTTCACTGTTCCAACAACTTCATAACTTTCATAAATATCAGCCAGCTGTTCTCTTTTTACATGGCATATTTCCATCATTTCTTCAGACCAGCATTTATTTTTTACATCAAATAAAAGCATCCCCGATGCATCGGATACATCCGTACAGAAAGTTCCAGATAATTTATATGCCAAATAGTCCTTTGGAAGCATAATCTTCTTTATCTTTTCAAAATTTTCCGGTTCATTATTTTTTACCCACAAAATTTTAGGAGCCGTAAATCCGGTAAAAGATATATTAGCCGTATATTGGGATAATTTATCTTTCCCTATTACTTCATTTAAGTAGTCACATTCTTTATAAGTTCTTCCATCATTCCATAGCAAAGCCGGACGAATCACATTATCATTTTCATCAAGAACTACCAGACCATGCATTTGTCCTCCAAAACTAATCCCTCCGATATCATCTTTTCCACAATCAGCTGTCAGTTCTTTCATTCCATCCACAAATGCATTCCACCAGTCCACAGGATTTTGTTCCGACCATCCCGGATTTGGGAAATAAATTGGATAATCTTTAGATACTATTTTTTTTATATTCCCAGATGCATCCATCAACAATAATTTTAAAGCGGATGTTCCCAAATCTGCTCCAATATATAACATATGACCACCTCCATTTTTCCTAAACACACTACATATATTTATTACTTATTATTTTTCTTAAAATCCTCCACTGCAGTTTCATATAAATTATGCCCTTGACTATCAATCACTACAATTACTGGAAAATTTTCCACTCTAAGTTTTCGTATTGCTTCCGTTCCAAGATCATCATAGGCAATTACTTCTGATTTTTTAATGCATTTTGATAAAAGTGCTCCTGCGCCTCCCACTGCTGCAAAATAAACTGCTTGATTTTCAATAATTGCAGAAATTACTTCTTTCGAACGTTTTCCTTTCCCAATCATTCCTTTTAATCCCTGTTCTAACATAGCCGGTGTATATTTATCCATACGGCTGCTGGTTGTAGGTCCGGCAGAGCCAATCACCTGTCCTTCTTTGGCAGGTGTAGGTCCAAGATAATAAATAAATTGATTTTGTAAAGAAATTGGAATTTCTTTTCCTTCCAGAAGAGAGTCGAACATTCTTTTATGAGCTGCATCCCTTGCTGTATAAATTGTTCCAGTTAAATATACATAATCACCAGATTTTAATTCTATCAGTTCTTTTTTATCAGCTGGTACTTTTAAATGTCTTTCCATGACTGTCCTCCTTAAAGAATTCTATGTGAATGACGATTTACATGACAGCAGATATTCACTGCCAGCGGCATTCCTGCAATATGTGTTGGATAAGTCTCAATATTTAAACCAAGAGCTGTCGTACTTCCTCCAAGTCCTCCCGGTCCAATGCCTAATTGATTAATCTCATCAAGCAATTCTTTCTCCAATTTTGCAATATGAGGTTTTTCAGAAGATTGATCTAAGTTTCTTGTTAATGCTTTTTTCGCAAGAAATGCTGCTTTCTCAAAACTTCCACCAAGACCTACACCAATTACCATTGGAGGACAGGCATTTGGACCTGCATCTTTTACAGCTTCTATTACAGACCTTTTAATACCCTCTTCTCCATCTGCAGGTTTCAGCATAAATATTCTGCTCATATTTTCACTTCCAAAACCTTTGGGAGCAACTAGAATTTCCAAATTTTCTCCCGGTACAATATCAATATGTAAAATTGCAGGCGTATTGTCCTTTGTATTTTCCCTTATCAATGGATCTTTTACTACTGATTTACGCAAAAATCCATCCCTATATCCTTGCCGGACGCCCTCGTCCACTGCCTCTTTTAACGGCATTCCTTCAATATGAACATCCTGCCCTATATTTAAAAATACAATTGCCATCCCCGTATCTTGACAAATAGGAGTTGCATCTTCTTTTGCAATTTCCATATTTTCCTGAAGCTGTCCTAAAATTTGTTTTCCAAGTGGACTTTTTTCAGAGTCATATGCCTTTTGAAAACGGCATTTCATATCCTCAGTTAATGATAAATTCGCCTCCATACACATTTCTCTGATATTTTTAATAATGTCGTCTGTATGAATTGTTCTCATATTGCCCTCCAATATTTTATCTAATATTTTATCTTTTTCACTACAGTCATTTCTTTTGGATAAGAATGAACCTGCCAGTCACCGCTGCTATTCTTCTTTAATTTATAATAACTATCAATAGTTCTCATATGCAAAGGTTCCTTTTGATTCTGTATTTTATAAGTCTCCTGCATATGAACAATGCAAGTATTTTTTGATGGATAACTAACTTTTAAGAAATTATAAGATAATAATTCCTCTTTAATATCTTTTTTGATATATTCTTTATTTTCTTTATAAACCGGGCCGTCTTTTACCATATATTTTTCAATATATGAAAAATTGTGTTCATTAATTGCTTTAATAAATGCATTTAAATAATTATGCATTAATTTTTCCGGTTCTGTTAATCCACTGGTAGAAGAAGATGCAGACATTAATACATTTGGTGTATAAGTAGAAACTTGTTTTCCTCCAATTTTCCGGTCATTATATTCCACAGTTAACGTTCTTAAATCAGACTTATTGCTGCTGTCACTAACTGTATATTCAACCATATACATCTCTTTTTGTTTTCTATAGATTTCGCTGTATATTTCTGCCATATTATCAATATTATCAATGCTTCTATAGAATCCATTTGTTTCTGTACAAATTCTTTGAACATCATAATTTGTTGAAGAACTTCCAATTCCAATAATAAAAATCGGAATTTTATATTTTTTTGCTATCTCAATTACATCATCTGGTTTGCATTGACTATAATTATCTTTTCCATCTGTAAATGCAACAACACACTTTGCACCATTTTGCACTGCTGTTGTATTAACTGCTGCAAAAAGTGCATCATAAAGGCTTGTCATATTATCTGTTGTAATAGCCTGTATTTTTGAATCTAACTCATCTTTATTCTTTGTAAATGGTAACGCAGTCTGTACACCTGTTGAGAAGGTTGTAAGTTCTACCTGATCTCCAATAGAAAACTGTACACTATTTAAAAATGTCTGCATAATACTTTTTGCTCTCATCATTGGAGTTCCATTCATACTAGCACTGGCATCCGCAACCATATTAATATTTAATGATTCTTTTTGATCCAATTGAGATGCATTAATAATATCCTGGCGTTCAAAATCCTTTTTTCCTCTTTTTTCTAACAGATAAAAATAACTTTTTTTCAATCCTTTTGGAACTTGATCTGTTGAATTATCTCGAATATCTAAATATATTTTTACTGTTGGATATTTTGATGTATCTACTTGTACTACATTAATATCTAAATTACTCAATTCAATTTGAATGCTGGCCAATAATTTCTGCCATTTCGTCTTTACATTTGATGCATCTTTAAACTTATGATTTTCAATATTACTTTTTAATTCTTTTTTATAATTCTCTATCTTTTTTAATTCATTTGGATAAGCTTTTGATGTATCACTTTCTTCTAATGTTTTCAAATATTCATTGGCATCTTTTTCGTTTTCACCAATAATAGTTTCTTCAAACTCGTCCAATTCTTTTTGTGCAGCTTTTGCATTATCTATGTTTTTTCTTGATATTGCATACTCGCAGTTTGAAATCAGCCTTTTATATTCCCCATCATTATTATTTAAATAATAATTTTCAAATCTTCCCTTACTTTCCTCTAATTTCTTTTCCATTGCATGAATTTTCGATGTTTTCTGAAACATAAAAACACCAATCGCTGCAACTATTATAACAACAGCCAATACTATAATTTTGCTTTTTTTACTTTTCATACTTTACATTTTCCTCCTTTTTAAATCTATCTACATTATATAAAAAAATCAGAGCATAAACAATCAATCCATGCTCTGATTTTCATAATTTTATTCTGTTTTTTCATCTTGAGAAGATTCTTCTTCTACTTTTTCTTTCCGAACCTTTGCAATACTGGCAACCTGTACATTTTCATTTACATTCATTACCTTTACTCCAGAAGTATTTCGTCCTAAAGTTGAAATATTATTCACTCCCATTCTAATGATAACACCCTCTGTTGTAATCATCATAACTTCATCATTTTCATCTACAGCTTTCACACCAACAACATCTCCGGTCTTCTCTGTAATCTTATAACATTTAACACCCTTGCCGCCACGGTGCTGTGGTGAAAATTCATCCATCACTGTACGTTTTCCCATACCATTGGCAGATACAATCAATAATGCTTCTCCCTGGGAATTCAGCTGCATTCCAATTACTTCATCGTCTCCAGTCAAATTAATGCCCCGAACTCCCATAGAAGTACGTCCGATACAGCGTACATCTTTTTCATGGAAACGAATACATTGTCCATTTTTCGTTACAAGGAATATATCTTTGTTATCATCTGTAAATTTTACTTCAATCAATTGGTCGCCATCTTTTAATGTAATAGCTCCCAACCCTGTTTTTCTAATATTGGCATAATCCATAATTGATGATTTCTTTACAATACCATGTTTCGTAGCCATCATCAAATATTTGCCTTCTTCATATTTCTCCAAAGGAATTACTGCCGTAATTTTTTCTCCCGGCTGTAATTGCAGAAGATTTACAATAGCACTTCCTCTCGCCGTCCGGCTGCTTTCCGGAATCTCATAAGCTTTCAGACGATATACCCTTCCTTGGTTTGTAAAGAACATAATAAAATGATGCGTTGTGGTCATAAACAATTCTTCAATATAATCCTCATCTATGGTCTGCATTCCTTTAATTCCTTTACCACCACGGTTCTGACTTCTGAAATTATCAACTGTCATACGCTTAATATAGCCAAGTTTTG
Organism: Lachnospiraceae bacterium; assembly: GCA_021771695.1. Taxonomy (GTDB): domain Bacteria; phylum Bacillota; class Clostridia; order Lachnospirales; family Lachnospiraceae; genus Anaerostipes. The sequence continues at coordinate 47,701 of JAETON010000015.1, read as the reverse complement.
TCATAGTAATAACGGTATTTTCTCTTGGAATTAAGTCTTCCATAGAAATATCATCTACATCAAATCCAATTTGTGTTCTTCTCTCATCACCATATTTATCACGAATTAAAATCAATTCATCTTTAATAACACCAAGAAGGACTTTTTCATCTGCAAGAATTGCCTTCAATTCTTTAATACGTTCCATCAATTCATGATACTCTTTTTCAAGTTTGGCACGTTCCAAACCATTCAATGCCCGCAGACGCATATCAACAATTGCCTGTGCCTGTGCATCTGTAAGACCAAAACGTTCCATCAATTCTGCTTTCGCAGCTTGAATATTTGCAGCTTCACGGATAATTTTAATAACTTCATCAATATGATCTTGAGCAATTAATAATCCTTCCAAAATATGTGCACGTTCCTCTGCCTTATTTAACTCATATTTTGTTCTTCTGGTTACAACATCTTCTTGATGTTTTAAGTAATAAGTAAGCATTTCAAACAAATTAAGGATTTTCGGCTCATTATTTACCAATGCCAGCATAATTACTCCAAATGTATCTTGAAGCTGTGTATGTTTATATAATTGATTTAAAATGACATTTGCATTTGCATCACGTTTTAATTCAATACAAATTCTCATACCACTGCGGTCAGACTCATCACGCAGTTCTGTAATTCCTTCTACCTTTTTTTCTCTCACCAAAGATGCAATTTTTTCAATCAATCTCGCTTTATTTACCATATATGGAAGTTCTGTCACAACAATCCGCTGTTTTCCATTAGCCATAGCTTCAATATCTGTCACTGCACGGACTTTAATCTTTCCTCTTCCTGTACGATATGCCTGATGAATTCCGCTGCGTCCAAGAATCGTTGCACCGGTTGGAAAATCTGGTCCTTTTACTATTTCTAAAAGTTCTTCCATTGTAGTAACTCTGTTTTCCATTACTTTGTCATCAATAATTTTGATCACTGCATTGATAACTTCCGTTAAGTTATGCGGAGGAATATTCGTTGCCATACCAACTGCAATCCCCTGTGTTCCATTTACCAAAAGATTTGGAAAACGAGAAGGAAGAACGACTGGTTCTTTTTCTGTTTCATCAAAGTTTGGAATAAAATCTACAGTATTTTTATTAATATCAGCCAGAAGTTCCATAGAAATTTTACTTAATCTTGCTTCTGTATAACGCATAGCTGCTGCACCATCTCCGTCTACAGAACCAAAATTTCCATGTCCATCTACCAATGGATACCGTGTTGACCAATCTTGTGCCATATTTACCAATGCACCATAAATAGAGCTGTCACCATGCGGATGATATTTACCCATTGCATCACCAACGATACGTGCACATTTACGATGTGGTTTGTCCGGTCCATTATTTAATTCAATCATTGCATACAAAATTCTTCTTTGTACCGGTTTCAGTCCATCTCTTACATCAGGAAGAGCTCTAGATGCAATAACGCTCATAGCATAGTCAATATAGGAATTTTCCATTGTTTCCTTCAAATCAATGTCATGAACTTTATCAAAAATTGTATTCTCGTCCATTTTATTCTCCCTTCCTAAATATCCAGGTTCTTTACATATTTGGCATTTGCTTCAATAAATTCTCTTCTTGGTTCTACTTGATCTCCCATTAACGTTGTAAATGTTAAATCAATTTCAGAAGCAGAATCTTCATCCAAATTCACACGAAGTAAAATTCTCTTTTCCGGATCCATGGTTGTATCCCATAACTGTTCTGCATCCATTTCTCCCAATCCTTTATACCGCTGAATTTTATTGCTGTTATCCCTTCCAATTTCTGAAAGAATATTATTTAATTCATCATCATCATACGCATACCAGAATTTTTTATTTCTTTCTATTCGGTACAAAGGCGGCTGTGCCAAATACACATATCCCTGTTTAATCAGTTCCGGCATAAAACGGTACAAGAATGTCAAAAGTAAAGTAGCAATATGTGCTCCATCCACATCGGCATCCGTCATAATGATAATTTTATGATACCGAAGTTTACTAATATCAAAGTCATCATGAATTCCTGTACCAAATGCTGTAATCATTGCTTGAATTTCTTTATTTACCAAAATTTTATCTAATCTGGCTTTTTCTACATTTAAAATTTTACCTCGAAGCGGCAAAATTGCCTGTGTCGCACGAGAACGTGCTGTTTTTGCAGAACCTCCTGCAGAATCTCCCTCGACAATATAAATCTCACATTTTTCCGGATTCTTATCTGAACAATCTGCCAATTTTCCAGGAAGACTCATTCCATCCAAAGCTGTCTTTCTTCTTGTAAGATCTCTTGCTTTTCTTGCTGCATCTCTTGCTCTCTGTGCCAAAACAGCTTTTTCACAAATAATTTTTGCAACTGCTGGATTTTGTTCCAAAAAATAAGTCAATTGACTGGAAACAACACTGCTGACAGCTCCTCTGGCTTCGCTATTTCCAAGTTTTTGTTTTGTTTGTCCCTCAAACTGAGGTTCTCCGATTTTTACACTGATTACAGAAGTCAATCCTTCACGAATATCTTCTCCTGAAAGATTTTCCTCTTTTTCTTTTAATAAATTATTTTTTCTTGCATAATCATTAAAAGAAGTTGTAAGTGCAGCTTTAAATCCTGATAAATGGGTTCCTCCTTCCGGAGTAATAATATTATTAACAAAACTCAAGGAAGTTTCATTAAATGAATCATTATGCTGAAGTGCCACTTCCACATAAACGCCGTCTTTTTCACCTTCACAATAAATCACATCTTCATAAAGGCTTTCTTTTCCTCGATTCAAATAATCTACAAATTCTTTAATTCCACCTTCATAATGGAATGTTTCAGCAATTCTTTCTTCTCCCCGCTCATCGATCAATACGATTTTCAGATTTTTTGTTAAAAATGCAGTTTCCCGCAGTCTTCTCTTTAATGTTTTATAATCGAATTCCACAGTTTCAAAAATTGTGTCATCCGGCATAAATGTTACCTCTGTTCCGGTTTTATCTGTATCGCCGATAACTTCCAATGGATAACATACTTTTCCTCTTTCATAACGCTGTTTATGAATATTTCCATTTTTATATACTTTTACTTCCAGCCAGTTTGACAATGCATTTACAACAGAAGAACCAACTCCGTGCAGACCTCCGGATACTTTATATCCTCCGCCGCCAAATTTTCCCCCAGCATGAAGAATTGTAAATACAACTTCAACACTAGATACACCTTTTTTCTTATTAATTCCAACTGGAATTCCACGTCCATTATCCAATACAGTCACAGACCCATCTTTGTTCAAAGTTACATGGATGGTATCGCAGTACCCTGCCAAAGACTCATCCACTGCATTATCTACAATTTCATATACCAAATGATGAAGCCCTTTTTCAGAAGTGCTTCCGATATACATACCCGGTCTTTTACGAACAGCTTCCAATCCCTCAAGAATCTGTATCTGATCCGCACCATATTCTCCTTGTTTTTGTGTACCCATAGTGTCCTCCTAATTTTGTTTCACAATTTTTCCTGCTTTTATTTGAAACATACGCTGAATCGGCAAATGCTGATCAATGAATTCATCCAAACCTGTACAGGTAATCATTGTCTGCGTATCTTTGATACTCTCTAAAAGATACGTTTTCCGGTTATTATCAAGCTCTGACAGCACATCATCCAAAAGTAAAACAGGAGAATCTTTCATAACCTCTTTTACCAACTGTATTTGTGCCAGTTTTAATGATAAAGCTGCCGTTCTCTGCTGCCCTTGAGACCCAAATCTGCGAATATCAATATCATTTACTATAAAACTAATATCATCGCGGTGCGGGCCTGTGCTTGTTGCAGCATATTTTAAATCCACATCTCTTTTTCTCGTAAGTTCAGTTAAAAATTCATCATAATCTACGTTATAGTCATATTCCAGCCGTATATCCTCTTGATTTCCTGTAAGTTTCCTATGAATTTCTTTGATAATTATATTTAAATGGTGAATAAAAATCTTTCGGTATCTGATTACTTCAGATCCATATTTTACTAACTGAATATCCCATGATTCCAAAGTATCCAAAAGATAATCCTGATATTTCACCTGTTTTAACAAATTATTTCTTTGTAATAATATTTTATTATATTTTGACAAATAATATAAATATAAACTTTCCAACTGAGACAACTCAATATCCAGAAATTTTCTTCGTTCACTGGGACCATTTTTTATAATTTTTAAATCTTCCGGTGAAAAAAATATAATTGGAATCTGTCCCAAAAGATCACTGGATCTGCGAATTGGTATCTGATCAATTGCAACACCTTTTGCCTTGCTTTTTTTTAAATGCATATCCAAACGATGAACAATATCCTGTTTTTCAAAATCCATCCTTATATGAGATTCATTTTCATGAAAACGGATGATTTCTCTGTCTTTGCTGCCTCGATGGGATTTGGTTGTTGCTCCAAGATAAACTGCCTCTAAAATATTGGTTTTCCCTTGAGCATTGTCGCCATACAAAAGATTCGTTCCTTTTGCAAAATCAATGGAAAGTTCTTCATAATTTCTATAATTTTTTAATTCCAAAGATTTTATAAACATAACACACCCATCTATTTTACTATTTTTATTTCTTCTCCTTCAAAGGAAATAATTTCTCCCCCAAATAATTTTTTTCCTCTTCTGGTTTCTATCTCTCCATTTAACAAAACCTGACCTTCCTGTATTACAATCTTCGCATCCAGCCCGGAACCTACCAAACCCGCTGCTTTTAAAGCCTGGCCAAGTTTAATGTATTCATCTTTTAGTTTAATTTCATTCATAATTTATCCTTTCTAATGATTGAAATTTACAGGAAGAATCAAATAAGTATAATAGCCCGCTTCATCTTTAATAAAGCAAGGAGCTTTTGGATTTACCAGATAAATATGAATTTCTTCATCGTCAATAACTCTTAAAACATCCATCAAAAATTTCGGATTAAAACCAATGAAAAGATCTCTTCCTTCTTTTGTAATCATAATATTCTCTTCCATTGATCCAAAAAATGAAGAAATACTCAATTCCAAAGAATTATCGGTAATATTAATAATAATCGGTTTTTTATCAGATTCTCGAATTAAAAGACTAGCTCTATCAATACAATTTAAAAATTCTTTTTTATTAATGGTAATTTTTGTTTCATAATCACTGGAAAGCATTTGACTTATCTTATAATATTCCCCTTCCAAAAGTCTTGAAACAACTTTGGTATCATTAAATTCAAACAAAATATGTTTTGAAGTTACATAAATAGTAACATCTTCCTCTGTTTCACCTGATATAATTTTAACAATCTCTTGAAGTGTCTTTCCAGGAACGACAACTTTAAATGAATCATAACTATCTTTTAAATCTATTTTACGAATAGAAATACGGTGTCCGTCCAGAGAAACTACACTTAATTGATGATCTTTTACTTCAAATAATTCTCCTGTCATTAATTTTGTATTTTCATTATCAGAAATAGAAAAAATTGTCTGACGTATAATTTCTTTTAATGAAAATTGTGATAATGTAATACTTTTTTCTTTTTCAATCTCTGGTAAATAAGGAAATTCATTTCCTTCTTGTCCCATAATCTGAAAGCATGCTTTTTCACAAGTAATGACAGCTTTAAAATCTTGATCTGTTTCAATTATTACATCATTATCTGGAAGTTTTCTTACAATTTCAGAAAATAATTTTGCATCCAATGCAATTTTTCCTTGTTCAATGATTTGTCCTTGAATTTTAGTTTCAATACCTAATTCCATGTCATTGGCAGTAAATGTAATAATCCCGGCATTTGCCTCAATTAAAATACATTCAAGAATAGAAAGTGTTGTTTTATTAGAAACTGCTTTAGAAACAATACTAACTCCATGGACCAGATTGTTTTTATTACATATGATTTTCATAAATGTGAATAACTCCTTTCAGTGTGGAAATTGCTTTAATAAATAATTAAAATTCGTAGTCTTAGTCGTAGTAGATGTGGATTTGGGGATAACCTTAAAAAACCGCTGAATAAAAGGGATTTGAAGGGTTGATAAAGTGTGAAAAACTGCTGAAAAAGCAGAGGATAAATAAGATTTTATCAACATTCAAAAAATAGTAAAAAACTATAATACACAGGATATCCACAAGTTATCCACAGATTTTGTGGATAACTATACTTTTTATTCCATTTTTTTTGTAATAACGTTAATAATACCTTCCAATTGAGAATCTTTCTTTAAATCTTTTTCAATCTTTTCTACTCCATGGATGACAGTAGAATGATCTCTTTTTCCAATAATCTCTCCAATCTTAACAAGAGATGTGTCGGTCATTTTTTTGCATAGATACATACAAATCTGTCTGGGATATGCGATATCGTGGCTGCGCTTTTTGGAAATAATATCGGAAGTTTGTATATTAAAATGTTCAGCAACTGTTTGAAGGATTAATTCCGGTGTTATTTTCTGTTTATTTTTACTGTCAATTAAATCTTGAAGTGCTATTTTAGATAGTTCTAAATCAATTGGCTGTTTATTTAATCTGGAATAGACTTTGATTTTATTTAAAGCGCCTTCCAAGTCACGAATGTTTGATTTAATATGTGTAGCTATGTAATCAAAAATCTCATCATCAATTGTAATGTTATCTATTTCTGCCCTTTTTCTTAAAATAGCAACTTTTGTTTCATAATTCGGAGGCTGAATATCTACAGGAAGTCCCCAACTGAAACGGCTGCGAAGACGTTCTTCCAATACATCAAGCTCTTTCGGTGGTTTATCAGATGAAAGAATAATTTGTTTTTTTGAATTATATAATGCATTAAATGTATGGAAAAATTCTTGCTGCGTACTTTCTTTTCCGATAATAAATTGAATATCATCCACTAATAAAACATCGATATTTCGATATTTGTTTCTTAATTCTTCCTGTTTTTTATGTTGAATAGAATTAATTACTTCGTTGGTAAAATCTTCGCTGGTTACATATAATACATTTAAATGATTGTTATGCTCAATAATATAATGTGCAATGGAATGCATTAAATGAGTTTTTCCAAGTCCTGCACCTCCATAAAGAAATAGAGGATTATAAGCTTCTGCCGGAGCTTCCGCCACTGCAATGCTGGCAGCGTGAGCCATTTGATTATTATCTCCGATGACAAATGTATCAAAAGTATAACGGGGATTCAGATTATTATTATCCTGTTCCGGTTCATTTTTCACAACAGTATGATTTGATGCATCATTTTTTTCCAGTTCAAATGTGATATCATATTTTTTCCCTGTTAAGTCTTGAATGGCAAGAGAAATATAGAAATCATACATTTTCTTTTTAATAAACTGGATACCTCTCTCATCGTATTTTGCATCCAGAGAAAGAATAATGTTATTATCTTGAACGTCTTTGATATGAAGTGGTTTAATCCAGGCATTGATTGCAGCACTGGAAACATCATGTTCCTGTTCCAGTTTTACTAAGACATCATCCCAGATTTTTTCAATGTTATTTTTCATGGATAATATAAATCCCTTTCTACAAAATTTTATAAAAGTGTATAAAAGTGCACTATATTTAGTGTATAACAAAAAACTTTTTTTTTCAACGTTTGTTTCATACTTATAATATAGAAAAATAAGTTAATCACAGATTGTGGATAACTTATTCCACAATATAAACATAATGAAAAATGTTGAAAAATAGAGGATTTTAACATTTTTTAGATTTAATATACACAATTTATCATTAAGTTATACACACGTTACCCACAAATTGTGGATAACATTTTTTACTTCCACAATATCTATGAAAGGGCGTATTTATATGAAAAAAAGCAATTATTTGCTTGACTTTCTTATAGGTATCTGGATATAATAGAAGCGATGTTTTTACGAATATATTATTCATATATATAATCAGAAAAAGAATTAAGGAGGTGTTTTCAGATGAAAATGACATTTCAGCCGAAGAAAAGACAGAGATCTAAGGTTCATGGATTCAGAAAGAGAATGAGCACTGCTAATGGAAGAAAAGTCTTAAAGAGCAGAAGAGCAAAAGGAAGAAATAGATTATCAGCTTAGGTCGCAGTGATGTGGCCTTTTCTTTTCTCTATTAATAAGGAAGAGAATATGAAAAATTATCATTCGTTAAGAAAGACAAGAGATTTTCAAATTGTTTATAATCAGGGGAAATCGAAAGTAAATAAATATCTTGTATTATATAGTAAGAAGAATGATTTAGGTTATAATCGATTGGGAATCTCAGTTAGCAAAAAAGTAGGAAATAGTGTAGTAAGGCATCATATTACACGTTTAATTCGTGAAAGCTATCGATTAAATCAGGATACGTTAAAACAGAGTTATGATATGGTAGTAATTGCCAGAAACAGTGCAAAAGATACAAACTATCATATAATTGAAAGTGCATTTTTACATTTGATAAATCTGCACCATTTAAAAAGAGTTGATCATATTTGAAAAAGATTTTAATTTCTTTGATTAGATTTTATAGGAAATATTTATCTAGATTAAAGGGAAGAGGAACATGTATTTATGTTCCGACTTGTTCGGAATATGCCATTGAAGCATTGGAAAAGCATGGAGTAATAAAAGGCAGTCTGCTTGCTGTATACCGCATTTTAAGATGCAATCCATTTTCCAAAGGCGGATATGATCCTGTTCCGGAAGTCAGGAAAGGAAAAAGGTACGAAAAATGATGTTTTTGTCACAGGCTCAGAATGTGGGCACAGGAGGGATTTTATATCCAATTGTAAGAGTATTTGGATGGGTTATTGAGGCTATTTATCATGGATTAGCTGCAGTAGGTATTCATAATGTAGGTTTATGTATTATTTTATTTACATTAATTTCAAAATTAATTTTATTACCTCTGACTATGAAACAGCAGCGTTCTATGAAGATTATGCAGGCAGCTCAGCCGGAGCTTAATAAGATTACGAAAAAGTATAGAAATAAAAAAGATCAGGCATCTATGATGAGACAGCAGGAAGAGATGCAGAAAGTTTATGATAAATATGGTACAAGTCCTACTGGAGGATGTGCCACAACATTAATACAATTTCCAATTATTATGGCATTGTATTATGTAATTCGTGCAGTAGAGGTATATATTCCTCAGATTTCAAATGATGTAAAGACAATTGGAACAAGTATTTATGAATTAATTCCTGGTTTGAATATTCAGGATACACCGGGATTTAAGTTAAGTATTATGATGATCGTTCCTGTGTTATCTTTTATATTCCAGCTTTTAAGTGCAAAAACTTCTATGGCAAGTACGCAGACAGATGAAAATACACCGGGTGCAGGAATGACAAAGAGCATGATGTATACAATGCCTGTGATGTCTTTCTTCATGTGTATTACATTACCAGCAGCTTTGGGTATTTACTGGGCGGCAAGTGCATTATTCCAGTATATCCAGCAGGTAGCATTTAATTATTATTATGACCATGCAGATATGGACAAAATTATTGAAAAAAGCCGTGAAAAGGCAGCAAAGAAGAAAAAGAAAAAAGGTCCTTCTTTATATGAAAAGATGTTAGGTGCAGGAGCTCCATCTGATCAGCCGCAAGGAAATTCTATCAAAAAAGGAGCAAATGCAAAATCTACTAGAAATATTAATTATAGTGGAAATTCAAAAGGGGGAATTGCTTCAAAAGCAAATGTAATGAATAGAAAAAAGGGAGGTAAATAGAGATGTCAGTAAAAAAATTTACTGGAAAAACTGAATCTGATGCAGTAATGAATGCCGCAATGGAACTGGGAATTCCAAGTACCGACCTTGATTATACCGTCATTGATCCAGGAAGTAATGGTTTTTTAGGATTATTTAAAAAACCAGTGATTATTGAAGTAGTTAAAAAGGAAGAAAAGAAAGTAGAAAAAGCAGAAAAACCGGCAGTTTCCAATAAGCCGAAGAAGAAATTCGAGAAGAAACAGGAATCTTTAAAGAATGAAAAAAAATCCGGCTATAATAAAAAATCTTCTAATAAACAAAAAGAAACTGTACCTGTAAAGGAAACGAGAAAAAATAAGACTCCGGAAAATATTGAAGAAATCGTAAAAAATACTGAAAAATATCTCGATGAAGTATTAAGGGCAATGGGATTAAATCCAAAATTAAATTTATATTATAACAGAAGAGAGAATGTATTAAATATCAATGTTTCTGGTGAAAAAATGGGAGCATTGATTGGAAAACATGGACAGACATTGGATGCTCTTCAGTATTTGACTAGTTTATTTGTAAATAAAGAAAGCGAGTCTTTTATTAAAATTAAGCTTGATACAGAGAATTATAGAGAAAGAAGACAGCAGACTTTAGAGAAACTTGCGGGAAGTATTGCATATAAAGTAAAGAAGAATAAGAAACCGATTTATTTGGAGCCGATGAATCCGAATGAAAGAAGAATTATTCATTCTGCATTGCAAAGAGATCCTTATGTGATAACAAAAAGTGAAGGTAAGGATCCTTATCGTAAAGTTGTTGTTATGCTGAAAAAATAGGAATTTAGGCTGCCTTAGTTAAGGCAGCCTTTTTTTGAGGGAAATAATATGAAATCAGATACAATTGCAGCGATTGCCACTCCAATGACAAACAGCGGGATTGGAATTATAAGGATTAGCGGCAATCAATCATTAGACATTATTGAAAAAATATTTAAACCAAAGCGAAAAAAGAATATAAAGGAAGTTGCAACTTATACGGCACATTATGGGCATGTATATGATCATGATAAAATGCTGGATGAATGTGTAGTTTTGGTTATGAAAGGACCCCATTCTTATACGACAGAGGATATAGTGGAAATTAACTGTCATGGCGGTATCATTGTAATGAAAAAAGTGCTGGAAGCTGTGATAAAAGCAGGGGCAAGACCGGCAGAACCGGGAGAATTTACAAAACGTGCATTTTTAAATGGAAGAATTGATTTGTCAAAAGCAGAAGCTGTTATGGATTTAATTCATTCTAGAAATGAATTTGCATTGGACAGTTCTTTGAAGCAATTGGATGGTGCATTAGGTGAAATAATAAAGAATTTAAGAAAACAAATTATTCACAGTGTTGCGTTTATTGAATCAGCATTGGATGATCCGGAACATTATTCTGTGGATGGATTTTCTGATGGATTGGAAATACAAATCAAAGATATTACAAAAGAATTGAAATATTTTTTAGATTCAGCAGATAATGGAAGAATTTTAAAAGAAGGAATTCAGACAGTTATCGTTGGAAAACCCAATGCTGGAAAATCTTCTGTATTAAATGTTCTGCTTGGAGAAGAAAGAGCAATTGTTACGGATATTGCCGGAACTACAAGGGATACTTTAGAAGAATCTATACAAATTAATGGAATCCCATTAAATATTATTGATACTGCCGGAATCCGCAAGACAGAAGATTTTGTTGAAAAAATAGGTGTGGATAAAGCAAAAGAGTTGTTAGTAAAAGCTGATTTAGTATTATATGTTGTGGATACATCTATACCATTAACAGAAGAAGATGAAGAGATTATACAGCTAATTCAAGGAAAGCAGGTCATTGCCTTATTGAATAAGGCAGATTTGGAATCTGTAGTTAAAGAAGATTATTTAAAGGAAAAAGGTCTTGAGCATATTGTGATTATTTCTGCAAAGGAAAATCAGGGAATGGAAGAACTTTATGAAAAGATCAATCAATTATTTTTCCACGGAAAGGTATCTTTTAATGATGAAATTTATATTACAAATATACGTCATAAAAATGCGGTTTCTAATGCATTGGATAGTCTAAATCTTGTTTTAAAAAGCATTGAAAATCAGATGCCGGAAGATTTCTTTTCGATTGATTTGATGGATGCATATGAACAGTTGGGATATATTACAGGAGAGTCTGTTGGGGAGGATCTTGTAAACGAAATATTTGCAGAATTTTGTATGGGTAAATAGATATGAAAAAATTAGAAGAAAAATATGATATTGTTGTGGTAGGAGCAGGACATGCAGGATGTGAGGCTGCTTTGGCATCTGCCAGAATGGGATTTCAAACAATTTGTTTTACAGTAAGCATGGACAGCATTGCTTTGATGCCGTGTAATCCAAATATTGGAGGAAGTTCAAAGGGACATCTTGTCCGGGAAATTGATGCTTTAGGCGGTGAAATGGGAAAGAATATTGATAAAACCTATTTACAGTCTAAAATGCTGAATAAATCCAAAGGACCTGCAGTACATTCTTTAAGAGCACAGGCAGATAAAAAAATGTATTCGATTTCCATGACACAGATTATGGGAAATACTCCAAATTTGACAGTAAGACAGGGAGAAGTTACAGATCTTCTTGTAGAAGATGGAAAGATTCAAGGAGTCAAAACTTATTCTGGAGCAGTATATTATGCAAAAGCAGTAATTCTTACAACAGGAACTTATTTAAAAGCTCGATGTATTTATGGGAATGTCAGTAATTATACGGGTCCAAACGGTTTGCAGGCTGCCAATTATTTAACTGATTCACTAAAAAGTCATGGAATTTCCATGAGAAGATTTAAGACAGGTACTCCGGCAAGAATTGATAAGAATACAATTGATTTTAGTAAAATGTCAGAACAATTTGGAGATGAAAAAATAGTTCCATTTAGTTTTACAAATCGGGAAGAAGATATCAAAAGAGATCAGATTTCCTGCTGGCTGACTTATACAACGGAAGAAACTCATAAAATTATTCATGATAATATTCATCGTTCTCCTTTATTTTCTGGGGCAATCGAAGGAACTGGGCCAAGATATTGTCCATCCATTGAAGATAAAATTGTGAAATTTCCAGATAAAGACAGACATCAGGTATTTATTGAACCAGAAGGTGAATATACCAATGAAATGTATGTAGGCGGAATGTCAAGTTCACTGCCGGAAGATGTACAGTATGCAATGTATCACAGTGTACCGGGATTGGAAAATGTAAAGATTGTAAGAAATGCTTATGCGATAGAATACGACTGCATTGATGCAACACAGTTAAAACCTTCGTTGGAGTTTAAAGAAATTGAAGGTTTATTTAGCGGCGGTCAATTTAATGGAAGTTCTGGTTATGAAGAAGCAGCAGCTCAGGGATTAATGGCGGGAATCAATGCTTCAAGAAAGCTTCAGGGAAAAGAAGCTATTGTATTAGACCGTTCACAAGCTTATATTGGAGTTTTAATTGACGACCTTGTTACAAAGGAAACTTCAGAGCCTTATCGAATGATGACTTCCAGAGCAGAATATCGTTTGCTGCTTCGTCAGGATAATGCAGATTTGCGTTTGACAAAGATAGGATATGAGGCAGGATTGATTGATAAAGAAAGATATGAAAATCTTCTCTTAAAGGAAAAACAAATTGAAGAAGAAATAAAACGTGTGGAGGAGTTGATTGTTGGAGCTTCTAAAAATGTTCAGAATCTTTTAGAAAGCCTTGGAAGTTCTACGTTAAAATCTGCTGCAACAATGGCTGAATTAATCCGCAGACCGGAATTAAATTATATGGTACTTGCTCCGATTGATGATGAACGTCCCAAATTAGATATTCAAGTGCAGGAACAAGTAAATATTAATATTAAATATGAGGGATATATTAAACGTCAGTTATCTCAAGTGAAACAGTTTAAAAAAATGGAGAAAAGGCGTATTCCAGAAAATATTGATTACGAAGATGTTGGAAGTTTAAGAATTGAAGCAAAACAAAAACTTTCAAAAATAAGACCATCATCTATTGGACAGGCATCCAGAATATCCGGAGTGTCTCCGGCAGATATTTCTGTATTATTAATTTATTTGGAACAGATGCATCATAGGAGATAAAAAATGCAAAGATTAAAAGAAAAAGCATCTATTTTCGGAATAGAGTTAAATAATGATCAGCTTCATAAATTTGAAAAATATTATGGAATGCTGATTGAAAAAAATAAAGTTATGAATCTTACTGCAATTACGGAAAAAGAAGAAGTAATTGATAAACATTTTGTGGATAGTCTGGCTCTTGTGAAAGCAGAATGTGGACCGAATCATCAAAGAATATTGGATCTTGGCACGGGGGCAGGATTTCCGGGAATTCCTTTAAAAATTGCTTTTCCAGAACTTCAGATTGTGCTATTGGATTCTTTAAATAAAAGAGTCCGATTCTTAAATGAAGTGATAGAAGAACTTCATTTGAAAGGCATTGAAGCAATTCATGGACGTGCAGAGGACTTTGCAAGAAAGGCCGAATATAGAGAGTCTTTTGATTTGGTTGTTTCAAGGGCAGTTGCGAATCTTGCAGTTTTATCTGAGTATTGTATTCCATATGTTTCAATAGGTGGATATTTTTGTCCATATAAATCAGGAGATATTGAAGAAGAAACAAAAAAAGCCAAAAAAGCAATCAAGGTTTTGGGAGGAAATTTAGAAAATATTATTTCTTTTGAAATTCCTAATACAAATATGAAAAGAACAATTTTAAAGATAAAAAAAGAGAAGGCAGTCCCAAAACGTTTTCCAAGAAAAGCGGGGATGCCTTCAAAAGAACCTATTTGTTAGAAAAAGATTTTGCAAATATTTAAAATACTTTCAGGATCCTCCAATTGAGGAATATATTTTGCATTTTTTAAAAAGCAGCCTTCAACGGATGGATTTAATACTTGATATTGCTCCAGTGTATTTTGTGCATCTGGAAGGTTATGGCTGATTGCTAAATAAATGCTTTGATCTATATTTTTTAATGATGAAATCAAATTGCAGTTGATATAATCAGATTTTAAACTTGCATATAAATATTTTGATTTAGAGCCTGATAAATGTGCAGCTTGATAATAGGCATCAATATAAGATCTTTTAATGTTTGCTGGAAATTGAAAATATTTTTTATAAAATCTCTTTTCTACCATCAGCATGGAATGGATTAAGTTATAAGTAAAAGTTCCTAAAATTGGACATTCTAACATGTATTTTAGGAGTTTTTTACGTTTTGTCGGGTAGTGTCTGGAAACAGACATATTTTCAGGATTGATGAATAAAAGCTTGTGGAAATTGTCTTTTTCCATATTACATGCCTGAATTACAATGGAAGCTGATTTACCAGCAGCAATAACATCTGTTTTTTGATGAATGACGTTTTTGATAAAGTCATTGATTAATTGTACATACAAATAGCTGGTATATGTCAGCTGTGGTTTTTCAGATCTTGCACATCCAAGCAGATCTAAAGTGTAAACGGTATGTTTTTTAGATAATGGTTCTAAAAGTTTGTAATATTCCATTCCTGAACTTCCACTGTCAAGATTGTGAATTAAGAGGATTGGGGAACCTTTCCCGTGTTTGGTATAAAAGATTTTACCAAATCTCCATTTGTAAGTATGTTCGTTGGTAGAATAAAAAGAATCTTTTAAATTACAAATAAATGTGGTGGTACGATTAATTACATAAATTCCTGCAACGGTAAGACTGCTGAGTATTGAAATGTTTTTTAATTTATGAAAATTTTTCATAGGTAACTCCTTTCTTTCGCAGGTACTAGTTTTTAGTCTATACTACTATTATATGATAAACAAACTTTTGATACAATAATACTTTGATTTCTTCTTTTTTTCGTTTATGATAAATAAAAGGTGGTGAAAGAATGGAAAAGAAAATAGATAAAGATCATTTAATTAATCAATTGTATGATTATTTAATTGATGAAATTCATCAGTTAAATTGCAGGAAGGAAGAACTTCGGAAAGAATTGTATCAGATGAGAGAAGATAAAAATAAAAAAATAAGTGATGCGGCAGATCAAAATAGGATTTACCATATACGAAAAGTATTTTCACCATTGAATTTTGAAGAAGAAGAACTATCAAATGCATCTGTTGATACAACCAAATTAGATACTTCCATACGAAAAAGGACTGCAGAGATTCAAGAGATAGAAAAAAAGATAAAAACGCTTTCAGGATATTTAGAAGGTTTAGAAGAAAACTATTTTATCATTGATACAGATTATGATTTGAACCAAGATGAAAAAGTTTTATTTATTCCTGCTTTTCAAAAATTGATGGAGCATATGAAAATGATACATCCGGAAGTCCGTATGAATTATGATTTTCCAGACCAAACATCAAATGTTTGTATGAATTTTTCATTCTTAAAAGGATTTGAAGAATTAATGAAGTTTCTTATTTTTGAAACAGGAGTATATGTAATAAATTTAGAAAAATATATAGATAAATATAAAATTTTAATACAATTTCATGGTAAGCCGAAAATTCCAAAAGATATTGAAATTTTTCAAAATAGCAGAAAAATTTTGGAAGACAAACTTACAAAAGAATTTTCCATTATAAGATGGAAGTCAAATTCAATTATTGTACAGGCACTAATGGAATGATAGAAAGGGACGATTATGAAAAATAAAATTATTGATTTAATTGATGAAACAATTGAGGAATTGGATAAGGAAATTATTTCAGGAATTTTAGAAATACCTCCGAAAGAGGATATGGGTGATTTTGCATTTCCTTGTTTTCAATTGGCTAAAATTTTTCGGAAAGCACCTAATATGATAGCCGAAGAAATTGCTGGGAAAATTGAAGTTACAAAAGATTTATCAAAAGTTGCTGCCATGGGACCATATGTAAATTTCTATGTAAATAAAGAAATTTATGTGAAAGAGGTGTTGAGAAAAATTGGAAAAAATTATGGTTCATCTAAGATTGGAGAAGGAAAAACTATATGTATTGACTATTCTTCACCAAATGTTGCAAAGAACTTCCATGTAGGTCATTTGAGAACAACGATTATTGGAAATTCTTTATATCACATTTTTGATAAACTTGGATATCATGTAGAAAGAATTAATCATTTGGGAGACTGGGGTACACAGTTTGGAAAATTAATTGTTGCTTATAAAAAGTGGGGAAGTAAAGAAGCTGTAGAAGAAAAGGGAATTCCAGAATTATTGGAACTTTATGTGAAATTTCATAAAGAGGCAGAAAAAGATGATTCTTTGAATGATCAGGCGAGAGAATGGTTTGTGAAGATGGAGCAGGGAGATGAAGAGGCACTTTCTATTTGGAAATGGTTTAAAGACATTAGTTTGGTAGAATATAAGCGGATTTATAATATTTTAAATTTGGGATTCGATCACTATACAGGAGAAAGCTTTTATCGTGATAAAACAGGAGCTATAGTTGACGAATTAACAAAGAAAGGACTTTTAGAAGAAAGTCAGGGAGCTATGATTGTAAATCTTGATGATTATGATATGGCTCCATGTTTGATTACAAAAAAAGATGGAAGTTCTATTTATGCTACTCGTGATCTCGCAGCAATTTTTTATCGAAAGGAAAACTATCATTTTGATAAATGTATTTATGTTACAGGTTTGGAACAGAAACTTCATTTTGCACAAGTATTTAAGGTTGTAGAATTGATGGGATATGAATGGGCAAAAGAACAGTTGATACATGTTCCTTATGGTCTTGTAAGTTTAGAAGGTGGAAAGCTTTCAACGAGAAGTGGAAATATTGTATATGCGGAAGATATTTTAAAAGAATCTGTTTCTAAGATTAAAGAAATTATTGAACAGAAGAATCCAGATTTGGAGAACAAGGATGATGTTGCTAGAAAAGTTGGTATTGGTGCAATTATTTTTAATGATTTATATAATCAGAGAATTAAGGATGTGACATTTACTTGGGAAAAAATTCACAGTTTTGATGGGGAAACTGGTCCTTATGTTCAATATACTTATGCACGTGCAGCAAGTGTTTTGAGAAAAACAGGAATTACAGAAGTTGGAGAAATTGATGCATCTCTTATTACAGATGAAACTTCGGTTGCTTTATTAAAGGAAATTGATAGATTTCCAGAAGTGGTAAAAACAGCTGCAGAAAGATTAGAACCTTCTGTTGTATCAAGATATGTAATGGCGGTAGCTCAAGCATTCAATCGATTTTATCATGAAAATCAGTGTAAGGTAGAAGATGAAAATTTAATGAAGGCAAGAGTCAAACTTGTTATCATCGCAAAACAGGTAATTAGAGATGGCTTGGATTTATTAGGGATTCAGTGTCCAGAGCAAATGTAATATGAATTTTTATTATATTAAAAAGAAGAAATATCAATTTGAGATATCTCTTCTTTTTTATGTTTCACGTGAAACATCGAATGTACAAATAAAAATAAAATGTTTCACGTGAAACATATAGAAATAGAAATAGAATAGTGATATAATATTTCTCAAAAGGAGAAAATGATGGGAAGAATTATTGCAATTGCTAATCAAAAAGGTGGTGTTGGGAAGACAACAACCGCAGTAAATCTTTCAGCGGCTTTAGCGGCTAGAGGAAAGAAAACACTGATTATTGATATGGATCCTCAAGGAAATACTACCAGTGGATTAGGATTAGATAAAAATGATTTAGATAAAACCACATATGAAGTTATAACGGAAGAATATTCAATTCAAGAATGCATTTGTGAAGAATTATTTGAAAATTTATCTTTACTTCCTGCAAATAGGAATCTTGCAGGTGCTGAAATTGAATTAATGACAGTTGATAAAATGCAATTTATTTTAAAAAATCATTTGGAAAAAGTAAAGGATTTATATGAATTTATTATTATTGACTGTCCGCCGGCACTTGGTATGTTGACTGTAAATGCTATGACAGCAGCAAATACAGTTATTGTACCAATTCAATGTGAATTTTATGCACTGGACGGCTTAACGCAATTAATTTATACGATTGAATTAATTCAAAAAAGTTTAAATCCAGATTTAACAATTGAAGGTGTTGTATTTACAATGTATGATGCTAGAACAAATTTGTCGTTACAGGTTGTGGAAAATGTAAAATCGTATTTAAATCAGAATATTTATAAAACAATTATTCCAAGAAATGTGCGATTGGCAGAAGCTCCAAGTCATGGACTTCCAATTAACTTATATGATGCTCATTCTGTAGGTGCAGAGAGTTATGGTTATCTTGCAGAAGAAGTAATAGAGAATGGAGGTAATGAATAATGGCAGCAAAGAAGAAGGGCTTAGGAAGAGGATTAAATACCTTAATTCCAAGTGAACCGATGATTGAAAATAATAAGAAAAAAAATTCATTAGAAAAAGAATTAAATCGTGATAAAGAAATGACGCTTCCAATTCAAAAAATTGAACCAAATCCAGATCAGCCTAGAAATCAGTTTGATGAAGATAGTTTACAAGAACTTGCAGATTCTATTAAACAATTTGGAATTCTTCAGCCTCTTTTAGTAAAAAAAAGAGATAATTTTTATGAAATTATTGCAGGTGAGCGAAGATGGAGAGCTGCAAAATTAGCTGGTTTAAAAGAGGTTCCTGTAATTATCAGAGATTTTACGGATAATGAAATTGTTGAAATTGCATTAATTGAGAATATACAAAGAGAAAATTTAAGCCCAATTGAAGAAGCAATGGCTTATAAACGATTAATGGAAGAATTTCATTTAAAACAAGATGAGGTTGCTGCAAAAGTTAGTAAAAGCCGTGCTGCGATTACAAATTCATTAAGATTGTTGAAGCTGGATGAAAGAGTGCAGCGAATGCTGGAGGAAGAAATGATTAGTACCGGTCATGCAAGAGCATTACTTGCAATTCATGATGGTAATCAACAATATGAAGCAGCTATGAAAGTTTTTGATGAAAAACTTAGTGTCAGAGATATTGAAAAACTGGTAAAAGAAATCAATAAGCCAAAGAAAGAAAAAATAAAAGAAGACTACAGCTTTTTATATACGGACTTAGAAGAATCTATGAAACAAATATTAGGAAGCAAAGTCAGCATTAAAAATAAGAAAAATAATAAAGGAAAAATTGAAATAGAATACTATTCCCGCGATGAGTTAGAACGAATTGTGGATATGATAAAATCAATTTAGGAGGAATATAGCAGATGCTGGATATTTTAAAAAGCGTAGATATAATGTACATCATTATAGGACTCGCAGGTTTTTCACTTTTTGAATTTCTTCTTGTTATTATACTTTTTGTAAAAACGGGAAAAATGAAAAAGCGTTATAAAACATTTCTATCAGGAAATGATGGAAAATCATTGGAGAAAAGTATTTTTGAAAAATTTGAACAATTAGAAGATGTTACAGAAGAACAAAAAGCAATTCATGCGGAAATGATGAGAATAGAAGGTGAATATGCAAAATCATTCTCAAAAATGAAAATATATAAATATAATGCATTTCGTGATATGGGCGGCGAAACCAGTTTTGTGATCGCATTATTAGATAAAAATAATAATGGTACACTGCTGAATGGAATGAACAGCCAGCAGGCTACTTATGTTTATGCGAAAGAAATTGTAAATGGAAAATCAAAAGCAGCGTTATCAAAAGAAGAATTAATTGCATTAGAAGATTGTATGAATCAGTAAATTGGAGGGCAAAATGTTAGATATTAAATTTTTAAGAGAAAATCCGGAAATTGTGAAACAGAATATTAAAAATAAATTTCAAGATCAGAAACTTCCATTAGTGGATGAAGTGATTGAATTGGATAAGGAAAATAGGGAAATCAAACAGGAAGTACAGGAACTGCGTGCAAATCGAAATAAATTATCAAAACAGATTGGCGCATTAATGGGACAAGGGAAAAAAGAAGAGGCAGAAGAAGTAAAGAAACAAGTAACTTCTCAAGCTGGACGGATTGAGGAATTGTCTGCAAAAGAAAAAGATGTAGAAGAGAAAATTAGAAAAATTATGATGACAATTCCAAATATTATTGATTCATCTGTACCAATCGGAAAAGATGACAGCGAAAATGTAGAAGTAGAGAAATTTGGAGAACCGGTGGTACCAGACTATGAAATTCCATATCATACAGAAATTATGGAAAAATTTAATGGAATTGATTTAGATAGTGCAAGAAAAGTTGCGGGAAATGGATTTTATTATTTAATGGGAGATATTGCAAGACTTCATTCAGCAGTCATATCTTATGCAAGAGATTTTATGATTCATCGAGGTTTTACCTATTGTGTGCCTCCATTTATGATTCGCAGCAATGTTGTAACAGGTGTTATGAGTTTTGATGAAATGGATGCAATGATGTACAAAATTGAAGGGGAAGATTTGTACTTGATTGGTACCAGTGAACATTCTATGATCGGTAAATTTATTGATACAACATTGCAGGAGGATGCTCTGCCTCAGACACTGACAAGTTATTCTCCATGTTTCCGTAAGGAAAAAGGTGCTCATGGAATTGAGGAACGAGGAGTTTATAGAATCCACCAGTTTGAAAAACAGGAAATGATTGTTGTATGTAAACCAGAGGAAAGTAAAGAATGGTATGATAAATTGTGGAAAAATACAGTAGATTTATTCCGTTCATTGGATATTCCGGTAAGAACATTGGAATGCTGTTCCGGAGATCTGGCAGATTTGAAAGTAAAATCAGTAGACGTAGAAGCATGGTCTCCAAGACAGAAGAAATATTTTGAAGTAGGAAGCTGTTCTAATTTAGGAGATGCTCAGGCAAGAAGATTGAGAATTCGTATCAAAGGTGAAAAAGGAAACTATTTTGCACATACGTTAAATAATACAGTTGTTGCTCCGCCAAGAATGTTAATTGCATTTTTGGAAAATAACCTTCAAGCAGACGGCAGTGTAAAAATTCCAGAAGCATTAAGACCATATATGGGTGGAATGGAAGTTATAAAATAAAAGGGGGAAAGTATGGAAAAGGCAAAAATTCTAATCGTAGAAGATCATGAACCTATCCGTACGCAACTGTGTAAATTTTTAGAGAAATATGGATATCAAACGATTCCTCTCAAAAATTTTGAAACAATAATTGAAGATTGTCTTAACAAACAGGCAGATTTGATACTTTTAGATATCAATCTGCCTGTTTATGATGGATATTATATTTGCCGGGAAATACGCAGCCATTCAGACATTCCAATTATTGTTGTAACAAGCAGAGACAGTGAAATGGATGAGTTAATGAGCATGAATTTAGGAGCGGATGATTTTATTGCAAAACCATATAATACGCAAATATTGGTTGCAAGAATTGCGTCTTTACTAAAAAGGACACAAAAAATAAGCATCGATCAAAAAATCGTTTATGAAGGATTGGAAGTTTATTTTAATAAAAGCATTGTAAAATACAAAGATGAAGAAATGGAATTAAGTAAAAACGAAATTCGTATTTTGTATACATTATTAGAAAATAAAGGAGCAATTGTTTCAAGAGATCAGTTAATGGAAGCTTTGTGGCAGTCTAATGAATTTGTAGATGATAATACATTAACTGTAAATGTAAACAGACTGCGTAAAAAGTTAAAATCTATCGGACAAAAGGAGTTTATTCAGACAAAAAGAGGACAGGGATATATGATATGACAATTCAAAAGTATTTCATGGATCACAAATTGTTTTTCTTTATGCAAATGGTATTTTTTATTATATTATCAGTCATACTAAAAACATTTGGATTGAATAATTTTTCCGTCGGATATATTATATGTATTGGATTTTTTTGTGAATTCACTATAATTATCTACGATTATTTTAAAAAGTATAAATTTTATCAACAATTAGAGAAAAATATCAACAAATTAGATAAAAAATATATGATTTCAGAAATGATGGAAAAGCCGGAATTTTTAGAGGGACAGTTACTTTATGAATATTTAACTCTTTGCAATAAATCCATGAATGATGAAATGTTGAAATATAAAGAAGAAACATCATCCTATAGAGAGTATATTGAAATGTGGATTCATGAAGTGAAAACTCCAATTGCGGCAGTTCAATTAATGGAGGAAAATTATTCTGCAGTAATAAAAGATTCTTTAAAAAATGAAATTGATAAAGTTGAATATTATTTGGACCAAGCACTTTATTATGCCAGAAGTACTGGTGTGGAAAAAGATTATATGGTAAAAGAAATGAATCTTCAAGAAATTGTGGAAAATGTTATAAAATCCAATGCAAGGATGTTGATAACCTCTAAAATTAAATTGGAATTAAAGGATTTGAGCTATCTTATTTACACAGACGAAAAATGGTCTTCTTTTATTATGAAACAGGTGGTCATCAATGCTGTGAAGTATAGGAAAGAAAAGAATTCTAAAATAAAGTTTTGGGCAGAGGCAAATCCGGAAAAAGTAGTTTTTCATATTGAAGATAATGGAATTGGAATATCTAAAAAAGACCTTCCAAGAGTTATGGAAAAAGGATATACCGGTACCACCGGAAGACAATATGAAAAATCCACTGGAATGGGATTATATTTATGCAAAAATTTATGTAATAAGCTTGGACTTAGTTTTCAAATTGCGTCCGAAGAAGGAATTGGAACAATTGTAACAATCGATTTTCCTAGAAATTCTATGACATTTTTAAAAGAAAAGGATGGAGGATTATAAAAACATAGACCGCATATTTGCGGTCTGTGTTTTTAATCGTCTTCAAATTCATCATCTGCAGGAAGAACCGGAGGTTTATAGGGATATAAATCCATATAAGCTTCATCTTCATAATCTGTTGCCGGTTCTACTCGGATTAAGCCTGTACAATCTGCAGCAGAGCAGACATTGCACATATCAAAGATGTTTTCATCAATTTCTTCATTGGTTAATTGTCTTTGATTTTTCTTCTGATCTTTTTTATCATTCATATAATTCAGCCTCCTTTTCTATAGTATGGCTGAATTTTCAGGTCTTATGAACGGAAAAAATTTCAGTTTTTTTATTTATCTAATAAAATTAAAGCAATTAAAATCAAATCTTCATCGCCGATATTTTCAATACCATGGCCGCATCCATCTGGGGTGTAGGTTGTGTCACCGGCATTGACTTCGTATTCATTGCCGTTATCATTGTATAATCCTTTACCCTGTAAAATATGATAAGCTTCTCCTTCATTATGATGTTCGTGGTATCCGAAAGAACATCCTGGCGGAATAATAACTTTGCCAAATAGACGGCTGCTGTTTTTCATGTCTTCTTTTGTAAGGAAGCATGTTTTATAAATGGTTCCCTTGCCGCCGCGGGCATTTTCTACTGCTTCCATTTGTACATCTTCATTTTTTAAATACATACTATAACCTCCGTGTAAATATTTTTCGTATATGGTTATTTTTAGTATAATTGTTTTTAGATAAAAACACAATATCAGCTAAAATTTTAAAGTGACAAAACTGTAAGTTTTCTGTAAGGAAGTTCAATGGTTTATTTTAGTGTTGAATGATATATTAAAGCTGCAATCAAAAAAATAAGAAAGAAGGAGATAGAAAATGAAACCTGTACTTCAAGTAGAAAATATTGAAAAATATTATGGAAATAAAGGAAATCTTACAAAAGCGGTGGACCGGATCAGCTTTCAAGTGGAACCAGGAGAGTTTATCGGAATTATGGGAGCATCCGGAAGCGGAAAAACTACATTGTTAAATTGCATATCCACCATTGATAGAGTAACATCTGGACATATTTTAATTGATGGGATGGATGTAACAAAATTAAAGGGGAAACATTTATCAAAGTTTCGGAGAGAACAGTTGGGATTTATTTTTCAGGATTTTAATTTATTGGATACATTAACTGCATATGAAAATATCGCATTGGCATTAACCATTATGAAAGTTCCTGCCAAAGAAATTAATGAGAGAGTAAAGTCCATTGCAGAACGTTTAATGATTACAGAAGTGCTGGAAAAATATCCATACCAAATGTCAGGCGGACAAAAGCAGAGAGTTGCCAGTGCCAGAGCCATTGTATCGAATCCGTCTTTGATTCTTGCAGATGAACCAACTGGAGCATTAGACAGTAAATCGGCGAGAATGCTCTTAGATAGTCTGGATACAATGAATGTGGAAATGAATGCAACCATTCTAATGGTAACCCATGATGCATTTACAGCCAGTTATTGTAAGAGAATTTTATTTATAAAAGATGGAAAGATTTTTAATGAGTTAATTCGCGGACAGGATTCCAGAAAACAGTTTTTTGACCGTATTATTGAAGTTGTAACGCTTCTGGGAGGTGACAGTACCAATGTATTCTAAAATTGCTTTAAGTAACGTAAAAAAAAGTGTACGTGATTATACTATTTATTTTTTAACGCTGACTTTTGGAATTTGTCTGTTTTATATGTTTAATTCCATTCACAGCCAGCAGGCTGTTTTAAAAATAAATGAAGATCAAAGAGGAATGATGGAGTTGCTGCAGATGATGATTAGCGGAATATCAATTTTTATTGCAGTAATTTTAGGACTTTTAATTGTATATGCCAATCAATTTTTAATGAAGCGAAGGCATAAGGAAATGGGAATTTATCTGCTTCTTGGAATGGAAAAAAAGCAGGTATCAAAGATATTAGTGATTGAAACCTTATTTATAGGTATTTTTGCATTAATTGCAGGGTTAGCAGCAGGAATTTTCTTATCACAGGGATTGGCGGTTCTAACAGCGAAAATGTTTGTTGTAAAGATGAAAGAATTCCAGTTTGTGTTTTCTATGAGTGCCTTCGGTCAGACAATTTTATATTTTGCGGTGATTTTCTTAATTGTTATGATTTTTAATGGAATATCTATTTCAAAATGTAAGTTAATTGATTTGTTAAATTCTGCAAAGAAAAATCAAAAGCTGAAGGTAAAAAATTTATGGCTGTCTTTTATTTTATTTGTAATTTCCATAGCATGTATTGGAACAGCATATCATTTTATTAAAAATAATGGAATGATGCAAATTGATACAGAATTTAAAATGAGTATTCTGTTAGGAATTGTAGGAACATTTTTATTCTTTTTATCTTTATCAGGATTTTTGTTAAGGCTTGCAAAGAGCAATAAGACGTTTTATTACCGTGGATTAAATATGTTTATCTTGCGGCAGATTAATTCTAAAATTACAACTACTTTTGTATCTATGACAATGTTATGTCTAATGATGTTTCTTGCAATTAGTGCATTTGCAACAGGTATGGGAATGGCGGCAACGGTAAAAGGAAATTTAAGTGAAACAACGTTATTTGATTACAGTTTTTATAAATATAATTATAGGAATTATAAGGCAGAAAAAGGTGAAGAAAGCGACAGTATGTTTTTGTTAAAACAGTTGGAAAAAGACGGAATTGATATTTCCAGTCATGCAAAAAATATTACCCCAATTGATATTTATTTTCAGCCAAATTCAAAAGATTCCTATATGACAATCCGTCCTTTCTTATCTGGAAGGGAAGAACTAAGTGCATTTCCAAAAAAACAAATTGAAGAAGCAAAAGATATGCCTCTCGTTTATATTAAATTATCAGATTATAATCGCTTTCTAAAAAATGTTGGGAAAAAACAATTGAAATTGGCAGAAAATGAATATGCAGTCAGTTGTAATTATGACAATATTGAAGAAGTCTATAAAGATGCTGTAAAAGATCAACAAAAGTTGATTCTAGATGGGAAAACAATGAAACCATATAAAAATATTTTGTCTTATGGTTATATGAATTCTCCAAGCCAAATGGATGCAGGAACTTTAATTGTAAATGATAAGGTAATCGAAAATATGAAATTGGGAGTATATACGAATTATCTAAGTATCAATTGGAAAGATTCAGAGAAGGGATATTCTGAAAAGCTAGATAAACAATTAAAGAGCATTTATGGTAAAAATAGTAGTAAAAAGAAAGCACCTTATAATACAGCAGTCTCAAAAAGAGGGGTGTATGAGCAAAGTGCAGGATTAAGTACAATTATCACCTATATAGCAATTTATATTGGAACAGTATTTTTGATTACGTGTGCAGCAGTTCTTGCATTGCAGCAATTAAGTGAAAATGCAGATAATATTCCGAAATACCGGATGTTGAGAAAAATAGGTGCTGATTCCAGAATGATTCGAGGTTCCATTAAAGCTCAGATTATTATTTACTTTTTGATACCATTAAGTCTTGCGTTAGTACATTCTTATGTAGGAATAACAACTGCATCGAATGTTATATCGACTTTAGGACATATGAACATTGCAGATGCAGTAATAAAATCATTGATTACAGTGCTGGTTGTATATGGAGGGTATATGATTGCAACCTACGCAGGAAGTAAGTCTATGTTAAAATAAAATGACTGAAAATGATAGAAAATGATTGACTTTGGCTGAATTGATGCTATAATGTGTATATGGAAGTAAAAAACCAGAGGTGATGATATGCTGGCACAGGAAAGATTTGATAAGATTTTGGAATTGTTAAGGAAAGAACAGTCTGTAACGGTGACAGAATTAACAAAACAGTTGAATACTTCGGAATCTACGATCCGCCGGGATTTGACAGCTTTGGATAAACAGGGACTTTTAGTGAAAGTTCATGGAGGAGCTACAGCAGTAAAGACTGTGCTGTCTTCGGAAGAAGCAGTAAAGCAGAAATCTAGAAAGCATTTGGAAGAAAAACAAAGGATTGCGAAATATGCAGCAGGGATGGTTTGTCCAAGGGATTTTATTTATATTGATGCCGGTACCACGACAGAATGGATGATTGATTTTTTAAAGGAATATGATGTAGTTTATGTAACAAATGGAATCGGTCATGCTAGAAAATTGATGAATGCAGGATTTCACGTACGTCTTTTAGGAGGAGAAATCAAAGCAGTGACAGAAGCAGTTGTGGGAGATGATGCTTTAGAGAGTTTGGAAAAATATAATTTTTCCAAAGGATTTTTTGGAGTGAATGGAATTGACAGAAAAAGAGGTTTTACAACGCCGGATTTAAAAGAAGCGTCGATTAAGAGGGAAGCAATGAATCATTGCAAGGAGGTATATGTTTTAGCAGATCATTCAAAATTTGATCAAATATCATCTGTGAAATTCAGAGATATAGAAAAGGCAGTAATTATCACCGATAAATTAATGAATAAAGAATATAATAACCTGACAACCATTAAGGAGGTATTTTAAATGATTTACACAGTAACATTCAATCCAGCCATTGATTATGTCATCAAGGTAGATGATTTAACATTAGGAATGGTTAATCGTACGACAAGAGAAGATATGTACTGCGGAGGAAAGGGAATTAATGTATCCAATGTATTGTCGAATCTTGGAATTGATAGTGTAGGTCTTGGATTCATTGCAGGATTTACTGGTGATGCCATCGAAGCAGGTGCGAAAGAACTTGGATTCACGCCTGATTTTATCCGTCTGCGTGAAGGCATGACTAGAATTAATGTAAAAATTAAATCGAATGAAGAAAGTGAAATTAACGGACTTGGACCAATCATCCATGAGGATGAACTGAATATGATGTTTGAAAAAATCGACCAGTTACAAGATGGAGATATGCTTGTTTTGGCAGGGAGTATCCCGGCAAGCCTTCCGGAAGATATTTATGAAAGAATTATGGCACGTCTTCAAGAAAAAGATATTCAGATTGTTGTGGATGCAACGAAAGATCTGTTATTGAATGTATTAAAATATCATCCATTTTTGATTAAACCAAATAATCATGAACTGGGAGAAATGTTTGGTGTTGTATTAAAAGATAATGATGAAATCATTGAATATGCAAAGAAACTTCAGGAAAAAGGAGCAAGAAATGTTCTTGTATCTATGGCTGGAGATGGTGCTATTTTAATTACGGAAGAAGGAGATGTGCATGTAACTCCTTGTCCAAAAGGTGAGGTAAAGAACTCTGTAGGTGCAGGGGATTCTATGGTTGCGGGATTTATTACTGGATATTTAAGAAGTAATGGTGATTACAATGAAGCGTTGAAAATGGGAACGGCAGCAGGAAGTGCCAGTGCATTTTCAGAAGATTTGGCAACCGGTGAAAAGATTATGGAACTATATAATCAGTTGTAATATAAATGTAATATATATATGATAAAATGGGTTTGATGGAAATGTCAGGCCCATTTTTTATTTCACTAGGAAAGACCTTGTCCGTTTTGTTTTAATATAGGAGATTTTAAATGACGAAAAAAGAAGTCCGAAAATTAATAGATAGTAGAAAACAAAAACTTTCAGAAGTATATAAAGAAACTGCCAATCAATCAATTTTACATCAAGTTTTGGGATTGAAGGAATATCAAGAGGCCGATACGATTTTTTGTTATGTCAGCATGGAAAATGAAGTGAATACTTGGCCGATTCTTGGGTTTGCATTGGAACAGGGGAAACGAGCCGGCGTCCCTTTATGCATCAGAAAAGGAATTATGGAAGTGCGTGAAATAAAAAGTTTTGAGGATTTAAAAAAGGGAGCCTATGGAATTATGGAACCAAATGAATACTGCAAAATTCTTCCAAAAGAGGAAATCCAGTTGGGGATTATTCCCTGTGTTTCTGCAGATATGCATATGCATCGTTTAGGCCATGGTGCAGGATTTTATGATCGTTATCTTCAAGATGCAGAATTTTCAAAAATATTGCTATGTTGGAAAAAGCTGATGATTGAAAACATTCCTGTAGATGAATATGATGTATTAATGGACAAGATAATTTATGAAAAAAAGTGAGATATTTTGTGAGGGGAAATTGTATTTATTAGTAGTAGATAAACTTTGAAAAAGCGAGGTAGAAAGATGAAAAAGATATGGAAAAAAGCAATATGTATGTTTCTATCGATGTGTTTAGGATTTTCTATCATTGGTTATGGATCAAATGTTCAGGCTTCGGATAAACAAAAAGAGATAAGAAAAGCAGCGAAAAATATTGAACCGGAAGAATGGAATCAAGAAGAAATCAAAGCATATCAGTTTGATTCTGAGGAAGAGCTGGTACAATATATGCTGACTGGCGGAATGAAATATTATAATAAAAAATTCCAGCCGGCAAATAAAATGGTGAAACTTGTGATTGCAGATGAAGGAATTTTATTTTTGGAAGGTTCTTGTGAATCAAAATCTAATATGATTCTATATGATGCACAAAAAAGAAAAGTCAGTCATAATTTGGATGAATATATCCATCCGGTTAAAGTAAAAAAAGGAGATATTTTTTACATAAAATTTCCAAAAAATATGGAAGAGGCTCTAATTCAAGCATATGTTTGGAAATCAAATTTTTCTAATTTGAAAAATAGAGAAGAAGAATTTCAAGAAGGAAAAGGAACACCAACTTATCATGGATTTAATATAAAAAGACGTTCATTTGTTGAAATAAATATTGCTCCATTATCATCCAAAGGTGGAACAATTTATGCATTCATTCAAAAAAAGGAACATGGAACATGGACATTGGTTGGAAAAACGAATTCAATTAACCAAAAAGCAAAAAAAGGAAAGGGATGTTTCTATGGATTAGAAAAAGGTTCTTATCGTTTAGTTTTAAAATCATCTGTTTCTCAGGTTGCAAAAGTTGGATATGATAGAACTTCTGTGAAAAAGAGTGTTGCATATAAGAAATCAAAAGCAAAGAATATAAAATTTAAAGATATAAAAGAGAATATTTATACAACCAAAGAAAAAGCATCCAGATGGTATAAAGTTTCTGTGAAGTCTGTAAAGAAGCAGAAATGTTTGGAATTGTTTCGAGCTGCAGAAGACGGCGGTTTTAAATTTACAGTATATCAAAAGGGAAAGAAAAAAGCTTTAGAAACCAAGAGTGTAATGGGTAATAAAGATAAGAAAATTTATCTGCCAAAGCGTAAAGGTACGTATTATATCAAAGTATCTAAAATTGGAAAAAGAACCAATGGGGCATATGGAATTTACTTTGGAAACAAGTAAAAAGTATTGTGGAAAGAAGGTATTTGTATGAAAAAAATATGTAAGAAAATGATAGGATTTTGTATTGTATGCAGTTTGATTCTTGTTATGGCAATACCGGCAGGGAATGTCAAAGCATTAGAAAAGCCGGAGAGTCCACAGGATGTATTTCGGATTGCAAAGGAAAAAAAGGAATCAAGAGCAAGAAAGACAGAACCGGAAGAATGGAATCAGCCGGAAATTAAGGCATATCGTTTTGATTCTTTGATGGATACATTAAAATATATGCTGACAGGCGGAATCAAATATTATAATGAAAATTTTTTTCAATCATCTAGAAAAGTAAAAGTTACAATTGTAGAAGATGGAACACTATTTCTTACCGCAGCGGAAGAAAATGAAGGTAAAATAGCTTTGTATGATGCGGATATGAAGTTTCTTAGAAATATAACAGAAGACGAAGACTTTATAAAAGTCAATGGAAAAGCGGGAGAATCTTATTATGTAGAGTTCCCTTCAAATACAAAAGAAGCTATGATTATGACCTATGTATGGAAGGATAGTTTTACAACACTGAAAACCAGTGAGGTTCTTTTACAAAAAGGAGAAGGAAAACCAACCTATCACCCATTTACTCTGAAGAAACGTTCTTATGCATTGATTGGAATATCTCCGCTTGCAGAGGATGGAGGAAATACGACAGCATATATTGAGAAAAAAGTAAAAGGAAAATGGGTTATCATCGGGAAAAAATATCATACAATTCCAGAAGATTCGGAAGCTTGCGTTTATGGTTTAAAAGCAGGAAGTTATCGGCTGGTTTTAAATGCGAAAACAAATCAGGCAAGCACAGTAATGTATATAAAACATTCTGTGAAAAAGAATGTAACCTATCGAAAAACCAAAGCAAAAAATATCAAAGTTGGAAAATCAAAAGATAACATTTATACAACTGGAGAAAAGGCTTCCCGCTGGTATAAAATGACGGTAAGTTCTACGAAAAAGCAGCGGAAAATAAAATTCACTGGTGAAAGTGATAATGGTAAATTTAAATTCAGCATTTACCGTGCCGGAAAGAAAAAACCAATCAAAACAAAAAAGATTTCAAGTGGGAATTATTATAGTTATAAACTGCCAAAGAAAAAGGGAACTTATTATGTGAAAGTATCTAAAGTTGGAAAAAGAACCAATGGATATTATGATATAGAATTCAAATAAAAAACCCCAGCCAGAGAAAATATCTGGCTGGATTTTTTAGTAGATTAGTTCTACTTGATTTTGCTTACACGCTTTAATAATTGATGAATCCGGTGCTTTGTCACAGATAATATAATCAAGTTCTGAAAAATGAAAAGTGTTATAGTTGTATATATGATTAAATTTGCTGCTGTCAATGAGTAAAGCTGTTTTTTTGGAATTCATTGCGAAAAATGATTTCACTTGAGCGGCTTCTCCAATAAAATCTGTTGGTCCGGTCTGCCCGTCAATACCGCGGCAGCTGGTGAAAAAAATATCCGAATGAAACTGCATAATAAATTTACATGCTTCGCCTCCGGTAAGAGTATTGGTTTTTGGATGTATTTTTCCGCCGGCACAATAGACTTCTACATTAGAATCCTGCGATAGTTCGTAAACCAAAAGAGGACTGTTTGTCAATAATTTTATATTTTTAAAATTTTTCAGTTTTCTTGCAAGACATGCACAGGTGGAACTGGAATCCATAAATAAAGTCATATTGTCTTCAATAAGGGGTTCGGCATATCCTGCAATCTGCTGTTTTTCTTGAAAATGGTCGATCATTCTAGAACTGTAAGGAGGATCATAAGTATCTTTTTCAACAAAAATAACTCCGCCTCTGGTTCTTCGTACCTGTCCTTCTTCCTGCAAAGCATTTAAATCTCTTCGGACAGTGGATGGAGAACAGAAAATTTTGCGGCTGAGTTCTTCTACTGTGGCACTTTTTTGTTTGCTTAGATAATTCATAATTTCTTCTCTTCGCTCGTAAGATAACATATGAAACCTCCTTTTTCTTTTTATTATAAAGCAGTGGATGGATAATTCAAGAAAATATGAAAGAATTTGCTCAAAATCATGGAAAAATAAGAGAAATAATTGCTTAAAATTGATTATTTTCTAATTTTACCGCCAACTATTTGCAGAATTATTGAATTGTGATATATTGTAATTGCAAAATTCTTTGAGAAATTTTTGTGAAAAATTAATGCTACAACATGAACAAAAATACAGATGAAGGTATTCTTCATCTGTATTTTTGTTTTATAAGAATTGAAGTAAATTATCTTTTCGAAGCCAGTTTATTTGCAAGATTGACAATTGTTTCGATTGGATTTGCCAGTTCACTTTGATTCATGGCATCAATATAAGTTTGACGATTGTTGTATACAGTGTTTACAGCTTGGGATAAAGTCTGACTGGTAACGTCTTTTTCCTGAAGAACATAGCTATAGCCTTGTTTTTCAAAAGATTCGGCATTTAGAATCTGATCACCGCGGCTGGCTTCCAATCCAAGAGGAATTAAGATATTTGGTTTTCTTAAAGAAAGAAGTTCGCAGATAGCATTTGCACCAGCTCTGGAAATGACAATATCTGCACATGCAAAGTAATGTTTTAATTCTTTTTTTACATACTCAAATTGTTGATAGCCAGTTGTTTTGGTAAGATTCGGATCAAGGTTTCCGCGTCCGCATAAATGTATAATTTGATAGTCTCTAAGAAGAGTGTCTAAATTATCACGGACAGCACGGTTAATGGCAACAGAACCAAGACTTCCGCCGATGATTAAAAGGACAGGTTTTGTATTGGTGAATCCACATAAACGAAGTCCTTCATCCTTTTTTCCTTGAAATAATTCTTCACGGATTGGAGATCCGGTAAGAACGGCTTTTCCTTCTGGGAGAAGTTTTACTGTTTCCGGGAAGTTACAGCAGACTTTGCTGGCACTTGGAATACTTAATTTATTGGCAAGTCCCGGAGTCATATCAGATTCATGGATAATTACAGGAATCTTTTTTCGTTTGGCGGCGAAAACTACAGGTACAGTTACAAATCCGCCTTTAGAAAATACAACATCTGGTTTAAGTTTTGATAGGAGTTTGGCCGCTTCAAAATATCCTTTGATAACACGGAAAGGATCAGAAAAGTTTTTTATATCGAAATAACGGCGGAGTTTTCCAGAGGAAATTCCATAATAAGGAATTCCAATATCTTCAATTAATTTTTTTTCCATACCATTATAAGAACCAATATAGGAAATATGATAACCCTCATCAATAAGTTTTGGGACAAGAGCCATATTTGGAGTTACATGTCCGGCAGTACCGCCGCCTGTTAATACAATTCGTTTCATAATTCCTCCCATTTACTGATTTGATTTATATGTTTCCAATGCCTTTGATAATTGATCTGGACAAGAAGTGCCACGGAATCCGCACTGAATACCAGATAGTTTATCAATGACTTCGTCAACAGGAAGCCCTTTTGCTAATGCTGCAACACCAGTCGTATTTCCTTGACATCCACCGTGAAATTTAATATCTTTGAGAATTCCATCTTCTATTTCAAATTCAATGGCACTGGAACAAGTACCTTTTGTTTTATATATCATTTGATCTGCCTCCTAATAATATTCTTTCCGCATATTATAGCATAGTCGCAGAAAAAAGAAAAATCTGTCACGATGAAAATTGACAAATCTATAAATTCTTTTACTAGTTTGTTATATCTGTGTATGTTAAAATAATTAACGAAAAGAAAAGTCTGATATTTACAGAGAAGTGTGAGGTACAATCTATGGGTAAAGTTTTTGATGAAAATAGTATTTTGTTAAATGAGAAATTTGATGACAAAATCGCAGCAATTAAGAAAGCAGGACAGATGTTATTAGACAGAGGTTGTGTAGATCCTGAGTATATTGATGCGATGATTGAAAGAGATGAGAAGGTTTCTGTTTATATTGGAAACGGTGTCGCAATCCCTCACGGAGTGGCAGGGTCTGAGAAATATATTAAGGCTTCAGGAGTTTCTTTTATTCAGGTTCCAGACGGGGTGGAATTTGGTGAAGGAAAGAAAGCCTATATTGTAATTGGAATTGCAGGTGTAAATGATGAACATCTGGATATTTTAGCAAAATTGGCAATTACATGTTCTGATTTAGATAAAGTAGAACAGCTTCGTACAGCTTCATCTGAAAAAGTTGTTATGGATTTATTGGATGTGTAAAATTTAATAAAATTTGTAAGATAAGCCTTATGTTTGAGAAAGCATAGGGCTTTTTCTTTTGGGAGAAAGCCTTGTTAAAAAATGATTATGTGTTACAATCAAAACGAAAAAGTTCTTTTAGATTAGGGAATAATGAACAGGAGGATAATGAACGATGATTGGAATTATTGGAGCAATGGAAGAAGAAGTCAGCTTGCTGATTGATGCCATGGAAAAAAAAGAAAAAATTTCTTTCGCAGGAATGGACTTTTATACAGGAATTCTAAAAAAGAAAAAGGTTGTGATTGTCAAAAGTGGTATTGGGAAAGTCAATATGGCACTATGCACACAGATATTAATTGATAAATTTGGGATTACTCATTTAATTAATACCGGTGTGGCAGGAGGTTTATATAAAGATATAGAAGTAGGGGATATTGTTATTTCCAGTGATGCCGTTCAGCATGATATGGATGCTACAGTATTTGGATACAAATTAGGGGAAATACCACAAATGAAAGTTTCTGTATTTCCAGCAGATGAAAAATTAATTCAAACTGCAAAGAATACCTGCAGGAGAGTAAATCCAGATATTCAATGTTTTGTGGGAAGAGTTGTAAGCGGTGATCAGTTTATTTCAAGCAATGAAAAAAAGCATCAATTGATTGATGAATTTGGAGGGTACTGTGCAGAGATGGAAGGAGCTGCTATGGCACAGGCAGCATATCTAAACGGAATTCCATTTGTAATTTTACGTGCAATCTCTGATAAAGCAGATCAAAAAGCAGCAGGAAGTTACGAGGAATTTGAAAAAGCAGCAATAAAACATATTGTTCGGCTGGTTCTCGGTATTTTAGACAAAGAATAGTCTAACTTTGTAGGGGGATTTTTCTTAAATTTCCATATGCAGACTTTTATAATAATAAGCAAAGAAATAAAAGGAGATGGGCATATGGAGATTTTTAAGGAGACATTTTTTATGCAGGGGCTGCTGGCAGCAGCAGTAATTGGAATAGTGGCAAAAATTGCAGTCTTGCAAAGTTATCGTAAATTGCTGCAGGCATCCAAGGATATGGACAAGCCAAAGCGGCATTGGATGGGAGTTTTAAAGAAAAAGTTTGAGAGTTATTATCAGTTAGAAGCTAATGTACATAACAGTACGTGCATTGTGGATAAATATTTTGAAAGTCATACGATACTGGGGATAAATGCAGGCTTTTGGGAACAGATTCCCGGATTTTGCGGGATTTTATGTATTTTATTGGGATGCATAGGCTCTATAAGAGGGATTCTCGCAGGAGACGATTTTTTTGTGTGGATGCAGAGTCTGATGGTAAGTGCAGTGTTTGGACTTGGGATTTTTATGATGGATTATTTATTCCATCCAGATCATATGAAGCGTATGATACGCATAAATTTGACTCATTTTATTGAAAATGTTTTACCGAACCGCATGGATAAATCTGAGGCGAAAAAAGAAAAAGAAAAGAAGCAGCAGATAAAACAGCAGGAACATAGAGAGAAAGAAAAAGAAAGTGCAGACCGGATTTCAAATCATTGGGAGCAGATTGCTGCCTCCAAGGAGCTGGAATTAACCCAAGAGGATATTCAAACATTGAAAGATTTTATAAATGACTTATAAACATAAAAATGTTTCATAGAATAGTAAAAAAGGAATGGATATTTTATGAAATATTTTATATGGATATTCATAGCAGCAGGAATTCTCACAGCCGGTGGATGCAGTAAAAAGGAAACAGTACCAGTGCAGCAGGAACAGGTGAAAGAAACAATCAATGAAAGTGTACAAGGAAAAGAAGGCTGGTGGCTGAAAAGAAATGAGGATCATAAGATACCGGAAGTATCGGATAAAATTGATTTATTAAAATATGATGCATATTATGTAGATCCAAAGGCAGGAAAGAAAAAGTGCATGTATTTGACATTTGACTGCGGGTATGAGAATGGATTTACCCCTAAAATTCTGGATATATTAAAAAAACAAAAGGTTCCGGCAGCTTTTTTTGTGACAAAACCTTTTATCCGGGAGAATCCGGATTTGGTAAAACGAATGAAGAAAGAAGGGCATGTAGTAGGAAATCATACGGTACATCATAAAAGTATGCCTTCTTTGAGTGACCGGGACAATAAGCAGGAAATCAATGATTGTGCAGAATATTGTAAAGAGGCTACCGGATATGAAATGGATAAATTTTTCCGCCCGCCGATGGGGGAATATAATGAACGAACATTGAAATTGACAAAAGATATGGGATATAAAACGATTTTTTGGAGCATTGCATATATGGATTATGATATAAATAATCAGCCGGGAAAAGATTATGTGATAAAACATTTTCAAGATTATTATCATAATGGAGCGATTCCATTAATTCATAACGTATCACAATCCAATGCAGAGGCGTTAGATACTGTAATTACAAATTTGAAAAAAGAAGGCTTTGAATTTCGTTCATTAAAAAAACTTCCATAAATTGAAATAATAATAATATTTTTGTTTTATCAAAGCACAAAAAGGCGGATTCCGAAGAATCCGCCTTTTTGATGCTTTTTTATATGTTTTTGAGATTAGATATTTAATAAATCACTGTAAACTTTTAATGCGCCGTCTGTTTCATGAGCAAGCACGCGTTTAGCTAAGATTTTACCTAACTGTACACCTTCCTGGTCGAAACTGTTAAGATTCCATACAAATCCCTGGAACATAATCTTGTTTTCAAAATGGGCTAATAATGCACCCAGTGATTCAGGAGTTAACTGTTCACCAATGATGATGCTGGAAGGACGTCCGCCTTTGAATGTTTTGTTAGGATTTTCATCATCTTTACCACAAGCAAATGCAATAATCTGAGCTGCAACGTTTGCACACAGTTTCTGCTGGCTGGTGCTGCCTTCAATGACAACATCCATACCAATCTGGCTGTTTTTGAAGCCGATGAACTGAAGTGGAACGATATCTGTTCCCTGATGAAGCAGCTGATAGAAAGAATGTTGTCCGTTTGTACCAGGTTCACCGAAAATAACAGGACCTGTTGGATAATTTACAGGTTCACCAAAGCGGTTCACACTCTTACCATTGGATTCCATATCTGCCTGCTGTAAATGAGCAGGGAAGCGGTTTAATGCCTGAGAATATGGAAGAACAGTAGTAGAAGGATATCCCTGTACATTGCGTTCATAAATACCAATTAATGCATCCAGCATATCAGGATTCTTTAATAAGTCTTTATTTGCAGCCAGTTTATCTTCTTCTGCAGCACCGTCAAGGATTCTTGCAAATACATCCGGACCGAATGCCAGAGACAAAACAGCACCGCCTACAGCAGAGCTGGAAGAATAACGGCCTCCGATATAATCATCCATGAAAAATGCTTCTAAATAGTCATCACCTTGAGCTAATGGAGAAGTTTCACTTGTTACAGCAAGCATGTGATCAGAAGGATTTAATCCTGCTTTTACTAATGCATCTTTTACGAAGGCTTCATTTGTTAAAGTTTCCAGAGTAGTTCCGGACTTGGAAACAACGATGAAAAGAGAACGGGAAACATCAATAGAGTTTAATACGGCTGCAGCATCATCCGGATCAACATTACTGATGAATTTTGCTTCCATCTTGAGTGTATTGTTAACTTTTGCCCAGTTTTCCAGAGCCAGATATAAAGCACGAGGACCAAGGTCGCTGCCGCCAATACCAATCTGTACAACTGTTGTAAATGTTTCACCGGCAGCATTTGTAATTTCACCGGCATGAACTTTTTTAGCAAATTCTGCTGCTTTCTGCTGTTGGCTTACGTAGAAGTCACGTTTATCTACACCATCACATACAACAGGATCTCCTAACTGTCTGCGGGCTAAATGATGGAGAACCAGTCTGTTTTCCCCTGTGTTAATGACGGCTCCATTATAAAGTTCTGCAAACTTATCAACGAGCTGAGCTTCATCAGCCAATGCAGCTAAAGCTTCAAGAATTGTATCATCAATTTCTTTTGCTGCATAATTGAAGGCAAGACCTTCAGCCATAGGAGTACTGTAGCGGACAGCACGATCAGCGCCATTTTCTCCTGACATCGCTTCTACAACATTCACACGATCCTTTAATTCGGAAAGTTTTTGAAAAGATGCCAAAGTATCCATATTATTCCATGTTACCATTAAAAGTTCCTCCTTAAATTGTTTGGAATAGTGACGCTTTCTTTCGGATAAATACAGATGCAAACTCTTTATCCACAAAGTGCGTTCACAATTATTATTATCTATGAGTATTATTATACTAGATAATTTGTACCGTTTCAACTTTTGATGTTACTAGAAATTAGTAAAAATGTATAAAAATATGATATAATGAAAAAAATACAATTAGAAAAGGAATGTAACAATGAAAGAAATAATTAAAATCAAATATCATAGTGACGAAATCGAGAAACTTACATATATTGATGGCAAATCTGACTGGATTGATTTAAGGGCAGCAGAAAATGTAGTAATGAAGGCAGGAGACTTTAAATTAATTAATCTTGGCATTTCTATGAAGCTTCCAGACGGTTATGAAGCACATGTACTTCCAAGAAGTTCAACATTTAAAAATTGGGGAATTCTGCAGGCAAATTCACAGGGAGTGATCGACAATAGTTATTCAGGAACCAATGATATTTGGAAATTCCCGGCATTGGCAATGCGTGATACAGAAATTAAAATGAATGACCGAATCTGCCAGTTTCGGATTATAAAAAATCAGCCGCAGATTAAATTTCAGGAAGTGGAATTTTTAGATGATGCAGAGCGGGGCGGGTTCGGGTCGACAGGAACAAATTAAGAAAAGAATATGAAAGATAATAAGGAAATAAGAACCGGAGTTTGGTAAGGACTCCGGCTCTTTTTATAAAAGAGATTTGATGTTTTTAAGAGATATAAATATTACATCGCCTCCTTACCTATAGAGTCGAGTGGTTAGGCAGGAAACTTTTGCAATGTAATGTGAAATGGTTTGTTGTTACTATATATTATCAAATCCCTTTCACTTTAATAACGGATAGCTGTAAAAAAGGGGGAACCTAAATAAAAAATTTTTTTCTTTAAATGATAAAAAAGTTGTTTGTTTTGCTTTAAAGTGTGAAAATATATAGAAAGAGCCAGGGCTAGGCGGCCGCCGGCTCTTGGTTTGAAAGGGATTCGGTGTGTTTTAAGAGATATAAAATATTACATCGCCTCCTTACCTTTAGAGTAGAGTGGCTAGGTAAGAATGTTTGCAGTGTAATGTTGACATGTTTATAGTTACTATATATATCACCAAATCCCTTTCACTTTAATAACTGATAGATGAAAAAAAAGGGGAACTAAAAAATAAATTTTTTTAAAAAATTTTTATAACGTCAAAACGGCAGACAAAGTCTGCCGCCCAAAGGGTAAAATATTTGACGAGTAAGGATTTTAAAACAATAATTATTTATATTTTCTCTTGTAAGTAAAGGTATCGCTGTTTATTTTTGCGCCGCCTTTCTTTTTGTAAATGGTAACGGTACTGCGGACACGGTAAGTATAGCCTTTGGTAACGTAATAAGAGCGACTATAAGTATTAAGTCCAGTATCATAGTCGTTTCCGCTAGTTAGAGTTTTCCAAGAACCGCCAGAATAACGCTGTAATTTCATAGTAATTTTAGAATAATAGCTTCCTTTACTTGGAGCAACTGTGGTATAAAAAGTTGCTTTGCCAAGTGTTCCAAAAGATAAACCAATGTATACACTGTCAAAACCTGCCCAACTGTTAGCAGCAAGAACTGGAGTAGAAATAGATAAAAAGCTGATAGCACAGATAGAACAAAGTGCTGTGATTTTACGAATTTTTTTCATAGAAAGTCCTTTCTATCCTTACTAAGATAGGAACTTTCTATGAGCAAAAAGGGGTAAAAAAATAGAGCCTAAATTGGCTCTATAAAAAAATTGAATAGTTTAGTTTTGAGAAATATGTTCTGCAATTTTCATCATTTCATTTTCCGATAATACAGATGATATGGTAAAAATAATATTATTTTTATACCAAAGCAATTTATTTTTCTCTCCTTTAAGAAAATAGTAAAAATGATTATTTTGCTTTATTTTAGTGTAGGATGATTTATCGACATTTTGATAAGTATCATATGTCTGCTTTAATTGTAGAAAAATATAGATAATTTCATCAGAAGTATTTCTATATTCATATGCAATTTGTGATTGTTCATCTAAATGACGTTCTTTAGTACACTTATATCCATCAGGAATATAACCAAAAGAAAAATCGGACTCATCACCATTCTTAATGCTGACTTTCGTTTTATCCTTTGATCCATTCATCTTAAAAATAAAATTCAAAACAGGTTCTCGAAAAGCTCGAACATTCATAGCCGTTGCAGAGGCAATTCCTAAAACAAGGATAGAAATGGCAGCAACTTTCTTGCCTGTTTGAATTCGTTCTTTCTTTAATTCTTTTTTGTAAGCATCTTTGAACATTTTGTCCATGCGGTCATTGAATTCATCAGGCAATTCTAATTCCGGCATTTCTTCATACTTTTTTACTTCGTCTGCTATGTATTGTCTGCCGCTGTATTCAATGATATGATCCAAAAGTTTTTCTTGTTCATCGATTTTCTTTTCGTTATCTTTCATAGAAATCCTCTTTTCGGAACGTTGTTCTTAATTCTTTTTTTGCTAAGGCAATCCTTTTCTTTACAGCACGTTCCGAAATATGAAACATGTGTGCAATTTCCTTATACTTAAATCCATAAACATAATGAAATAACATGGTATCACGCAAAGGTGGTTTCAATGTAGAAAGTTTCTCTTTGGTAGATTCCAAATTAATAAAATGTATATAGGCGTCGGCTGGGTCTTCCATATGACATGATTCATTTCCATCTTCATATTCCAGAGACAGATGACAATTCTTTTGTTCTTCTTTTAAAATCGTCATCATAACATTACGGAGCATTGCCTGAAGAAAATAAATAATTTCTTCTTCCGGAACATTTAAAATACTTTTTGGATATAGAAGTGTTCTCTCGAAGATACATTGGACAGCTTCTTCGGCTACACTTTTATCGGAGGTATATTTAAACGCAGCAAAATACAGCTTTTGAGCGTATTTGCGATATAAATCTGCAATGAATTCAGTTATATGACTGCCGACAGGGTGTAGTTTCTGTCTCTTCATATATCCACTCTTTCAAGAAAAGTTATATAGTTATTATTTCTAATTTAAGTATACTCAAATCCAACGTAACTGTAAATGATTTGCCGTAAATTAACTTTGAGAATTGAGGTTTATTCTTCAATTACTTGTATTTCTAAGTAATCAAAATCAATGGTTTCTAAAAAATTGTCTTCGTTAAAACGGGTTTTGCTGTGATGGATAAAATCTTTCTGATTTGTTTCCAGCCATAAAGGGTTCTGTAAATCAAATTCATAGCAGATTTCTTCCAAGGCTTGATAGACTTTTCTGGTACGGTTTAAATCATCACGGTTAATACATATTACGGTATCTTTCAGCATATGGTGATTGCTAAAAATTTTTCCCCACATTCGGAACATAAGATTTCCTGCTTTCTAAAAAGGTTCACAGTTACAAGGATGAATCAGTTCATTCATCTCTAAAATGTTAGTATAGATTTATTTTTGTTTCTTGTAAAGAACAATCGGTGTGTTATACTTAAAAAAAGAACAATCGGAGGAAAGAGATTCATGAAACTGTTAAAAAGAATCTTTATTGATGGCTTGTCAGGAATGGCGCTTGGTCTATTTGCTACCTTGATTATTGGAACAATTTTAGAACAAATCGGAAGTTTTGCCGGAGGGAATATTGGAAATATAATTACAATGATTGCAGCAATTGCAAAAGTTCTTACAGGAGCAGGGATTGGAGCAGGAGTTGCAAGTAAATTTGGAGAATCCCCGCTGGTAACTGTATCGGCTGCAACTGCCGGGATGATTGGAGCATATGCATCGAAACTTTTGGAAGGTTCAATTATTACAAAAAGCGGTATTTTACTGTCAGGGCCGGGAGAACCGCTGGGAGCGTTTGTTGCGGCCTACATAGGAATTGAAATTGGACGTTTACTGGCAGGACGAACAAAATTAGATATTATTTTAACACCGATGGTTACGATTTTAGCAGGGGGATTTGCAGGGCTGGTAATTGGTCCTTATATATCAGAGTTCATGAGAGAGATTGGGGAGATGATACAATGGGGTACGAAACAACAGCCATTTATTATGGGAATTGTCGTTTCTGTTTTGATGGGGATTTCCTTAACACTGCCGATTAGCTCTGCTGCACTTGGTGTTATTTTGAACTTGTCTGGTATTGCAGCAGGTGCAGCTACCGTAGGATGCTGTGCGCAGATGATTGGTTTTGCAGCTGCAAGTTTCCGAGAAAATAAGATTGGAGGTTTACTGGCTCAGGGAATTGGGACATCTATGCTGCAGATGCCGAATATCGTAAGAAAACCATGGATTTGGATTCCGCCGATTTTGACCAGTGCAATTCTTGGACCTATATCCACGGTTGTATTAAAAATGACCAATAATGCCATTGGTTCCGGAATGGGTACGGCAGGACTGGTTGGTCCGATTATGGCATATAAAACGATGTTTGCACAAGGGTCTTCTGCAGGATTTACAGCAGTTATGATATTAATTATGCATATTATTGCTCCTGCATTTCTAACTTATTTTATTTCTGAAGCCATGCGGCGGGCAGGAATTATCAAAACCGGGGATATGAAACTGGATATATAAAAGAAGTTTCTATGGCAGAAGATATAAAAGAAGCCAGTTTTACAACAACATGCAGCCGTGTATTTTGTATTATTTCTTCGTTGGAGTCGGAAAAGGAATTTACAATGCCGGTAATGGATAAATTTCCTATTGGGGGAAGCTCTTTCGAGACACCCTGCCCGGGGAAGAGCGGCATGTTGGAAAGAGTAATGCAGCCCACATGTTCTTCACATCCAAGACAGGCATCCACAGCAATGATAAACGGATTATCATAAGTGTTATGAATCTCATGGATTGTTTCAGAAAGATTTTGTGCATGAATTGGTTTGGACAGGCATCCATACACGGTATAAAGAGGTGTTTGATGCCGTAAATACTGTCCGACAAGAGGGCCAAGACAGTCGCCGGTTGCACGGTCTGTACCGATGCATACAATGACCAGCGGCTGATTTTTTTTTCGGTATTTCTGTATTTTATTTTTCAAATCTTTTTGAAAATGCTGAAAGGCTTTTTCGTCTGATGGATGATAGTAGGTTATTTTATCTGCAAACAGCATGGTTTCCTCCTGATTGATGAGTCTTTGTGTTCCTAGTTTATACAAAAGAAGGAAAAGTATGTAGAAAAAAAGTTAGTTTCTTTCGACGAGGTTTGATAAAAAATATAGAATAAATATGTTAAAGTCTCCTTATTATAGAAGAAAGGGAGGCTTTTTTGTGAAGATAGAACAACAGCTGCCAAAGAATATCCGGCAGATTGGCAGTCCGGCAGGACATACGAAAGTTTACATAGAAGATTATGTAATCACATTTTTAAACCGGCTGGCAATGGACAAGAATACGTTTGTCCGCGGAGCTATTTTATTTGGTGAAAAGAAAAATATTGGAAGTGATACGGTTTTGTTTGTCCGTGGTGCAATTGAGGGGCAGAATTTAGAGCTGGATTTAGATGAAACAGTATTTGATGATTACGTCTGGAGAGAAATTTATCAACAGAAAGATCGATTTTTTCCAGATTTGGATGTAATAGGGTGGGCATTATCCCGAATGGGAT
Source organism: Lachnospiraceae bacterium (assembly GCA_021771695.1). Lineage (GTDB taxonomy): Bacteria > Bacillota > Clostridia > Lachnospirales > Lachnospiraceae > Anaerostipes. Next base: position 2,990 of record JAETON010000015.1, on the reverse strand, counting down.
TTTCGGTACGGCTAAATGATAAAATAAAAAAAACACATTTTGAAAATTTTCCGGGTGAGGGAAAAGTTTTATATATGGTGGATCATTTGGAACAGGAAGATGCATTTTATGTATACCGTGGACAAGATTTGGTTCGTCAAAATGGATATTACATTTATTATGAAAGAAATCCCAAAATGCAGGATTATCTGGTAGAGAGAAATCAGAGAATTCGGGAAGCACAGTCTTATGAGAATATGCTGGAAGCCAAAAGAGACGAAAAAATTATTCGTCAGTTTCGGGAAAAAGTTTCCCAAAAGGCAAAATCCAATAACCGAAAAGGAATGGTCCGGAGGTTTTCATCTGCAGCGGCAATGGCTCTCATTTTATTAATGGGAGGAACAATGTATTATTATGCAAAAAATGATGATACGGTAGATTTTCAAGATATGGTCCGAGGGGCAGTAGAAACTATGGGAAAAGGAGTAAAAGAGCAGGTCGATACTGAGTCAGAAGAGATACCTTCAACGTTAGCTACAGAAACAACGCAAACGCAGACTTCTACTCAAACTTCCACAAGGCAGACTTCTGTAACAACTACTAGTACTACATCAGCCAGCCGGCAGACAGTAAATTCTTATCAAAGATATGTTGTGCGAAAAGGAGATACGTTAGTGTCTATTAGTAAAAAAATGTATGGAACACAAAAAATGGTACAGCGGATTAAGGATGCCAATGGAATTAAGAATGGTGACCAGATTTTTCCGGGACAGAAATTGATCATTCCTAAAAATGCAAAATAGAAGGGGATTGTCACTTGCTTTGGAAATGTTGTATAATACCCATATTCAGACACTGAGAACACAGAGATTGGAAGGGGTTCTATGGAGCAAAAGACAAAAGCGGGATTCTCACTTTATATAAACAGCAATGAGAACTTCCAAAATGCAGTCATTCTGCAGGAAAAAAAGAAAAAGTATCGGAAAGTATTGGTAATTGTATTGGCTGCAATTTGCATTTTAAGTTTTTTTGCATATCGATACCGGACATATCACCATATGAAAGTTGTAAAATCGATCACAAAAGATTTATCAGATTCTGTACAGTCATTTGCATTTAAAAGCGGAACGATTTGTTACAGTGAAGACGGCGTTTCATTTTTAGATGGAAATGGACAGAAGAAATGGAATCAGACATACTCGGTGAAAAATCCGATGGCGTCGTATTGCAAAGATTATATTGTGATTGCATCAAAAAATGGAAATGAAGTTGTTTTGTTGGATGATGACGGGCATATGAAACAGTTTAGTGTTTCTTATCCCATTATTGATGCAGAAGTGGCGGGCCAAGGGGTGATCGCGTTGATTCTGCAAGGGGAAAATGCAAATTATATTGAGCTTTATGAAGCTGCACAGAAAAAACTTGTAAGTATTAAGACAACAGCAGATCAAAATGGTTATCCAATGGATATTGATTTATCCAGCGATGGAGAAAATCTTGCAGTTAGTTACCTTGTGGTAGATGGAATTAATACGAAAAGCAGAGTTGCTTTTTACAATTTTGGTGATGAGGGAAAAGAAAGAGAAGATCAATTGTCTGCAGGATTCGATTTCTCAGATACGATTATACCAAAAGTCAGTTTTATGGGTGATTCCAGAGTATGTGCAGTAGGAGATAACAAGATGATCCTATTTAAAGCAGGGAAAATACCGTCAAAGAAAAAGGAAGTTAAGATAGAGGAAACTGTAAAAAGTATTGATGTCAATGAAAAGTATATTGCAGTGATTATAGAAAATCAGAAAAAATCAGCAGAAGACAAGTTTGAGGCAAGAATTTTTAATAGATCAGGACGAAAAGTCATGTCAAAAGGTTTTTCTTCGGAATATAATAAAATTGCTCTTGGAGATAAAGAATTGTTAGTTACAGGGAATTACCAATTTTCAATTTTTAATTTTGCCGGACATGAAATGTTTCATAAAGATTTAAAAAAGCGGATTGTGGATATATCACCAACAGGAAAAAAACGCAAGTATCTTATTTCTTATGAAAATGGAATTGAGTTAGTAAACTTGCGGTAAGGAGTGGAGTACATATGGGAGAAATAGTTTTAATTATTTGTGGGTTATATTTATTATTTCAAATTATTATGGGATACCGAAGAGGTTTCTTAAAAGCATTATTAAGATTAGCTGCATGGATTTTAACTTTTGCTATAGCATATTATGGTGCTGATTATGTGAAAGAGATTGTTTTGGAATATATTCCGGAGATACAGGAAAATATTTTATCTAATCAGATAGCATACGTGATTGCTTTTATTCTCACAGCAATTGTGATACGAATTATCTTTTCGGTGATTCTTCATTTTGTGAATAGAGTAAACGATCTTCCGGGAATAGGTTTTGTCAATAAGGCAGCAGGAGCGTTGTTAGGTTTGACAAAAGGACTTTTGGTAATAGCATTTTTATTACTTTTAATATCTATGATGCCTATGGTTGGATTGACAGAAGAATATGAGCAACTGGTATCTGGGGATGAGACGGTAGAATATATGATAAAAAATAATCCGTTCCGCATTATGATAGAGAATCAAATAAATTTATAGATAATGTATAAACACATCACATTATTATGGAAAGAACTCCATATGTTGTGGTGTGTTTCTTCTATATAAAGTAAAAGGAAATAAGCTGGAAAAATCAGTGGAAAAATTATTTTAAATTTTTTCAAAAAAACTGTTGACACTTTTAAAATGGCATGATATTATATCTAAGCTGTCTGAGAGAGACAGGAAGAAAACAATATCTGCTTATTTTTTAAGAAAAAAGAATTGGAAAAAAGTTCTTGACAAAGTAAAAATGAGATGATAAGATATAGAAGTTGTGTTTGACGGACACAACGACGAACATTGACAACTGAACAATAAGACAACCTTGAAAATTCTAATGAATTTTTTCTGGGATGGTTTTAGAAAAAACCAGACGAACGTTCTTTAAGAACAGTAATGAACA
>JAETON010000064.1 GCA_021771695.1 Lachnospiraceae bacterium | reverse complement strand
AAAAATGAAAAACGAACGACTGTTTGAGATTTTATTATACTTAATAGAGAAAAAAGACACTACTGCAACAGAACTAGCAGAAAAATTCAATGTATCAGTTAGAACAATATATAGAGATATTGATTCCCTAACTATTGCCAATATTCCCATCTACACCACTTCTGGAAATCAAGGCGGCATACATTTAATGGAAAATTACACTTTAAACAAGACACACTTTACACCTGAAGAAAGAGAAGATATTTTATTAGCTTTAAAAACAATACAATCTATTCCATCTCCTTCGTCGGCTTCTGCCCTAAAAAAAATAAATACCATATTTCAATTACCACAACAAACTGAAAGTTGGTTAGAAGTAAATTTTTCTCGTTGGGGAACAGATAATATCCTTGACAATGAACTGTTTCAAACAATAAAAGAAAATATATTACAAAAAAAACAGATACAAATAGAATACGCAAATTCAACTGGGGAACTTTCTACAAGAAACATTGAGCCAATCAAACTAATATTTCGATTCAAAAACTGGTATCTACACGCCTATTGCCATAAAAGAAATGATTACAGACTTTTTAAATTAAAAAGAATAGTCTCTATACATACGACAAAAATGCAATGCGAACACACACACGAATATATACCCTACTCTTTTAATTCAACCGCTACATCAGAAACCCAAATAGATTTTATTGCTATTTTTCCAATTAAAGTAGCACATTATGTATATGACATATTTTCACCAAACAATGTAGAAATTCTATCGTCAGAAGAATTAAAAGTATCTGCAAAAATAAATGATACCGAATGGTTCCGTTCATTTCTGCTTTTCTTTGGTTCCAATATTAAAATTTTGGAACCTCAAGATTTAGCCCAGGCAATACGACAAATTCATCTTGAAGCTGCTCATACTTAGAAAATATGAAACGGGATCAGACTTAAACTATTGTCTAATCCCGTTTGTTTTGTAATTTCTTAATTAAGCATTGTTACTGTATCACACATCATTTCAAAAATCAAATAGTATATAACTTTTTATCTACTTATGTCTATAATGCTTTTTTCCAAAGCAACATGTTATCAGAAAACTCCGTTACTAATTTTGCAGTATTCTTTAGCCATGAAAGATACGACTTTATAGTGCTTCCCAATAACGCATACTGTTCATAGTTCATCGCAAGATTGTATCGAGTAAAAACCTGCTGCAAAATCGTTTCAAAATTCATTGGTTTTTCGCACAAATCAATAAGAAATTCCGCATTTTCATAAACTTTGGATATATTATATTCCACCAACTGCTTTATATCCTCTGTTGGCTTTGCATGAGCTGGAACGAACATCTTTGCCTGCATCTTCCCTACCTGTTCCAAAGTATGCAGATATGCCTCTACATCATATATAAATGTAAACTTATATTTATCCAATGTTTCCTTACTATTTAAACAATCTGCTATAAAGGCTACCCCGTCCGGAGTCTTGATCCCAATCATATCAAAAAAATGTCCCGGCAAATCAATCACAGACAAACTTTTTGGAAAAGCCGCATCACAAATTTCTGTAACTTCGCTCGGCTTCGCCATAAGAAATTTATGCTGCAATTCTTTAAGAGGAAATCCTCCAAACAAAAAGGCAGGTTCTAAAACAGGATATTGTGTAAAAGCTGCCTCTATGCCTCTGCTAAACACTTTACATCCTGTCTGCTTTTGCAAATACTGATTTCCACCGATATGATCTGCATTGGAGTGTGTGTTAATAATGGCTTTCAAAGTCCAGCCATTTGTTTCTATAATCTGTCTGACTTTCCTTCCAGCGTCCTTGTCGTTGCCGCTATCAATCAGATATGCCTCTGTTTCATTTTCTACATAGACACCTATTCTTGCAGGTGATTCAATATAATAACTTTGATCCCCTACTTTTATTAATTCATACATTTTCTTCGGCTCCCCTTGATATTTTCTGCTCCAAAGCTATAAGAGTATCTCTTTCTAATTCCAGCGGCATTGAGCCAACATTTTCATATACAGTACAGCAATCGCAAACCTTAACATCTGTACCAGTGAGATTTTTCATCTTAACTGCACACAATGCCCTGCAATCGTCTTTCCTGTCATAATTTTTGCTGCCGATCCATGTAGCTAAAAGGCACATGTCCCTAATATCATCTGCTATTTCAGCACCAACACAACGCCCCGGACACTCCTGAACTGTCCCCGGTAATCTTATATACATACCGTTGTGCATTTGCTGACATTTTGCCGCCCCTGCATAACCAGAAATTCCTTCCTTCTTTAGTGTATCTAAATCAGTTATTCCCATGTTAATAGCCGACATATAAATATCTGAATAAAAATCAGCCAGCCATCTAACATATCTCTCTTCCCTTGTCATAATATTACTCTCATCATAGCGGGAAATCAATTCTTTGTTTGTTTCAAATTGTCCCAAAAGCCATTCCAACTCATCTGTTCCTTTTCCACTAACCATAGTAGGAATAGTGATTACAGTTATATTCCTATGCATAGCCCACTCATACATAACCACTGTTTCATCACTAACCTCTGGTGTAACCGGAGCAGCCACAAGTGCTAATCTTTTTCCCTTTGCAGGATCATTGAAACCATATTTTACAAGCAGTTTCAAAGCATAATCTCTTTTCTCTGTATAGCTTGTCACTCCTCCATCCTTGCCACATCCTACCATACGATCCTGAATTTCCGGCACAAATGAATTTCCGCCTAATAATATGCTTACATTGTCATATTCTGATAACCTGCGAACTAATTCTTCTGCTGTTTCAACGCCTTCATACCCACAATCTTTTGCAATCTTATCGTCTCCTAATGCTGTACCTTTCGTGAAAATACCTATTTTAATATCCATTTGCCGCAGATCGTCTAAGATACTGAATAAATCAGGAATTTTAAAAATCTCGCCAATTCCAAGAAACTTGACAGACTCCAACCCTATTTTCTTAGCCTCTGACAAAATCTGTTTCATATCAGACCATTTTAGCAGCTTATGTCCGTCAAGAATCTTTCTTACATAAAAATCATCTTCCTGATTAAAACAGTGTGGGCAACGCTGCGTACAAGTAGTCCTGTACATTCCAGCAAACTCTCTTTTAAGTGCATCCATATCAATTACATCATTCTGCCCTTTAAATTCACCTTGTTCAAAGCGTTTTTTCAACGTATTCATCGCATCAATCGCACTATCTGATGCTAATTCAATATCCAATGTTCTTAAACGCTTTACCTTGTACACATTGCCTGAAATGTGGTGAACCTTATCCAACAAACCATGTTCTTTCAACTCAGCCACTTCACTGTCTGTTAATTGTACATCTATGTACTTTGTTTCTTCGTAATCTACAAATGACCAACCATTTACATCAACATGAAAATCTTTGGGAAATGTCTGATAAACCTCTGGTATCCCCAACTCCATCAGCCTCTTTAGATACTCTTGCTTCCTTAAATTAGTAATCATAAAAATATTCGCTCCTTTCGTATTTCCATACATTCTGTTTGCATAATACATTATCAAAATCTCACTCTAACAATCACAATCAAATAACAATATATCTGCTTGTTTTAGATTTTGAAATGTCCACGTTTTCCAATATAGCACCTTGTAAAACAGAATCAATACCTATTACAGAAAATGAACCTCTTGAGCAGAAAACGGGCATAAAAACAGTTTTACCACATTTATTATGGTAAAACTGCCCTCTTTGAATTACTATGTTACTATTACTCCGTCTAACCTCTCGTAACCTCCATTGAGAAAACTGTAATAAATTCCTCCGGGCTCGGCAATCTCCCTACTCCAAACAAACTATCCCACTTATATCTTGTTTCTTTGTTCAAGAACCCAATCAAAATAGCCTTCTCCATTTCCTCCCTTATTTCATTTTCACTTTTCCCCTCTCTTTTGGCAATCTTCTTAATTGCTTCTTTAGCAGCTCTCTCACTCATTTCTTTCTCCTTTCGGTACTATAACTTCTTATCCATAATTTCCTATAACTGATATGTTAATTTTAACTAATGTATACTTAATTAGTCAAATATTTTATGTCTGCATATTATGACACATTTCGACAAGGAGGTGTAAAATTGAATCAAAACGGAAGTATTAAAATCCACTTAGGTCAGCTACTTAGCGAGTCTGGTCTGAGTAAAAACAAATTCTGTCAAAAAGCTGAAATTCAACGCTCTCAGTTAAATGGATATATCAATAATACCATTACTCGGCTTGATACGGAAGTGCTTGTGCGGATTTGTCGTACACTTAATTGCTCCATTGCTGATCTATTAGAGTATGTCCCACCTGATGAGCATTAAAAAAAGCAGTCTGAAATCCAATATACTATTTCAGACTGTTTTCCTATATTTCATGAAATCTACAAATTTTTATTATGTATGATTTATTGTTCAAGCTGTTTTTTGTAATATTCTATCTTTTCATCTAGTTTTCCCCGATGTTCTTCTAATTGCTTAATTTTTTGATCCAACGAGTAGCGATGACTTACCAGCATATTCATTCTTTCGCTCATGGTTGTTGAACCTTCTGAGCGCAGCTGCGAATATTTCCTTATCTCTTTTATTGGCATCCCTGTATCTTTCAACCTCTTTATAAATTGCATCCAGCTTATATCATTATCAGTATATATCCTATGATTATTCTCTTTGCGATTTGGTATGATGAGTTTTTCTTTCTCATAATATCTTAATGTATCCAAACTAATTCCCATTAGCCTTGCAAATTGTCCAGATGTATATTCCATAGTTTACCTCCTCATTATAAATTCCTAACAATACAAAATTTTTATTTTTGCTTGACATGGAGTAAACTCCATGTTGTAAAGTATTATATCATAAATATGGAGGTAAATCAAATGAACAAATATGTAGCTATAACAGGTGCAAGTTCCGGGATTGGTTATGAAACCGCTAAGAGATTTGCACAACGAGGTAAAAATTTAATTATCATTGCAAGAAGTGCTGATAAACTGGAGCAGTTAAAGAACGAAATCAAAGGGATCGATAGCTCGCTGGAGGTTATTGCAAAACC
>JAETON010000014.1 GCA_021771695.1 Lachnospiraceae bacterium | reverse complement strand
GTCTGCATTTTTCCATCGGAATTATAAGCATACCGGTAACTGACGGATTCTCCGCTTTCTGTGCTGCGAGAGGCTTTGATGAGTTTCTCATTTTCATAAATGTAGGACACCTTTGTGCCGTCCGGCAGACGGATTTCCTTTAATAAATCGGATTTCTCATCCTGATAGGCCAATTCCATCTGATGGAGCTTATTGGATGTCACTCTGGATAAACGCCCCTTCTGGTCATACTCATACAAAAGATAGTTTCCATTGGCATCTTCCTCAGAAGTCAGCTGACCGTTAGAATCAAACTTGTAAACCGTCTGATCTTTTGTTGTTATGGTACAGACATGCGTTGTCTGGATCTGCTTGCTTTCTGTTCCATCTTCATTGGATACATTGTGTTCCGGTTCATAATCATTTCCCATGGATGGAGATTTTCCAACAATGTTGATGTTCGGCTTTTCAAAACTTAAACTGTATGCCGCCGCACGGCTGTCAATACTTTTTACAGTCTGAACTTCCGCTTCTGCATTAAAGGAAAGTTCATAATCCTTCGTTTCTTTGGAAGCATAGGAATCCATCTGCTTGTGGAAAGAATCATACCATCCAAGTCCCAGCATTCCGCACTTCCCGGACTGGCTGTTATAGGTTCTCGTAAGTCCCATATCCATGGCACCTGCGGGAATCGTGAAATCTTCCCCGGCATAGGTCATATTTCCCCCGGCTTTGTCAATGGCCCCGCTTCCATTCGGCGTGGAAATTTCCACGGTATCCCGGTATTCCCTGCTTCCAAGCCACCGGCTGTATTCGGATGCTTCATCCTGCCTGGCGGCTTCCGTGACAGCACCTGCGCTGGAATTCAATACATTTCCTTTTTTGGATAACTTCACGGCACGGACTTTATAATGATAGGTCTTTCCATCCCCTGTGCGGGTATCCATACAATAGGAATCTTTGAATGCCCCTTTCACCAGATTGTCTTCTCCCGGTGTAAAATCTGCACTCTCCCCGCGGCAGACTTCATAATAAATGCTTGCCGGAAGACTTTCTTTGGTATCCCATGAAATCGTATTTTTCCCATAAGCTTTCCGTACTTTAACATTTACCGGCTGGTAGTCGGAAGCCTTGGAATTGTCAATATAATAGTAATTTATGCTCGTTTCACCACTGACATTTCCTGCCAAATCTCCGGCTCTTACGGTGATTTTATAAGTTCCGTTTTCTGTAAAATTTGAAGCCGGAAGCTCCATCTTGTTTTCACTTGGTTTTCCAGCATTTACATAACTTCCTTCATTTATCTTATACTCGATCTTTGATAAATACGGTTCCGTAATATTAAGTTTTAACACCGGCGTACTGTCAGATGACGGCTGGTCTTCTGTCCTGCCTTTTCCATCGTCTGTTTCCAGCACAGGATCTTTTATCTGCGGTGCTGTCCGGTCAATGGTAAACCATGCACCTTTCCCTGTTCCGGCAATTCCGCCGTTATCCACGCCCCGCACAACGATCTTATACTGCCCTTCCGGCCAGCTGCTGCAGGAAATATTGGCACTTCCGCTTCCGGCAGTCCCTATTTTTGTGCTGGAAGAATACGGTACATAGCTGCTGTTTCCTTCCGCATTATTTACCCATGTGGCTAACCGGTACTGTACATAACTCAGGGATTTAGAAGAAATCCCTGCCCAGGAAAGTTTGATGGTGTTCTGTCCTTTTCCCACATATGGCGGGGACACACTGGCACTTGCGGCTGTGGCCGGCCCGTCATAATAGGTCACACTCATCTTTGGGCGGTATGTGGAATCGGAATATCTGGAACTGTAAAACTGTCCGTAGCTTTTTGTCTCATCCGCATTTTTCAGCATGACCCCGTAGGATGTAATGGAACCGTTGGCACACTGCCTTGCATAGGCTGTCAGATTGATGCTTCTTGCCTTATGAGTTGTTCCCGTGGTCTTCACACTTCCATAATTGGTGGAATATCCCGGTCTTCCATTCCATTTTAATCCAGGTCTTGACCAGTTTTTATCAACTTTTCTTGCTTCGATCGTCTGTCCGCTCTGGCTGCTTCCGGTTTCATACATGGTAAGTGCTGCACTTTCCACATATTTCCCTTTGATCTTTGCCGTAAAATCTTTAAAACGCAGATACGTCCGGTAAATCCCCTGTTTTGCCTTTCCTGCCATCATCACCGTGATTCCGCTGTCATAGAAGTTGGTATCTTTATAACTTCCATTGACCACATAGACATCCCAGAAATCCGTTTTGCCTTTCCACGTGACCGTTGGATCAATGGTGACCGGATATTTCCGGTCCGGATCCTTTAAATATTTATCATCCAGAGTCAATGTCAAGATCCATGTATCTTCCTCATCCTCTGATTTCTCAATATCATAGGAAAGCTTTTCACTGTAAGCATTCTTTGTGGCATCGTTCATGTTTGGAGCCTCCAAAGACGCAGCAATATCCTCTGTCTCCTTATCCAAAAACGTGATCCCGCCGCCTTCTGCATTTTTCTTCGCATCCAGCCCCCTGGCATAAAACTTAAATTTCAGCTGGCTGCTTTTGGGCGGCTCTTTTAGGACAATGCTCTCTTTGATCCCCGTATCCAGCGACTGATAGGTAAACGTGCAGTTCTTATCTTCCGATTCGTAAGATACACTGACCGGAAGTTCTTTTGTTTCATCTTCTGCTGTCAGGACTTCTTCTTTTTCCAAAGGCATCCGTTTCAGTTTTTCAATGGATGCAAAGGCATTTTCCTTCCCGGGGCCTGCCTGCGCATCATCGGGACTTTCTTCTTCTGCCTCTGTTTTCTGCACGGCCTTCTTTTCTTCCCCCGAATCAGAAGTTTGTCCATACATTGGAAGGAAAGATATTTCATATTTCCCGTTTTCCATGAGAACCGGAGTTTCCTCTTTCAGCTCCTTCGGCAGGTAATGCCTTTTGTCGCCCGTAAAAGACGGTCTTCTTCTTTCCATTGTTGAATTGAAATGTCGTTGAATTTTTTGTGCTTTCTTTTTCTATAACAGCCGGTTTTTCCTGCTTCTTTGTCTCTTCTGCTGCGGATACTTGATTTAAAAATCCGGCAGTTCCGGACCATTCGATGGATGTAAAAACCATGGCAAAAGATAAACAGCAGCAGACCAGCATCTTCAAACGCTTTTTCATACTCTACTCCTTTTTCTGCAATTTACTTTCCCAAAATAAAATGTCCGTTCCAATCCATCTTTGTTATAACAAAAAACCATGCACAGTTTGATCCTTTCGGGATATGGCGGCCGCCTCTGATGCATGGGTATGAATTTTTATTTTCACTCCTCCCTTTTCCTTATATTTATAATAATTTATATACTATTCTATAATTATAGGGAAGGAACTATTTTGTTTCAATTCTTTTTTGATCTTTCGTGATTTTTAACAATTGCACACTTCATAATTTTGTAATACATTTATACGAATTCATATATTCTATTTCCTCTATTCTGTATATTTCCTACGCTTTTTCAATTCATATTTCTGTAATAAATCATATCAAAAATATTCTTTATTTTTTTATTTTTGTATACTTTTTATTTCCCCTTTTTCTTAAATTGAGTTTGCGCTAGTAAACTTATCCTTGCCATCTTATTCTAATATTATACTATTTATTCAGTTTGTATTTTTATTTATATACTTTCCCGCCATAATTTTTATATTTGAAATCTTCTATTTTGTATAACCTTAACAAAAAATTTAAAATTTTTTATGCATTATGATAAATTTTATTTTTTTCTCATAATGACTTCCCCTTTTTAATCATTTTTTTGTAACTCTCCATAAATTTTTACCGCATCCAACACATGATACGGTTTTGATTGATGGTCTCCATCTGCTCCGGCTGTAACCAGAATATATTCCTTTCCGTTCCTTCTTACCAATGACGCAAGACAAAGTCCTGCCTCGCTGGTATACCCGGTTTTTCCTCCCAAAAACTGTCCGTTATCCAATATCAGCTGATCTTTATATGGAAATAAAGTGCTGTGTAACGTCATTCCCGATGGATGAAGATTCGTCGACGGCACCTGATAGGTCATACTCGTAAATATTTCCCGGAATTTCTCATTTTTCAATGCATAATCCAACAAAACTGCCATATCCTTTGCCGTCGTATAATGTTCTTCTTGATGCAGCCCTGTGGTATTGCAGAAATGTGTATGCTTCATGCCAAGTTCCTTTGCCTTTTCATTCATTTTTTCTGCAAATTTCTGTTCCGAACCTTCCAAATATTTTGCCAAACGGTAACAACATTCTGCCCCGGATGGCAGCATCATTCCATAAAGCAAGTCTCGGATTGTTACAATTTCTCCTGCACGAAATCCTGCTGCAGACGCTCCTTGGCTTTTGGTTTTGGCAATAATTTCGGACGGAATTCTTACTTCCCGATCTAAATCAGAAATTCGCTCCAATGCTAGAATAGTTGTCATAATTTTAGTCATGGATGCAGGATACATTTTTTCATTTGCCTTTTTCTCTGCAATCACCGTTTGTTTGGAACGTTCCAGCAGCACAATATAACGGCTGGATGTATGAGATGTCATACCCTTTGAATTCACAAATCCCCAAATAAGTGTAATCCCTGCCAGCAGACATATACCAAATAATAACCATTTCCGTTTCTTCATAACGTTCACCTCCATTTTTCTTGCGTACTGTTTCTTTGTCTCATATAATGAATACAGAATCAATGAAAGTGTCTCCAACAAATAACTTTTGGCCTAAACGTATGAAACGAAGATTTTTCCAAGGCTGGTCTGATAGACTTCAGGGATTTTCTCTAGATTTTTTCTAAAAATTTTTTATTATGATTCTTGTATCTATCAACAACAAGGAGATTGGGCAGATAGAAAGGAATATTATGTTAGGAATTATTCTTTGCGATGATGATCCTTTTATTTTAAAGATCATTCAAGAACAAATCGAACATCTGCTGTCAGATTATTCCATAGACAGCCAAATTGTATGTGTGTCTTCCAGCTATAAAGACCTGCTTCTTTATGTGAAAAAACACCCGGAAGACTACCTGTTTTTTCTGGATTTGGATTTTGGCAGCAATGAATTTAATGGAATTGACATTGCAAATAAAATCCGTGAAATTTCTCCGGCGTCAAAAATTGTTTTTGTAACCAATCACTACGAATTAGCTTTAGATGTTTTGAAATCCGGAATCGAACCTTTTGGCTTTATTGAAAAAACAACGGATATTGCCAAAATGAATCAAAGCTGCTATCAATATATTTATCTTGCCTGTAAGACATTATCTTCCCGCAAGTCAGAAATGCCGCAAAAAATGATTACATTAAAGCCGGGATTTGAAAAAGAAGTTGAAATACCTATAGAGGATATTTTGTATGTAGAAGCAGTCAAAACTAAATCCCACTGCATCTGCTACCACACCATCAATGGTTCTTCCATTACCGTGAGAGAATCTATTGAACATGCATTGAAACGGCTTGGCAGTGAATTTATACAAAGTCATCGTTCCGTTATCGTTCAAAAAAGTCATATGATTGGATTCAATGACGGAATGATCCAATTTATCAACGGAGAAACAGCCCCTTGTTCTTTCCGTATGAGGAACAAAATCAAAGGAGTCATCTATGGAGACAAAAAATAAAACACAACACTGGTATCACTATTTTATTTTGCTGTTTTTGATTTGCATCAGTTTTTATCATCCATTTTTAAGAATGACCGGAACTACTTTTATGCAGAATGTAATTGTCAGCCTTACCAGTGTAGTTTCTATTCGGATTTTAAATTTTTTAAATTTCCGGCTGTTTGATTACGGGCTTTTATTTTGTGGAATATTTACAGCAATTACCATGCCTTATACGGAAATTAATATTTCCCGATTTTTAATTTTTCTTCTTTTCTTTGGAATCAGCTTTTTTCAAAAAGAATTGCAGAAAGGAAAAGTACTATTTACATGGCTGGCATTTATTTCATATCTTCTAAATGATCTTTTTTTGACCTATATTTATGAAATTTTCATGCCGGTATATTTCGATATTACCAGAGGACTTGCCGGCGCACCTATTGTAAAAATTTTAATTTTGGGTATGATATCTGTAATCGTTCTTGGATTAGACAGCTTTCTATTCTGGTTTCTAAAACGATTGTTTGGAAAGTTTTTTCTCCATGTTTCGCAGCTGGAAACCTCCTATCCGCAGATTGCAGGATATTTTATCGCTGCCTCTATGGTATTATTTCTCTTTGAATTTTTCTTTCAATATCAATTGCTGTATATACTGTATTTTTTACATGAGGGAACCTTATCCATACAAATCAGCACCCCTTATGAACACCAGGTATTTGACCGGTATATGACCATTTGCAATACACTTTCTGCCAGTGTCATTATGATTCAATTACTAATTTTAATTATTCTTCTGAAATTTTCAAAATACCGATTCACCATTGATGCAAAACGGCGGTATGAGGAGGATCTTCTGCTTTACAGCAGCGGTTTAGAGAAAAATCTGACGGAAGTGAGGAATTTAAAACATGATATGAAAAATGTTTTATTTACATTAAGCCATTTAATTGAAAACAGCAAAGATACCCGTTTAAAAGACTATTTTCAACAGACAATTAATCCTTACTTTCAGAAAGAATTAAAGAAAAATGATTTATATACCAGCTTACAGCAAATCGGAGATGAACAGCTGAAAGCATTTTTGTATTACAAACTTACCTCTGGTTTTCTAGATAATATCAATATTCATTTTTCAATGGAACAGAAATTTAACGAAGACTTATTCATCAATGAAATTGACTTCTTAGATTTTATCCGCATTTTGGGAATATTTTTGGATAATGCTATCGAAGAAGCAGAAAATACAGTTTCAAAAGAACTTGAAATTTATTTTTCCCAATACCATAATACCTATGAAATTCAAATCAGTAATTCCATTCGAGCTGAGAAAAAAGTAATTCCGGGACTTTCAGACAAAGGACTTGGGCGCGGAAACGGATTACTGATTGTACAAAATATTCTCAAAAAGTATCCTAACATTACTTTAAATTCCTACACAGATCATGGAAAGTTTATTCAAAGTTTAGTTGTCAATGAACTTCCTTAATGTGTTTACACTCTGCGAAATCTCCTTATATATGCAAAGGAGACTCTATGCTAAAACAAAAAACAGACAGCCGGAATTTTTCCCTTATTTTTAGAATAATTTTTATTTTTTATCTGCTGATTTTAGTAAAGATTATTCTATTAAAAGATGCAGCTTTTACCTCGTTTCCCGAAAGACTTCAACCTGATTATGATGGATTTCGTTCTTTTAATTTGATTCCTTTTCAAACATTTCGGACATTTTTTCAAATGATTTCTAAAGGAAATTTTCTATGGAGTTTTTCAAACATCGCAGGAAATGCTTTCATCTTTCTCCCTTATGGTTATTTGCTGTCGCTGTTGAACATAAAAAAGCATCCAATTATAAAAATTTTACTTAGTTCCATTTGTCTCAGCCTATTTTTTGAAGTCAGCCAGTTTGTTTTTTATTTAGGCAGTGCCGATATCGATGATATTATCTTAAACACTTTGGGAACGCTTCTCGGCATTCTCTGTTTTCGTATTATTTCATCTTTATGTCGAAAAAAACATTGGCACATTTATAAAATCAGCTTGATTTTAGGCGTTATGGCTTTTCTTGGAGCTTTTGCTGTAGGATATTATGAATTCGGCACCCGTCTTGGCATTGCCAGATATACAGAATCAACCATTGGAGGGGAAAACATTCCAGACTATGAACCCGATTTCTACGGTTATTTTTCTTCTGGTGATACTTTCAAAATCACTGTATCCTATTCTCTGGATCAAACATTTGCCAAGCAAACCAATGTAAACATAACCCCAAATACGGACATTTATTATGTAACTTTTAAAACAAGCAAATGGAATCCCCATAAAATACAAAAAACCTATAAACTTTACAGTGCTTCTCAATTAAAATCACTGAAAAAGAATTCCTTGGTTTCTATCTGGTATTCCAAAGAATCAAAGAAAAAAACTGCAGATATTATTGTCTTATCATCCCCTGTGAATATAAAAGACAGCGATATCATTACTGAAAAAAACTCAAACAAACTTCAAACTCTGGAAGGAGATATTGAAAAACTATCCGGCAATAAATTTACTGTAAATAAAGTAGATTCTTTCAAGACAAAAGACAGTCAGGTTAGCACTTCTACAAAATTATATATTCCTGTACATTATACAAAAGATGTTACAATTCTTGTACGGGATGTATATGGAAATGGTTCTAGATATGAAGACCATCACGGCAGCGTGAAAGATTTAAAGAAAGACCGTTTTGTATCCCTGCAGGGAATTTATAAGGATAAAATTTTCCACGCAAAAAATATTTTAATTGAAATATTTCATTAAATAGAATAAGAGATATGGAGGTTAAGGAGCATCCATATCTCTTGTTATATTATTCAGCCACCGATAACTCCGATACCATTTCTATAAAATCCATTCTTAGAACCGGTAGTTTCTAGTTATTTTACTGTTTCAACATAGCTTCTATTTTATCTTTTACCTGATACATATCAGGGGCAATCCAGTCTGCCATATTCTGAGAAAAACCAAGTCTTTTTTCTTCTTTTGCAATGACATAAGCTCCTGCCGTTTTTCCTGCCGTAATGCCGTAATCTGAATCTTCAATTACAATGCATTTTTCCGGCACAATCTCCAGCCGTTTCATCGTTTCAAGATAAATTTCCGGATTTGGCTTGCTTTCTTGAAACATATCTCCGCTTAATATCACTTGAAAATAATCTCTTAATTTGATTTCTTCCAGAACTTCTAATATCTCTTTTTTATCACTGGATGAAGCTAAAGCAGTTTTGACTCTTTTTTCCTTGAGAAAATCTAACAGCTCCCGAACTCCCGGATTCACAATGTCGTTATAATCTAATGGATATTCCTCACATTCTTCAATGTATCCCCGCCAAAGTTTGGCTCCATTCTCAAAATATTTATCCAGCAGCTGTTCGCTTTGTACCATAGAAAGCCCTGACAGCTTTTTTATCTGTTCTTCCGGCAGCCGGCATCCCTTCTTTTCCAGAAAACTCTTCAGCCACTCATAATATATAATTTCGCTGTCAATCAGCACTCCATCCATATCGAATATTACTGCTTCAAACATAAATTTCTCCTAAGCAAGGAATCCAAAGAATGCTCCAACAACACCTAATGCCATTAGTATGAGCATCATCACAATCGGATTACATTTCTTTTTCTTGAAAATATAATAGCAGATTCCAAAAAGCACCAGTGGTCCAATCCCCGGAACAATGCCATCTAAAATTTTCTGTACAGTCGTTGCATCACTTCCTATACCAAACTTAATCGGTATCGAAAAGTATACATTTTCTGCCGTCATAGCACCTGTAACTACCAATCCCAAGATACTTGCTGCCTGCATAACTTTGTCCATGATTCCGCTTTTTTCTAATTTATCTAAAGATTCAATACCTAATTTATATCCAAGAAATGTTAATAAATATCGAACTCCAAAGTTTGGAATATTAAAAATCAGCCAGAACAAAATCGGTCCTAAAACATTTCCTTTCATTGCCAAAGAAACACCAATTCCCATTGCAATAATTCGGAGTGTTCCATGATATAATGCATCACCAATTCCAGATAACGGTCCCATAAATGCTGTTTTTACACTGTTGATAGAACTTGTATCAAAATTCGGATCTTCTGCATTTTTTTCTTCCATCGCTGCACTGATTCCCAATGGCAGTGTAGAAATGTACATGGTCACATTATACAATTCCATATGACGCTGCATTGCTTCAATATAGTCTTCTCTTTTCGGATACAATTTCTTCAGAATTGGAAGCATTGCAAAACAATATCCTGAATGCATCATACGTTCATAGTTCCAAGAATGCTCCATTGGGATAGAACGCAAATAAACTTTCTGTAAATCTTTTTTCGTAATTTTTCCATCATAATCTGCATGGATATTAAAACTCATCGAAATCGCCTCCTTCCAATTCTTCCACAGCAGCCGGCTGTGATGAAGCAAACATTCCCGTACCATTTGTAAGTCCGAACATTGCTGCCAAAATTAAAATAGCAAATAGAGAAACTCCTGTTGTAGATACCCCAGAGTAAGCGACAATAAAATATCCAATGAAGAAAAATGGTGCCAGTTTCTTTTTCATAATCGTCTGTGCCAGCATTGCAAATCCCATTGCCGGGAGCAGTCCTCCTGCAATTTCCATTCCAGTCTGCACAAACTCAGGAATCACATTTACAATTCCTGTCACTTTATCTGCTCCAAGATAATATGCAATTGGTATAATCGGTGAAGTTACGCCCCATGCAATAAATCCACTGATCACAAAATGAAATTGAAATGCTTTATCTTTTCCCTGTGCTACATCACGGTCCATCAAATGTGCAAATAACTGCAAAATCGGATATCCTGTTACATTACTGATTGCCAAAACTACGCTGGCAACCGGAAGACCAATGGTCAATGCCATTTCCGGACCTGCTCCGGCTTTCATTGCTAAAGCAACTCCTAAAATTGTACCAGATACCATATCCGGCGGATCATATGCTCCAATGGATGCTGCCCCTGCAAATGCCAGTTCCATCGTTGCACCCATAATTGTACCTGTAGCTACATCGCCCATAATTAATCCAGTCAGAGAACCAAGAATAATTGGACGCTGAATCATACAAGTTCCAAGAAACCACTCGAAATTTGTAAGAAATCCTAAAATTCCAAGTAACACAGCCTGCATAGCTAAGCTCATATATCTTTCCTCCTTTTCCTATTTAAAGTTTTATTTTCAACTCTTTACTATCAGGAACCAGCTGAAGATATACATTTACATCTTGATCCTGAAGTTCTTTTAACATTGCTTCTTCTTCTTTCGTTACATAAACCACCGGTCCTAATTCTTTCTTGTCTTCTCCAGGAGTCGTACCGCCAAGATTTAATTCCTTCAATCCCAGCTCCTTTATCAGTCTTACCGCACCTTCTACCGTTTCACAGACAACAAAAAGATGATACTTGTCTGTTACCCCGCTTTTAATTGCTTTGATACTGTCCTCAATCCCTTTTACAACAACTTTTACTCCAGGCGGTTTTGCCAGCTTCACAGAGGTTACGCGGATTGGATCATCCAAAAGCGTATCTGTTACTAATAAAATGCAGTCTGCCCCAAGCCTTGATGTCCAAGAAAATGCTACCTGTCCATGCAAAAGCCTGTAATCAACTCTTACCAGTTTAATCATATGCTTTCTCCTTTCTTTTTAAAAATCATCTAAACCGTCCAGCCCATCAGAAACAGCCACTTCATTACAATACTGTATTCCGTCTCTTGCCGTCTGTATGCTCTGTCTAATGATTTGCCCGATATCCTGTTCATCCCCTGCCATCACAATTTGTGCAGCCAATGCAAGATTTGTTCCGCATATCAAATGAACATTGGGCATTTGTGTTAGTTTCATCATGTCATTATTTACACTGCCGCCTAAGATGTCTGTCATAATGATGATTTCGTCTTCCTTTGGATACTTCTCGATTTCCGCCAGAATCTTATCCAAATAGAATTCCTCACCTTCTACATAAGCATTGAAATAAGATACTGAAATTCCTAAAACAAACTCGATTGCAGAAGCAATTCCCTCCGAAATATGTGAATGCCCTGTCAAGATAAAATGTCTCACTCTACCATCTCCTTTCATTAAAATGGGGCATCTTCTTCATAATCTCCTGTTTTACAATGAATTTTTTCTTCAAATTTTGCATACAACGGATGTTCTGTTGTAATATTTCTCTCTCTTGCCGTCCAGCAGGCAAGATACTGGAAGAAGGCCGCCAAATATAATGAAGAGACATACTCTTTCGTTTTATGTTCCTCGTTCTGCTCCAAACGAACCAAATAAGAAGTTTTCGTAATTTCTTTTGCCGCCTGCCAAATTTCTCTTGTCCTTTTCCCTGCCTGGTCTCCTCCATCAATAAAAAATAATGTATCATCCGGTGCAAGCTGCAAATCTGGTCCGTGAATAAATTCTTCCGTTTCATAATAGGAAGACTGGATATGCACCATCTCTGAAATCTTCAATGCACCTTCCATCGCTGTTCCCAGATTTGCACCGCACCCAATGACAAATGCACTCTTCATTGCTAATAATTCTTTTCTATGGCTGGAGCAAAATTCTTTTGCTTGTTTATAAACACAATGATGATTGCCAGCCGCAATCCTCAATTGTTCGATTGTCTGATCATATTCTGTTTTATCAACGGCCTCTGCAAGTTCTAAAGATATCAGCATAAAATAGCAGCATAACGTTGTCATTCCCTTGGTAACATAGCCGACTCTTTCTTCACCAACTCCATATGTAACATGAAAATCTGACATTTCTCCTATGGCTGAATCTACTTTTCCAAGCACTGCCATTGCCTGTCTGCCTGTCTTTTGATATTTTTTAATTGCTTCTACCACGTTTGTACTGCTTCCGCTTTGAGAGACAAATACATAAATTCTGTCATCTCCCGGTTCTTCATAATAAGAAAAAGTAAATGGTGTTATCAGCTTTATCCTATTTTTCATATACCTTTCCATAAACGGCAGGGCGGAAAATACGGCATGATAAGAGGAACCTGAGGCAACAATTACCAGTGTTTTTCCTTTCTGAATTCCTTCATCTCTCAACCAGTCTGTCATTGGCTTTGTTAATTCTTTTCGATTTTGAATATTTTGTTCCAATACGGAAGAAATTTCCCGTATATAATCTTCCATTGTTTTTTGCAATACAAACGCTCCTTTCTTCTATCAGGCAAAATTGACGATTTTTTTAGTAATCCATCACTCTGTAGTATCTTCTGATTTCAAGAGAATGTCCTGTAGCATCTTCTAAATGAGCAGTCAGTCTTCCTAAAACAGCTTCCAAAATTCCAGGAGCCAAGTCTCCTCTGAATTTATCTGCTACCAAACCTTTTCCATAATCTTTTGTATCAATTACTTTTACCTTTTTAGAAATCTTAGCTGCAAATGCTTCCACACGTTCTGCTAAAACTCTTGTTTCATCTTCACCCTTGAAAATCATGATACTTGTATCTTCTTCTAATAATTCTAAAGTTCCATGGAAAAATTCCGGTGCTTCGATTGATTTTGTATGAATCCACTGCATTTCCTCTAAGTAACACATTGCAAAGCAGTAAGCAGGTCCCCATAAATTTCCAGACCCAACAATCATATGATATGGTTCATCTTTCATCTGATTTGCATATGCTTTCATTTCGTCATCCACCTGCTCTTTTGTATTTGCCATAGCTTCCGGCAGTTTTGCAAGACTTTCCATGAATTCTTCATACTCTGGGAAATCACCGTTCTTTGCTAAGAATGCACTGACAATCATGTATAATCTCATGTAATCTCCATCACAAGAATAGAAATCCCCTGCTTCATTGATGATTGGGTATTTTAATAATTCTCCTAAAGGTTTTCCTTCAAAACAGCTGACACCGATGGTTGGAATTCCTTTTTCATTACAATATTTAGCAGCTGCTACTGTTTCTTTTGTTGTTCCTGATTCACTGTAAAGAACTACCAGTGATTTTTCTGTGACTGCTTTATTTGTTCCTAATACTAATTCTGCTGCATTTTCCAGATATACCGGCATTGTTGTATATTTTTTCGCAAATTTTTCTAATGGCATCATAATAGAAATGGTTCCGCCAACACCTGCTAATACCAGATTTTCTACACCATTTTCAAAAATTTCATCTATATATTTTTCAACCTGTGGTCTTAAATCCATAATGGTTGCCATGTTTTTTAAGTAATCTTCTCTTTCATAATTCTTGTATGTTTTCATTTTCAATAAACTCCTTTCGTGTCTGCATCATTAATTTGTACCACGTATACGTTTCAGTGATTTAAATATACCACCATGGTATATACATGTCAATACGGCTATTTATCACAATTTTTTCTCATTTTTTTGTGCATATTGTACATATTTTTTTATCATATCATCCTGCTTCTTGACATTTTTCTGAAACTGGTATATTCTTTCTTTAGACAGGTTAAGCATACCACTTTACTGTATATGCAGTTTTATCCCTGTTTTTTATCATTCTTCATATACCACTTGACACAATTAGGAGGCATTTATATTGAGTAAGCAAGCAATTTATCTGCAGCTGGCAGATTTTATACAAGGAAAAATTGATGCAAACGAATATCCTTTTGGTTCAAAAATTCCTTCCGAAAGAGAATTATGTGATACTTTTCAAATCAGCCGTATGACGGTTAGAAAAGCCATTGATCTCTTAATCGAGAAGGAATATTTAATACGTCTTCAAGGCAAAGGAACTTTTGTAAATAAGCAGAAACTGGATTCTCCTCTTGATACAATCCAGTCTATGAAACGATTCATTCATGAGTCTGGGCTAACCCCTTCCAACAAAGTGATTTATACAGAAAAGAAAAAAGCCGGCATAAAATACTCGAAAATATTTCACATTTCTCCTGAGGATGAAATTTTTTGTTTATTTCGTCTGCGAATGGGAGATGACACACCAATTGCTATGGAATACACGTATGTCCCTTACGACATTATCCCTAATATAGATTCCTACGATTTTGAAGATGGTTCTTTGTACGCTTTATTTGAACATTATCAAATCGAATTATATGAAGATTACCAAACAATCGAAATTGTAAAAATTTTCAATCCGCAGGCAGCTTTACTGAGTATCCCCGAAGATAGTGCTGTATTTATGCTTCATAATACAGTCACTGATACCACGGGCAGAATCGTAGAATATACCCGCTCTTATATGAGTAAAAACACCGTTACCTTTACATCCATTTTAACATAACAGAAACTTTTGAAAGGAACTCACTATGAGCAAATACACCAATCTTTTAAGCGAGCAGATCAAAGAAGATATTGAAACTTATATCATAGAAAACGAACTAAAACCCCACGATGCCCTGCCGTCAGAACGCAAATTGGCAGAAACCTTAGATGTCAACCGCCTCACCTTGCGCGCTGCCTTAAAAAGACTTCGCAATGAACATCATATTTATACGATACATGGCAAAGGAAATTTCGTATCACCCCCTAAAATCGAAGATGACACACATAACTTTACATCATTCACTACCGGCTGGTCTTCCGACGGTTATATTACATCCAGTAAAGTAGTATTGTTTGATTTAATCGAATCTCCTTTACCTGTATGTACACACTTAAATCTTTCTTTGGGCGAAAAAGTGTATCAGCTGCGGCGTATCCGTTTTTTAAATGATGAACCTATTCTGCTGGAAACATCTTATATTCCGCAAAAATACTGCCCCGGTTTAGAACAATACAACTTTGCAGTATCCTCTTTGTACGACACACTGTCAAACAATTATCATCTAAATTTAAAAGAAATACAGGAATCCATGTCCATCACTGCTTTGACAAAAGAAGAAAGTCTTTATTTAAATGGGCAGGAAGAAGAAACTGCTTTTTTCATCAAATCAACTACTTTTGATAATGAAAAACCTATAGAATACTGCATCACCGTCAGCCGGGCAGAACGATATATGATGTCCAGTACATTAAAATCTGAAAACAGTTGATGAAATTATCGAAAAATATGTGGAAATGAACACTGCCCACCCATTTCGAGATGGAAACGCATCCGCTGGAAAATCAATCTGCATAACAAAAAAGAGGCTTCGTCCAAAAACAATCTGCACAAGCGCAGCGCGGAAGCCGTTTTGGACGAAACCCCTTTTTTAATTTTATAATACTTTACTTAAGAATGTTTTTGTTCTTTCTTCTTTTGCATGATCGAATATATCAGACGGTGTTCCTTCTTCCATAATAATACCTTCATCCATAAAGAATACCCTGTCTGCTACTTCTCTGGCAAATCCCATTTCATGAGTTACAACAACCATTGTCATACCCTCCTTGGCAAGCTGCTTCATAACTTCCAGAACCTCTCCTACCATTTCCGGATCAAGAGCTGAAGTCGGCTCATCAAAAAGCATAACTTCCGGTGATAGTGCGAGTGATCTTGCAATAGCCACACGCTGCTTCTGTCCTCCGGATAACTGTACCGGATAGTTGTCCGCCTTATCAGCCACGCCAACACGGTCTAAAAGCTCCATTGCCTTTTTCTTTGCTTCTTCCTCTGACATCATCTTATGACGGATTGGTGCCAATGTTACATTCTCAAGAATTGTCAAATGCGGAAACAAATTAAAATGCTGAAACACCATTCCCACGCCTTTGCGAAGCTCATCTACGTTAAGATTCTTATCCATTAGATTTGTATTTCCAATGGTTATCTCACCTTTTGTCGGCTGTTCCAAAAGATTTAAACAGCGGAGAAATGTACTTTTCCCAGAGCCGGAAGGTCCGATGACACAAACACATTCACCTTTTTCAATCCGGCAGTTAATTCCCTTTAAAACTTCCAGTTCTCCAAAATATTTATGTAAATTATTAACGTATATCACTTTGTCTCAGCCTCCTTTCAAATGCATTTAATCCAAATGTCAGAAGCTTAATCAAAAGATAATATATCACCGCACAGCCAATCAGCGGCATAAATAAGGTATAAGTTCTAGACATAATGAAGTCCGATGCTTTTGTTAGATCTTGAATGGATACATATCCCAAAATCGCTGTTTCCTTCACAAGAACGATAAATTCATTTCCAAGAGCCGGAAGAATATTTTTAATTGCCTGTGGCAGAATAATATCTTTCATCGTTGCTCCATAGGATAATCCGAGAGAACGTCCTGCTTCCATCTGTCCATTATCAACCGCCATAATACCGGCGCGGATAATTTCAGCCACATAAGCTGAGCTGTTAATACCAAACGTTACAACTCCGGCTACAATTCCCATTTGTGTATGAAATACAAGGAAATAAATAATCAGTAGCTGCACAACGGACGGTGTTCCTCGAATAATATCAATATAAATATTAGCGATTACAGAAAACAAAGTTTTCCGCCCTTTCCGAACTTCTGTCATCTTCATAATTGCCAAAATCATTCCAAGAATTACTCCAAGAATCACAGCGGCAATCGAAACGCCGATGGTTACTTTTAAACCATCTAAAAACATTTCATAACGGTTTGCCCTTATAAATACTTTATAAAAATCTGCTGCAAATTGGTCCATACTGCTAAACGCCCTTTCTGTCTCTTAGGCAAATCTAGATGTACTTTTTGATTAATTTATCAAAAGTTCCATCTTCTTTCATTGCTTTTAACTGTTTATTGATAGCTTTCTGTAATTTCTTATTGCCTTTCTGAATTGCAAATGCATAATATTCTTCAGAAGACTGGTCTTTAATGACACGAAGTCCTTTGTTTGCTTTTACAAATTCCTGTGCTGGATTAGCATCAATAATTACAGCATCACTTCCGCCTTTTTTCAAATCCATGACAGCATCTACACCTTTTTTGAAACGTTTTACCTTCGCATCTTTTACAGAATCATAATCGCCGGAAGCTACCAAATCTCCTGTTGTTCCTTCCTGAACAGCAATTGTTTTACCGTCTAAGTCAGAAATTTTCTTTACAGGACTGTCTTCTTTTACAATGATATACTGATTAGATGTATAATAAGAATCTGTGAAATCTACAGCTTCTTTTCTTTCATCTGTTACAGTCATTCCTGCTGCGATTACGTCTAAGTCTTTAGATTCCATTGCACCGATCAGAGATTTGAATTCCATATTTTTTACTTCTACTTTAACTTCCAGTCTCTTTCCGATTTCTTTCATAACAGCAATATCAAATCCGTCAATTTCTTTATCATCATTGACAAATTCAAATGGAGGGAACTCCGCATTTGTTCCTACAACAATTTTTTCAGGAATTTCACCTTCAGATTTTGCTTCTTCTTTCTTGCTGCATCCTGTAAACAGCATAGAAGCTGCTAAAACACCAGCTAATGCAACGGTTAAAAATTTTTTCATAACTTACTCCTTTTCATATAATAAATTTATTTAGTTACAATTTTAAAATAATGGTACAACTGCACCTTCCAGATTCTTATTAATATAGTCTTTCACTGCATCACTCTTCATTGCTTTGATTAAGGCTTTGATAGAGTCTTTTTTCTCATCACCTTTATGAACTGCAACGACATTTCCATAAGTTTTTGCCCCAATAGAATCTGCATCTTCCACTGCCAATGCATCTTTGTTTACCTTTAATCCGGCTTCAATTGCATAATTTCCATTGACAACCGCAAGATCAACATCTTTTAAAGAACGCGGAATCTGTGCCGCTTCAATTTCTTTAATATCCAAATTCTTTGGATTTTTTACAATATCTTTCTTTGTTGCAGTTAAACCTGCATCTTTTTTCAATGTAATATAACCTTCAGACTCTAACAAAAGCAGGGCTCTTGCTTCATTGGTTGTATCATTTGGAACTGCAACAGAAGCACCGTCTTTTAAATCTTTCAATTTCTTTGTCTTTCCTGGGAAAATTCCAAACGGCTCATAATGAATCATTGCTGCTGCCACCAGTTGGGTACCTTTTTCCTCATTGAAGTTATCCATATAAGGTTTATGCTGGAAATAATTTGCATCCAAATCTCCTGAATCCAAAGCTGTATTTGGCTGCACATAGTCAGAATATTCTTTGATTTCCAGTTTATAACCATCTTTTTTCAACTCTTTTGCAGCTACTTTTAAAATATCTGCATGAGGAGAAGGACTTGCCCCAATCACAATTTTTTTGGATTCTTCTTTGCTCTCATCTTTCCCTCCGCCGCATCCGGTAAACGCACCGAGACATACAACAGCGGAAAGCACGATTGCTAATACTTTCTTCATTCTTTCACTCTCCTTCTTCATGTATCATGAACAACTTATACATTTAATCATCATTTTACAATATATTACGAAAGATTTCAAATGCTGATGGCAGTGCATAAACAGTTTTTAGCTCTTTTTTTGAAACCCAAAGTAATTTTTCTATAAAAACAGGCTCTTTCAATGCAATTCGGATGCCTTCCATATGCCATTCAATATGGCTGAAAATATGTTTTCCTTTTCCCGCTGGTGAAATTTCCCCATTTTCAATTCCCCAGATTTTCATTTGTTCCATTACATCCTGCATATCCATCCTGCCTGACATATTAGGAAACTCCCATAGTCCAGCTAGAAGTCCTTTGGATGTTCTTTTATGGATTGCTATTTGATCTTTCGTCTCCAGCAGAAATACCGTTTTATACTCAATTTTTCTAGCTTTTTTCGGAGCTTTCACCGGAAGTTTCTCAATCAGGTTTTCTTTGTTTGCAGTACAGACAGTATCCCATGGACAACGGTCACAGTACGGTTCTCCATTTGGCACGCATACTGTTGCCCCAAGCTCAATTAATGCTTGATTAAAATCTCCCGGACGGTCTTTTGGAATAAATTCCTGTATCTTCTTTCCCATTTCCTTTTTCGTTTTATCCTTCAAAATATCAGAATCATCGCCCCATACTCTTGCAAGCACCCGAAGCACATTTCCATCCACTGCCGGTACCTGCAAGTCAAAAGCAATCGAACCAATCGCACCCGCCGTATACATCCCGATACCTTTCAGTGATAACAATTTATCATAATCCGCAGGAAGCTCTCCATGATACTTCTCCATAACAGTTTGTGCTGCTGCTTTTAAATTTCTAGCCCGGTTGTAATACCCTAGGCCTTCCCACAGCTTCATAAGACGGTCATCTTCCACCTCTGCCAAATCTTTTACTGTAGGAAGTTCTTTCATAAATCGATCAAAATAAGGCTTCACTGCCTCTACTCTTGTCTGCTGAAGCATAATTTCAGAAATCCATATTCGATAGGGATCTTTGTCTTCTCTCCACGGAAGCAGCCGTTTATTGTAATCATACCAATTTAACAATGCCCCGCTTAAATCATACCGCTTGTTCATTCCAATATCCTTTCCAAAACAATGCAATGTTTTTTTCTGCGTTTCATTATAACAGAAGGCCTCAGATAATGCTATGAAAAACCTTTTCCCACAGCAATGCAAAATATGTAAATTTCCTTTACTCCCATTGACAATAGTGCATCGGATACTCCTTGTACTGTCGCTCCTGTTGTATAAATATCATCTACGACTAATACTTTCTTAGGACATCCCGCTTTTTCATATGCTTTGTAATCTCCCAAAAATGCCTTCCGCAAATTTTCTTTTCTTTCTCTGGAACTTAATTTTTTCTGCGGTTTTGTATAAACAGTACGCTTTACCAGATTCTTTTCTACGGGACATCTTATGATTTTCCCTATCCCTTCCGCAAAAATTTCCGCTTGATTAAATCCTCTTTTTCGCCGTTTCTTTTTATGAAGCGGTACCGGAACAATCACATCTACACCAAGTTTTTTTAATTCTTTTCCCTTTCTTCTTTCTGTTTCCAAAATATAATAGTTTGCAAACTCTCTTTTATTTTTATACTTTATTGCCGCCAAAGAGCTTTTAACCGGTTCTTGATAAATACAAAGCCCCATTCCTCTGCGAAAATTTTTCGGATGCTTTTTGCAATCTGTACAAAACTCTTCTTCAAAAGAATCCAAAGGTTTTCCGCAAGAATAACAAACCGGCTCTTTGATAAATATTTTTTTCTTACTGCATAATTTACAAATCTTCTGATCTTTTTTTAATAGATTTTTTCCGCATAAAGGACATACGGGTGGAAATAGAAATGATAACATAGACATGCCTCCTTGATTTATATTTTGATTTGAAATAGAAATGAAAAGCACCCCACTTTTTATGAATGAGGCGCTCTCTCTTTGTTTCCGAATTTTGTATACTGCCCAAGCCAAACCAGTTCTATACTTCCTGTTGAACCGTTTCTTTGTTTATCTACAATAATCTCTGCAATTCCCTTCTTTTCAGAATCTTCATTATAATATTCATCACGGTAAATAAACATAACCACATCTGCATCCTGTTCAATAGAACCAGATTCTCTCAAGTCAGACAGCATTGGTTTTGCCGGTTTACGTTCTTCCACGCGGCGGCTGAGCTGAGACAATGCAATTACCGGTGCATCCATCTCCCTGGCAAGTGCTTTTAACGAACGGGAAATTTCTGAGATTTCCTGCTGTCTGGATTCTGAACGTTTTCCTCCGGACATCAACTGCAAATAGTCAATAATAATCAGCCCCAATCCATGGGTCTGCTTATATCTTCGGCATTTTGAACGCAGTTCTGCTATGGTAATTCCCGGCGTATCATCAATTATCAGCGGAGAACGTCCTATCGTTCCCGCACTTTCCATAATCTTTTCCCAGTCTGTTTCCTGCAAATCCCCAGTACGGATAGACTGAGAATCTACCATTGCCTCCATAGACATCATACGGGTTACCAGCTGTTCTTTGGACATCTCCAAACTGAAAATCGCTGTAGGAACATGGTCTCTGACTGCCGCTCTCTGTGCAATATTTAACACAAATGCTGTTTTTCCCATGGCCGGACGTGCTGCAACAATGATCAGCTCTGACGGATGCAGGCCGGACAATTTATAATCCAAATCTGTAAATCCTGTGGCAATTCCCGTAACTCTTCCTTCCGAGCTGGCAGCTTCTTCTATGGCATCCAGTGTATTTAAAACGACCTTATCAATGGGAACAAAATCTTCTCTGCCGCTGGCCTGCTGCAGCAGTCCAAATACATTTTTTTCCGTATTATCTAAAATGGTAGAAACTTCCTCTTTTCCGAGATAACATTCCGTTGTGATTTCCTCGCTGACTTTGATTAATTTCCGCAGTGTTGCTTTTTCCTTTACAATCTTTGCATACTGCTTTGCATTGGCAGAAGTCGGAACCGCTTCCAGCAAATCTCGAATAAACTCCAAACTCTTCATGGATTCCGGTACATCTTTCCTCTTGAGTTTATTTTGAAGAGTTACCAAATCCACAGGTTTTCCTTCTTTATATAATTCTGCCATAGCCTCAAACAAAATGCCGTTCTGTTTCTGATAAAAATCCTCTTGATCTACAATATCCATTACATCTGCAATGGCATCCCGGTCCATAATCATAGCGCCAATCACAGACTGTTCTGCTTCGACACTATGAGGCTGTATTTTCTTTACAAATGCTTCATCCATAAGCACTCCTTTTTATGCTTCTTCAACTTTAACCCTCAAAGTTGCAGTTACTTTTGGATGTACTCTTATTGCTACATCATGAAATCCCAGATTTTTAATCGGTTCGCACTGCATCTTTTTCTTATCCAATTCAAACCCCAGCTGTTTCTTCGCCTCTGATGCAATTTCTTTGGTGGAAACAGAGCCAAAAGTTCTTCCGCCCTGTCCTACCTTCATCTTTAATACCAACTGTTTTCCTTCAATTTCTTTTGCAAGAACTTTGGCTGCTTCTAAAGCTTCCGCTGCCAATTTATCATCATTTGCTTTCCGAAGTTTTAAATCATTCAATGCTTTTTTGGTAGCTTCAATTCCAAGTCCCTTGCGGAATAAAACATTTCTTGCATAACCATTATTTACTTCTACAATTTCATCCTTTTTTCCAACAGACTTTACATCCTCTAACAAAATTACCTTCATAACTTATATATCTCCTTTTCCTTTCATAATTCTTAAAGTCGCAGTAATAATATCTTTTGCATCTTCCAAAGATACATCCACCAGCTGTGCTCCTGCAACCGTCAAATGACCGCCGCCGCCAAACTCTTCCATAATCCGCTGAACATTAATCTCATCAATGGATCTTGCACTAACATATACTCGTTCTTTCACTCCGGTCAGTACAAAAGATGCCTCGATTCCATCAATATCAAGAAGTTCATTGGCTACCTGTGCACCAATCACTGTCGGACTGTCTACTCCAATACCAACTAAAGTAGTAATTGCAAATCTTCCATATAATATTTCAGCCTCACTAATCGCTTTGGAACGTATCCGATAAGTTTCCATGCTCTCTCTGGACATTTTTCTTACCAGAGTAAGATCAGCTCCGCTCCGTTTTAAGTATGCGGCTGTCTCAAATGTACGAACCCCTGTCTTATTTACAAAGTTATTGGTATCTACAAGCATACCAAAATACATTGCATTGGCTTCCATCGGTTCTAACTTCGGTTTGGAATCCACATACTGCAAAATCTCAGCAACCAGCTCACAGGTAGATGATGCATACGGCTCTACATAAGATAATACCGGATTTTTAATCATATCCTTGCTCTTTCTATGATGATCTAAAATCACCACAGTTCTAGTTTGATCCAGCAGCTGCTCACATTCCGTATAATTGGCATGATTGACATCCACAATAATCAACAACGTGTTCTCATCTGTGATTTCAATTGCTGTTTCATTATCAATAAACATATCCTCGTCATATTCTCCGCTGTTTTGAAGTGCTTCAATCACAGGACGGACAGATATGGTAACTTCATTCATAACAATATGCGCTTTTCTTCCTAAAGAAAGTCCCAGACGATAAAGACCTATTGCCGCGCCCATAGCATCCGGATCTGGAATCTTATGTGCCATAATTACCACATTTTCTTTAGACTCCAGCAATTCTTTCAATGCATGTGCCTTCACACGGGCTTTTACACGAGTACCTCTCTCCACCATCTCACAATTGCCGCCGAAATAAGAAATATTCTCTCCATCTTTAATGACTGCCTGATCCCCGCCTCTTCCCAATGCAAGATCCATTCCGGCACAGGCAGATTCATAATTTTCCTGATAGGTATTTCCGTTAATTCCAAAACTGATACTCAATGTCATATGCATGGAATTTCCTAAATTAATGGTTTTGATTTCATCCAAAATATGAAATTTATTTGCAACAATCTTGTCCAAATATTTCTGTTCAAATACAACAAAATATTTTCCATTATCTGTTCGTTTTGCAATTCCAGAAACATTCTGGATAAATTTACTAATCTTACGGTCTGCTACTGCAAGCAGCATAGAACGTTTCACTCCGTCCACATCATCCACCAATTCATCATAATTATCAATATAAATCAGCCCGACAACCATTCTTTGATTTTCATTCTGCTCTCGATACTTTTTGAGCATTGTCTGATCAAAAAAGTACGCAGCAATCAAAGAGTTCTCACGAAGCATCTGTTTGGAATAACATTCCTCACTGTCTTTTGAAAAATTCTCCACAAGAATCCTTGTTAGTTCTACTTTATAAAACAGTTTTTGTTCTTTTTCTGCATCCTTTTTTACATATTCAATATGAGAAATCGTATGATTTACATCGGTTGGAAGAAGATTTTTGTTCAAATTCGGAAAAATATGCACCAAAGCTTTTCCCTTATTATCTCCTGCAATTTTTTGAAATGATGCATTTGACCAAATAATCGTTCCATTCCCGTCCAGCAATGCATAAGGAATCGGAAGTTCATGAATTAAATAATTCTGAATCTGACCTTGTTCAAACAAAAATCCGATACATTCTTTGGCAATCTCATTCTTATTATAAGAATAGCTGAAAATCTGAAGTCCCAGACATGTAAGCATAAAAATTGCTAAAATGATACCACATCGAAGATCCATTTTAAAAAATAGAACATCCACCGGTACCAATAACAAGACTGCCTTCATCGGTCCCTGTAAGTATTGGTCAATCTTTGTTTTTTTCATAATGTCCATACTCTGCTCCTAATTGAGTTTTGAAATTTATATGATTCAATTCTAAGCCTGATTTTATTATGCAATTATCCTTTATTATACCTCTCTTAACACTATTTGTACAGAAAAAACGGGCCATCAAAATGATGGCCCGTACTTTACCTCTATCCAATTAACTGAAACTATTCAGCTGTATATGGCATTAAACTTAAATGTCTAGCTCTCTTAACAGCCCCTGTAACAGCTCTCTGATGTTTTGCACATGTTCCTGTGATACGTCTAGGTAAGATTTTTCCTCTTTCAGAAACATATTTCTTTAATGTTGCAACATCTTTATAATCAATTACAGCGTCAGCTTCTGTACAGAAAACACATACTTTTCTTCTTCTACGTCCGCCTCTTCTTCTCATTGGAGAATCGCCTTTTGTATAAGCCATGATTTCTACCTCCTAATTTAACTAAATGGCAGTTCTTCCTCTAATCCATCTGGAATATTCATGAACCCATCACTGGAAGCGGCACTTGGCTGAGGTGCACTCGGCTGAGTCACACTTGCTGCCATATTCTGTGCTGCAACGGCTTTGCTCTCTGCAAAATCCTGTTCTTCTATTACAACATCTGTTGTATAAACTTTCATTCCATCTTTATTAGTATAGCTGCCTGTCTGAATTCTTCCGGAAACAACGATCTTCGTACCCTTTTTTAAATACTTTTCTGCAAATTCTCCTGCGCGTCCAAATGCCACACAGTTAATAAAATCCGCATCTGGTTCGTTGTCTCTCTTAAATCTACGATTTACTGCTAGTGTATATCTGGCAACTGCCAACGGTCTGTCACCCTGTGTATATCTTACATCCGGGTCCCTTGTCAGTCTTCCCATTAATACTACTTTATTCATATTCGGATCCCTCCTGTCAATTATGCATCCTGTTTAACGCATAAGAAACGTAATACAGATTCCTCAATACGAAGTTTTTCTTCCAGCTGTGCTGGTACGGTTGTTTCACCTTCGAATTGAATGAAATAGTAGTATGCTTCTTTCATTTTCTGAATTTCGTAAGCTAACTGTTTCTTACCCCATTCATCAATGTTTGTGATCGTAGCACCTGCTGTAGTAATCATTGCCTGAGCCTTTTCAACTAATGCTGCACGTTCTTCGTCTTCGATCTTTGCACTTAAAACTAATGCTAATTCGTATTTCATTGCTTTGCACCTCCTTTTGGTCTGTTGGCTCTTAACTGTACTGAAAAGAGCAAGGATATTTTTATATACCACGAATATTTATGTTATCATACAATTTTGTTATTCGCAAGCGTTTTTTATAAAACCCCGGAAATTTTTCTCTACTAATTTTCTTGGTACCATAACCTGCCGGCTGCATCCCTGACAGCGCAGACGAAAATCCATTCCAACACGAAGAATCTCCCATTCATTACTTCCGCATGGATGCGCCTTTTTCATTTTTATAATATCACCTACATGAAATTCCATCCCAAACCTCCTTTTTTATTATCATAACATACGAAAAAAACGCAGGAAAGAAAAAAGAACCAGAGAATTCTCTGATTCTTTTACCCCTGTTTTTAGAAGAAGCCCCTATCTTTTCTAGACTTCCGGTTCTGTTGCGTCAATATCACCAAGCCTCATGGCTTCATACTGTTCCAAAATCAGTGTCTGAATCATATTTCTTGTATCAGAATTAATCGGATGTGCAATATCACGGTATTCACCATCTGCAGCCTTACGACTTGGCATTGCAATAAATAATCCCTTCTCCCCTTCAATCACTTTAATATCATGAACTACAAATTCATTATCAATCGTAATTGACACGACAGCCTTCATCTTACCCTCTTTGGCTACTTTTCTAATACGTACATCTGTAATTTGCAT
Source organism: Lachnospiraceae bacterium (assembly GCA_021771695.1). Lineage (GTDB taxonomy): Bacteria > Bacillota > Clostridia > Lachnospirales > Lachnospiraceae > Anaerostipes. The sequence continues at coordinate 32,521 of JAETON010000014.1, read as the reverse complement.
GTTGTCTTCCTCCTAGTTTCATAAAAATATAGCTGAAATTCGCTCTCTGGACCATTAAATACGGCTTCTTCTTCCCCAATGGCCACTAAATGCTATTTATTATTATATCATTTCCATCAGTAGATGTGAACAAATTTTTTGAATTATTTTCTTTTTTTATTATTAAAATTTACTATATTTTTTAAATGTTATTCTTTTGAAAATGCCTTTTTTGATTCCTTTACATTGCTCCTTGCAAGATTACATTTCGTGACTTATAATTTATAAATAAAGAAAACATAAAATTTTATTTTTTACTTAGAAAGGACATATTCGATATGTATCAAATAGATTTTCATCAGCCAATTCATATTCATTTTATGGGAATCGGAGGAATCAGCATGAGCGGTCTGGCAGAGATTCTTCTAAAAGAAGGATTTACAGTTTCCGGCTCAGATATACATTCCTCTCCAATTACAGAACGTTTGGAATCAAAAGGTGCAAAAATTTATTTCCAACAGACAGCAGATAATATTACCTCTGATATTGATTTGGTCGTTTACACTGCTGCCATTAATTTTGAAACAAATGAAGAATATAAAGAAGCCGTCCGTCAGAAAATTCCTGTAATGAAACGTGCAACACTTCTTGGGCAATTAATGCATAATTACCAAAATGCCATTGCCGTTTCCGGAACTCATGGAAAGACTACAACTACATCCATGCTTTCCCACATTCTGCTGGCAGGAGAAACAGACCCAACCATCAGCGTCGGCGGAATTTTAGATGCAATCGGAGGAAATATCCGTGTTGGACATTCTAATATGTTTATTACCGAAGCATGTGAATACACCAACAGCTTTTTGGAATTCTTTCCAAAAATCAGCATTATTCTTAATATAGAAGAAGATCATATGGATTTCTTTAAGGATATTGATGATATCCGCTGTTCTTTCCGAAAGTTTGCCCACAAACTTCCAGACAATGGCTACCTCGTTTTGAACGGTGAGATTGATAATATTCCTTATATCGTCGAAGATCTGAATGCTGAATACGTGACATTCGGCATTGAAAATGATACTGACACATTTACCGCAAAAAATATCAGTTACGACGCATTTGGACATGCTTCTTTTGATTACTATAAAAAGAACAGATATATAGACAGAATTCAATTAAATGTAAATGGTGAACATAATGTAAAAAATGCTCTTGCTGCCATTGCCGCTGCAGATCGTCTGGATCTTTCCATGGATATTATCAAAAAAGGACTTCTTGGATTTACCGGCGCAAAACGCCGTTTTGAATTAAAAGGCACTTGCCGCGGTTTTACAATCGTAGATGATTACGCACATCACCCAACAGAAATAGAAGCAACTTTAAATGCCTGCAAAAATTTCCCTCACGAAGAGCTATGGTGCATTTTCCAGCCTCATACTTATTCAAGAACTTATGCCTTTTTAGATGATTTCGCAAAAGCATTAAGTCTTTGCGACCATGTGATCATTACGGATATATATTCTGCCCGTGAAAAAAATACAGGTCTTGTACATTCCAAAGATCTTGTCAGCAAAATGTCTGCTTATGATGTAGATGTTCATTATATTCAAGATTTTGAAGACATTGAGAAATTTATTCTAAAAAAATGTAAAAAAAATGATCTGTTGATAACTATGGGAGCCGGAAACGTCGATTCTATCGGAAATTCGTTGATAAATAAGTAGTTATCCACATTATCCACAGGATTATACACATTTGTGTACAAATAATTCTGTGGATTTCTTTTTTCCTTTTCCACATTTGTAAAATCCTTGTAAACCGCTGATTCCCTTATTTTTCAATTTATTATCCACATTATCCACATTATCCACAGTGTTTTCCACAAATTCAGTGTGGATTTTGGGACTATTTACATTTTTTTTGTTCTGCGTTATAGTCACTTTATATTAATAAATGAAGGGGATTACTGCCATGAATTACATAAAAGTCACAACCACATATCCAACCGGGGGAACACTTCTCCCGAATACTTTTGTTGATAACTATATGATTCGTGCCAACGGAGAATATATAAAAGTTTATATTTATCTGCTCCGTATGGTTTCCGACGGTGCCAACTTCAGCATCCCATGTCTTGCTGACGTTTTGGAACTGACGGAACGCGATGTAACCCGTGCATTAAAATATTGGGAGAAAGAATCTCTTCTTCGTATGGAAATCAATCAAGGGGAAATCAGCTTTATTGAACTGCTCCCAATTCCCGGTCAGGCAAAATTTCCGGCAGATTCCGTACAAGCAGTTCCCTCTCCTGCTCCACAGGACAATCAAAACTTTTCTGCAATCCCTGCCATGAAAACACTATCTCCGGCAGAATTACAGAAAAAAAGCGAAGATGAACGTTTTTCTTATCTTTTGTATGTCTGCGAAATGTTTCTTGGAAAACCGCTTACATGCACTGATATGAATACGTTATTATATCTATATGAAGATTTATCTATGTCCTGTGAATTAATCGAATATCTGGTGGAACACTGTGTATCCAACGGAAAGAAAAGTTTCCGCTATATGCAGTCGGTTGCTGTAAATTGGTATGAAGAAAACATCACTACTGTCGAAGAGGCAAAAGCCCATAGTAAAAACTTCAAGAAGGAATACTATTCCATCATGCGTGCTTTTGGTTTAAATCAAAACCCGGCACCTGTGCAGGAACAGTATATGAAACGATGGCTGGAAATTGACGGCTTTGATCTGACACTGATTATCGAAGCCTGTAATCGTACCATTCGAGCAATCAACAAACCAAGTTTTCCCTATGCAGATACGATTTTAAAACATTGGAAGGACAACCATATAACCAGTGTGGAACAGGCAAAAGCCTTTTCCCAGCAGCAAAAATCTCCAAAAACTTTTGTAAACAGCTATCAGCAGCTTCATAATTTTGAACAGCGGGATTATGATTTTGATGAACTTGAAAAGAAATTACTCAAAAAGCAGCTTGGAGATGAATACAGGGAGATTTAATTTATGGCATTGACAAATAATGAATATCAGGAAATCGAACGGCTGTATGAAGACCGGCGGCTTTCCAACTATCATATTCATGAAGAAAGAAAAAAAGAAATTTATCAAAAATTTCCTAGAATCCGTGAAATTGATCAGCAGATAACCAGAAATTCCATAACGCTTGGAAAACAGCTTATTGCTGCAGATAATCCTTCTTTTACAGAGGAATGCCGTCAAAAAAATGCTGTTCTTTCAAAAGAGAAACAGCAGATTTTAACAGACAGCGGTTATCCAAAAAATTATTTAGAACCAATTTATCATTGCAGTTTATGCAAAGATACCGGTTACATTGGACAAAAGCAATGCCAGTGTTTTCAGCAGGCAGTTACCGATTTATTATATTCAAATTCTAATATGAAAAAGATTCTTGAAAAGGAGAATTTTCATACCTTCCGGGAAGAATACTATTCTGACAGGATTATGCCGAAAGAACATTTCAGTCCAAGAATCAATATTCGCAAGATTGTACAGCATTGCCACGAATTTATTGCAAAATTCCCGAATCATGAAAATATTGTATTTCAAGGTTCCACAGGTGTTGGTAAAACCTTTTTAAGCCACTGTATTGCCAAAGAAATCATGGACAAAGGTTATACCTGCATGTATGTTACAGCTTTTCAATTATTTGATCTTCTGGCAGAACATGCTTTCCAGAAAAACCGCAGGGATGAATCAAGTTTATCGCTGGATTTTATATTTCAATGTGATTTACTGATTATTGATGATTTAGGTACTGAAATGACGAACAAATTTGTAGTATCACAGCTGTTTCAGTGTTTAAACGAACGATTAATCCAAGAGAAATCGACCATTATCTCTACAAATTTATCTTTAACAGAATTTAAAACGATCTATTCTGAACGTATTTTTTCCAGAATTATGGAAAGCTATTCATGGCATAAAATTTATGGAGACGATATCCGTTTTCAAAAATCAAACTTGACGTAATCTATTTATAATGATATAAACAAATCATAAAACAATTATACGAAGGAGATTTATCATGAGACGATCTGACCGCAACTTTACCAAAATTCCTGATGGAAAATTAGGAATCATTGCGCTTGAAGGGTGCGAAACCCTGGGAAAAGAAATCGACAACTATATTATCAAGTGGAGAACTGAGAGCGAAACACCTTTCAAACATTCTGCCAATTGTGACGGCTATTTAAGAGATACTTATCTTATTGATGCGGAATGCCCAAGATTCGGTTCCGGAGAAGCAAAAGGACTGATTCATGAATCTGTTCGCGGCATGGACCTTTATATTATTGTAGATGTATTAAATTACAGCATTACGTATTCTCTATGCGGACACCAAAATCATATGTCCCCAGACGATCATTATTCCGACTTAAAACGTATTATCAGTGCTGCGGCAGCAAAAGCCAGAAGCGTAAATGTGATTATGCCGTTTTTATATGAAGGACGCCAGCACAAAAGAAGTACCAGAGAATCTTTAGACTGTGCAAGTATGCTTCAAGAATTAGTTAACTTAGGAGTGGACAACATTATTACTTTTGATGCCCATGATCCGCGTGTCCAGAACGCTGTTCCTATTTCCGGATTTGACAATGTAAAACCAACCTACCAGTTTGTAAAATCTTTGGCAGAACAATGTGATGATGTTAAATTTGACAATGAACATATGATGGTTATCAGTCCAGATGAAGGAGCTATGCAGCGTGCAATTTATTTGGCAAACGTCATCGGTGTTGATGTTGGAATGTTCTACAAACGCCGTGATTATTCCAAAGTCGTAAGCGGACGCAATCCAATTGTAGCTCATGAATTCTTGGGAGATTCATTAGATGGAAAAGATGCGATTGTTATTGATGATATGATTTCTTCCGGCGAGAGCATGATTGATGTTGCCAAAGAGTTAAAACGCAGAAATGCAAGACGTGTCTTCTGTCTTTCTACTTTTGGATTATTTACAAATGGTTTGGAAGTATTCGACAAAGCAATTGAAGATGGTATTATTGAGAAGATTATCACTACAAACTTAACTTACCAGACTCCTGAATTATTATCCAGAGACTGGTACGCATCTTCTAATGTAAGTAAGTATGTTGCTCTTTTGATTGATACACTGAATCATGGAACTTCCATCAGCAGCCTTCTGAATCCTACAGATCGTATCAAAGAATATTTAAATCATAAATAAAACTTTTTACCAAACAAAAAACCAATTGGAATTTCACCATTCCAATTGGTTTTTTTATTTCTTATCATTCTATTCCTGTGACTGCTCTGTCACCGGAGCCGCCGTGGTTTGTTCTTGTGTTGCAGCTGTTGTCGGAGCCTGCGTTGTCTGCTGTGTAGATTGTGTCGTTGTCTCGCTTCCTTTCTTCGTAGAAGCATCTGTTGCTTTCGTTGTTGCAGGATTTTCATCAATAGAATCATATCCTTCCAGGCGTTTCTCTGTTGCGAACTCAGAATGAATACTATTCATAAAATTACTCCAAATAGATTTTGGATAAGATGCACCGCTTAATGCTGACATAATCTTATTATCATCACGTCCAACCCAAATAGCGGTTGTATAATATGGTGTATATCCACAGAACCATCCGTCACGGTTGCTGGATGTTGTTCCTGTCTTGCCTGCTGTATCTACATTCGGCACTTTTGCTCCTGCACCTGTTCCGGATTTCACAACACTCTGTAATACATCTGTCATATAATTTGAAGCAGTTTCAGAATAAATGCTTCTTTTTTTCGCAGAAGTTGACATCACTTCATCTCCATCAGATGTTGTAATCTTTGTAATGCAAGTTGGTTCTCTGTACTCTCCATCATTTTGAATCGTCGCATAACCTGCTGCCATCTCTTCAGATGTTGTTCCTTTTGTGAAACCTCCAATACAAGTTGTATAATACTTGTAATCTTCTTCTGTCAAATATTTGAAATTCATTTTTTCCAAATAGCGAAGTGCGGTTTCCGGTCCAATCTGCTCATATAATCTCATAGTTACAACGTTACTGGATTTTTGTACAGCACGTCTTAAAGTAATCTGTCCTGCATAAGAACCGCCGGAGTTCCTTACTCTATGCTTATCCGTTGATTTCATTGGATTATCATTTACAATAGAACCTGGTGCCCATCCTCTCTCCAATGCCGGAGCAAAAACAAGCAGCGGTTTAATAGCACTTCCCGGCTGTCTCGGACTCTGATATGCACGATTTAGTGTATAACCTATATTTTTTTGATATCTTCCTCCTACAATGGCAACAACTTTTCCTGTCTCATTATCAATACAGGTTCCAGAAGCCTGTACTTTGTAAATTCCATTCTTGTCCTTCTCTGTATAGCCATTTAATGAATTATCTACGCTGGACTGTAATTCATCCTGTACTTCCGGATCAATAGATGTATAAATATGATAACCTGCACTATAAAGAGTTCTCTTACACTCTGCATACATTTTCTCATATTCATCTTCATACTGCTCTTTCTCGGATTCAGAATCAAATGTACTCTTAAATTCAAAACCTTTCTGCTTCATAATCTCCTTGGTAGCACAATGAATGACATAAGTTTCCACATAATTCTTCTTCTCGGATTTCTTTGCCTTTTTAACGGTAATCTCCTCATTCATCGCCTCTTGATACTGATCTTCTCGAATAAGATTCTGTTCATACATATCTTTTAGAATCTTATTTCTTCTTGTCATGGTCTTTTCTTTATTTTTTAGAGGATCGTACATTGTCGGAGCATTCGGAATCGCACATAAAAATGCCGCTTCTGACATACTCAAATCCTTTGCATCTTTGTTAAAATACCCTTTGCTGGCCGCCTGAATACCATAATACCCATTGGAGAAATAAACATTATTTAGATAAAATTCAAGAATATCCTCTTTAGAGTATTTTTTCTCCAATTCTACTGCCACAAACATCTCTTTGACTTTTCTCTGCCATGAGATTTCCCGGTTCAAAAAGACTGTACGGGCAAGCTGCTGTGTAATCGTACTTCCTCCCTGTGTTACACTTCCTTTTCTTTTTACAAACTCTACTGCAGCACGAAGAATCCCTTTATAATCCACACCACTGTGCTTATAAAAATTCCTGTCTTCTACAGAAATCATAGAAGCAACTGCGTAAACCGGCAAATCTTCATACTTCAAATAATACGCATCTTTTTCTCCCCGGAACTTTGTTAACTGTTTTCCATTTGTATCATAAACAATACTGGTCTGTGATGCCTTAAATGTTTCCTCTGTGGCATCTGCAACAAGTTTCTTGGCCTCACTCCGAAGCTTCATCACTTTCATTCCAAAAGTAAACCAGCCAATCAATACTAAGAATAAAAAGACAATAGAAATTTTCAAAAGAATCTTTCTTTTTTTCTTTTTCTTCTTAATTTTCTTTTCACTTCCGGGAATAACTTTTTTTGTTTCCTTTGTTTCTTCAGCCATATTCCTTTCACCTTTCGTTTGCTGTTATCAAGAATACCTCTGCATTCCTATTGTATCATAAATTATAAAATTACCAAAATTTTTAGTTCGACATAGTTCGCCTCTATTTCGCATAACTGTAAAAAATACTGCCTGCCTGTTTAAACTCTTTTTCCAGACTGCTGCGGTCTCCCTGTACAGATTTGCCTTTCAAAGGATCAAAATACCGCAGTTTCATCCGGTTATAACTCATAAGCAATATATAAGTTCCATTTTTTCTCTTTGCCATAACAGAACGGCCTTTACTGATGGAATACAGCACATCTTCTAAACTGCAGTCTGAATAATTCACTGCCTGCTTATCAAAAGTCTCAAATAATTTATCAAATGCCGTTCCATCCATTTTCTGAATCTTATCATAAGATACATCTTTTCCTTCTGAATCTGCCATCATTTTAATACATGCTGTATCTGTCTCATCCTTTTTCTTTGCTTTTATTATTGGAATATTTGCAACTTTTCCATAACTTTTTGCAATACCTTTTTCCCACAAATACAGTTGATTATAATTTACAACAACTCCACCGCCGCGTTTGGCTTCTTTCACCGCATCTTTCATATTACTGTAAACTCCAGACAATTTGCCTCCTGTATAGACATAAGCATCCTTGTATTTATAAATATTATTTATAAAATCAACTATAATCTCATCTTTTTGTTCTTCTACATTCGTTGACAAATATCCCGGCCTCTCCTGTATATAAACATTTTCCGGGAAAGAAAGGTACAATTGATTTAATCTGGTGCCGGTATATCCATATTCAAAAACAATCTTATTTTCCGTTTTATCTTTATAACGAATATAACTGCTTGTGATTTTTTTATAACGATTACCTTGTTTCTGTGATTTTGTTAACACAACCGTTGTTCCATCCACTTTTGCCTCTGTAATATAAGTCCCGTCTTGCCCATATTCCTTTATGATCTTTTTACCGCTCTGAATATAAACTTTTTCCAAAGGATACATATAGGTTCCATCCTTTTGACGAACAATCTGGCTCTGCTTTCCAATTCCATAAACAAAATCTTTTTCGATAAATCCAATTGGTTTTAAAACCTGTCCTTTTTCTCCCCTGATTGTTGTCTCCTTTCCAGAAGATAAATCAATTACTTTCATCTGATTCTTTGATTTGCTTAGTGCCAGCATTCCATTTTCTGAAACCACTGCCATATCATCTGAAACATTTTCTGCCAAAACGCTGCTCTTATTATTATTTAGATTTACTTCATAAATCGAACCATCCAAATAGAAGTAAAATTTATTTTCTGAACTTAAAAATGTACCTTTTTCAAAATCATTTTTCATGGTATCATACTGAACCAGAACCGGAATAAATGCTAATTCCTCAATCTTTTGCTCTTTTGCCGAAAAGCGATATACAGAAATTCCATTTTCTCCTTCATGTCTTCCTCGATTCATATATCCATATACAAGGAATGACATATCCCCGTTAGATTCCATTTCCATAATACGGATTCCATGTTTTGGATAATTATTTCGTCCTTCTCTGTAATCTTCTCCAAGGAAAGAAAATACCTTGCACATATTAGATTTCTGATAATCGTAGTACCATAATTCATTCTGAACAACAAATGCTGCTTTCTTGCCATTTTTTTTGCTGATCAGCTGTTTATCACTTGTGCCAATTCCAATTAAAATACGGTTATTGGTACGGTCAATCTCATCATATCTCATATAAGATTCCATATTTCTCTCATAATTCAGCAGATACATACGATCTTTGGAATACCGGACTCGAAAATATTCATTCACTTGATAATACTGTTTTACACCCTCATTATTTTCCGCTGAAAGAATATAACGAAGCTCCAATGAAGTAACATTTTGTGAAATTTCTTTAATGGATGCCGGATAAATTCTTTCTACCTGTGGCTGCAGGCTGGCATAACATACCGCATCCTGACTGGATGTCAAATCTACATAAGACAAGTCATTAGACATATTTCCTTCTTTTGTCTCTAAATATTTGCTGATAAATTCAGTATTTCCTTCTTTTAATGCTGCTTCATGAAATTCATTTGCAAATTCTACACATTCTTTTAAATGAAATCCAGTTCCATAAACAACCCTTGTAAAATATTTTACATTTTTTTCATCTTTTTTTACGGATAATTCCAATAAATATGTTTTTCCAGATTCCAAACGCTTCGTTATCTTAATATCAGCAAAAGTTTCATCATCTCTTTGTTGAAATGCTGCCTCGCCTTTTTCCAATACCGTCTTATTATCTGATTCATAAATTTTATATGTGACTGCTTCAATTCCTTCTTTATTTTCAGTCATAGAAATCTTCAAAGAATTCTTGTAAAGCGGTGTCACACTGTCTCGAAGCAAAGAAGCATCCACTTTCCCTTGATAACCGTGCATCTGATTAATCTCCTGTCCATCGACAGTTAAAGTCAGCATCGGCAATGTTGCCTGAGTTGTTTCCCGAACTCCATGATTATTTCTTCCTACCAGCATGTAATTCCACAACACCAGTGAGATCATAAAAATAATTCCAAAAATTGAAATTTGTATTACTTTTGTATGCTTCATTTATTTCTCCTTTTTGTACACCTTCTATGGTTCATTTTATCCGTTTTTATTGGTTTATACAACCGTTTTAAGGAATCTTTAAGATGTCTTTAAAACATGAAAATGCCGCCTGATTCCAGACGGCATACTATTTTTATGAAAACATTTTCTTTTTCCTGCGGTATCTGCACCGTCTATGGCACATTTCGCCTCCCATCAGCACAAGAATCATTTGATAAAGCATTCGGTCCTTTTTGGGACAATCTTCCTTTTCATGATATTTGATTTTATCGTATACTTTATCTGCCATCATCATAACACCGGCTCTATCCATATATTCATCAAACATCATGCTTCCTTCATACTCTAATTGGTCACATTCATCTTCAATAAATTCTAAAATTTCTCTAGCAAGGGCAGAATACATTTTTGTTATATATTGATAATCATTTTCTTCCTGCTCTTCACAAAGAACATCTCTGCGTCCTGGCAGGATATCCATATCAAATACCGGTAAGTCTCCCAAGCCTTCTCTTTCCGCCATCCTAAGGCTCCTTTCTTCTACTGATAATATCATATGAAGAAAACCAAAGAATGTGCATCTTTTCAAAAAAAAGAAGCCTTTCTGCATTTTGCAGCGGCTCCTTAAAAATTTTATACATCTTCTTTGCGGATACTTCTTACTTCTTCATTAATTGCCAGCATCTTGCTGTCCAAAAATGCAACCATATCTGCACATTCTCTTAATTCAGTACGAATGTATTCCGGGGCATTTCCTTCATACTTATAATAAATCTTATGTTCCAAAGATGCCCAGAAGTCCATAGCAACTGTTCGGATCTGAATTTCTACTTTCGTAGGTACAACTCTATCTGAAAGAAAAATAGGCACTCTTACAATCAAATGATAGCTCCGATAACCATTTGGTTTCGGATTCGCCATATAATCTTTTGTTTTCAACACTTCAATATCATCCTGTGCAGAAATCATATCTACGATTCGATAAATATCCGTTGTAAAAGAACATATCACACGAATTCCGGCAATATCATCAATATACTTTTGAATATTATCGACTGTTACATCTACGCCTTTTCTTAAAAGCTTACGCATAATGCTTTCTTCACTTTTTAACCGGGATTCAATATGTTCAATAGGATTGTATTTATGGACAAATTTAAATTCGTCATTTAAAATCTCCAGTTTTGTCCCAATTTCTTTCAATGCAGAACGATACAGAAGCTGCATTTGCTTATACTCAATTAACACATCTTTCACGTCAGGTAATTCTAATTCTTTCATTCTTATCACTCCTCACTGTATATGCTGACTTTATTTTACCACTCCGAAAATATGTATTCAATTTAATACACATTTTTTTTAAAAAGTTTTTCCTATAAATAAAAAACATTACAGACAAAGTTTTTCCATGAAATAAAAAAATCCGTGCGGTCTGCGTTGTGCGATCTTCCACAGACGTTACCTCTACAGTTAACTCAACCCAGGCACCCTTACGGCACATAGGAGGTTCTACTTAGTGCTGCTTCGTTCCCGACCTGACACGATTCATAGATTCCTATTGCGTAAGACCCAGATATCAACGCCACTTATAGAGGGCAGCTCTACAAAAGAAAGCCCGAAACAAACCATCACCTCTGCTATAGCGGATTGCAGAAAAAGGGTGCCGCTACCTCCCCGGCTGCACGGAAGCTTTATGACTTGATGATCTTGTACATCTATTCAAGATGCAGATTCCATTATACTAGATACTTTCATTTAGGTCAATACATAGATTATTTTACTTTTACAGATTTAACTTTGCTGTAAGCACCGTAATATTTCTTTCCACTAACTTTTTTATAAGCCCGAACCTTTACATAATATTTCTTTTTGCTTGATAATCGTTTTATCGTTTTTGATAAAGATTTGGTAGAAATATTTTTATACTTTTTCGTTCCTTTCTTACGATAAGATATCTGATATCCACTGGCATTGGATAATTTCTTAAACTTTACTGTCATTGTCTTCTTACTGCTGCTTTTTACAGATACGGATTTCACCTTTTTCGGAACTACATAATAATATACTTTTCTTGTCCCTCTGTATTTCCCTTTCCCTTTAAATACAACATAGGAACGTCCTATGGATTTTCTTTTCTTTACAGACACTGTATAATCTCTGTTTTTCTTGAGTTTTTTTCCGTTATAGTACAATTTTATATTCGGTTTAATATTTTTCCCTTTGTAAGTATATTTTACAGAAGATGTTTTACAATACCTCACATGTACTTTAGACGCAGGCTTGCTCACCGTGTATGCTTTAATTCTTGCAGAAACTCTTTCCTGGGTATGTAAATCGTACCACTTCCCAGAAATGTACAAATAACTTTGATTTTTTGCTGTTTTATTTACAAAAGTAATAGGCTCCATTTTAAAAGAAGCATCTGCTCCAATTCCTCCAGATGATTTTAATGTTACGACTACTGAAAAACGATCTCCTCGAATCATTTCTACCTGTTTTGGAAGCTGAATTGTATGTGTTCCGGCACAAGATAACTGACCGGATGCTGGCTTACTAAGCATCTTTGTACCACTGGCCGGTTTGCCCTTGGATGGATTTTTATAAATCTGAATGCTGTATCTTAAATTTGGAGACCATGTAGTAACATTTACCGCTTTCACCATCTCACTTCGGCTCCCAGTCCCTTTCTTTGCTGTAAAAACATTGGCCGCCTTTTCTCCTCGATGTAATGAAATAATAAATGGTGCCGCACTTCCATCATAAAAATAATTATATTGATAATCTGATGCTTTTGTAAATTCTGCTGCAACATATTCTTCCAATGTTTTATCACTATATGAAATATAAATATATCCCTTATCTCCTATACCACTGCCCCAGCTGTTTTTTACAATCCATGCTCCCTTAGATGACGGACGGCAGTTTTGATTAAAATTCCTCACATCATAATTATCATCCCATCCTACAATCGTAACCGCATGATTTGCACCTTTGGAAGAATTATTACAATACTGCGCTCCTGTATTAAAGTTGAAATAAGTTTTATCAGCGTAATATGACACTCCCACTGCACCATATTTTTTTATATAAGATTTTATTAATGAAATGGAAGGAGTATTTCCCAAAAAATTACTATTTTTTAATATCACCTCATTTTTCTGAGCCAAAGAAGAGGCTAATGTCCATTTTCCATTATTAAATGGAGCTGTATTTTCACCTGCCAATCCGTTCCATCCAGAAAGAGACATCATACCAAGCAGTGGATTTCCTCCCAAACGAATCCAATTACCGGAAGCTATTGTACGGTCTCCTTTTGTATTATTTAATACATCATTTTTTCGATTATACATGAAATATGCTACATGCTTTTCGGATAAATCCAAATTAGATGCATTCTTACTGGTCTGTCCATTTGTCAGAACAGAGGACTCACCCATAGCAGTCAATGCAAACGCCCAGCATAACTCTGTATCTCCCTGATCGCGGATTGGTGTTACCTTTCCATGTTCTGCCGAATTATAATAGGATTCGGAAGTGCTTCTTCCAAGACTTTTTTGCTCTGTTTGTGACAATTTTGGAGATTCTACTTCCACATCAATTGGAAAATAGCCCGTTCCATTCTCTTTTGCAGAAACATCCGCCATACTAAAAGTGGTTACACAAACCATACATAAAATAACCGCAGCGGCTTTCTTTAATCTACTCATAACTTTTTCCTTTCTTCTTTTTCCGTAATTCCCGAAAGAATTCCGACATCATCTGGCTGCATTCTTCCTCCAAAACACCTTTCTCAATCTTCACTTGATGATTAAAAGCATCTACCTGAAGAATATTTAAAACAGAACCTGCACATCCGGCTTTTGGATTCATAGCTCCTATTACCACTTCGGGAATTCTCGCCTGTACAATTGCTCCTGCACACATTTGGCAAGGTTCCAGCGTAATATACATAGTACATTCTTCCAAACGCCAATCTCCTGTTTTTTTACTGGCTTTTTGAATCGCAAGCAGCTCAGCATGAGCTAATGTCGTTTTTTTCTTGTTCCTTTGATTATAAGCTCTAGCGATAATTTTGTCACCTAAAACAATGACACATCCTATCGGCACATCTCCTATGGCCGCTGCCTTTTGAGCTTGTTTAATAGCTTCTTTCATATATTTTTCCTGCTGCGTCACTTTTATCCTCCTATGTCATATTTCTATCTATTCTTTCATACAATAAATCAAAAAGTGAGTATCATATTGTCTGATTATCAAAGAATTGTATCTTATTTATATGAATATCGTCATGGAATCAAGGGCGAAAATGTTGGCTTTGCCAAAATTGAAAAACGCCAGAAACAATTAAAAGTATATTTCCATGTAAAAACAAATGACAAAGCATTAGAATATAAAATTTATTTTTATCAATTTCGACACGGAACTATGGAAGGTACTCTGTTGGATACTATAAAACGAAATGACACGATCATTGAATTTAAAAGTACCTATCCTCTCGTAATCGAACTTGAAAATGTCGATGGTTTCCTTATTTATCATTCCAATGAACATTTTTTTGGTTCTGAGTGGAAAGACCGCCCAATTATCATCCGAAATTTCCTTCCTATAGAACAAAATCAATCTTCTGATTCAAAAAAGACCTCTGAAAAAGCAGATACACCTGTGTCTGAAAACTCTCCAGAAGAAGCAGATACACCCGTACCTGAAAACTCTCCAGAAGAAGCAGATACACCCGTACCTGAAAATTCCCCAGAAGAAGCAGATACGCCTATACCTGAAATTTCTGAGACAGAAACCATCCCTCCCAAAACTTCAAAACCTGAACAGAAAACCACTTCAAAGTTAGTAGAATACATCGAAGCCCTGCAATTGGAAAAAGAAGCCAAAGAACAGGAAAATCCGCATGGTGAACCTGACTTTGACTGGAAGGAGTATCCCACCCTGCCCCTGCCTGATGCTTATTGCCTGTCTCCTAGCATTAAAATCCAATTAGAAGATTTAGAAAAAATCCCAAATCTTCCAAATGATATCAGCACCAACGGGTTTCTTCTTTTAAATTATGGAAATTACGGCCACTTGTGCCTGGCTTGGAGTTCCAAACATAAATGCCTTTATCTTGGCGTACCAGGTGTTTTTGACAATGAAAAATCTTTTATTTCTAAATTATTTGGTTTTCGTGAATTTATTACAGTTCCAGTAACACCCCATAAAACCGGTAATTTCGGATATTTTATTTTACCGGTCTAATAAATTGCTTAAATGGGCAAATTGCTCTAGAGTTAACGCTTCTCCACGGACAGATGCAGAAACTTCCATTTGCTCCAAAGCTTCTGCTACCTGTTCTTTGGAGAAGTTTAATTCACTAAAATTCTTAATTCCATTCTGAAGCGTCTTTCTTCTTTGATTAAATGACGCCCGAATCAATTGAAACATCAGCTTCTCATTGCTCACCTCAATCTTCGGTTGTTGATACTTCGCTAAACGAATAACCGCTGATCCAACTTTTGGCCTTGGCATAAAACAGTTTGGCGGAACATTTGCAACAATATACGGCTTTGCATAATACTGCACAGCCAAAGACAATGCTCCATAATCTTTTGTACCGGGTCCTGCCTGCATACGGTCTGCTACCTCTTTTTGTACCATTACTGTAATACTTGCAATTGGAACATGACTTTCAAATAATCCCATAATAATCGGTGTTGTAATATAATATGGCAGGTTAGCCACAACTTTAATCGGTCTGCCCCCATTTCTTTCTTTTGCGATTTTTCCAATGTCAACTTTTAAAATATCCTCATTTAGAATTGATACATTTTCATATTCTGACAATGTATCTTCTAAAATAGGGATAAGATTTTTATCAATTTCTACAGCCAAAACTTCCCTTGCATTTTCCGCAAGGTATTGCGTCATAGTTCCGATTCCCGGACCGATTTCAAGTACAAAATCTTCCTTAGAAATCTCTGCTGCATCAATAATTTTATCCAGCACTCTACCATCAATTAAAAAATTTTGTCCGAATTTTTTCTGAAAATCAAAATTATATTTCTGAATAACTTCTATGGTTTTCTTTGGGCTGCTTAACTTTTCCATTTATACCTCTTTCATCCGATACAATGCCTGTGCGTTCTGTTCTGTAACTGCAATCACTTCTTCTGTCGAAATTCCTTTTATATTTCCAATAGCCTCAGCCACATAACTTAAATTTAAAGAAGAGTTTCTTTTACCTCGGTTTGGTTCTGGTGCTAAATAAGGACAATCTGTTTCCAAAACAATTCTCTCTATTGGTACATACTCAACTGTCTCTTTCAAATTTCTCGCATTTTTAAAGGTTACGACACCGCCGACACCAATATAAAATCCCATATTTAAGAAATCTTTTGCCATTTCTTTGGAATAAGAATAACAATGTACAACACCACCGATTTCCTCTGCATGAACTGCTGCCATCATATCTTTCGTATCTTTTGCCGCATCCCTGCTGTGGATAATCATTGGGAGTTTTACTTCTCTGGCAAGTTCCATCTGAATATCAAACCATTTCTTTTGAATCCCACGGTCTGGTTCATCCCAATAATAATCCAGTCCTATCTCACCGATGGCAACTATTCTTTCCTGTCTGCTAAGTTCTTTTAATACATCAATGTCTCTCTGTGTCATTCCCTCTGTCTCACTGGGATGAATACCAACAGCACCATACATCATTGGGTATTTTTTTACGGCCTCTGCTGTCCAGCGGGATGTCTCCATATCAGAACCAACATTGACAATCGTGCCAATTCCATGTTCTTCCATAGAAGCCAAAAGTTCTTCTCTGTCTATATCAAATTTTTTATCATCATAATGTGCATGAGTCTCAAAAATCATATCATTCCCTTTCTAACATCATCTATTAGAATATTATATCAAAAATACACAGCGATGCGAAGATGGAATATTTACCTGGATAACTGAATTGTTTTTGCACAATAAACACTGGTTTGTACTGCCCATAAAATAACAACTATAATACATGCAAAAATATCCATTCCTAAAAATTCATTTGCAAGATACGTAACCATCCATGACACTACATAAACAATATTCATTACTCGAAATGCACTCCATCCAGCTTGAAATATCTGCATTTTTTCTGCTTCATCACAGCTGTCCATCCATTTGTTCTGAAATTTAAGATCATAAACACTACCTGATTTCTCTGGATTCATTTCTTTTGTTAAATCAACAAACTTCTGTTGAATAAAAATTGTCAAAAAATTATTTACTGCAAAAACAACTACAATAAACAAAACATATCTTAAGTGAACAGCTTCATGCGTTATGGAATCACTTAATCCTACGGCAAAACAAAAAAAGCTAAAAATTTGATTCATTGATGCTATCCAAAGCCCATAACCTATTTTTACATCAATTTGAACTGGGGTTTCTTCATTTTCTCCATCCCATGTAGTTTGTAAACCTTTGCTCTGGCGATATAATATCCATGCAGCTACGCAAAAAATAATTAATGCCGCCACCATGATATATGGAATCCTTTGTGTCATATTTTGTGCCAGCAAACCTGCCGCATTTTTCATGTCATCGCCAAATCGAACTCCAAATCCTCCAATAAATCCTCCAACAATACCTCCTGCGATTAAAACAATTATAAATACTTTTAATGATTTTTTATTTTCTCTTTTAATTTCTTCTCTTCTATTTGTCATCTCTCTCATCCTCCTCATACAAAAAAATATCTTCAACCTTTACATCAAATACCTTCGCAATCTTCAATGCTAATGTTACGGATGGAGAATAATCTCCCCTCTCTATCTGACTGATGGTCTGTCTGGACACCCCTGCCATTTTTCCCATCTCCTGTTGATTCACACCGATTCTTGCTCTATATTCTTTCAATCGATTATATAACGGCATTCCTTCACCTCCAAATCCTATTGATAACTTTATTTGTCATAATGACAACTTTTCTTGTCATTATATTATCATATGACAAGGATAGTTGTCAACACATATTATTAAAATGAAACAAGAATAAAGAGGACAAGTCCGCCTTGAACTCCCTAAATCCCTCAATCCTTGAGGGACTTGTTCCGCTTTGCGTGCTGATGTGCGGCAGCTTTCGCTGCCTTCCTTTGCACATCATGCACATCCCGCGGAGCGTTTTTTTGGTATAGGAAATTTCAGGGAAATTTCCTATACCAAAAAAAAGATATATTCCTTTCAGAATATATCTTCTCTTAAATCCAAGCGGGTGATGGGAATCGAACCCACGTGATCAGCTTGGAAGGCTGGAGTTCTACCATTGAACTACACCCGCAAATTATATATGTTTTTCTTAGCAACAATATGTATTCTACGATACTTTATTTAAAATGTCAATAATAAATTGAAAAAAATTTTCCCATTAACATAAAATCGAATCTTATGGAATAGATTATAAAAAAACAGGAGTTTTTCTATGATTAATAATATTTGGAGTTTTTTAATTCTGACAGGCTTTCTTGTGGGAAGTTTTAATGGCAATATTGTTTCTATGTCCGATAGCATCCTTTCTTCTTCTAAAGAAGCAGTTGAACTTTGTATTCTTATGTTTGGTGTCGTCGGTCTATGGTCTGGAATTATGAATGTTGCTGTTTCCTTAGGAATCACAGATAAATTGCAGTGGGTTTTATCACCATTCCTTTCTTTTCTATTTCCCAATTTAAAAAATCCGAAAGCCAAAGAATACATCAGCACAAATATCGTGGCTAATATTTTAGGACTTGGATGGGCATCCACTCCATCTGGATTAAAAGCAATGGAAGAACTTCAAAAAGATAATCCAAAAAAAGACACTGCAACCAATGAAATGTGTTCTTTTCTTATCTTAAATATTTCTTCTCTGCAATTAATTCCCATTAACATAATCGCTTATCGAAGCCAATACGGCTCTGTACATCCCTCTAATATTATTTTACCGGGGATTGCTGCTACTTGCTGTTCCACCTTTGCCGGCATTCTTTATATCAAATGGAAGGATCGAAAAAAATGATTTCACTAATTGCAAGTTTAATTTTACCGTTTCTTATTTTTTCAATCATTTTATATGGAGTATTTACCAAAAAAGAAATGTATGATCCCTTTTTAAAAGGTGTCAGCGATGGTTTTAAAATAGTGATAGAGGTAGCACCAACTTTAATCGCTCTATTTTTTGCCATACAAATTTTCCGTTCCTCCGGTGCATTAGATTTATTAGTAAATTTATTAAGTCCTATCGGAACTCTTTTCAAAATTCCAAAAGAAGTCCTTCCTGTAATTTTTGCAAAATTATTTTCTGCCTCTGCTGCCACAGGATTTCTTCTGGATATTTTTAAAACATCCGGTCCTGATTCACTGCCCGGTTTTCTTTCTTCTGTCATTTTAAGCTCCACAGAAACTTGCTTTTATATTTTATCCGTATATTATTCGTCCATACATATCAAAAAAACACGCTACACACTAAGAGGTGCATTATTTGCAACGTTCACAGGCATCCTTGCTTCTATCATTTTATGCTGTTATATGAATATAGGATAGAACCTCAAAAGAGATTCTATCCTGCTTTTATTTCTTAGATGCATAATAATCATGAAAATACTGCATAACTTTAATCAGCATTTCCTGTTCCTGCTCATTTAGAGACACCAAAAGCCCTTCTATCATCTGGCGGTGAAATTCCCGATGATGTGTATAAGCTTTTTTTCCTTTTTCAGAAAGAGAAATATACACAACACGACGGTCTTTTTCTCCTCTTTTTCTTTTTACATATCCCTTTTTTAAAAGATTATTAATTGCAATAGTCAGTGTTCCAACGGTAATGTTCAGATCTTTTGCAATGGCAGACATATTTCTTGGCTTCTTCATACCGATTGCATCGATAATATGCAGGTCTTTATTTGAAATATCTTTAAATTCTTCTGTAATAACAGCCTTCTCTTCTTCATATGAAATACCATGAAATAAATCCACTACCAGATTATTTAAAAGATCTTTATCCACAGGACACCTCCTCTATTTTTTAACTTTGCATAAACCTATTGGATTTCGTTATTATGTGCTTCACTAATGACTTTTGCAAGTGCTTCTTTTGCTCTTGTAGGAAGTGCATTATAACCTCCATCCTCTGTATCCTTATCAAATACAAAGTTCAAGCGGTCTGTCATTCTTGCTTTTAATTTATTTACATAATATTCATCACTGAAATCCGGAACATATCCTTCCACTTCCAAAAGTTCCATGTTACTAAATGGTCCCCAAGGTTTAAATTCTGCCGTTCCTTCTACAATCTGTTCAATTCCTGAAATTGTAATATCTGGAGTAATATCCTTTCCCATGAAATCTCCTGTATTCAAAATATAACAGTCTACTTTTCTTTCTTTTACTAAATTACGGAATTTCTCATAATCATTTACCAAAGGATATGTACGGAATGGATTTGCATATGGTTCTACAACCAAACGATCCGGATCAACTCCTGGTGCCAAACGTTCCGCACTGCTTCGTTTTGTTGCAAGAGTTGCCCCCATAGCAGATGCTAAAGATGCTCCATTGATTTTTACTACCGGCGGAATTGTAGGATCTTTCATAATCCAGAAAATAGCATTTACTGGAGATTTAATCTTATCTACACGGTTTGGTGACCATAATTTAGATTTAATCGCACGTCCATTTCCATTACGAATATCCTCTGTTACCAATACAACTTTTCCTTCATCATCCATTGTTGCAGAACAGTTCTGTGCTGTTAATAAATACTTATTATCCGGGCATCCTGTTGGATAATCTGCAGTTTTATCAAAGTAGGTTGGTTCTAATGCAATAGAAGAACCTGTTTCTGTATTAATAATGAATGCATCATCATGAAGTACCACAATTTCCGGATATTTATTATCATGAATTGCATGTGTTAATGTAGATTTTCCAGAACCGGATAATCCAAAGAAAGATGCTACATAATGATTATCAGCAGCCAGACGGAATTCTTTCTGTCCTCCATGGCAGGATGCATATCCATTACGGTTTGCAATTGCCCATGCAATGGTTAACGTTCCCTTTTTATGTTCTCCAAAATATTTCATTCCTAATAATGCAGCACAGTTTGCATCTGTGTCAAAATATGTCAATCCAAGAGGATGTTCTTCATGACTCCACTGGGGATCAGAGAAAATATAAATATCTGTTTCATCACCAATTGGCTGGGATTCTTCATACATTTTATTATATTCATCAGAACAATACTGGAAATTCAGCATCCATGAATATAAAATATTTTCCTCCCCTTCTGGAATTAATAAATGTGCTTTTACCATAAATTCCGGATCTAATCCAATATATACCTGCGCATGGTACATAGTTGACCATCTGGTATCATAAACCGCATCCATTACTTTTAAATCCAAATCGTTGGTATCTACTCCAGGTTCACTGGCAATTCTTCTTGCTGCTGCACAACGTCCGGTTACAGAACCGTCATTAAATAAAAGAACTTTTGCTCCTTCTTCTAATCCGATTTTCTCCGGCTCAAAAACCGGCATATCTGTTACGATTGTTCCAGGAGAATTCTTTGCTAATTCATAAGCCTGTTTCAAGTCTTTTACTTCAACTATGTTGTTACCATAAAAGGCAGCTTCAATAATTGATCTGGTCTTTGAAAAACCTGGTTTTCCTTTCCCAATTTCATCATGTTTGTAGTATGCTTTTGTTGACATAAGGTTACTCCTCCATTCATAAGTTCTCGCGGATGCGCTTCTTTAAAATGTCAAAACTGCACGGTCCGGCATCCAACATCATTGTGTGAAAAGTTTTCAAGTTATATATTTTACCTGCATGTTTCTTATAGTAGTCATGAAGCTCTAAAAACTCCCGATAACCAATATAGTAGGATAAATAATTTGCAGGTTCTCTCACAATCATAGAAAAAATATAATCTGCAGATGCAGTATCAATTCCAAATCTGCTTAAATATTTTTCTGTCTCCTTTTTTGTCCATCCCTCATAATGAACTCCAAAATCAACTCTGGAACAAAGTGCAAGATTAAATTCCATTCCAAGGACATTCAGCCTTGCAAGTATTTTACTGTCTTTCCCCGCCTCAATGGTACTATAACTCCATCCTTCCACATAAGTTGCCCAGCCTTCAGAATACCCCGGATAATCCAGAATATAGCGAATTGGTGACTCCTTCCGTGCTGCATAATATACATTTTGGTATAAATGCCCCGGATATCCTTCATGTGCAAGCGTAGAATAAATCTGGTTGAAATCTTCCATTTGAAGCCGGTTAATATAAATTACATTGTCATTATAAGAATCAATCGCCGGTATCATATAAAATGCCGGACTTGCACTTTTTTCCATTGATTTGTGAACATATTTTATACGACAGTTCACTCTTGGAGCTTTCGGATAATATTTTTTTGTTTTTTTCTTTAACTTTTCAATTATTTTTTCAGGATTTGATCCTGTATACGGCTTTATATTAAGATTTGCATATTCTTCATAAACTTCAGGATACTTTTTACAAATAACAGACGTTTCCTGAATACACTGTTTTATGTTTTCCTCTGTCATGGAAATCATCTCAGGAACAGATTTTGATGAACCTGTTTTACTTTGAACCAAAACTTTATAATAATCACGTCCGTTTTTCAAATGAGATAAACCAGACAAATTCTTTCCATTTCCTTTTAATGTCTTTAGCTGCTCTGCCAGCTTTTCATAAGCCGGTATTACCTGCTTTGTAACAATCTCGCCATTTTTACAAAT
Source organism: Lachnospiraceae bacterium (assembly GCA_021771695.1). GTDB lineage: Bacteria > Bacillota > Clostridia > Lachnospirales > Lachnospiraceae > Anaerostipes. The sequence continues at coordinate 9,674 of JAETON010000014.1, read as the reverse complement.
ATAGGCATTCTTTTGCGTCTGGCTTAATCCATCTATAGCACAGATTCTTTCTTTAAAAGTTTCAATCAGCGGATTCTTTTTCTCAGAATCTATAAATTCCTGAATTTGGTCAATGACCGCATCTACAGAATCATCTGACATGAACAGCCCTCGTTTTACCCTTTCTTTTTCATAAGAAATAACAGACTCAAAATATGATTTTGTCTGAGACAATAACTGAAAATATAATTTCACATCGTTTTTTGTATCCAATCGGTATTCACAAAAGGTAATTGAAAGCTGTGCCTGTACCCCAGAGACAGGACTTAAAATTGTCTGATAATAAGGATAAGATGCAAGTTCTTTTTGCAGTGTCAAATATTCCAAAAGAACATCATAGGTATCCTGCTGTCCATAAGAAAGCTCATTATATTCAAACTTCCGAATCCGCTTTAATTCTTTCTCAGCCTGTATTTTACCACTGATAATATCTTTTTTGCAAATTTCCCCAATACTCTTTTTCTGATTTTTGATTCCATATTTCTCAGGATTTTCCAAAGTGTAATGCAGGTTGATTCCATTTTCTGTAACATTTTCTGTAAAAATATCCATCAAATAACGGTCAAACTTCTTTTGTTCAGAACTTTTTTCTGTACTTTTGGAAACTTCAGATCTACTGGATATGCTCTCTTTTCCAGAACATCCAGAGACTGCAGTCAGTACAATCATACAAACGGCAAATATCTTCACAGGTATTTGTCTTGTCATATATTGCTCCCTTCCTTTGAGCGAATCAAATATTCAGATTATTATTATACTATTTTTTGAAGAAAAAAAATAGACTATCTTTCAAAGATGTACTATAATTAACAAATAATAGAAACAAAAATCGGAGGAATATTATGAGTAAAAAGCCATACTATATTACAACTGCAATTACTTATACTTCTGGAAAACCTCATATTGGAAATACTTATGAGATTATTCTGGCAGATAGTATTGCAAGATATAAAAGAATGGAAGGATATGACGTATTTTTCCAAACAGGAACTGACGAACATGGTCAGAAAGTAGAACTAAAAGCAGAAGAAAAAGGAGTCACTCCTAAAGAATTTGTTGATGATGTTGCAGGTGAAATCAAACGTATCTGGGATTTAATGAACACTTCTTATGACAAATTTATTCGTACTACAGATAAAGATCATGAAAAACAGGTACAGAAGATTTTCAAAAAATTATATGAACAGGGTGATATTTATAAAGGACACTATGAAGGACTTTATTGTACTCCTTGTGAATCTTTCTTTACAGAGAGTCAGCTTGTAGATGGAAAGTGTCCAGACTGCGGACGTGAAGTTCAGCCTGCAAAAGAAGAAGCTTATTTCTTAAAATTAAGCAAATATGCAGATCGTTTAATTGAACATATTAATACCCATCCGGAATTCATTCAGCCGGAATCACGTAAAAATGAAATGATGAACAACTTCCTGCTTCCAGGACTTCAGGATCTTTGCGTATCCAGAACATCTTTTAAGTGGGGAATTCCTGTAGACTTTGATGAAGGCCATATTGTCTATGTATGGCTGGATGCCCTGACTAACTATATCACTGGTATTGGATATGACTGCGAAGGAAACAGCACAGAACAGTTTAACAAGTTCTGGCCGGCAGACCTTCATTTGATTGGAAAGGATATTATTCGTTTCCATACCATTTACTGGCCAATCATTTTAATGGCACTGGATATTCCTCTTCCAAAACAAGTATTTGGACATCCTTGGCTTTTGCAGGGTGATGGAAAGATGAGTAAATCCAAAGGAAATGTATTGTATGCAGATGATTTGGTAGACTTCTTCGGTGTAGATGCTGTGCGCTATTTTGTTTTACACGAAATGCCTTTTGAGCGAGATGGTGTTATTTCATGGGAATTAATGGTAGAACGTATGAATTCTGACCTTGCCAACATTCTTGGAAATCTTGTAAACCGTACCATTTCCATGTCTAATAAATATTTTGGCGGTATCGTTGAAAATAAAGGTGTTTCTGGTGAATTTGATGATGATCTAAAAGCAGTAGTTACAGGAACCAGAGATAAAGCTGCAAATAAGATGTCAGAACTTCGTGTAGCAGATGCCATGACAGAAATTTTTAACCTTTTCCGCAGATGCAACCGCTACATTGATGAAACAATGCCTTGGGTACTGGCAAAAGATGAAGCACAAAAAGACCGTCTCGCTACTGTTCTTTATAATTTAGTAGAAGGAATTGTTACAGGTGCGAGCCTTTTAGAACCATATATGCCGGAAACATCAGCAAAAATTATGAAACAGTTAAATACATCTGCTGTTTTATTTGAGAATTTAAATACTTTCGGTAATTACCCAAGTGGTACAAAAGTTACTGAAAAACCGGAAATTCTTTTTGCAAGATTAGATGAAGCAGAAGTTTTAGAAAAAGCGCAGGCTTTAATGGATGCACAGGCACAGGCTGCTGCCGGAAAACCTGTCGTTGATATTGAACCAAAAGATGAAATCAAGTTTGACGATTTTATGAAAATGCAGTTCCAAGTTGGTGAAATCATTGCATGTGAAGAAGTAAAAAAATCTAAAAAGCTTTTATGTTCACAAGTAAAAATTGGAAACCAGGTGAAACAAATTGTTTCTGGTATCAAAGCTTACTATACCCCAGAAGAAATGGTAGGTAAAAAAGTTATGGTTCTCGTTAATTTAAAACCTGCAAAACTTGCGGGAGTTCTTTCAGAAGGAATGCTCCTTTGTGCAGAAGATGAAAAAGGACAGTTGGCACTGGTAGTTCCTGAAAAGGAAATGCCTGCTGGTGCAGAAATTTGTTAACACTCTTTCATTATTAGTAAAATAAGTAAATTGTTTGACAACCATAATTTGGTATGCTATGGTTAGTTTATATGATGATTGATTTAAGAATTTAAGGAGGTTACACATGAAAAGCACAGGCATAGTAAGAAAGCTTGACGAACTTGGAAGAATTACGTTACCTATCGAATTACGTCGTAATTTTGATGTAAATGAACGTGATCCTCTTGAAATATTTGTAGATGATGACAAAATCATTCTCAAAAAATATAATCCTACAGATATCTTCACCGGAGAAATGGATGATCTAGTAGAATATAAGGGAAAGAAAGTTTCCAAGAATTCTATTAAAGAATTGGCAAGAATTGCCGGTTTAAAAATTTCCGAATAATTATATGTAAAACGAAACAGAGCAAGTCCTTCAATCATGAAGAGCTTGCTCTATTTTTACTTTTCATCTAAAAGCTGCTGGTATATTTCCCGTTTTCCAACACCTCTATCTTTGGCAACCAGCTTCATTGCCTCCTTTTTGGAATATCCCTGCTGCATATATAAATCCATATGATCAGATAAAGACATTTTTAAAAATGATTCCTGGCTTTCCGCTTTCAATTCCTGAAAAGATTTTCCTTGAATGATCAATACACATTCCCCTTTTGGCAGATGCTCCCGATGATATTCTAAAATTTCTTCTATCGTAGAAAGAAACACTGATTCATGCTTTTTTGTAAGTTCTCTGCATAATGTCATCTTACGATTTCCTAGTATCTCTAAAAGTTCTTCCAAAGTTTTTAACAGCCTGTGAGGTGCTTCATAAAGAATGATCGTTCTTGTCTCATTTTCCAACTGATCTAAAACATTTTTTCTTTCCTTTTTATCCGCAGGCAGAAATGCTTCAAAGCAAAATCTTCTTGTAGGCTGTCCGGAAATAATCAATGCATTAATCAATGCACATGCTCCCGGCAGTGCTGTTACCTGAATTCCTGCTCCATAACACTGTTTTACCAATTCTTCTCCGGGATCAGAAATTCCAGGAGTTCCTGCATCTGTAATCAATGCAATATTTTTTCCATCTAAAATCTGTCTTACTAAAAACTTTGCTTTTTCTACACGATTATATTCATGATAACTGGTCATTTTCGTTTTAATCTGAAAATGATTTAAAAGCTTAATACTATGCCTTGTATCTTCTGCTGCAATCAAATCTACTTCTTTTAATGTCTTAATTACACGGAATGTAATATCCTCAAGATTTCCTATTGGTGTTGCACATAAATATAAAATTCCTGCCATTATTCCTCCTCCGGATTCATTCCATAAATTTTATAGATTTCTTTTGTATATTGATTCGGTGCCTCATATACAATCAATGGCGGTTCTACAATCATTCTTGGTTTTCCGCCTTTTACAGCTTCTAATAAAAAAATATTTGACTCTTTATCCTTATAAGGATAAACAAATCGAATTCTTTTCGGCTCCAATCCATCTTTTGACAATTGATATAAAATTTCAGCCAAACGAAAACTCCGATGTACCAAATAAAAGGTTCCTTTATTCTTTAACAATTTTTTTGCTGCTAAAGAAACATCTGAAAATTTACACAAAATTTCATGTCTTGCAATCGCTTTCGTTTCTTCTGGATTCTTTAACCCATGATTTCCTATCATATAAGGTGGATTGGAAGTAATCACATCAAAACTATCATGAGAAAAAATCGCAGAAGCCCTGCAAATGTCGCCTTCCACGATTTCAATTTTATCTTCCAGATGATTTAATTTCACACTGCGGCCAGCCATTTCTGCCATTTCAGACTGTATTTCTAACCCTGCAAAATAAGAACCTTTTGTTTTTGCTTCCATAAGAATGGGAAGAATCCCTGTCCCTGTTCCAAGATCCAAAACTCTTCCACCCGCTTTCACAGATACAAAACCAGATAACAGCACTGCATCCATTCCAAAACAAAATCCCTTTTCTTTCTGAATGATTTGATATCCTTTGATGCCAAGATCATCAATTCTTTCCTTTGCCATTGCCTTTACATCCTTGATTATTTTTGCAGCCTTGACAGCTCTGTTTCTTTTTTCTGCTTAAAAGATCATCAATTTTATATTCTTCAATATCCTTATCGCCATTTTCATCTTCTACAATTAATTTTACTTTCTGACGAAGAACTTCAACTCTCTGTACTTCCCCTACTGTTCCGTCTTTTGCTTTCACAATTTCCCCAATTTTCGGAAGTTTGCTGTTTAAATATTCATAAGTTTCCTGCTCATTTTTCAAGCAGCACATCAATCTTCCACATACTCCGGATATTTTCGTAGGATTCAAAGAAAGACTTTGTTCCTTCGCCATCTTAATAGATACCGGGGCAAATTCAGAAAGAAATGTATTACAACAAAGTTCTCTTCCGCATATTCCAATCCCGCCGAGCATTTTTGCCTCATCACGAACTCCAATCTGACGAAGTTCAATTCTTGTCCGAAATACAGAAGCTAAATCTTTTACCAGTTCACGAAAATCCACACGTCCATCTGCCGTAAAATAAAATAATACTTTATTATTATCAAATGTATATTCTGTAGACACCAGCTTCATTTCCAAATGATGTTCTTTTATCTTTTCTAAACAAATTTTATAAGCTTCTTTTTCTTTTTTACGGTTTTCAGCTGCTTTTTCATCATCTTCCGGTGTAGCAATTCTTAATACAGGTTTTAATTCATCTCCAACACATTTTTCTTTCACTTTTCTTCGTCCAGAGACGACTTTTCCATATTCAATCCCTCTAGATGTCTCAACAATAACGTGTTCTCCCATTTTTACTTGATAATCTTTTGGATCAAAAAAATATATTTTCCCTGCAGTACGAAAACGTACCCCAATGACTTCTACCATACTTTACCATTCTCCTTTATCGTTAAAAGCAGCATTTCCATTGCTACTTCCAAATTCACATTCGCTGTCAGCCTTCTTCTGGCTTTTTGTATTTCATCTAAAATATGACTGATTCCTTCAAAAGATATATAAATTTCTTGATCTCTTAATTGACGATATTTATCTTTATAAATCAAAAGATTCAAGGACCCTGTTGTTTTTAGCATCAGCATATCCCGATACCATACCGTAAGGATATCCAGAAAATCATATATCTCATTCTTATATGTTGTCAATGTTTTTAAATATGAAATAACTTCATAAACTTCCATATTCTGAATATGTATCAGAATATTCATTGCTTCTGCAAACATTTCATGAAATTCTTCTGTGGTTGCAATGTGCAATGCTTTTCCTATATTTCCTAATGAAAAAGAAGCTGCAAAACGAATATCAGAATCTTTCGCATCTGTATTTTCCTCTAAATATTTTACAATCTCTGCTTCTTTTACAGAACCTAATGTCATAGAAACACATCTTGATAAAATCGTATCCAGCAAGCGGTCTTTATTATTTGTCAAAAGTAAAATAACTGCATATGCCGGCGGTTCCTCCAAAGTTTTTAAAAGAGCATTCTGCGCCCCTTGATTCATCCGGTCTGCATCATCAATAATATAAATCTTATAATTACTGCTGTACGGTTTTATATCAATGGTCTCATTAATCCCTTTACGAATTTCATCTACACGAATTTCATATTTTTCATGAGTAATATAAATCAAATCCGGATGATTGCCGGAATCTACCTGCTTACAAGATACACATTCTGTACACCCATTCCGATTTTCACATAAAAGAGCTTTTGCAAATGCTTTAGCAAGCGTCATCTTTCCGCTGCCATCCTCACCGCTAAGTAAATATGCATGGGATACTTTTCCCATTTTCACTGCTTCTTCAAAATGAGAAATTATTTTATTATGTCCAACTACTGTTTCAAAACTCTTCATACGCGTCACCTTCATCTTGAAATTATTTTATCAGCCTCTGCAATAATTCTTTTATGTATTTCCTCAATAGGAAGATTTCCATCCATTTTACAGATTCTATCTGGATACATCTTAGCAAGACTGCGATACCCTTTTGCAACTTTTTCATGGAAATCCAAAGTCTCTCTTTCCATGCGGTCCAATTCCGCCTGTTGTTTTTTTCTTGAAATTCCTGTTTTTGCATCAATATCTATGAAAAATGTCACATCCGGCATAGTATCTCCAATTGCAAACTTATTCACTTCATATACCAAGTTCGTACCCATTCCTCTGGCAATTCCCTGATATACTGCAGATGATTCTACAAATCTATCACAAATGACAACTTTTCCTGCTTCCAAAGATGGGCGGATTACTTCTTCTACCAGCTGTGCTCTTGCAGCTGCATACAAAAGTAATTCTGTCATATGCCCCATTTCTGTAAAATCTTTATTTAAGATTACCTGCCTTACAGCTTCACTGATACGGGTTCCACCAGGTTCTCTGCATACTATTATATCATAACCTTTATTAGATAAATAGTCTCTTAATAATTCAATTTGCGTAGATTTACCAGATCCATCCGGTCCTTCCATTGTGATAAATAATCCCATATTTATATCCTCTCATCAATTATATTTATTTTGTGATTACTGCATCCAACAACTTTCATGTGATTTTTTTCATAACTTTCTATCTGTAAAATTGCATCCTTTGAAATAACCTCACCCGGAACAATCAATGGAATTCCCGGCGGATACAAATAGACAAAATCCGCTCCTATCATGTCGATTGCCCTATCTAGATTTACAAATCGCTTTTGCTTCCTTCCGGCTTCCTCTGGATTCATAACTTTTTTATTTTTAAAAAATCCATTGAAAACTTTTGAAATATTCCGAAACTCTGCTTTCCGATCCAATTCCATCAAAGCCTGTCCTAACTTTTGAAATCCTTCTTTTGTATCACATAAACTAGTCATAGCAGTCACATAAAATATTTCAGCCATTTCAAGTTCAAGACCATAAACATCTCTAAGAATTTCAAACAATTCTTGTCCTGTTATATTTGTACCTCTTGTAGAAATCACAATCTTTCCAATGTCATCTGTCTCAACCAATCGAAAATGCTGTAATCTTTCCAATTGTTCACGTAAAACGTAAATATTTTCTACATATTGTTGAAAACCTTTCTGATTCTCCATACAATCGTGAATACATGAATCAATGGATGCCATTAGTATATAAGATGGACTGCTGCTTTGAAATATAGAAAGTTTTTTTTGCATTTTCTCTTTTGAAATACAATCACTACATAAATGAAGAAGTCCGGTTTGAGTTAAAGACGGCAGTGTTTTATGCAGACTTTGAATCACAAGATCTGCCCCTAAACAAACTGCACTCTTTGGAAATTCATTATGATAAATAAAATGCGCTCCATGTGCCTCATCCACAATCAATGGAATATGATTCTCGTGCAGCATTTTAGAAATTTGTTCAATTTCAGAAACTCTGCCTTCATAAGTAGGTGAAACAATGATAGCTGCTCTTATATTTTTTTCTTCTTTTATTACATTTTCTACCTGTTTTGCTGTAATTCCTTTACAGATTCCATCCAAATCAACCTCTGGATAAACATATACCGGATCTAAATTAAGCAGCTCTATTCCATGATAAACCGATTTATGGCAATTTCTTGCCACCAAAATTTTGTCTCCTATTTGACACAAGGCAGAAATAGCTGCGAGATTCCCTGCTGTGCTGCTATTTATTAAAAAATAACTCTCTTTTGTTCCATAAAATTCTTTTACAAAATCCATGGACTCACGAATGATTCCTTCCGGCTGATGCAGATCATCGTAACCTGTGATTTCCGTAATATCCATTTCAAATATATTATTGTTTTGAAATAAATTTTGATAATTTCTTTTATGTCCCGGCATATGAAACGGATAAGAACCATTTTTATTTAATTGGTCTAATTTTTCACAAATTGGTTTCTTCATAATTTATAATTTTATCCCATTTTAAAGATATTTTATCACATCAAACCCTTAAATAAAACTAATAAATAGAAAAAAAGAACCTCTTAAATGAGATTCTTTTATATTACAAATAAAAAATGCCCAGAGCCGGAATCGAACCAGCGACACGAGGATTTTCAGTCCTCTGCTCTACCGACTGAGCTATCTGGGCAAATATATATGGAACACATCTGTATTTATATGTTCGTGTGCGCTCTAACTGAAACGTGGAAATTGCGGGGGCCGGATTTGAACCAACGACCTTCGGGTTATGAGCCCGACGAGCTACCAGACTGCTCCACCCCGCGATATTTATTACTAAGTGGTGGGAGAAGGATTCGAACCTTCGAAGGCGTTGCCAACAGATTTACAGTCTGCCCCCTTTGGCCACTCGGGAATCCCACCAAATATATATAAAACACCATATTATCATAAAACTGATTGTCTGATGTGAAGCCGTTGACCGGACTTGAACCGGTAACCTGCTGATTACAAATCAGCTGCTCTGCCAATTGAGCCACAACGGCATATAAAATTTTTCATTAAAAATGGGACCAACAGGGCTCGAACCTGTGACCCTCTGCTTGTAAGGCAGATGCTCTCCCAGCTGAGCTATGATCCCATAGCATGAAGTAAATAAATCATAACTATTTACATACAAAACGACCCGGATGGGAATCGAACCCACGACCTCCGCCGTGACAGGGCGGCGCTCTAACCGGCTGAGCCACCGGGCCATAAACAAATTATATAATTAAAAACTAAGGATGTCAACTTTTTTGTATTTTATCTCTTAGCCTTTATTTTATAATCTTTTAAAATATTTTTCATGTACCTTCAAAACATCATACAAAATCTTTCCACATCTCTTCCCTCACACTCCGCCTTCCTTGGTTAAAGCCTCGACCGATTAGTGACAGTCAGCTCCATACATTGCTGTACTTCCAC
>JAETON010000063.1 GCA_021771695.1 Lachnospiraceae bacterium | reverse complement strand
CTCCAAATGATTATGAAGAACTGTATCGTAGAATCCAGAAAGACGAATTGCTTATGGCAAGTTAAGATGAGGAAAACCTCATTTTAACTTGTACTAAATCTTGACATAGGACCATATATACATTAATTTCACTCGAATAGTATTCTTCTAAAACAGAATCTTCACTATAATTATCTACCACTACATCATCCTCTGCATTTGATTTTCTTCCTTCTGCTGTTGTCTCATATTCCGATAAAATTTTAATATTTTCTTTCTCAATTTCATTAAAGTATCTTTCATTGAAATCTTCTGGCATTATCGTTCCTGAATACCATGATTTACTATTGAAATATTCCCTCAACTGACTGTCATCAAATATTCTTCCATGACGAGCGTAAATTTCATTCTTGGCTATCCATATTTCATATTGAGATAATCCTTTTAATTCTTCTTCCGTCAATATTTCTTTATCACTATATGGAAGAATATAATCATCATACAGATTTTCTTCCTGAATATTTTCTGAGCTTTCCTCAAGATTGTCTTCTAATATATCTGTAATCATTTTTTCTTTATCCATAATCAAGTATTCATACTTATTCCCTTTACCTGAATATTTATTGCCCTTAAAAAATCCTTCATAACACAAAGGATTCGCTGTCTCATTAAGATTTAATTCTACATCATCCGAAATTTCTTTATATAATATAAGCGGTACAATTTCTGTCTTGTTTCCGTCCACCTCAAATTCTTCCGTTGGCAAAATATATTTTCTCCCAAATCCATCTAATTTCCCTTTCTTAAAATTGCCTTCATACATTTTTACATAATATGATTCCGAAAGAGCTTTTTCTACATCATCAAAAAGTCCAAGATCAATCGCCGAAATCTTTTTATATAAACATCCCTGTCCATTCGGCTTATTATCCTTTACTTTTCCTACATAATAAACATCTGTCTCTTTATTAGTTTTAACCCAATAACTGCCAACACCTATCTTTCCTTTTTCTGTCACAGCCACTTTTTTTGTTTTTTGTAGTTTTTTCAACGCCTTATCAAGCTTTTTGTTTTCTTTTTTAAACTTATATATCTTTATCTCGTTTTCTTTTACATAAGCTTTGCGATAACTTGAAGTCATTAGCTGTTCTTCTGGAATAATGTCACTCGCATTAGTCTGAAAAAACACACCTAACGATAGACAAATTGTCATTAATAAAATAATACATTTTTTAGATCCTCTCATATCTAATTTTACCCTCCATCTTAAATATAAATTATATTCTTTGCAGTCCATTATATCAATACTTTAGTATTTAGTAAATATACTTTTAACAGGTATTCTATTGGTAAAGGAGGCTTTTTATGTTTGGTGATATTATCAAGAATTTACGAACTTCTCACAATCTAAATCAAGTACAGCTCGCTCAAAAGTTAAACGTTTCCAAGCAGACTGTCTCAAATTGGGAAAATAACAACATTCTCCCTTCAATAGAAATGCTGGTTAAAATTGCTGATTTCTTTTGTGTAAGTGCAGACTTCTTATTAGAACGAGATAATCAACGTTACATTGACGTTACCGGATTAACCGAATCGCAACAGGCACATATTCAGCAAATCATAAACGACATCTTAGATAGAGAGCAAAAATAGTGAGGATTGCAATACTGCAATCCCCATTTTGTTTATGTACTGTTACCGCTCTTTATCGGCAATGCTCTCTAACAATATGGAAATGGCATATTGATACCCCTCCATAAATGTCTTATTTTTTTCTCTTTCAATATACTCTATAAGTTCGTTAACCATCTTATCCTTATCTTCCTTTGAAATTTTATCGTATTCATTCGCCAATCGACTTAATATTTTTTCAAAATCGTTCGTATTTTTCCGCATATCTTCATCCTCTTCTTTCTTTTTTCCTTATATTTTAACTTCAACCACATAAAACATCATAATAAAACAGGAGGTTACAAACTTATGCTAGAGCAATACGAATATATTTTAACACCGGAGGAAGTCAGTCAAATCTTACGAATTGGAATGAACAGAACTTACGACTTATTAAAGACAAATCAGATAAAAGCCTTCCGCGAAGGACGTATTTGGAAAATACCCAAAATCTCAGTTATTGAATACATTGCAAATCGGCGTACTGCTTTATCTGATAGCCCACAATAGGCTATCAGATTCCTTTTCCTTCATTCATACTGTATTCAAATGGATTTTTATTTTCATATAGATAATTACTTGGTACATTCCCGTATTTCAAATGCCCACGCTCATCATAGTAAGTAACCCCTAACAACGCTATATGATAATCTTTCAATTCATTTGCTAACCATAATAAAAAATTTTTAAACTCTCCTTTTCCTGCATGATACCGCTTCCCATTTCTCACATTAATTGTATTAGTAACTATGTGAATATGATAATGCGTGTCATGTAAATGAATTCCCCAAATCGGTTGGTATTCATAAAAATATCTCGACAACATATTCGCACACATCAAGATTGTATGAAATTCAATATCTTTTTCATAATGGCAGGTATCAAAACTTAATACATAGTGATTTAGCAAATTCCTATTATCTTTACCATAATATCGTTTATAGTATTTTATTTGCGCCCAAAGTACTTCAATATTCCCGCATAACATTCCCGGAGCATTCCAACAGTAAGAATTTTTTATTACATAATCTAAAAGACAAATTGCATCGCGATCTGTCTCATATTTTTCTGTTATTTGTTTAAAAAAAGCCATAAATCTCCCACTCCTTCTGCCACCTTATTCACTTTTTTCTTCTGTTTTTCATCGGTAATCTCATATAACGCATTTAACGAATCAGTTATATTTTCCATACATTCTTTAAATTCCTTTGTATATATGAAATCTTCTGTTCTCTCTTTAGCAAATACCCTCTTCCTTATATATTCGCTATAAGTTATCCCTCTCTTCTTTGCTTCTTCCTTTACGATTTTATTTTCTTCATCACTCATTCTTACTGAATAGGGTTTTCTTTTTTTTGATTCTCCCATTTTATTACATTCTCCTTTCTTATACTGACGGCAAGTAGCCAGAATAGCGTTTGTCATACATATCCATTATTTAGGATTATGCTGACTCTGCTATTCTTATCTTACTGTTAGTATATTTATCAAAGCATACAATCCGTTTACTGTTTTCATTCTCCTATACTTGTCCAAAAATAAACGGGGCAGATAACTGCCCCTCAAGAAAAATAGAACACTTTTCCTTTCGCTCGAAATGGTAAACTCTTGCCTTGAGGAATAAGATACGCATGTTTTCGATGTATGGCAAGGTTCTCTTCACATTCTCCGTCTGTAATAATCAATATTGGTCCATCCTCCGGAAAATCTTTTGCGCTTTCTAACAAATCAATTCCCGGCTGTAATCTTGTTCCTCCCCTGCCTTTTACTTCTACTCGCCCTGCCACATCTTCCGGCGAAAGATACCCGGCATCATAAGCATCTGCATCACAAAAAACTACCCTTACATAAGGTACTTCCCGAACCAACGCATAACTTGCAATGCTTCCCAATGCCATTCCAATCATTTTTGTACTCATTGAGCTTGAGGTATCTAAAACCACTCCAAAAGTTCTTGCATTCTGTCCGCGTTCACTTTCTACATATCTCGGTCTTGGAATTTCCGGTGTAGCTCCCTGCCTCCTGCTTGGTCTTGCATAAGTCCTTATTTTATCCTTATAGGGAAACTGCTCCTCGAACCATTTTGCAAGTTCCACATCCCATCGAATCGGCAGCATAGCAAGGGAACGTATTTCTTCAATTAATCCTGCTGGCAGATAACCTCTTGCATACGACTGCTGATATTCCAGTCCTTGCATCAATGCATTTCTGCAAAATTCATCCATCGTCATACCTGATACTTGCTTTCTATTTATTCCTCTAGCTCGTCCATCCATCATATCGCATTTCCCATATCCACGTAATGTGTCCATTTTTAGATATTTCCGCATATCTTCTAAAATCAAATCATATATTTCTTCCGCAGACTTATTTTTCAAGTTTTCATCGTATAACACGCCTTCCGGCATTTTCCCAATTCGCATCTCGTATAACCAGCCATTGATTACATAGTCACAAGCTACATTCCATAAATACAGATTCCTGCCTTTACACCGTTCCTGATGTCCTAATCCTGCATGTAAAAATTCATGTGCCATAACAAATTTCAATTCTTCTGTTCTGAGATTTGCGGCAGGATTCAGATAAATTTCCCCTGCTGAACAATTAACTCCTGCAATATGTATTTCTTCCTGTACACAAAGCGTATAATCTTCAATAATCTCAAAAGAAGATGCCAGACTTCCAAGAAGTGGATAATGATTGATAAACCATTTGGCTGCTTCTCTGCCTTTTGACATACGGTCATTGTCTATATATCCTCCTGCTTTTCCAACTGTATCTGTTACTGCACTAGATAACGCATAAGCAAATTGAGTCGTAAACAAATTACTTTGATTCTTCTTTTTATCATATACATTCGGATTTTCCAATCCAACCATATCTAGTCCTATTGCCGTTCCGTAAATATTTGATATTCTTTCCTCTTCTGCTGAAAATCTCTCTTGTAAATCTGTATATATCTTTCTCTCATCGTTCAGACTTCCTGACAATACATCCACCGGATTCGGACAAATTGCCTCCCCAAACTTTATATCTGCCAAAAATTTGGCTACAAATATATCGCAGGCAAAATTCCACAACAGTTTCTCACAGTTTTCCGGCATCTTCTCCTTATCAAAATGCCCAAATGCTAAATGAAGCTTACAATGTGCTATAGCATAGCTCCATTGTCTCGGAGATAAACTCACGTCTTGATTTACTAGAATCTCGCCTTGCTTTGTAACTATAGCCACATTATTTTTTCCAAGCGTCTGACTATCTCTGATTCGAATATAACCACCCATTCTGCCAAACAAAGGATTAGCTGTACATAATGCAATCCCCTCTTCTAGCTGCTCCAACCTGACATTACGTTTTCCCGTACTTTGATTTTTCGTTTTCTTTTTTCCCATCCTTTTTCTTCCTTACACAATCACTTCCTGTTCTTATCCTGCCAATTTTGCAAGTCTTGGAAGATCTCTTACTATTTCTACCATAAACCAATCTGGCAACGTCTCTCCGTCTTCTGAAGAAACAACCATCTGAGCAATTTCATAATTGATAGCAGACAGTTCTTTAAGTAAAGCTTTGGCTCTGTGTGCGAGATATTGTGCCTCCTGATTCATCTTCTGTTTATTTATTGGCAATTCATGAATCAGTTTTGCCCGAAATGATTGTGCCAAAAAGTACAACACATCCCGTTCCTGCGGTTTAGATGGAAACTTTTCTATGCCCTTAATAATATCATTTAAAAGGTGCTTATTTCCTAACTGTTTCGTATATGCCACAAACATTCCTGCATGTGAAGCAGAAACACATCCATATGCGAGCATCCGTACAACGGTTTCCTCCACTTTCTTTTTCCCAGCTCCATATTCTTTCAGAATATCACTCAACATATGCCATGATCGAGGTGTAGAATACGGCTCCTCTGTTTTTGGCGGTTCTGAAAATAAATGGTCAGG
>JAETON010000062.1 GCA_021771695.1 Lachnospiraceae bacterium | reverse complement strand
GTTTACATTATGAGAAGTTTGCTGATGGGACTGTGAAGAAATTAGATGTTCCATATGAACTACCTGATGGATGGGAATGGGCAAAATTAGGCTCTTATATGGATGTAAGAGATGGGACACATGACACACCAAAATATTTCGATTCTGGAATTCCGTTTGTCACGAGTAAGAATCTAGGTGATGGAAAAATAGACTTCAAGAATGTTAACTACATCTCTGATGAAGATAGTCAAAAGTTTAATCAGCGCTCTCGAGTTGAAGCTGGTGATATTTTGATGGCTATGATAGGAACTATTGGAAAACCAGTTGTAGCTCCGAAAGTTGAATTTGAATATTCTATAAAAAACGTTGCGCTATTCAAAAGATTAACGATTGAGCAAAATTCTAAATTCATCCGTGACTATTTACAATACTCTGAGAAAAGATTAAGAAAATGTGCTTCTGGAGGAAATCAAAAATTTTTATCCTTAAAGAAGCTGAAGGAGATTTTGATTCCAATACCTCCTAGTTCTGAACAGAAACAGATTGTATCTGTCCTATCAGACTATCTTTCATTAGTTGAATGTATTGATTCTGATCAGAATGCTTTGCAACAACTTGCTTCCCAACTAAAACAAAAAGTGCTTGATATTGCTATGCAAGGAAAGCTAGTGCCACAAGATCCAAACGACGAACCAGCGTCTGTGCTACTTGAAAAAATTAGGGCTGAAAAACAGAGATTGTATGAAGAAGGTAAGATCAAAAAGAAAGATCTAGTTGAAACAGAGATTGTAAAAGATGGTGATAACGCCTATTATGGGAAGTTACCAAAAACATGGATAAAATCCAAGTTATTCTCCGTTGCTAATGTAATTATGGGACAATCTCCTAAAGGGAATAATGTAACAAGCGAATTTAGCTTGAATGCGGTTGAATTTCATCAAGGGAAAAGTGACTTTGGAGAAAAATTCTTAAATCCCTCCGGCAAGTACACCAGCCAGATAACAAAAGAAATAGAAATCCCTTCAATCGTTATGTCAGTTCGAGCCCCAGTTGGAGATGTAAATTTAACTAGAAAAACAATCGTGATAGGACGCGGTCTCGCTGCAATTCAGCCGTATGGATACAGTTTAGAATATTTGTACCATTTTTTGCTGACACAAAAATCAATTTTAGAACAGCAAGCGACAGGTACTACATTTAAAGCAATTGGTGGGGAAGTATTGAGGAATTTGCCAATAGCTTTACCTGCTGAAAAGGAACAAATACGCATAGTTAATTTAATTAACTCAGTTTTTGAAGTTGAGAGTCAATTAATGAAATAGTTTGACAAATTTGTCTTTGTTCGCTTATCGGTGGCAAAGGAATTTCCGATTTTAATAAAACATTTCGTGAAATTCCCGGAATCATGCTCTGAGCTTGTTGCTTCAGTTGTTCAATAGAATTTTTTAAGACTAGAAATACGTATTGTGTATCAATGGCTAATGGATGTATTGCCATAATTTGTCTTGCAATATGAGCTTTCTCAAGTTTTAAAATGGCTAATTCACCAATCGTCCCTTTTACAGTGATTAGTAAATCATTTTTTTGTGCGATAACCTGAGGAAATTTTGTATACCCATCAGTGGTAATTTGTCCATTATGAAAATTACTTGCTCCTGTGATATATGGTGTAGAATTTTGTGAGTTATTGTCATATTTATCCGATGATAAATCCCTTTCAGATAATAATATGCAACTTTTCTCCACGGTGGTCAGTAGCCAAGACTTCGGCAAGTTCTCATAATAGGAGTCTGAAGAATAACAATGATTATAAAAATTACCGCCGTTTCTGTAAAGAACGGCGTTTTTTGCGTACATTATATATAGATATACAGTGCTTTTAAATTTATATCAAAGGGGCAAAAATATGGAAAATTCAGTAAAAGATTTCGAATTGCACTTAAAACAACAGGGACTGTCAACAAATAGCATTGATTCATACTTATATGCTGTAAAGTATTTTCTTGAAAATTACGATTTGGAGCTTGAAGGGGTTCTGGAATATAAAGGATATTTGTTAGAACGCTTTAAGCCTAAAACAGTAAATTTACGTATTCAAGGGCTTAATAAGTTTTTGAAATTTTCAGGTAATGATGATCTTTGTTTGAAAGCAATCAAAATTCAGCAAAAAAATTATTTAGAGGATGTTATCAGTTATGCCGATTATCTGTTCTTAAAGCGGAAGTTAAAAAAAGATGGGAATATGAAGTGGTACTTCGTTGTTTGGTTCTTAGGTGCAACAGGTGCTCGAGTGAGTGAACTAGTCAAAATCAAGACTGAACATATTGATATTGGATATTTTGATATTTATTCAAAAGGTGGCAAGATTCGGCGATTATATATTCCTAAGCGATTAAAGAACGAAACAAGTATCTGGATAGAAAATGAAAACAGAACATCGGGCTATTTATTCCTAAACAAATATGGCGAGCAGATCACACCACGCGGTATTGCTCAACAGCTTAAAAATTATGCTAATAAATATGGCTTAGATACAAAAATCGTCTACCCTCATTCGTTTCGTCATATGTATGCTAAACGATTTTTGGAGAAATTTAATGATATTTCCCTATTAGCAGATTTAATGGGGCACGAAAGTATTGAAACTACTCGTATTTACCTAAGACGAACATCAACAGAACAACAGAATATTGTTAATAAAATAGTGACTTGGTAACATTTTATGAGTTCTCACTGTAGGCTTACAGCATATAGTGAGGATTTTTTAATAAAAAAGGGAATCAGAAGCATCTGATTCCCTTAGATGCACACCGAAGTGATACACCCCAATTAGATATGTTGATTTTAGCATTATTATTCAGGATTTTCAAGTTCTAGATATAAAAGAATAAATACCTTCAATTTTCTTATTAGAATCCATCCCGAGTAATGATCCATAAGTTGAACGAGGTATACTTTTAAAAAGTCTCTCTTTCGCACTCTCGAATTGACGAACATATGCTTTGATCTCCGTTTTGGAGTACCCATATTTTTTTAAGACAAATATAAGTAAAATCAGATAATCAATAATTTTATCAAACGTGATATCTTCAATGTTAGTCTCCAACATTAAAAATTGTTTAAGCCCCCTTGCGATGCCATCATGATTAAAATTTGCATCAAAAATAGCAGAATTATGCATTGTTGCATTTCTCAAATCTGTTAATGTAAAAACGATATTTTGCAACATACGTCCATTCTGGTTAAACGATGCGCTTTGTAACCCATTAGCCTCCGATACTTTAAGTCTCCATTCCTTACTTAAACGACTTATAAAGTGTCCGAATTGTCCAAAGGTTATTAATTCAAAGAAAACCCACAAAGGTATTGGTTTACTGTTATGAACAAAATGGCTTAGTGCATCATTTTTTCCATAATTATATCCAATCGTCTGATCCATGACTGATCTAAAATCAAGTCTTCCTTTTATGCCATCTCTAAACTTTCTAATCTCCTTCTTATCATTACTATTTCTGTCATAATCTAAATAATCAGTTAGTTTCGTCTTATAAATAGACTCTATATCTGAATTTTGTCGGGTAACTACAGCATCAATTGTTCGATTCTTCATACTAGTTTCTACTAGGATAATCATTGGATAAAAAATTCGTTTTATCTCAAAGTCAAAAGAATAGATAGCCGTGATTTGTGAAAAATCATCAAAATTCTGTATATTTTTGGTAGATTTTATAAAACGGTATCTCTTATATCCATGATAGTATCCCATATTCATTAATGATTTTTTATTCTTTCCACCATTTATTGAAACATTGTGATCATTTCGAATATGTCTCATCAAAGCATCAATCGATTTTCCTTTTTCCAAATGTTGTTCTCCCCTCAGCTTTTTTACTGATGTTATTTTATCACACTTAATATTAGCTATAACATCAAAAATACTGTTCTTACCGAGACAGCGGGAATTTTTATAATTATTATTATTCTTCTGACGCCTATTATCAGAACTTGCCGAAAGGATGGGGTAAAACACTCTTTGGTAATATTGTCTACTTGCTGTCTGGACGTGATTTATCAGTAGCTAAGTATTCTGATTCTGTACAAAAAGGGATACCATATATTACAGGAGCTAGTAATTTTTGTGATGGAATCATTACAACATCAAGATTTACTGAATTTCCAACAGTTATATCTGAAAAAAAAGATATTTTAATAACAGTTAAAGGTACAGTGGGCGAGCTTGCAGTTAATCCATATTATAAAGCTCATATTGCTCGACAAATTATGGCTATTAGACCTTATTTAGTTAATAATGAATTCCTAAAGATTTATTTAGAGACAAAAATTGATAATATGAAGTTACAATCACAGAGTATGATTCCCGGAATATCTCGTGAAGTACTCCTAAAATTATTAATTGCATTGCCCCCAAAAACAGAACAATTAAGAATTACAAATCTAATTAAGAAATTATTTCAAGAATTCGAAGAAATAACATGACTTTGGTATTAATTTCTTGTTGTTCTCGAATTGTTGGAAGAGGTATGGGAAGTACATCAATTTTCTTAGAATTTAGAGTTTTACCTTTAATTGCAGATATAGTTTCACCTGAATTACTTATTATCGGAAGGACAAGATATAAATAATTTCTAAGCACATTATTGTTATCCCAGTAAGGAAAAATAGATATTATTGCTTCATTATGCACAGAATTTTTGCCTAACAAATTTGTTTTTCCTATGCTCAATTTAAAACTCATGATAAGAGTACCTTTTGGAGAAACAATTCCCTTAAATACTTCCTCTACTGCTTTATTTGTTATTTTTCGGGTTGTTCTTCCGATATACTTATCTTTTCCCATATCAGCAATTGAAATCCAAGGAAAGCCTTCGTGATTAGTCCAGTAGTTTTTGTTTTTCGTATTTGGTGTTTTTCCGATCCTATAGTTAACGATGTTTTTTAGTGGTACTATTTCCCAACTATCAGGCAAGTTCTGATAATAGGCGTTATCACCATCTTTTACGAGCTCTGTTTCAACTAAATCTTTCTTTTTGATCTTACCTTCTTCGTACAATCTCTGTTTTTCAGCTCTGATTTTTTCAAGTAACACAGACGCTGGTTCGTCGTTTGGATCTTGTGGCACTAGCTTTCCTTGCATAGCCACATCAAGCACTTTTTGTTTGAGCTGTGTTGCTAATTGCTTTAATTGTTCTTGTTCTTTTTCTATAGTGTTAACTTTTGAAATTAATTCATTATATGAATCAACAATTTTCGTCTGTTCGTTTACTGGCGGCAGAAAAATAATTTGACTGTATATTTTTTGGCCAGATATTACCGGTTGGGCAGTTTGGCTTGTTAATGAACCTAAATTCAAATGCTTAAGTGACAACTCTAAAAAATTTGAATTAACAACTGAAGAACTCGAAACTATAAGTGAATTATCGGTAACCCATGAAAATTCTTTAGTTCGCATAATTGATCCCGCATAAAAACCAACACGTCCAATAAGTAATGTGCCTTTTTCAATAAATCCCTCAGAATAAGAACCCATTATTCCGTGAGCACCGTATACCGGCACGTTGCCGTCTTCCGTAAGTTGTGTTCTTTTTAAACTTTTACCAGAAGAGACTCTAAGAATCTGAGATAATTTGATTGGTAACCAATTATCTGGGAAATCAAGGGTGGTGAGGAGTGGATTCACAGTCCCATCCGCAAACTTCTCATAATGTAAAC